>VGXS01000011.1 GCA_016873225.1 Planctomycetota bacterium | reverse complement strand
GGCGACCAGGCCCAGGAAAGCGGCTTCAGGCCCGAAGTGAAGCGGGTGGTGCTGCTGCGACGCGACACCCTCGAGGTGCCTTTTTCGCCCGACTCACCGCTGACCCGGGGAGAGATCGAACTGGTCCGCACCGATGTGTTCACTCCGGCGCTCGCCGGATTGCTTCCGGGACGCGAGGTCGGGGTGGGAGTCTCATGGGCCGCTGAGACGGCGGCGGTGCGCGAACTCACCGACCTGGTTTCGATCCGGGATGGCGGCCTGGCCTGCAAGCTGGCGGAAGTCCAGTCGATCGACAGGCGCCAGGTGGCGCGCGTCACCTTCACGGGCGTGGTGAACGGGGCCAACGAGGACGGGCCATGCCGGCAGGAACTGGAGGGATTCCTCTACTTCGACATCGCCCGATCGTCGATCGCCTACCTGTCGCTGCGTGGCAAGCATGTGCTGTCGGGTCCGGGAGGACAGGAAGGGGGCACGCTCGACGGGCGCTTCGTCCTCACCCGCGCTCCGATCGAAATTCCGGAAAACCTATCGGAGACGGCATTGGCCGGTTCGCGCCTGGCGCCGGACGATGACAACACGCTCATGCTGGAGGAACTGGGTCCGTTGCGGCTGGAATATCCGAGGCGATGGCGCGTCGGCCAGGCCCGTCAGGAACAGGTGACGCTCGACGGCGCCGACGGCAGCGGCGTGCTGGTGACCCTGACGGCCCCGGGCAAGGGGCCCACGGCGGCGGCCTACCTGGAGGAAACCAAGGGCTGGCTCGTGAAAAACGGCGGACCCGTCGGCCGGGTGGAGGGTCCGCGAGATTTGGAACAGGGTTTGGCCACTTTCGCGATCGACACCACGCTGAAGGGAAAGCCGGCGCGGATGGAGTATTTCGTGCGATCCTCGGCCGAGGGCATCGTCTTGATCGCCGGGCGGCTCAGCCCGGGTGATGAGGGGGCCCGCGCCGACCTCGCCCGCCTCGCCCGCCGGACACGCCTGGTGAAGTTGGTTCAATCGCCCTGAGAGGGGCGGTATGATCTCCATGCGGAGCCGCCCGCGGGAACCATGGCCATGTCGACACTCACGCCTCCGGCCTCCCATCGGCGCCGCCACGGAACATAAAGGCAAGCGGACATTGGCTTGAAAGGGGTCTCCGATGCAACCCTACACGGGACCATGGGCCGGATGGTGGGAACAGGAAGGCTACGGGCGGCAACCGATGCGGGGGATCGTCATGAGCTTCGATGGCCGCGTGCTCCGGGGCCGGGGCGCCGACCTGCCCGGCCCGTTCGAAATGAACGGCACCAGCGAAAACGGCGAGGTTGTCATCGTCAAGCAGTACCCGATGTACCAGGTGGCTTATGCAGGCCTCTGGAACGGCGAGGGTGCCATCCTCGGGGAATGGTGGTTCCCGCATGTTCCCAATGAACGGCATGTGGATGGCGTGACCCGGGGCAGGTTCTCGCTGTGGCCCGACAGGTTGCCCGGGGCGGACTCTCCCATTGTTGACATCAACTGAGTCTCAGGCATGTTCCCGGGGCGCCGGGAAACTCTTGCACAGGTCACGCACCTCGGTGCGAATGAGCGCCTGAAGTGCCATGTCGTCTGGATTGCGGAGGATCTTGCCCATCCAGCCGGCGATGGATCGCATCTCCACCTCGGTCATGCCGCGGGTGGTGAGCGCCGGGGTGCCGACGCGGATGCCTGATGGGTCGAGCGGCGGACGGGTGTCGAACGGGATGCCATTGCGGTTCACGGTGATGCCGGCGGCGTCGAGGGCGCGCTCGGCTTGCCTGCCGGAAACGCCCGCGGCGTTCACATCCACCAGCACGAGGTGGTTGTCGGTGCCGCCGGACACCAGCTTGAAGCCATGCGAAGTGAGTTCATGCGCGATGGTGCGGGCGTTGGCCACCACCTGGGCGGCGTAGGCCCGGAAGGCCGGCTGGCTGGCCTCGAGGAAGGCGATGGCCTTGGCCGCCACCACATGCATGAGGGGGCCGCCCTGCAGGCCGGGGAACACGGCGGAGTTGATTTTCTGGGCCCATTCCTTGCGGGCCATGATGAAACCGCTCCGGGGCCCGCGCAGCGTCTTGTGCGTGGTGCTGGTGACAAAGTCGGCCCAAGGAAGCGGACTGGGGTGCTGACCGCCCGCCACAAGCCCGGCGATGTGCGCCATGTCCACCATGAAGAGCGCCCCATGGCGCTTGCAGATATCGGCGAACTGGTCGAAGGGGATCGTACGGCTGTAGGCGCTAGCGCCCGCGACCACCAGTTTCGGCTTGTGCTCCTTGCAGAGTGATTCGACCTGGTCGAAGTCGATCCGGCCGTCGTCGGGCCTCACGCCGTAGTGCTTGAAGTTGTAAAGCTTGCCGGAAAAGTTCAGGTGCATGCCGTGGGTGAGGTGCCCGCCATGGGCCAGGCTCATGCCCACCACCGTGTCGCCGGGGTTCAAGGCGGCAAAGTACACCGCCTGGTTGGCGGTGGCACCCGAGTGGGGCTGGACATTGGCGTACTCGGCGCCAAACAGCGCGCAGGCCCGTTCGATGGCCAGCTTCTCAGCCTCGTCCACCACCTCGCAACCACCGTAGTACCGCTTGCCGGGATAACCCTCGGCGTACTTGTTGGTGAGCACGCTGCCTTGCGCAGCCAGCACGGCGGAACTGGTGTAGTTCTCGCTGGCGATCATTTCGAGGCCGTCCTGCTGGCGGAGGCGCTCATGCTCGAGGACTTTCCAAATAGCCGGGTCGGTGCTGGCGACTGGATTCATGCCGGAACTAGCTCCAAAAACCATCAGGCCGGTGAGATCGCCACCGGCCCGTTATCAACCGGATCAGTTACCTGACTATACACAAGGTCGGCAGAAAACGGGGTGAAACACAAGGGCCGAAACGACCTATAAAATTATATCATTATTGACAACGCTTGCTCGAGAAGTCTTTCGCTGGCTCCTGCCATAGACTGCCGCGCCTCCGCTTGATGAGAGGCGTCACATCTTTTCACAGGAGTCGCGCTCATGGCACCCAGCCAGTTTCCCCGCGTGTCGAGCCAATGCAGGAAAAGCGCCGGATTTCAACCTTCACTCGAACGGCTTGAAGGGCGTGAGGTTCCCGCTGGAATTTCCGTGGTTTACAACACCACTCAGGATTGGGGCAGCGGCTTCCAAGGCTCCTTCGTCATCAGGAACGAAACGGCCTCGCCCATCAACAACTGGAAACTCGAGTTCGATTGGGGAGCCGGCATATCCTCCATCTGGGATGCCAACATCTCAAGCCGGTCGGGAAGCCGCTACCAGGTGGCCAACGCGGGCTGGAACGGCGACATCGCCGCGGGCGGATCGGTCAGCTTCGGGCTGCTCGCCGCCCCCGGCGCCGTCGCCGGTGCCATGCCGGCCAACTACGCGGTGAACGGGGTCCCCTTGGGCGCGACGAACCCGCTCCTGCCCTCGGTTTCGGTCGCCAACGCCAAGGTGACGGAAGGCAACTCGGGAACATCCATGCTGGTTTTCCCGGTCACACTTTCAGCGAAATCCGCGGTCGCGGTGACCGTGGCCTATTCCACGGCATCCCTCACGGCCACCGCCGGCTCGGATTTCACCCAGGCCGGCGGAACCCTCACCTTCGCTCCGGGGGAAAGATCCAAGGCCGTCTCCGTGGCCGTATCGGGCGACACCATGGTCGAGCAGGACGAAACGCTGTCCGTCAAGCTGTCGGGCCCGACGGGCGCCACGCTTGGCATGGCGACGGCCACCGGCACCATCGTCAACGATGATGTCGCCGCCGGCACCGGGGAGGTCCGCTTCCAGGTGACGAGCGACTGGGGCACCGGCTACAACGGGCAGGTGACGATCACCAACCAGCGGCCAACGGGGCTTTCCGGTTGGAACCTGACATTCGACTACGACGGCACCATTTCCTCCATCTGGGATGCCAGGATTGTCAGCCGGGTCGGCAACCGCTGGACCGTGGCCAGCGCCGGCTGGAACGATTCCATCCCCGTCAACGGATCGGTTTCATTCGGGTACGGTGGAGTCGCCGGCTCGACCTATCCACGGCCGACGAACTTCCTGCTTTCAGCGGGTTCGGTTCCAGCGCCCACCCCGGCTCCCGCCCCGGCACCCCAACCGACCGTCTCCATCGCTGGTGCCAGCGTCGTGGAGGGCAACTCGGGAACCCGGTCGCTCAACTTCTCCGTCTCGCTTTCCGCCGCGAGCGCCACTCCCGTCACGCTCACCGTGAAAACCGCCGACGGCGCGGCGGTGGCCGGATCCGACTACCAGGCCCTTGCCGCCTCGACCATCACGATCGCCGCGGGCGCCACTTCGGCAACCATCGCGGTTCCGGTCATCGGCGATACCTCCGTGGAACCCGACGAAACCCTGTCGGTGACGATTTCGGCGGCGACGGGCGCGGTGATCGCCACCGCCACGGCCACCGGCACCATCGTCAACGACGATGCCGCTCCGGCGCCGGCACCAAGTCCCAACCCCGTCCCGGGCGCGGCAAGGAAGCGCGTGGTCGGCTACTTCGCCGAATGGGGCATCTACGGCCGCAACTACACCGTTGCCGACCTGCCGGTGGACAAGCTCACCACCATCAATTACGCCTTCGCCAAGATCACCGATTCCGGCGAGGTGGGGCTTTTCGATTCCTGGGCCGCTGTGGAAAAACCGTTCGGGTCCGACACCTGGAACACGCCGCTGCGCGGAAACTTCCACCAATTGCAGCTACTCAAGGCCGCCCGTCCCAACCTCGAGATCATGATCTCCATCGGCGGCTGGACCCTCTCGGACAAGTTCTCCGATGTGGCGCTCACCGACGCCTCACGGGCCGGGTTTGCCGCCTCATGCGTGGCGTTCTGCAGGCAATACGGCTTCGATGGAGTCGATCTCGACTGGGAATATCCGGTTTCCGGCGGCCTCTCCTCGAACACCTACCGGCCTGAGGACAAGCGCAACTACACGCTGCTGGTCGAGGAAATCCGCAGGCAGTTCAACGCCGCCGACGCGCTCGACGGTGGGCACAGGCTCATTTCCATCGCCCTGCCGGCCGGGTTTGACAAGATTGTCAACCTGGAAGCGGCGGCGTTGGCGAAGTCGCTCGACTTCATGAATTTGATGACCTACGACTACCACGGCGCTTGGGAAAACACGACCAACCACCAGGCAGCGCTCTACGCCAACCCGGCCGATCCGTCGGCGGAGGGGGCGCGCTACACCATCGCTTACACGGTGGACGCCTACCTCGCGGCCGGGGTTCCCGCTGAAAAGATGGTACTGGGCGCTCCCATCTACGGGCGAAGCTGGCGAGGGGTGGGCCCCGCCAGCAATGGCCTGTTCCAGTCAGCGGCCGGAGCCGGCTCGGGAACCTGGGAAAATGGCTCGGTTGATTACGCCGACCTCCTCAACAAGGTCAAAACCCAGCCATCGGTGTACAAGCTGTACTGGGATGCCACCGCTGGAGTGCCGTATGTATACGCCCCCACGGTGGAGGGAGGCTGGTTCAGCACCTTCGAGAACACGCAATCGCTCAACCTGAAAATCGACTACCTCATGTCGAAGGGATTGGGGGGCGTCATGTTCTGGGAAGCGTCTGGTGATGTGAGGGACTCGAACTCCCCCGACTCGCTGATCGGCACCGCGGCCAAGCGACTGCTGTGAAGCCGCTCATCACCAAGGCGCGGCAGGTCCATGGATCCCATCACCGGCCGCGCCTTGGTGAGTGGTTTCGTCGAGGCGAATGTCAAAAGTTGGAATTTGCGGCCATTGATCAGGGCAAAGCATGTGTAAAAGACACTCAATCGAAAAGCAATGAGTTGACAAGCCCACTCCTGATGAAATAAATATTAAACAAGGTTGCTTCCCTCCCCGCAATCGACTCGCCTCATTGACTTATCAAGGAAGCGCTCATGGGGAACAACCTCCGTGCCACGGTCCGCACAGCATTCACCCTGATTGAACTTCTGGTTGTGATCGCCATCATCGCGGTCCTCATTGGGCTGTTGGTGCCGGCGGTCCAGAAAGTCCGTGAAGCCGCCAACCGGATGAGTTGCGCGAATAAAATGAAGCAGATCGGACTTTCCGTCCATGCTTACCATGACGCTTACAACACATTTCCCTCGGCCAGGCCCAAAAACCCAAGCGCGAACCAATGGGGCCAGTACACGACCTTTTCTTGGAATGTTATTCCAGCGACGACCCAATCCACTGGCGGATGGTTCATGAGACTTCTTCCATATATTGAGCAACAAAATCTACCGACTCCATTGCTTGGCATCTCATCCACCGCCAATATCGCTTCCACCGTCAATTCAATTGGCGGCAACAGGGTACAGATATTCGAGTGCCCCAGCGATGTTCTGGTATCTCAATTGGCCACGCAGTACAATCCTGCAAGAGCCCTCACCAGCTATGTCGGTGTGTCGGGAAATGATGAATGGAATGAAAACGGTTTCTTTGGCAGCAACGCGCGAAACGGCATCTTCGCCGTGTATAGTTGGGCATCGCAAACCCAGGCTCCGCCAAACTTCTCCGGTGTCTTGGACGGACTGAGCAACACCACCATGATTGGTGAAAGGCCCCCGGCCAATGATAGAAGCTGGGGATCTTGGAGAGGATCGGATTTTAATTCAGTCATGGCCAATCCTAACAGGGAAAGTTCCATCGTCACAGGTTGCACCACTCCGGGTTATTTTTCCCCCGATGTTGCCACGAACCGATGTGCCGTCACCCATTTCTGGAGCATGCATTCAGGTGGAGGAAACTGGGCGATGGGTGATGGATCCATCCGCTTCTTTGCTTACGCCGCTGGCACCACAGTCCTGCCCCAAATGGCGAGCCGTGATGGGGGCGAAACCATCCAAGAACCGTGAGCAAACAAACACCGGCAACGGAGGCTTGATCCATGGCTTGGGGCACGAAAAAGTTATTGGCATTTGTCGGAATGCTGATTTGCATGATTAGCGGCTGTGGAAGCTATGGATCCGCCAGCGGCACAGTCACATACAAGGGCAAGAAAGTGACTTCGGGCGGAGTCACATTGATCGCCAGCGACAACTTGCCCTATTCCAGCCTGATTTCATCTGACGGGACATTCAAAATTGAGAAAGTTCCTACCGGTTCCGTCAAAATCGGGGTGAATAGCCCCAATCCATCCAGCGATTTCCGTCAAAAGGCCAGGTCGGCCTCCGCAGCCTCAGAAGCGCTTAAGTCAAGTCCGTCCGCCACTTCTAATGTCCCGGCCAAATCATGGTTCCCGTTGCCAGACAAATATTCGGACCCACTTAATTCCGGTTTAACAGACACAATAAAAGGTGATTCCTCCATCATGATCGACTTGAAATAGCCCAACCAGTCAGCTCCTTATTTGATTGTCACCAAAGCAAATCCACCGTGTTTCCGATAATGCCTGCCTCTCATCATCCCGGTTCCTCGAGTCCCGCCATCTCCTTTGCCATCTGGCGTTCCTCCTCGGCGGGAACCACCAGCACGGAGCCTTCGGGAATCCGCAGGAAACCGAGACCACCTGTCACCTTGGCCCTCAATGGCCCGCAATGCTCGCCGATGCCCCCGGTGAAGGCCAGGGCGTCGATTCCCCCCATCGCGGCCGCCAGCCAACCCACCGCCTCACGGCACCGGGCGGCCAGGTGATCGATGGCAAACGCCGCGTCGGCATGGCCGCCTTCGGCCGCCTCGACCACCTTGCGGAAATCAGCCGACACTCCCGACAGCGCCAGCCATCCCGACTGCTTCCACAACACCCGGGCAAGCGAACCGGCATCGGCGCCGGGTTGGGCCAGCAGGTGAAGCAGCGCGCCCGGGTCGATCGAACCCGAGCGGGTGCCCATCGGCAATCCATCCAGGGGGGTGAATCCCATCGTGGTGGCGAAGGAACGCCCGTCGAGGATCGCCGTTCCGGAGCAACCCTGGCCCAGGTGCAGCACCACCAACCGCCTCGCGCCCTGGGCCCCCAGGAGTTCGCGCGCCCTGGCGGCCGACCAGGCATGGCTGAACCCGTGGAAGCCGTAGCGGCGCATTCCGAAATTCTTTTCCCAATCGGCAGGCACGGCATACCGGTGGTTCAGGGGCGGGATCGTGGCGTGAAAGGCGGTGTCGAAAAGGGCGATATGCCGTCCTTTTGGAAAAAGTAAACGGGCCGCCCGCAGGATGGCCAGGGCGGGCGGGTTGTGAAGCGGCGCGAGGACGCCGGTTGTTTCGAGTTCTTCCAACACCCCGGAACCGACCTCCGCCGGGGCCACGAACCGGAGACCGCCATGAACAACCCGGTGCCCGATGGCCAGGGGTGAAAGGTTCCTGCGGGCCAAGATCCTTCCAAGCGCCGCCACGGCGGATTCCGGTGACGCATCCGGCAGCGGTTCGTTTTCATCGGCGCCATGCCATGCCGGGGACGCCGCCAACAAGTCGGCTTGCCAGCGTCCCAGCACCTCGAGTCCGGAATCGAAAGCCGTCGCCTTGATGCTCGAGGAACCGGCGTTGAGAACCAGGAGGCACGCGCGCATGAACAGGCTCTCCCCGCGGGTGATAGGTGGATTTTATGCCAGCCAAGGCCATCACAGGGCTCCCACCCTGTGCGGCACTCCGGATTTCGCTAAGCTTAAAATGCGAATCCGTTCCGTCGGATCGGACCAGCGCCCGGCTTTCCCCTCCCGCCGGTTTCGCTTCGCTTGTTGATCGAAACCGGGGCCAATGCCCCGTGGCCTCGCAGGAAGCCCGAGATGAACAGCCCAACGGCAGCGCCGCCCCCCGCCCATCGCACCCTTGTACCCCAACCGGCGGCACTCGCCGAGGCGATCGAACGGCATGCCCGTTACACGCTGGGGCTTCCATGGGGAAACCTGACCAGCCATGAGAAACTCGTGGCCGTGAGCCTGGCGGTGCGCGAAAGGCTTATTGACGGCGTGCTTGAAACGGAGTCCCGCTACCGGCGGGAGGGCGCCAAGCGCGCCTACTACCTATCGGCGGAATTCCTCCTCGGCCGATCATTGATGAACAATCTCGTGAACATTGGCATGGTCGAGGAGTGCCGCAAGGTGCTGGAGGCCAAGGGAACCAGCCTCGACGAGATCTGCGAAATCGAGGAGGACGCGGCGCTCGGCAACGGCGGCCTCGGTAGGCTCGCCGCCTGCTTCCTCGACTCCGCGGCCACGCTTGGACTGCCGCTTTATGGATACGGCATCAACTACGAGTACGGGCTTTTCAAGCAGGAGATCCACAACCTCCAACAGGTGGAGCGCCCCGACGCGTGGCAGCGACTCGGCCGGTCTCCCTGGCAGATCGAGCGGATCGAGCGCACCTGCCATGTGCCCGTCTATGGGCGGGTTGTCATGGAAACCGACGCCCTGGGCCGCAAGAAGCAGCGCTGGGTCGACCACCAGACCATTATCGGCGTGCCGTTCGACATGCTTGTCGCCGGCTTCGGCGGCAAGACGGTGAATGTGCTGCGGCTTTACGCCGCCCGCGCCTCGACCGACTTCGAGATGAAGGTGTTCAACAGCGGCGACTACATCAAGGCCGTTGAGCAGAAGGTGCTTTCGGAGACGCTTTCCAAGGTGCTCTACCCGTCCGACCAGGTGCGCCAGGGGCAACTCCTGCGTCTCCTGCAGGAATACTTCATGGTGGCTTGCGCCCTCCGCGACATCCTCAGGCGGCACAGCGGCGACCTGGAAGGCGATTATTCACGCCTGCCCGACCGCATCGCCCTGCAACTCAACGACACGCATCCCGCCATCACGGTGGCCGAACTCATGCGACTGCTCATCGACGAGATCGGCATGGAGTGGGAACCGGCATGGAAGGTTGTCACGAAGTCGGTCGCCTACACCAACCACACCCTGCTTCCCGAGGCCCTCGAGCGCTGGCCGCTGCACCTGTTCGAGCAGGCGCTTCCGAGGCACCTCCAGATCATTTACGAGATCAACAGGCGGTTCCTCGATGAGGTCCGGCTGCGCTGGCCGGGCGACGAGGACCGCGTGCGCCGGATGTCGCTCATCGAGGAGGGCCCCGAGCAGAAGGTTCGCATGGCCAACCTCGCCATCGTCGGCAGCAAGTCGGTCAACGGCGTCGCGGCCATCCACTCCGAGCTCGTGAAGAAAGACCTGGTTCCCGATTTCCACGAGATGACGCCGCGGAAGTTCAACAACAAGACCAACGGCGTCACCCCTAGGCGCTGGTACATGGTGGCCAATCCGGAGTTGTCGGCGCTGCTGACCGCCACGCTCGGCCCCGACTGGATTTCCGACCTCGACAAGCTAAGGGCGCTGGAGCCTTTGGCCAACGATGATTCATTCCTGGCCAAGCTCAGGCTGGCCAAGAGGCACAACAAGGAACGCCTCGCCCGCCACGCGCACGCCAACACCGGCATCGTGCTCGATCCCTCCGCCCTGACGGACATCCAGATCAAGCGCATGCACCTGTACAAGCGGCAATTGCTCATGCTGCTGCGCGCCGCGTGGCAATACCTGCGGATCGTGGAGGATGGGCACACGCCCAAGGCGCCGCGCGTCTGCTTGCTGGCGGGCAAGGCCGCCCCCGGCTACATGGCGGCGAAGAAGGTGATCCACCTCGCCTGCCAGTTGGCCGACCTGATCAACCGCGATCCCCGGGCCAACAAGCACCTCAAGATGGCCTTCCTGCCGGATTACCGAGTCAGCCTCGCCGAGATCATGATCCCGGCCGCCGACCTCAGCGAGCAGATCTCCACCGCCGGTTTCGAGGCCTCGGGAACGGGAAACATGAAGTTCGCCATGAACGGCGCCCTCACGGTGGGCACGCTCGACGGCGCCAACATCGAGATCCGCGAGGAGGTGGGGCCGGAAAACTTCTACCTGTTCGGCAAGACGGTCGAGGAGATCTCGGCGCTAAGGCAGGCGAAGGTTCTCACCGGCAGGCCGGTTTACGAATCCAATCCCGACATCCGCCGCCTGATGGACGCGTTCCGCGCCGGTCGATTCAATGGCGCCGGCGAGGACACCTCATGGGTCTTCTCAACCCTGGTGGAGGAAACGGACCCCTATTACTACCTGACCGACCTTCCCGGCTACCTGGCGATCCAGGACAAAATCGACTCCGACTGGAAGGACGAGCGGGCCTGGGACCGCAAGTGCCTCCTCAATATCGCCCGAATGGGCAAATTTTCCTCGGATCGGACGATCAACGAGTACGCCCGGGAAATCTGGGGGATTTTGCCGGTGGTTTGAGTCGGGCCAAGGCCCGGCCCGTCCGCCCGCCGCGTTGTAGAATATCTGCGGGCAACCGGTTGGGCCGCAGATGACGGAAAACGCCAGCGAAGAGGCAGCGGAACACCGCCGCGCCATGCCGCGCTTCCGCGGTCAGGGTGTTGTCGCGCTCCTATACCTGATGGCGTTCGTGGCATGGGAAGCCACAGCCATGCCGGCCCTTGTGGCGGTGATCCTGTGCTCGAAATTGGCGCTTCATGAGTTCGCCACCGGTTGGTGGTTGCTGCGCTTCGATCCGGATTGGCGGCGTGGGCGCGTCTGCTTCTGGTTCCATCTGGCCTGGGGCCTGTGGAAGATGGCCGTGGCCGCCACGGCGATGCTACTGGGCGGAGTGCTCGTGGCGGTTCTCTTGGCCCGCTTCGGGAGAGTGCCGTTCCTCGCCTTCCTGGGTCCCATCCTCAGGGGCGCGGTGCTCACCGCCGGCGCCGGTTATGGTTTGTCTTTTCTGACCACCTACATCGCCTTGTCGTCCGCATGGTGGCACGGCGTGCGGGTATGGCTGGGCAGCGCCCAGCACCGATCCCGCCGGGAAGGCTTCTGGCCGCCCCGGGGAGACGGATCGAACCGGGCGCCCATGGTGGGCCTCACCACCCTCATCCTCACCCTCTACGCGGTCGGCGCTGGCGGACTGGCGACGCTTGGCATGGTGATCGCCCCAAGGTTCGCCGGGTTGGGCGCCGGGCCCGTCGCGGCGCTCACGGGCGCCGGCCTCCTCTGCTCACTCTTCGTCATCATCCATCTGTTCCAATCCGCCAATCGCCGATTCTTCGCCGAGAAAATCGAGGATTGCTGGCCCGACGAGCCCGCGGAGTCGGTCGCCGTCATCCCCTCCTCATGACCACCAGGGTATCCCGGGCATGATCCACGCCTACCTGCTGTTCCTGTCCGGTCTGGCCGCCGTGCCGATCGTGCTGCACATGCTCAAGCGCGGCAAGCCCAAGCCGGTCACCTTTCCCGCCATGCGTTTCCTGCTGGAAAAACAAACGATTTCCCGCCGCCGCATGCAACTCCAGAACATCCTGCTCCTGCTGCTGAGGATCGCCCTGATCGTTCTGGCCTGCCTGGCCCTGGCGCGGGTGCGGATCGCCAACCCCGGCATCGACCTCGGCCAGGGCGCCAGCATGGATGTCGCGATCGTGCTCGACCTGAGCGCCAGCATGGCCGCGAGGGAGGGGCGCGGCACCCCGCTGGACGAGGCGAAGAGGCTCGGAGGGGAAATCCTCTCGCGCCTGTCGGAGGACAGCCGGGTCATCCTGATGGCGGGCGGGGGAACCGACCTCGTGGCCGGTGAGGGACACGAGGGCGATCCCATGTGGGCGCCTCCGTCGCGCGCCCTCCAGCAACTCGATCCGGTCGAACCTCGCCCGCGTGACGGATCGTTGTCGCCGGGCCTGAGGCGGGCGCTCTCGGCGCTGTCCTCCCCCTCCGGTGACGGCCGTGGACGGAGGAAGTTGCTCGTTGTTCTTTCCGACTCGACCCGCCGCGCCGCCATGCCCGAGGGCGGATTCCCGGAAAAGCCTGATGAGGTCGATGCCCTTTGGCTGGATGTCGGCTTCGTCAAGGGAGTCGACTTCCAGGCCGCCGGTCTGGCCGCCGATCCGCCGGTCGCCGCGCCCGACGCCCAGATTCTGCTGCGCGGATCGGTCATCGCGCGGGGCGAGGGCACCGGCGGGGGCAAGCTCCAGGCCCAGGCCGCGTTCACGCTCGAGAACGATCCGGAACCGGGGCGCGGCCCCGACCGGCGCGGCGTGGAACTTTCCCCCGACGATCCGCCCCTGGCCATCGATTTCAACCGCAAGGTTCCGCCCCTGCCGAACGGACAGCGCTCAGGCTCGTGGCAATACAGCCTGCGCATCCAGCCCGATGACGGCGCCCCAGGCAACAACCAGCGGTTCATCACCCTGCCCGTCCGACGGGAAGTTCTCATCCTGGTCGACAACGACTCCGACGCCGACTTCCTTCTCTCGGCGTTCGAGGCCCTCAGGAAACATCCCGCCGAGGTCCAGCCCATCGCGAGGGCCGAGGCGTGGTCGCCCCAGGCGCTGGCGGGCTACAAGTCGGTCTGGCTGGTGGAACCGCGGGATCCGCCCGAGTCTTTGTGGAAGGCGCTTCTCCCCTGGGTGGTCCGCGGGGGCGGACTGGTCGTGGTTCCCGGCGGACAGGGAACCCGGGTGGCGGCCTATCAGGTCGCCGACGCCGAGGCCCTGTTGCCGGCGCTGCCCGGACAACTCAAGGTCCTCGACAGGAAGTTGCGCGGCCGACGCTGGAAACCCGCCGACCTCACCCATGCGGTCATTCGCGACATGGTGGCGCTCGGCAAGTCCGGACAGGTTGATTTCGCCCAGCCCGAATACGAACCCCTGGCCTTCAGGCACTGGTCGCTCGGCAAGGTGAACGCCGAGGGCGCCGTGCTGGCCAACCTTGAACCTTCCGCCGCGGGCGAGGCGGAGGATGCCATCCTCGCGGAGAGGGTGAAGGGGCAGGGCCGCGTGCTGCTTCTGGCCACCGGCCTTGATGGCAGGCTGTTCGACGACCTGAGAAGCTGGAACAACTACTGGACCGACTCGTCGTTCGGCCTGGTGCTCACCGACCGGATCGCCGACCACCTCGCGGGCGCCGATGCCGCCACGGGTGGCGGTTCGAACTTCGAGCTGGGCCGCGAGGTGGAGATCGATGTCGGCCCGGGACCGTGGCGGCTGCCGCTGAAGCTGCGAGGTCCGGGCTTGGCGCGGGAGGGAACCGAGCTTTCGCTACCCGAGGGAAAGACCGTCGTCGAGGGGTTGCTGGCCCGCGAACCGGGGCACTACCAGATCCGCGACGCGGGGGGAGCCCATGTGAGGCAATTCAGCGTCAATGTTCCGGCCGACGAATTCGACCGCTCGAAGGCCGACGGCCCTTCTCTCGAGGCGTTCACCGGCCCCGGAAGGGTTCGCGCCGTGGGGCCCGGCGAGGCGGTGGAGGCCGTGCTGGCCGACTCCTGGCGCGGAACACTGGAACTGATGCCGCCCCTGTTGGCCCTGGTCGTCGTGCTCCTGGCCGTGGAAGGCTGGTACGCGAACAGGCTGCAGAAGCGCGGTGACACCGTGGCGGGGAGGGCCGCCTGATGTTCGAGTTCCAGCCGATATGGCCGTTCGTCCAGACCAACAAGCCTGTTTTCTGGGTGGCCGCGCTGCTGGGCTTCCTGGTCACGGTGATCACGCTGGCCAGCTACCGGGGCGTGCGCGGCGCCTCATGGCCGCGCCTGGCCCTTTTGGCCCTGCTCCGTCTCGCGGCGCTCGCCATGGCGTTCCTGGCGTTCGCCAGGCCGACCCTGGTGCGGACCGACACGGAGTCGCCGCCCGGGCAGCTCACGATTCTCCTCGATTCGTCCCGCAGCATGGCGACCGCCGACGAAGCCGATGGCGCCAAGCGATTCCTCAAGGCGATCGCGCATCTCAAGGCCGCCAAGCCGATCCTCGACCGCCTCAAGTCGGAGGCCAACATCGACACCCGGCTGTTCCGGTTCGCCGAGGGCGTGGAACCGCTCGACATCGAGAATCCCGGCGCTCCCGACGGACAGCTCACCGACCTGGGCGGCGCCATGCGCGCCCTGCTCGACAAGGCGGGCGACATGACGGATCCTCGCGGCCTGCTCGTCCTTGGCGACGGCATCGAGACAGGCGCCAGGCGGTTTCCGGCGCGAGCCCAGGCGGGAGCCTGGCGGCGGGCCCGCAGTCCCGTCTCGACATTCTCCTATGGCGGGCCGGCGGCCGACACGGGCAGGCGCGACATCGCCCTGACCGACATCCGGGTGGAACCCGTTCCCAGGATTCCCCACGGCGGCGAGATGCGGGTGATCGTGGATATTGACTATCCCGGGTTTTCCTCGACACGCGCGCGGTTCAGGCTCAAGCTCAACGGCGAGGAAGTCGAGGCGACCGCCGGGAATGTGGGCGGAGGCAGGCAGGGAAACCCCAGGGGCGAGGTTGTCCTGCCGGCGGGGGAAACATCCGCCCGCGTCGAGGTCAGGCACAAGCCCGTCCAGCCGCTGGGAGAGGTCAAGGTGGAGGTGAGCGTCGGCCATCCCGACAACGGGCAGCCTTTCCCCGGAGAGCAGACGGCGGCCAACAACTCGATCACCACCTTCGCCCATGTCGCCAAGGAGGGCATCAGCATCCTGGTGCTCGACAAGCCGAGGGCCTTCGAGCCCCAGTCGATCATCGACACCCTCGCCCGGGATCCCGTTGTGAGCGTCTACCCTGTCTGGCTCAGGGGCGCGGGGCCCGCCGGCCGAGACCTGCTCGAACTCGACCAGCGCCACTACGACATCGTCGTGATCGGCGACATCACCCCCGCGCAACTCGATGGCGCCTCACCGGGCGCCGCGAAGAAAATCGAGGAGATGGTGGCGCTGCGCGGATCGGGCCTGCTTCTTTTGGGAGGATACGCGGCGTTCGGAAACGGCGGCTGGAACGCAACGGCACTCAAGCCCGCCATTCCCCTGCGGATGGCTCCCGGCGCTCCCGCCGAGAAGTTCGTCCGCATGAAGCCCACCGCCGCGGGCCTGAGGATCTGCTCCTATTTCATGGCCCTGGGCGCGGGCGAGGCCGAGAGCCGCAAGGCCTGGGACAGCCTCAAGGAACTTGAGGGGTACAGCAAGCTCGGAACACCCGACGACAACGCCACCGTGCTCGCCACGGTTGAGAACGACGAACCGCTCCTCGTGGCCAAGCTCGCCCACGGCAAGGGCCGGGTGCTGGCCTTCGGCGGGGACACGACGCACCGGTGGATCCGCGACCGCGAGTCGAGGCGACTCCACGAGCGATTCTGGTCGAGGCTGGCCCGCTGGCTGGCCCGGCAGGACACCCTCGCCGGCAGCGCCTACCTCACCCTCCAGACAAGGCGGGTGCCCGTGTTGCCCGAGCGCGGCCCCGGATTCCTCGCCGGAATGCTCACCAACCAGGGAACCCCCGTCCCCAAGGCGGATCTCAAAATCACCCTCACGGGGCCCGACGGCAAGGCGATCGGCCCGGGTGGAAAACCGCTTGAAGGCCCGCCTCTCCCCCTGCCGTTCCAGCGCAAGGACGAGGAGGCCCAGGGGCAGGTCGACGCCTCGCTATTGGCAAGGCCGGGCATTTACACCGCGCAGTTGGAGGCTTCAGGAAACCTTCCGGGAGGCGAACGGATCCAGGACAAGGTCGAGGCCAGGTTCCAGGTTTTCGAGGACGACCGGGAACTTCTCAAGCTGGGCACCGACCTCAAGTTCCTCGAGGGCCTCGCCCGCGACGGGGGCGGCGTCGCCCGTCGCGGCGACGACCTCGGCGAGTTCCTGCGCGGCCTCCTCACCAAGATATCCGACCGCACCCGCAAGGTGGTCGAGCGAGTTCCCGACTGGTCCGCGGACTCATTTTCCCCGTTCCTCATCGCCTTTTTGGCCACTTTCATCGGCATCCTGCTCGCGGAGTGGTCGCTCCGCAGGCTCTGGGGACTTCTCTGACCCGCCATGCCCAACAGCGGTTTCATGCTGCATGTCTTCGTGTTCCAGTCCATCCTGCTGGGGCTGGGACTCCTGATGGCCCGCTGGACGGGGCAGGATCCCGTATCATCGTGCCGGTGGAGCCTCGAGGCGGTCGCGCTGGGCGTGCTGGGAGGCGTGGCCATGGGATTCGCCGCCTTGCGGCTGACATCTCTACCGGTGTTCAGCGACCTGGAGAGGATGGTGGATCGCGAAATCGCGCCGTGGTTCGACGGCCTCTCCACGCAGGACCTGCTCGCGATTTCACTGATGGCCGGCGCCTCCGAGGAGGTCCTGTTCCGCGGAGCGCTCCAGCCATGGATGGCCCTCTGGCTGCCCGGCGGGGAATGGACGGCCATCATGGCGGCGGCGGCGCTTTTCGGGCTGTGCCATGCCCTGAGCCCGGCCTATTTCCTGTTCGCCTTCGGGCTTGGGGCCGTCTTCGGATGGGCCTCATGGGCCATGCAGGACCTCTCCTTCGCGATCATCCTGCATGCCGCCTATGACGCCGTTGTGCTGCTTGACATGGCGGTCAGGCGCCAACAAGCGGAGAAATGATCTGGAATCGCTTCCCGAAAATCGGTTAGGCGCCCCGCCGGGGGATTCTTTCCGGATGGAGGCATCGGCATGATTCGGCCACGCGATTGGCTCGGGCTGGGAGCGATGGTGCTGGCGGGGGCGGCGGGGCGGGCCACCATGGCGCAGGCCCCCGCGACGGCGCCGGCCGGCACCCAGGCGGGTCATGCCGTGGCCATCGTGAACGGCGAGGTCATCAGCTCGGCCGACCTCGAGCAGGCCCACAAGTGGATGGGCCCGTCGCCGGTGCCCGTGCCTTCCAACCGCAAGCGCCAGCAGGACCTCGAGGCGCTCAGCCTGCTCATCGACGACCTGCTCATGCAGCAATTCCTGCGCGCCAACGGCCCGCAGGTCACGCAGGCGGACCTGGCGCAAAAACTCAACGAACTGCAGGGAGAACTCAAGAAGCAGAACAAGTCGATCGCCGACCTCTGCAAGGAGGCGGGCGTGAGCCAGGAGCAACTGGTCAGGAACATGCGCACCAAGCTCGCTTGGGGCGGTTTCGCGTCGCCGCGGGTCACCGACGAGATGCTCAAGGCCTATTACGACGGCTTCAAGGATTTCTTCGACGGCACGATGGTGCATGTGAGCCATATCGTGTTGCGGATATCCCCGGCGATGACCGCGGCGGAACGACAGGCCGCCGTCGATAAGCTCAAGGCCGTTCGCGGAATGATCGTCAGCCGGAAGATCGACTTCGCCGCGGCGGCCAAGCAGTATTCCCAGGAGGCCAACGGGCCGATGGGTGGCGTGATCGGCTTCGTGCCACGGAAGTTCGCCGTCGACGAGGCGTTCGCCCGGGCCGCGTTCGCGCTCAAGCCGGGGGAGATCAGCGAGCCGGTGCCGACGGAATTCGGGGTTCACCTGATCCAGTTGAACGAGCGGAGGCAGGGGCCGGGCTCGACATGGGAAAAGGCCAAGGCCGACGCCCGCGAGTTTTACATCGAGGAGATGTTCCAAGCCGTCCTGGCCCAGCAGCGCAAGGCGGCGCGCATCGAGGTGCTTTTGAAATAGGGCGGACAAGCGCGGTGTGAAAAAGGCCTCCGGGGTCATCCCCGGAGGCCTTTTGTTGTGCTGTGCCGGAACAGGTTGTTCCTCAGCCTCCCGGAAGACGCCGGGCCCGGATTTCCGCATCCAGCCTGGCGATGAACTCATCCACGCCCATGGTTCCCAGGTCGCCGGCCACGCGGTCGCGCGCGGCCACGCCGCCCGACTGGGCTTCCTTCTCGCCGACGACGGCCATGTAGGGAACCTTGTCGAGGGTGGCGGCCCTGATGCGGGCCCCGATCTTGTCGGATCCGAGGTCGGATGTGGCGCGCAAGCCCGCGGCGCGCAACCGGGCCTCCACGCCGCGGGCGTATTCCGCCGCCTTCTCGCTCACCGGAAGCACGCGCACCTGCTCGGGGGCCAGCCAGGTGGGGAAAGCCCCGGCGAAATGCTCGATCAGGATGCCCATGAACCGTTCCATCGACCCGAACGGAGCCCGGTGGATCATCACGGGCCGGTGGGCCTTGTTGTCCGCGCCGATGTACTCGAGGTCGAACCGCCTCGGCAGGTTGTAGTCGAGCTGGACCGTGCCCAGTTGCCACTCCCGCCCGATGCAATCCCTCACCACGAAGTCGATCTTGGGCCCGTAGAAGGCGGCCTCGCCTTCCTCGGCGGTGTGCGGCATGTCGAGGGACTTCACGATCCTGAGCAGCGCGGCCTCGGCGGCGTTCCAGTCGTCGTCGCTGCCAACATACTTGTCGGATCCCTTGGCGCGCAGGCCGATGCGAACCCGGTAGTCGCCAAGCCCCAGCGTCTTGAGCACGAACCGCACAAGCTCGATGTTGGCCCGCAGTTCCTCCTCGACCTGCTCGGGCGTGACGAACAGGTGGGCGTCGTCCTGGGTGAATCCGCGCACGCGCGTCATCCCCGATAGCTCACCCGTCTGCTCGTAGCGGTAGACGGTGCCGAACTCCGCCAACCGCACGGGAAGATCGCGGTAACTGCGCTGAACGGCCTTGAAAATCTGGATGTGGTGGGGGCAGTTCATCGGCTTGAGCAGGTAGCCTTCCTGCCTTTCAAGCCAGACGAGCAGGGCCTTGGCCTGCGCCTCGGAACCGACGGCGCGGTCGAAATCGGGCAAGTTGATCGAATGGAGCCGGAGGATTTCGGCGGCCTGCCTCGCGGTGGCCTCGAGCTTGGCCGCGGGGGTCTTGGCCTCGGTGTATCCGGGGATCACAAGCGAGGCCTGCGACAGGAAAAGGCCCATCTCCCGCTCGCGGGCCTCATCCAGCGGGCCGGAGGCCAGGCGGTACTGCAGCAGGTCGAGGGCCGAGGCGGCGGGGTGGTGGTAAAGCGGAGGGAACTGGGCGTCGCGGTAGTAGGGGAAATGACCGCTGGTGCGGTACATCTCAAGCCTGCCCACATGCGGCGTGTAGACCGGATCGTACCCGCGGCGAACCAGTTCATCCCGCAGGAACTGCTCGAGCAGGCCGCGGATCAGCGCCCCCTTGGGCATCCACAGGATTAGTCCCGGGCCGGCGAGCGGGCTGATGGTGAACAGGTGGAGTTGCTTGCCAAGAACCCGGTGGTCTCGTTTCTTGGCTTCCTCCAGTTGCTTGAGGTAGGCGTCGAGGTCCTTCTGCGAGAAAAAGGCGGTGGCGTAGAGCCGTTGCAGCTGCTGCCTGCCCGCGTCGCCTTTCCAATAGGCGCCCGCCAGCGACATCAGCTTGAACGCGCCGACCTTTCCGGCATGCGGAATGTGGGGGCCCCGGCACAGGTCGACAAACTCGCCCTGGCGGTAAAAGCTCAGCGAGGGAAAACGCGCGAGGTCCTCATCGATGTGTTCGACCTTGAGCTTCTGGCCCATGTCGCGAACCAGTTCCCGCGCCTGTTCCACGGGCCGCTCGAACCGCTCGAAAGGTTCCTCCAGGGAGATCAGCCGGCGCATTTCCTCCTCGATGCGCGGAAAATCCTCCTCGCGGATCGGGGTGGGCGACTCGATGTCGTAGTAGAACCCGTTTTCAAGGGCCGGGCCGAAGGCGAGTTGCGAACCGGGGAACAGTCGCACCACCGCGCGCGCCATGATGTGCGCGCACGAATGCCTGAGAACCTCGAGGGCTTCCGGATCCCTGTCGGTGAGCAGCTTCACCTTGGTGTTTTCGGTCTCGGGAAGCGGGGCGGACAGGTCGCGAACTTCGCCGTCCACCACGGCGGCAATGGCGGCTTGGGCCAGCTTGCGGCCGATCGATTCGGCCAATTCACGGGCTGTCAGGCCCGGGGAAATCACCCGACTGGAACCATCAGGAAGACATACCGACGGCATGGTGCGTCCCCGGCGTTTGTCTCAGGTGTGAATCAGGCGCGCGCGGAGGGGCGGTTACTCACCCACATACGGCAACAGGGCCAGGAAACGGGCCCTCTTGACGGCATCCTTCACGGCGCGCTGGAAGGCGGCGCAGTTGCCGCTGCGCTTGCGGCTGAACATCTTTCCTTGGCCGGTGCACATCTTGCGCAGGGTGCTCACATCCTTGTAATCCACGAACGCGGGCCGAGGGCACCCTTCCTTCGTACAGAAACGGCAACGATTCTTGCGGGCCTTACCCTGCTTCTTCTGAACCATCGGTGCGCGACGCCCCCGTCTTGGTGTTCCAACAATCGGCAAGCCACTATGGTAGATGCCATGACAAGGGGTGTCAACCAACCGGATTGGCCCCCGCCCGGGTCAAGGAACCGATTCCCATGCGTTTTCTCGCCTGCCTGATCGCGCTCGCCACCGTTTCCTTGGCCAGGGGAGGGCCACCGGTCGTGGTTCTCATCGTCGGCGATGACCTCGGTTATGCCGAACTGGGCTGCTACGGCCAGAAAATCATCCAGACCCCGGAACTTGACCGGATGGCCCGCGAAGGCACCCGGTTCACCGCCTACAGGTCAGGCTCACCGGTATGCGCCCCTTCGCGCTGCTGCCTGCTCACCGGCCGGCATTCCGGCCACGCCGCCATCCGCAACAACAGGGAAATCAAGCCGACCGGCCAGGAACCCCTGCCCGAGGGCATCGAGACCATCGCCAACCATTTCAAGCGCCAGGGATACGCGACCGCCGCCGCGGGCAAATGGGGACTCGGAACGAACGAAAACGCCGGCGACCCCCTCAAGCGCGGATTCGACCACTTCACCGGCTACCACTGCCAGAGGCACGCCCACAACCATTTTCCTTCGTTCCTCTTCGTCGACGGCGCGAAGGTGCCGCAACCGGGCAACACCGACGGCGACACGGGCGCGACCTGGTCGCAGGATGTCTTCGAGAAGCAGGCCCTCGACTGGCTCGACCAGCACAAGGAAAAGCCTCTCTTCCTTTTCCTGCCGGTGATCGTTCCCCATGTCGCCCTGCAGGCGCCGGAGGATGCCATCGCGCCCTACCTCGGAAAGTTCGACGACCCGCCTTATCCGGGAAACAAGGGCTACCGCAAGCACCCGAGGCCCCGTGCCGCCTATGCCGCGATGATCTCGCGCTTCGACCGCATGGTGGGCCGGGTGATCGACAGGCTGCGCCGTCAGGCCCGGGAAAACGACGCCCTGGTGATGGTGACATCCGACAACGGCCCGACGCACGATGGCGTCGGCGGGGCCGACTGCGAATTCTTCAAGTCCTCAGGCGGCCTCCGCGGCATGAAGGGGTCGGTTTACGAGGGGGGAATCCGCGTGCCGCTATTGGCTTGGGGTCCCGGAAGGGTGCGCGCCGGCGCCGTTGCCGACATCGACTGCTACGCTCCCGACATCTTCGCCACCCTGGCGCAGGCGGCCGGGATCCGGGTGGATGGCACCGACGGAATCAGCCTCATGCCGACGCTCACGGGCCAGGGAAGGCAACCCAGGCACGATGTGATGTATTGGGAGTTTCCGGGCTACGGCGGCCAGCAGGCCATCCTTGCGGGCGGGCTCAAGTTGGTGCGCGCGAAACTGGCTTCCAAGGCTCCCAAAACGGAGTTGTTCGACCTCGCAAAAGACCCCGGCGAAAAGGACGACCTGGCGCCCTCGCGTCCGAATGATGTGGACCGGTTGCTCAAGCTCGCGGCAAGCCAAAGGGTTCCGAGCGAACTTTTCAAGTTTCCGGCGCTTGACAACCAGCGGAACTAGGAGAAGGGCGCGGACGCCTAGGCCGGGTTTTCCGTCGGACGAATTCGGGTATCACCTTCCTGGCGGGCCGCCAGCCGGTTGATCACTTGGAGGAACGCCTCGGCGCTCGCCTCGATGACATCGGTGCTGATGGCCCGGCCCGACATGCTTTTGCCCTGGTGCTCGGCCTCGATGTGGGCCTCGCCCTGGGCATCTTCCCCCACGGTGACGCTGCGAAGTCGGTAGTCCTTGAGCACCACCTGGATTCCCGTGATCCGCTCGATCGCCTTGAACACGGCGTCGATCGGGCCGTCGCCAATGGCGGAATCGCGATGGATGGTCCCTTCCTTGTCCCACAGGCAGACAACCGCCGAGGGAATCGTGGCAGATCCCGCGTTGCAGGAGACGGCCTCAAGGGTCCAGGCCGTTTGTCCCGGTTCGGTGGAATGCACCTGCTGCTCGCAAAGCGCCTCGATGTCGGCGTCGTAGATCGTTTTCTTGCGGTCGGCCAGCACCTTGAAGGCCTCATAAACCTTTTCAAGCTGTCCGTCGTCGAGGTGATAGCCCAGGTCGATGACCCGTTGCCTGAGGGCATGCCTGCCGGAATGCTTGCCAAGCACGAGTTCGGTTTGCGGTACGCCGACATCCTCGGGCCGCATGATCTCGTAGGTGCTGCGCTCCTTGAGCATGCCGTCCTGGTGGATGCCGGCTTCATGGGCGAATGCGTTCTGGCCGACGATGGCCTTGTTGCGCTGTACGGCGATGCCGGTCACATGGCTGATCAGCCGGCTGGTGGAATAAAGCCTCTTGGTCTGGATGCCGGTTTCCAACCCGAAGAAGTCGCGACGGGTGCGGAGCGCCATCACGATTTCCTCGAGGGCGCCGTTGCCGGCGCGCTCACCGATGCCGTTGATGGTGCACTCGATCTGGCGGGCGCCCTCCCGCACCGCCGCGAGGCTGTTGGCCACGGCCAAGCCAAGGTCGTTGTGGCAATGGACTGAGAGGACAACCTTGTCGATTCCCCGCACATGCCTGCGCAGGTGGGCGATGCAGGCGGCGTACTGCTCGGGTACCGCGTAGCCGACCGTGTCGGGAATGTTGACGGTGGTGGCGCCGGCCTCCACCACGGCCGAGACGACATCGGCAAGGAAGTCGAGTTCGGTGCGCGCGGCATCCTCGGGGCTGAACTCGACATCGGACACATGGCTTTTGGCGCGGCGGACCCCTTCAACGGCCCTCCGGATGATCTCATCCTTGGCCATCTTGAGCTTGAATTCACGATGGATGGCCGATGTGGCGAGGAACACATGGATTCGCGGGCGCGGATTGTCCTTGAGGGCCTCGGCGGCCCGGTCGATGTCGGCATTGTTGCAGCGGGCCAGGCCGCAAATCACCGGACCGGTAACCTGCCGGGCGATGGCTTGCACCGCCTCGAAGTCACCCGGGGAGGCGATCGGAAACCCGGCTTCGATGATGTCGACACCAAGTTCCTTGAGCGCATGAGCCACTTGGAGTTTTTCGCCAAGGTTCATGCTCGCGCCGGGAGACTGTTCGCCATCCCGCAAGGTTGTGTCGAATATCAGGATCCTGTCGTCGCTCATATCGCACCAGGGGGCCCTACCACCGGAGGGGGGGTGGCTTGAACCTTAATCCCAGCATAATCGCTACCCCGGGATTGGAAAAGTTCCTGGGAAGGCCGATCAAACGATCTAGTACCCACAAATGTGCTAGTCAAATAGGGCAACCTTTGATATCATCTTGTTAAGATCTCATTGCTAACGGACCACGATGGTCCGGCAGGGCGCTGCTATGTCCCCTCAGGCAGCACCAATTGTGATGATGATTGAGTCCCCGACAAGGGCGCTTGCCCTTGCTAGCACACGAATTTAGGAATCGGTCATATGGTCCCTTTTGGAAAAGTTGCCGAACATATCGTCGCCGAACCGTTTCGCCCCTTCCGCCTCGGCCTTTCCAGCGGCAAGCAACTGGACATTCTCAACCCCGAGATGATTCTCCTTGGCCGAAATTCAGTGAGGATTTACACCTCCGCTGGAAAAAACAACGCTTGGGAAGATGTCCTGCTCACGCACATGCTGGCTATCGACCTCATCAATTCCTGAAACACGCTCGGCCCACCCGGGATCATTCCTGTCCCGCATGCCGTGACTTCCGTGCGAAGTCATTTCATCGTGTATGCTCCATGACATGAGTACATTCGCGTTTGTGAGTCTTGGCTGCCCGAAAAACCTGGTCGACTCGGAGCGGATGCTGGGCAAGTTGGCCCAGGAAGGCTTCACGCTGATTCCCGACGCCGCCCAGGCCGATGTGGTGGTGGTCAACACCTGCGGTTTCATCGAACCGGCAAGGCAGGAATCCCTCGGCGTCTTGCGCGAAATGGTGGAATTGAAAACCGGTGGCAAAGTCAAGGCGGTGATCGCCGCCGGGTGTCTGGCTGAAAAGGAAAAAGACGGACTGCGCGAGCAGGTTCCCGGCCTTGATCACCTCGTCGGTGTCTTCGGCCGTGAAGAGATTGCCCAGGCCGTTGAACTCAGCCTTGAGAGGGCCGGCAATCGCAAAGGCCGAAAAAGGCTCGCGACACAGGATATTGAAGGGATTTTCCGGCCCGCGCCCGTCAAGGCACTGGAAGACACCGCGCGCCTCCGCGCGACGCCAAGGCACTACGCCTACCTCAAGATTTCCGAAGGCTGCGACAGGCTTTGCACCTTCTGCGCCATCCCGCAGATGCGCGGGAAGCATGTCAGCAAGGCCCACGAGGAGGTATTGAGGGAGGCGCGCGAACTCGCCTCCGACGGCGCTCGCGAGCTATGCCTGGTCGCGCAGGACAGCACCTACTACGGCATCGACCTTTATGGCGAACCGAGGCTTGCCGCCCTGCTGCGCGACCTCGATAAGGTCGAGGGCATCGACTGGATCAGGTTGCATTACGCCTATCCGGCCCATGTCGGCGACGACCTCGTTGAAACCCTCGCCAAGGCGGAAAAGATTGTTCCCTATATCGATATGCCCCTGCAGCACATCAACGACCGCGTGCTGCGGCGCATGAACCGCAAGACGACGCGCGCCGCCACCGAGGAAATCATCGGCCGCCTGCGCGCGGGCATTCCAGGCCTTGTGCTGCGATCCACCTTCCTCGTGGGCTTTCCCGGTGAAACCGAGGAGGAATTCAGCGAACTTGCCGAATGGGTCAAGGATGCGAAAATCGAGAGGCTGGGCGTCTTCCCCTACAGCCATGAGGCCACAACTCCCTCGGCGCGCCTCGACGGGGCCATTCCCGAGGAGGAAAAACTCCGCAGGCGCGATCATCTGATGGCGGTGCAGCAGCAGGTCGCCTTCGCCCATGCGGAATCGCGGGTGGGGCAGGTGGTTCCCGTGATGGTTGACGGACCTGACCCGGAGTTGCCGGGCTGGCATATCGCCCGCACGATGGCTGATGCCCCGGACATCGACCCGGTCGCTCGCATCAAGGCCCGCAGCCTTGATTCCGGTTCCATCATCCGGGCCGAGATCACCGGCGCCGATGGTTACGATCTCGTGGGCAAGCCAGCCCGGCGACGCTAGGAAACTCGCCGGAGCGGGCCATGACCACCACGCCAAGTGAGCCGGGCTTCAGTTCCATCCCCAACCTGCTGTCACTTTCACGCCTCCTGGCCACGCTTCCCCTCTGCGCGGCGATCGCACTGGAGGCTTGGGGCGCCGCCTTGGCCCTTTGGGCTTGGGTTTCCATCACCGACTGGCTCGACGGCGCCCTCGCCCGCGCCTGGAAGCAATCGAGCGCGCTGGGCCGGGTTCTGGATCCCCTTGCCGACAAGGTTGCCGTCCTCGGATCGCTTGTCTGCCTTGTCCCCGCCGGAATGCGGGGCGGCTACCTCGAACCCTGGATGGTGGCGCTGTTGGTCGGGCGCGAATTCATCGTGACAGGCCTGAGGGGCGAGATGGAACGCCGCGGCGTGCCATTTGGCGCCGATTGGTCGGGCAAGGTGAAAATGGTGGCCCAGGTGCTGGCGATCTCGCTGGCGTTGGTTCGCGAATGGCTTGGCTCGAGCCGACCGGGCCAATGGATGGACTTGGCGCTCGGCGCCTCCGTCTGGATCATGCTTGCAGCGGCGCTCGCCAGCGGTGTCCATTACGGCCAGCAGGCCTTCGTCAGGCGCGGGGAGACTTCTTGATGACACGGGAACTCGGATTCGTCATTGTCGGCTGCGGCATGATCGCGCGGTTTCACGCCCGCGCGCTGGCCGAGGTTCCCGGGGCCCGGGTCAAGGGACTTGTCAGCCGTTCCACCGAGGCGGCCAGGAAAATGGCCGATGAACTCGCGCTGACTGGCGCGGGCCTGTTCACCGACCTCGCCCAGGCCATCGCCCAGCCCGGCGTGGATGTTGTGATCATCACGACGCCCTCCGGAGCCCACCTCGAACCGGCCAAGGTGGCGGCGCGGGCGGGCAAGCATGTGGTTGTGGAAAAACCCCTTGAAGTCACCACCGCGCGCTGCGATGAACTCATCGAGGCATGCAACTCAAGCGGCGTGCTGCTGGGCGCGATCTTTCCCTCGCGCTTCGGCGACGCCAACCGGGAACTCAAGGCGGCCGTCGAGGCCGGGCGCTTCGGACGACTCACCCTCGCCGAAACCACCTGCAAATGGTGGCGCTCGCAGGCCTACTACGACGAGGGCGGCTGGAAGGGCACCAAGGCCCTCGACGGCGGCGGGGCCCTCATGAATCAGGCCATCCACAATGTCGACCTGCTGTTGTGGCTCATGGGGCCGGTTGATTCCGTCGGAGCCCATGTCGCCACCCTGGCCCACGAGCGCATCGAGGTCGAGGACACCGCCGTCGCCTGCCTCAGGTTCAAAAATGGCGCGCTGGGCGTCATCCAGGCCACCACTTCCGTGCACCCGGGATTCCCCAAGACCATCGCCGTTCATGGCGATGGCGGCACGGCCCTCGTGGAACAGGACGACCTCGTCCACTGGACCTTCCGCGACGAGACCCCACGCGACAACGAGATCCGCGAACGCTTCCGGCAGAAAACCGGGGCCTCAGGCGGGGCCAGCAATCCCGCGGCGATCTCCCACGAGGGCCACGCCCGCCAGTTGCGCGACTTCGCCCAGGCCATTCGCTCGGGCGGCAAGCCGGTGGTTGATGGCCGGGAAGGAAGAAGGGCCGTGGAACTGATCGAGGCGATCTACAAGTCGGCCTCCACGGGTTCTTTCGTCAGGCTCTGACCCGGCTCATCGCGACATTTCGGCCGTCATCTTGAGCAGTTTCTCGAGCATCAGGTCGGAGGCTTTCACCTCGAGCCTGTTGGTGCCCATCCATGTTTCGTAACCTCCCACGCCATGGTGCCTGGGAGTGGGCAGGTATCCGTGGTAGCCATGCGCCAGCGACACCATCCACGCCGGCTTCACGGGGCTGCGCTTCCGGTATTCGAGGCCGATCTCGCAAAACACCTCGCAGGGCATCGTGGCCACCGCGGCATCGCCGATCCGAAGCACCTGAAGGGGCATCGGCAAAGTGGGCGGATGCTCCGCCATGCGCTTGACCCTGCGGGCGTAAATGGCCGGAAGGTTGCCCTTGGCCGGATCCTTGGTCGTGTCGGCGATCGTCTTGTCGGCCCATTCCAGCATGGCGGCGTCAGGCCGCCGCACGCCCACGGCCAATTCGTCGTATCTGGCGTCGAGCGCGGCCCGCCCCTTGTAGGAGACTGTGGAAACCGCCGCGGCGACCTTGGAAGCCACATCATCGGCGACGAACCTCATCTGCTCGTAAGGCTTTTTTCCCGGTCGGGGAGAACGGAAATTGATGTTGTTGATGTCGCCGCTGGTGCCGTTGGCCAGGAGGCCGACAAACGGGACAGGCTGGCCCGCCGCGCCCAATTTACCCTCCAGCGAATCGCAAAACATTCCAAAGTAATCGGCCGAGACATGCCCGGAACCCACGCCGCCGACATAATGCAGTGAATAGGTGGCGAAAAGGGAGATGGGCTTGCCTCCCGCGGCCTCGCGCAGGGCGAGGAACGAAACCGTTGGATCCGTCGGTCCGGCAGGCTCCAAAAGGTCCTTGCCGCCGGCGCCGGGATTCATCTTCACCTTGTCAATGCCGCCGAAGGGGTTGGGAGGCATGGCGCCTTCACGGAGATACCACCTCCTGTTGAAGACATGCTCCGGTATGTCCACCGAACCGATGCCGATCTCGGCGGGCCTGAGCAGGTTGGCGGCGCGCCTGACCCCGTCGGCAATCCTGATCGCCACGAACTTCTGGTAATCATCCATCGTCTGCTTCACGACGCGCGGATCGCTCCCAAGGGCGCTGCCCGCCGAATGGGTGTGGGTCCCTGAAATCAGGACCCGCTCCTTGGGAATGCCAGGGTCGATGGCAATCAGTTCCCGGGCGTGGTCGCTGACGATCCGGTCAATGCCCAGGAGGTCGCACACCACGATGGCCAGCTTCCCTTGGCCATCGTCAAGCACGAGGCAGCGGGCATGGAGCTCGTCATGGACATGCGTGGCGGGAAACGGGACGAAACCGCCGATGATTCCGACTCCCAGGGGCGGAGTGATGTTGCTGGTGGCGGCGCCTGCCCGGAATGGCGCCGGGTCGGCCAGAACGGACAGGAAGATCGCGGCGAGGGCCTGGAATGTCATGCTGGTTACCCGAGGGTTCAATGCTGGATCCGATCGTATACCCGGCAGGCACCTCGCGCCACCCATCGGGGAAAACCAGGGAACTGTCCGCCGACATCGGGTTCGGTTTGGCGAGTTTGCGGGCGCGGAATTGGACGGATCAGGACCTTGGCCGCCATTATCCCGCCCGCATTTGGTTTGAGCGCGGATTCACATCCGGGTCCACACCAGTCTCTTTTCGCCGGGGGCTCCCAAGCATCGTCAGCCTTTGTCTGGGCTTCGTATAGGGGTCCGCTCATCGCTCTTGTAGCCTTGAACGAAATGAGGGGCGTGTTGATTACCCTGAGAATTCCGACCTTGGACTCCACATGCGTATGGGAGCCAGCCACTGCGAACTCGGTTTCAATGGCTCAACAATTGCAAACCGCCTCAAAATGCGACTTGAAAGAACATTTTAGTCTTACGCCATTCGAGATTCTTGATGCTCACGGCCTTTCGACAAATCCGGGCAGGCGTGTCGAATCCAGCTCACCTGGTCTCCTTGACCCGGATGTTGCGAAACTCGAACTTGCCCGATTCAGCCTGAACGCCAATGCCCCCGGTCGCGGGAACGGTCATGTCCTCGATGTGCACGCCATTGCACAGGCATGAGGCGATCACCGCGTTCTTGACAGAGATGTCCCTCGCCTCGACCTCCTTGCCGTTGAGCCTGGCCGCGGGCTTTCCATTCCTGACGGAAAGTTCCAGCGAATCCGTGTCCGTGATGGTCTTGCCGTTCACCTTGCTGATCACAACGCCGGCCTTCACGATGATGTCGAGCGCGTTCCAATCGTCGTCCTTGAACTTGCCCTTGAGTTGCGGGCGCTCATTGCGGCGGACATAGTCACGGACCTGAAGTTGGGATCCGCGCACATAAACCCCGCTGTCGGACTTCAAAGAGGCCCGGAACTCCAGCTTGAGCTGGAAGTCCTTGTCGAACGACTTGAGGGCGTAAAGATCCTTGATACCTTTGCCTTCCCTGGCGACGATCGCGCCGTTCTCGACGGCGAAGCGTTTGTCCGCCGTCTCGGTCTTGCCGGCGAGGTTCTCCTGACTGCCCTTGTACACCCAACCGGACATGTCCTTTCCGTTGAAAAGGCTGATGAATCCATCCTCGGAATCGCCCGCCGGCAATCGGTTGGCGACGAGAGGGATCGAGATGACGACCACCGTCACGGCAAGCAGGTTCCGCATGGCTGTTTCCTTGGGGTTCTGTTTCACGGGCGGTGCCGATGCCCCGCCTCAGGTGGCATGGGAAGATCAACATCGCCAATTGGTGCATGAGAAATCATCCTATCCGCCGGCCATGGCTCGCGAAACGATCTGCTGGCCATCAGCTCATAGCAAAAACCTGATTGATGATCCGGCCCTCGGGTTGCCGCTCCAGGAATCGCGCGAAGGCCCTGCCGAGTCCGGCGAGCGAATCCGGGCCATGGCCGATGCGCTTTGTTTCCCAAGTCAATATCCACCCCCGCGGCAGGGTGTGGAGGCGCCGGATATTTGTTGAGGTTCGGGTTTTTCGCTGGACTGGCGTCGCCATGGCGTTTCAATAGAGGAGCCCCTACTTGGAGCCTCCCCCATGAACATCGACCGTCGCCACTGGATGAGCACGAACGCCCTGGCCGCCGGAGCCCTCACCTTGGGAGCCGGCAAGGCCCTGTCCGCGGAAAACGCGATCAACATCGGCCTTCTGGGCACCGGCGGCCGATGCCGGCATCTTTTGAAGGCCCTCCTGAAGGTTCCCGGGGTGAAGGTCACGGCCTTGGCCGATGTCCAGGATGCCGCGCGCGCCGAAACCCGCAAGCTGCTGCCGGGGCAGCCTTCGCTGGATGGTCGCGAGTTCAAGGCCGTGCTCGACCGCAAGGACATCGATGCCGTGCTCATCGCCAGCGCCGACCATTGGCATGTGCCGATGACGGTGGCGGCACTCGAGGCTGGCAAGCATGTTTATGTGGAAAAGCCGCTCACCCATACGGTCGCCGAAGGCCAGCCGGTGATCGACGCGGAGTCCAAGGCGAAGAAAGTGGTGCAGGTGGGCATGCAGCAGCGGAGCATGCCACACATCCGCGAGACCAAGGAGATGCTGGCCTCCGGCAAGCTTGGCATCGTGAACAAGATCACCCTGAGTTGGAACCGCAACAGCAACAGGTTCAACCGCGACAAGGTGGCCGTTGATCCCGCGACGGTTGACTGGAAAGCATTCCTCGGCACCGCTCCCGACCAACCGCTCGACGGCTACAAGATGAAGAATTGGCGCTGGTTCTGGGACTTCGGCGGCGGCATCTTCACCGACCTCATGGTGCACTGGATCGATGTGGCCCACTGGCTCACGGGAAAAGACACGCCGGAAAAGGCGGTCGCCATCGGAGACTTCGTGAACGCCAAGGGAGTCTGGGAAACGCCTGACAGCGTGCAGTGCCTGCTGTCGTACCCGGGAGGGGTGCAAACCCACTTCGAGGGAACCTTCAGCAACGCGCGACAGGGGTCGCGGATCGAGTTCATGACGAACGAGGGAACCGTCTACCTCGACCGCGGGCGTTTCGAGTTCTTCCCCGATCACAACAAGAAACTGCCCGCCATCAGCCGCATCCTGGGCCAGGGCCGGCCCGGAGCCGACTTCTATGACCAGCCCGACGGCGAACTGCTCCACCTGGCCGAATGGGTGGGCGCCATCCGCGAAGGGAAGCCCACAAGTTGCCCGGCAAAAGCCGGAGTGCTTTCCGCCGCCGCCGCCCACCTGGCCAACAAGGCCTTGAGGGGGACGGGCGTGGCGACGGCCTGAGGCCCAAGGGCATGCCCGCCCCGCACACCATCCTTCATGTGGACATGGACGCTTTCTACGCGTCCATTGAGCAGCGGGATAATCCTTCCCTCAAGGGCAAGCCGGTCATCGTGGGCGGTGCCTCGGGCCGGGGCGTGGTCTCCGCGGCCAGTTATGAGGCTCGCAAGCACGGCGTGCATTCCGCCATGCCGGGGGCCACGGCACGGCGCCTGTGCCCGCATGGCGAATTCCTCCCCGTTCGCATGGCGGCTTATCGCGCCGAGGCCTTGAAAATCCGGGCCATATTCGAGTCGTTCACCCCGCTGGTGGAACCACTCAGCCTTGACGAGGCCTATCTCGACAGCCGGGGAACGGAACACCTGTTCGGTTCCTCCGAGGATGTCGGCAGGGCGATCAGGCGACGGATCCTCGCGGAAACGGGCCTCACCGCGTCCGTGGGCATCGGCCCGAACAAGTGGATCGCCAAGTTGTGCAGCGACCTCCGCAAACCCGACGGATTCGTGGTGGCGCCCGCCGAGCTTGCGCCATTTCTGGCTCCACTGCCCGTTGGCAAGCTGTGGGGCGTGGGCGAGAAGGGCGTGGCAAAATTGCACGCGGCGGGCCTGCGCACCCTTGGGGACCTGCAAAGGCTCGCCGAAAAGGCGGTCATTTCCATCCTCGGCCCAGGGGGAGCCCTCCTGCGCGCCATGGCCCTGGGGGAGGACGACAGGCAGGTGACGCCTCATCGGCAGGCCAAATCGATGGGATCCGAAACCACCTTCGGACACGACATTGGCGAGCCTTGGGTGCTGGCCGCCTGGCTGATGGAGCAGGTGGAGGAGGTCGCCGAGGGGTTGCGGTCCAAGGGCCTGCTGGCTGGGGGCCTGGAGGTCAAGCTTCGTTCGGGCGACTTCCGCACCAGGAGCCGAAGCCTCAAGCTGCCGCGGCACACGCAAACAACAAGCGAACTCCTCGCTGTGGCCAAGGAACTGCTGCAGGACCTGTGCGCCTCGGACCTGCTTCCGGCCCGGCTGGTGGGGGCCACGGCCACCGATCTCGCGAGGCCCGAGCAGGTCCAGCGCGGCCTTTTCGATCCTCCACCCGACGCCCGGCCAGCCAAGCTGGACAACGCGCTGGATGCCATAAGGGCCAGGTTTGGCACCGAAGCTGTCAGCCGCGGCACGGTGTGGCGCCGCAGGCATGGAGACGCCGCCGGGCGGGAACAAGACTGATCCCACGGCCCGTGACGAGCTTGGCAAGGCGGCGGTTCATTGGCGCTCCCACCGGCCCCATGCGACGATCAGTCAACGGGAACGGCAATCCACAAAACATATCTTACAGGCGACACCGGAGGGTTTTTCATGCGCGTTTGCAGGGTGATGGCGGGTGGCGTGGAAAAATTGTCGTTTTACCACGAATCCGGTTACAGCCCGCTCGAGGATGTCGCCCGGGCGGCGGGCCTGCCGGGTGACTGGATCGGTGGCGCTTCCGTCCTCGATTGTCTCCGGCATGGCGCCCATCACGCCAGGGCGGCGGAATTGTTCGCCGCGTTCAATCCCTCACGAGCCATCGCCGGTGGACAATTCCTCGTGCCAATTCCCCGGCCCAACAAGCTGTTCCTGTTGGCGGGCAACTACGCCGAACATGTCCGCGAGGCCGGTGAAATCGCGGCGGAGAGGGAGGAGACTTTCCCCTATGTCTTCATGAAGCCGGCTTCCACGACCTTGAACGACCCGTATCAGCCCGTAAGGCTCCCCGCCGTCTCACCGGGAGCCATCGACTGGGAGTTGGAACTCGGGGTGATCATCGGCAGGAAATGCAAGTCCGCCAGCGCGGAGGAGGCGTTGGCTCATGTCGCCGGGTACACCATCATCAACGACATCTCCAACAGGCGGTTTCGCCCCAATCCCGGGCGAAAAAAACGGGAACGCGACGCCTTTTTCGACTGGCTGCATGGCAAATGGTTCGACGGCTTCTGCCCGGCGGGGCCCTGCGCCCTGGATGCCGGATCCTTGCCGGACCCGCAATCCCTTGGACTCCAATTGAGGCTCAACGGCCAGACCATGCAGGATTCCCACACCTCGAAGATGATTTTCCCCGTCTCAGCCATCATCGAGTTCATCTCGTCGATGGCCACGCTCGAACCCGGGGACATCATTTCCACCGGAACGCCGGCAGGGGTCGGCCATTCGTCGGGAACATTCCTCAAGCCGGGCGACCTGCTGCGCGGCACCATCGAGCGGATAGGCGACCTGGTGACGGTGATCGCCGCGGAGGTTGCCTGATCAGGCAACCGCGGCCATGGACCCCGATGCCGAGGAAGCGTAAACCGCGTCGACAAGCTTCAAGGTTTCCAGCACCGACTCCGGCGTGTTGCGGCAATCACCGCCTTCCCGGGCGCTCCTGATCCAGTCGGTGATCAATTCGACCGTCTTGGCGCCGCCATATCCCTTGGCGCCATCGGGCAGCAGCGAAAACTCCTCGTCCATCGGCATGAACTGGGGTTGCGGCCCGTGAATCTCGAACTTTCCCGAGGTTCCCGGATATGCCGGATTCCAATGCACCCAGCGATCACCTCCATAAACGCTCCAGCCAGACTCCCCGGCCCAGCGGGGAAGCCAATATCCGCCCGAGAGAACCGCCTGCGCCCCATCCGCCATTTCAATGATCGCCGTGCCACCATCCTCGACTTCAAGGGTGGCATCGGCAAGGTTTCCCACGCGCGCCAGCACGGCCTTGGCACGCGACCCCGTCACCCATGGCAAAAGATCAAGCCAATGACATCCCAGCCAGTTGAAGAATCCGCCCCCGCTTGTTTTCCTGTCGAACAGGTAATGGCCGGGTCCGCGCCGACGGGCATCACTGGTGAACCATCTCATCTGGATGGAGATCGGTTTCCCGAAACGCCTGTCCTGGAACATGGCCCTCAGCCGGGAAGCGCCCTCGTCGTAGCGCCACATGTAGCCCGCCTGGAAAGCCACCTTGTGTTTCCGTATTTCTTCCGCGACGGGTTCCCAGTCGCGCGCGCAAGCAGCGGCCGGTTTCTCCATCAGGATCGCCTTGCCGGAGCGCGCGAGTTCAATCGCCGCGGCGGGTGCCTTGTCATTCGGGAGGCAGACAACCGCCCCGTCGAAGCCTCCCCAGGCGACAAGGTCCTCCACCCGGTCGAACCGCGGCAACGCGCTGTGCCTCTCCTCGAGGCTGGCCAGCGAGTTGGAAAATCCCGGGACAACGGCCACCAACGCGGCGGCCTCGCCCAGTTCCCCCAGCGATTCGCGCCAGCCGCTGCCATGCGGATGGTCGATACCAACGAAGGCCACGCGGAAGGTATTGGAATTCATGGGCGGCCACCGGATTGGGACAGGAGAGCGGGATCGATGTCGGGAGTCTTGTCCATGCTTAGCCAGGTGAGGCCCGCGGTGTTCGCGCCCCGCTCCGGAAAAACCAGGGACACACCGGCCGAAACCGCCACCATCACGGCGAGGGAAACAGGCATGACCAGGGTGAAGCTGATGTTCCGTTCCAGCCCGGCGATCTCCTTGCCGTAGGAAACCGAAATCGCCGCGGCAAGCGACACGAAAGCCCCGATGGTGACGGCCCTGCCGCCAACCCTCGGAATGAACATCCCGACCAGGAACATGCCACCCAGCGGAGCCGTGAAGCAGTTGAAGCTCCGTGGCATCATCTCGATGATGTTGCGGTCCTTCGCCAGGAAGTCGATGCCGAAGGCCAGCATGGTCGAGATGAACCCGCTGGCCAGCGTCACGCCCGCCGCCAACGACATGCGCCTGCCGGGGGAATCGCCGCCGCGTTCCACGGTGACGACCGTGGCCAGGGAATGGAATCCCGACGAGATGGTCGACATCGCCGCCGCCAGCACCGCGGTGAGGACACCCCCCGCCAGTCCGGCGGGCAGGTGGGTGACGATGAAGCGCGGAAAGATCATGTCCGCCTTCTTTTCCTGTTCAAGTTCCCGGACGGAACCGAAGTGGACATCCTGGTGCAGGATCGCCAGTCCCACCAAAACCAGCACGCCATTGATGCAAAGGTTCCCGGCCACGGCGAGCAGGAAACTCCTGCGGGCCATCGGCAGGTCGGTGGTTGAGAAATACCTCTGGACGGTCATCTGGTTTCCGAGGTGGATGCAGGCGTGCCACACGAACATCGTCAGGGCGAAGGTGGCGATGGAGGTTCGGGCGAAAGGATCCAGGCTCACCCATGGCGCGCCCTGCCGGGCGGCGTGAACCTCCATGCCGGTCCGGACCCAGTCGGCGGGTGTTGATCCCGTTTGCCAGCCGACAAAGGCGAGGCAGCCAAGAGCGCCCCCGAGCATCAGGAAGAACTGCGCGACATCGGTCCAGACCACGCCCCGGTATCCGCCGATCATCGTGTAGGCTGTCGTGCCGATGCCAATCACCCACACGAACATGCCCAACTCGAGGCCGGTGGCCTCGGACATGGTCCGGGCCATCGCCAAAATGACAAACCCCATCCAGGCGACGGTCTGGATCGCGAAAAAAATCACGCCCGTCCGCCTCGCCGATGAATTGAACCGGTGGCCCAGGTACTCATACGCCGAGGTGAAGCGGAACCTCATGAGGAACGGGATGAACAGGAAGAGCACGAATCCGGTTTCAAGGACAATCGCGATCAGCTTTCCAAGGATGTTCGTGAAACCGGAAAGGAACACCTCACCCGGTTCGGAAATATAAGTGAGCGAGGAAATGAGCGTGGCGACAATGCTCAGGCCGATGGCGTACCACGGGATGTCGCGGTGGCCGAGAAAGTACTCGTCGGCGGTCCCGCGCCGGCGCCCGGCCCGCAAGGCGATGAGCATCATGCCGCCGAAGTAGGCCAGCATCACGGCATAGTCGGCCCAGGTGAAGCCGGGGGAATTCATCTGGGCCCCTTGGCGCGGGTGATCATGCGGAAATAGTAAGGCAGGCGATTTCGGGGCGCCACAGGGTTCCATTTCTTCAAGAAAATGGCGCCAAGCGCGGCGCAAAGCCCGAAAAAAGGGCCGGCCACCCTCCTGGGGAACCGGATTCGGGCCACTCCGGCCTTTCTTTTGCCTCCATCACCGGTTTAGCGTATCCCCCCGCCGGTTTGGGAGGCCGTCCCGATGCTTTTTCAAGCCTTTCGTTTCGCGTTCCTTCTCGCACTCGTCGCGGTCGCGGGGCGACTGCCCGCCTGGCAGCAACCGCAGGTTCCAGCCGCGTTCAATCCATTCCCTTCCATGGAAGACCCCCTGCTTGGCCGAACCACGCCCCGGCAAATGCTCGAAACCTTCTACTTCTCGCTGGAGGGACTCGACCACAGGCCGGAGTTGATCCAGACGGCCGGCCGTTGCCTCGACAATTCACTCCTCCAGGCCGAACAGCAGCAACTCCACCTCGCCGCCGTTCACCTTGGGGAAATTCTCGACCACTTCGACCTGCCCCACAACATTCTCCCGGAAACCACGACGGCGACGGAAACCGTGCTGTTCGCGGAAGGGGATTTCCGCCTGGTGATCCGCAACATTCCGGGCGATGGGTGGCGATTCAGCGCCGAGACGGTCAAGGCCATCCCCGACATGCGCCGCGAGGTGTTCCGTCTCAAGCGCGAGGCGACGATGGGTCGGCCGTCGTCCAACCTGGTTGATGGCCGCCGAACGCCCGAAATGACCCTCAAGGCGTTCCGCGACGCCATCGCTCGGCGTGATTTCGTCGAGGCCGCGACCTGCATGGACAGTTCCGCCATTTCCCCCCGCCTGTGGGTCACCAAGGGCCCGGCGCTGGCCCGGCAGTTGGCCTTCGTTTTCCAGAGGTCGGGATTCCTTTATGGCGCCGAGGTGCCCAACGACCCGGCCGGATCCCGATACACATGGTTCGCCTCGCCGCGCGGCCGGATCGCCCTGGAACGCGTCGCCGCCACGGAATCCAAGGAGGCTTGGCTTTTCAACCGCGCGACGCTCGAGACCCTGCCTTCGCTGGTGGAACTGGTCAAGGGACAGCCCGCCGATCCGCGTTGGGTGAGGCTCGGCCTCGACCTGGGACCGGAAATCCTCCGCGACATCGAGAAAACCCGAAGCAAGAAGCCACCCGAGGGAACCAGGCTTCCGGTGGGCCGCGAGTCGCCCCGGGCGTTGGCGGGCACCCTTTTCCGACTGTGCGAGGAACTGAAGGCCGGACGCAAGGTGCGCGAGGAACTGGCGGCCTGCCTCGACCTGGGACCGCTGAGCAACCGCCTCGGACGCGAGATCAGCCCGGTGCGGGTCGCGATCAACCTCGAGGCCGTGCTGCGTTCGATGGACCTCGAGATCGGCATGATCTCCGACCTGTGGAATGACGAACCCCAAACCCTCAAGGGAGGAAACCAGGGCGCCGAGGTCCTGCTCCGGCGCATGGAGGACGGCGGCTGGAAATTCGATTACGACACGCTGCTCAGGCTTCCCGAGATGTACGCCAAGCTGACGGCGACGCAGAAAACGGCTCGGGAACGCTACCACGACTTCTCCACGCCGCGCGAAACCTACGCCACCTTCGAGTGGAGCCTCCACAAGGGAGACATGGATCGGGCCACCGAGTGCCTCGACCTGAGCGACTTCCCGTCCGCGGCGCGCGCCAGCCTCGGCCCCCGCCTGGCTTGGAAGATCCGTTATTACCTCGACCGCAACAAGTTCATCATTCCGCAGGAGGTGCCCAACCAACCCGACGGCCGCAGGTGGGGCGCGATCCGCTCGGAGGCGGGCGAGGCGCTTTTCATCGGCAGGCGCGCCGCGGACCCATGGAAGGACCGCTGGCTCTTCACCACCGATTCCCTCGAGAGGATCGAGAGGCTTTTCCCCTCGGCAATTGGCACCGACCCGATCGACGATGTAGCGAAGTCGTACTGGTTTCGCGAGGGTCCCGATTTCCTCGAGTGCCCTCCCGTCTGGCTGCACACGCGGATGCCTGACCTGCTGCGCACGAGGCTTTGGCACCTTGAGGGATACCAGTGGATCGGCATGGCGCTGATCCTGTTGGGATCATACACGGCCGGCTGGTTCGCCACGCTCGGGGTGAACCTGACGGGAACGCTGCTGCTTTCACGGACAGGCGTGTCCCTTCCCGCGGGAATGGTGTTCAACCGCCTCAGGCCCATCCGCATGCTGGTCGCCTTCGGCGCCATCCTCTGGGGACTTGACATCCTCGACCTGCCGATCGCCTTCCAGAAGGCGTTCCTGCCGGCCTCGAAGGCCGTCGCGATCTTCCTGTGCCTATGGGCCGCCTACAGGCTTGCCGACCTCGGACTCGACATCCACATGAACCGACCGCAGGTCGACGACAAGGCGGGCCTGCACGACCTCCTGGCGCCGACGGTGGCGAGCCTGGTGAAGATCGCGTTCATCCTGGTCGCCGGATATTACCTGATCGAGCTGATGGGTGACGCCGACCTGCTCACGCGAATCCTGGCCGGGCTTGGCATCGTGGGCTTGGCCATCTCGCTGGCCGCTCAGGACGCGATCAAGCACTTCTTCGGCACGCTTCTGCTCATCTCCGAGCGTCCCTTCCGCATCGGCGACCGGATCATCATCGACAAGCACAGGGGGGTGGTGGAAACCGTCGGGTTCCGTTCCACGCGCATCCGCACCGACAAGGGAACCCTGGTGATCCTTCCCAACAGCGCGCTGGCCGAGGGAACCGTGGAAAACCTGGGGCGGCGCAACCGGCACTTCGAGCGGCTCACCCTGCCCCTGGAGGAGGAATCGTCGGCGGAGCGCCGCGAGATGTTCATCTCCGGGGTCAAGGACGCCTGCAAGGACCTCGCTCCATGGTCCAGGCGCGCGGCCGCCGTTGAATGGATGCCGGCCGCTGGCGAGGAACCGGCGCAGGTCAGGGTCAGCGCCTGGCTGCCGGGTTGGGGCGGCAAGGCGGCGCGGGACGCCCGGCAACTCCTGATGGAACGCATCGCGCTCCTCGCCTCGGTCCACGGCATCGACTTCGCCGACAGGGTGCTGCCCTCGCTGCCTGGGGAAACAATGCGCCTGCCCGCCCGCAAAAACAGGTCCGCCTGAGCCTCTTCAAGCCATAGAATGCGGTCGGAGGCTTGAATGAACTCGACCCGCCCGCGCGTCAGCGACCTGACCTTCCATGTGTTCGGCAGGCCGCTGCACCCAGAACTTTTCGAGACCGCCGCTACCCGCAAGGTGCCTTGGCGCGATGCCGTGGTGGAGGTGGGCGTGCTGCGCACCGGCCACTGGATCCGGTTCACCCGGGGCGGCCTCACCGTGTGCGAGGTCGCCTGCGACCGCGGCCAGGTCCTGCCCGAATGCGGCAGGCTTTTTCGCGCCAGGCTCAGGCAGGAAAGGCGGCTGGCGCTGATGCCGGCGGGGTTGATCCGCTACGAGGCCAGTTTCTCGCTTGAATCCCTGGGCGCCGAGGCCTTTGACAAGGTGCACGACGAGATCGTCGCCTCGGGCGCCGTCAGGGGAATGATCCACGCCTTTCCTGACGAGGCCAGGGAAACCTCTCCCCTGTCCCACCTCGTGGTGGAGGGACGGGACGGGCTTGTTGTCGCATCCTCATTCCATACTTTCCCAACGGAGCGAGCCATCGTGCGCACCGTTTCGATGTTCGAATGGCGCCGCATGCCCGGCGGTTCCACGCCTCGCTAACCATCCAGGAGAAGCTTGAATGTCCCGTGAAGACGACATGCGCCGCGTGCTGGACTGCGGCATTGTGGCCGTGGTCCGATCCGCCGAGAGCGCGCCCCTGGTGGATGTTTGCAGGGCGTTGGCCGAAGGCGGGGTGGATGTCGCCGAAATCACCTTCACCGTTCCTGACGCGCTGGATGTCCTCAAGGCGGCGAAGAAGGCCATGGGAGACCGCATGCTTCTGGGCGCCGGGACCGTGCTCGACCCGGAAACCGCCCGCGCCGCGTTCCTGGCCGGGGCCGAATACATCGTCTCCCCGTCACTCGACCTCGAAGTCATCGGGATGGCCCGCCGCTACGGAAAGCTGGTCATGCCCGGTTGCTTCACGCCGACGGAGATCACCAAGGCTTGGCAGGCCGGCGCCGACATCATCAAGGTGTTTCCGGCCGAGGTTGTCGGCCCGGCATTCTTCAGGGCCGTGCGAGGTCCGCTACCCCAGGTACGCATTATGCCGACGGGCGGCGTGGACCTGAACACCGCAGCCTCGTTCCTGGAGGCCGGCGCCTGCTGCCTGGGCATCGGCAGCCAACTCATCGATCCCAAGGCCGTCTCCAGCCGGAAGTTCGAACTCATCTCCGAGAAGGCCGCCAAATACAGGGACATCATCAAGGCGCACCGCTCCAAGGCTTGACGCGAGGAGATCAGGCGGAATGTCGCTGGCTTCGGAAGGAGTCCGCTTATTCACTCGTGCGAGCTGAAATAACGGATTCAAGGGCGATGGCATTGGAAGCCACCGCCTCATCAAACCGATCGGCGGGAAAAGCCCGCGCCTGATATGGCTCAATCAACACCAGAATCTGGCACATCGCCACCTGTCGGGCTGACATTCCCGGGTAGTAATTTTCCAAGGCGGAAGTGTAGAGCGGTTTCAAACTGTTGAGCCAAGTCCAGTGGTCGATCATCTCGTCGGCATCCAAGGATCCCGAAACCCAACCATCGATCAGTTCCTTCTTCAGCGCGATCCGAGTCCGGATTCTCATGTCCAAACCGGCAAGTTCTTCATGCCGGTTGACCAATTCGGCAAGGCATGAATGAGGATCGGCCAAGGCTCCCGCTTCCGTGCGGCATAACTTGGCGCCGGCCAAACCAAGGCCAAGAACCACAGCCATGGCGCCGCATGCCATCAATGCCCTGTTCATGTTGAAATCCTCCAAGCCGTGGAACGATCAACGAAATCCATGATGGAGAAACTTCGTGCGATTCGTGCAAAGTATTGGAGAGGTTTCCGTGAAATCATCAGGACGCATCAAAACTTCAGCAAATGGCGAACCATAAAAACAAAAATCCCCAAACCTTTAAATCAGCGGCAATTGTGGCCGAAACATCAAATATGAATTCTTGGGTTTTCCCTTGGCAGCCAAAATCATTGGCACGGATCGCTTGGAATTGCAGCAGTGCCAACCGAAGGGGCACATTCGCGGAACCGGTTAGGCAACCCGAACGGAAATGCGAAGCTTGGTGCCGACCGCGGGACGGTCAGGCCTTGGATGCCGGCTCGCGCACCCGACCAAGAAAAAGGAGACCGCCCGTCGCCTTGTCATGGATGGCCACCAGGAATGGCTGGTCGACCACAAACCTGCGGACGGGTTGGGGGATGGCTTTGGTGGCGACGATAACCCCGGTGGCCGCGGCGGCCTCCGCGCCCTGCTCATCCACCTTGAGCACAGCCTTGTGCAGCACGGCGTCGATGTGGAGCGGTTCCTTGCCACCATTCATCGGTTCGAACTCGGCGCGGCCCGGTTCAAACGCCCGCGCCATGCCCATCTTCTTGAGCGACTCGTTCAGGCCGAAGCGAGTGTCCACCTCGAATCGAGGAACGCGCAGGTCGACCTTCTGCGGCACCGCCTGCGACGAGACCAGCCTCTCGAGCGATTCCGCGGTCAAGGATGACTCGAGTTGAGTCAGGTTGTGGCGCTTCCTCGGCAGGATGAAGACCACGCCGCGGTCATCTCCCTTGCAGGGCATCGCGAGGCTGACCGCTTCCTCATCCTCCCGGACCACGAACTGGCCGGTCTGGCTCATCATCGGCAGGGCCTTGCTGTTGCCGGGCGCGATTTCGAACGGCTGGTCGACTGTCCTCGACTTGCTGAACGGATGCAGCCATTCCCCCTTGAAGTGAATGGCGTTGGCGAGCACCAGCCGGGTCAACGGGGTCAGCACCCCGGAAGGGATCAGGTCCTTGATCATGTCGCGCGTCCGGGAGGCCACCCAGGCGTTGATCCTGACCTTGGCCGCCTCGGGAACTCCGAAATCAACCTCCTCGAGGGGGGCGTCGAAGGCGCTTGAAAGCCTCCCCGTGAAGCCTGGAAGAAAACCGTATCCCTTTTGTCCGAACAGCCTGTTGGCCAGGCTGACCTGCCGGCCCGGCTTGTCGGCGCGAAGCGACTTCACCAGTTCGGCCCACACGGGGTCCACGGATGGATCGCCGGCGCTGAAGCCGAGCACCTTGGCCATCTGGGCCCGGGTCTCACCCTGGGCGCCGCAGGCCGTCATGCCCAGCGCCGCGGCGATGCTTGTGGGCGACAGGAAGGCGTTTTTTGAGGAGTCCTGGGCGCGCAGCAGGGCCAAGCCGAAGGCATTGTTCGCCGCTGACACGGCCGCTGTTGATGGCGCTAAGGCCGCTGGAGCGGTCATTGCCGAGCCTCCCATGCCGGCCACGAGCGCGGTCTTCAGGACTTCACGGCGCCTCATCATGTCGCACCTCCCCGGTCGGCGGATCAACCCCATGACATGACGATCCGGGGATGGCCCGGTTTTCGCCCCTGGCGCTACTCCTTGATGCGGATGGCCAGGTACTTGGTCTCCAGATAGGCATCGAGGCCCTCATGCGCCAGTTCCCTGCCCAGGCCGCTTTCCTTCATGCCTCCGAAGGGGCACTGGGGTGTCGCGGGCACAGGGTCGTTGATGCCGATGATGCCGGCCTCGAGGCCTTCGGCCATCCGGAACGCCGTGGAAAGGTCGTTTGTGTAGACATAGGCGGCAAGCCCGTAGCGGGTGTTGTTCGCCTGCTCGATCACCTGGTCGATGCTTTCGAAGCCCATGACCGGCATCAGGGGAGCGAACGGTTCCTCCTCGATGATGGCGCAGGCGGGGGAGACATCGTCAAGGATGGTCGGCTGATAAAAGTAACCCTTGGCGAACGAGGCGGTGCGGCCGCCCCCGATGAGAACCTTGGCTCCCTTGGAGCGGGCATCGTTCACAAGCCGGCTGGTGTGGTCGAGGGCCTTCCGCTCGAACATGGGGCCGACCTCGACTCCGGCCTCCAGGCCGTTGCCCTGCTTGAGGGCACGGGTGAACTCGACGGCGGCCTCGGTGAACCGCTTGCGCAGGGTCTCATGGACGAAGAAGCGGCTCGGCGAGATGCACACCTGCCCGTTGTTGCGGAACTTGCCCATGACGGCGACCTTGGCGGCGGCCTCGGGTTCGGCGTCGGGGAAAACAATAAACGGGGCGTGGCCGCCGAGTTCGAGGCTCAGGCGCTTGACCTGGTCGGCCGCCGCCCGCATCAGCCCCTTGCCCACCTCCGTGCTGCCCGTGAAGGAGACCTTCCGGCAGATCGGGTTGCGGATGAACTCGTCGGCCATCTCCTGCGCGGAACCGACCACGAGGTTCGCCACGCCGGCGGGAAGGCCGGCATCGACCAGGCACTCGAACACCTGGATCAGGCACAACGGGGTCTGGGTGGCCGGGCGCGAGACCACCGTGCAACCGGCGGCCAGCGCCGGGGCGATCTTCCTCGACTGGAGGGTGATCGGGAAGTTCCAGGGGCTGATGGCCGCGACCACCCCGACGGGATGCTTGACGGTCAGGTGCCGCCGGCCCGGCTGGCCGTGCGGGATGACCTGCCCGTACGCGCGCTTGCCCTCCTCGGCGAACCACTCGAAGGTGTCGGCGGAGTGGAGCACCTCGCCCATCGACTCGGCAAGGGGTTTGCCCTGCTCGAGGGTCATGGTGCGGGCGATCGTCTCGGCGCGTTGGCGCATGAGGTCGGCGGTTTTCTTGAGGACCTTGGCGCGCTCGTAGGGAAGGGCCTTGCGCCAAGCCGGCATGGCGCGGTGAGCGGCCTCGAGGGCGCGGCGCGTCTCGGCCTGGCCGCCGCAGGCCACCTGGGCCAGGATCTCCTCGGTCGCCGGGTTCTCGACTCCGACGGTGCGGCCGGAATCGGCGGCCGTCCAGGCCCCGTCGATCAGCAACTCGGCGCGAAATCCTGCATTTGCGGACATGAAGTCTCCTTATAAAAATCAGTCGACATACGGGTCGGCGCCGATGTCCTTGAGGACCTCCTGGCGCTGCCTCTCGTGCACGAGAAGGTCGATGCGGTTCTTGAGGTGCCTGGCTTCCACCGAGGCCTGGGCGCGGCGGAACAGCCCCAGGAACCTTTGCCAGGCCCCGCCGCCCGGCCTGGTCCCGGCGCGGCGTCCGTACTCCTCGAGCCCCTTGCGCCGCCACGGACCCAGCCCCTCGAGGAGTTCGTCCTCGAGCGAGACAAGGAACTGGGCGCTGCCGGGGTCGCCCTGCCGGCCGGCGCGGCCGGACAACTGGCGGTCGATGCGGATCGCCTCGTGCCTCTCGGTTCCGATCACATGCAGGCCGCCCGCCGCGATCACCTCCGCCGCCGGCTTGATGTCCGTGCCGCGCCCGGCCATGTTGGTCGCGATCGTCACGCGCCCCACCTGCCCGGCGTCGGCGACGATGTTCGCCTCGTTCTCATGCTGGCGCGCGTTCAGCACGCGGTGCTCGATGCCGGCAAGGGAGAGCTTCTCGCTCAGCTTCTCCGACTTGTCCACGGTGCGGGTTCCGATCAGTACCGAGCGGCCGGCGTCGCGGAGGTCTTTCACCTGCCCGACCACCGCGTCGAACTTGGAATCCTCGTTGGGGAACACCAGGTCGCCAAGCTGCCTGCGGATCACCGGCCGGTTGGTCGGAACCGGAACCACCCAGAGCCTGTAGACCCGGTATATCTCCCAACGGTTCTGCACCGCCGTACCGCTCATCCCGGCCAGGTTCGTGTAGAGCCGGAAGAAGCTCTGGAAGGTCACCTTCGCGGCGTGGTCCGCCTGCTTGGTGATCTCCACGCGCTCCTTCGCCTCCACCGCCTGGTGCAGCCCCTCGCTCCAATGGCGGTCGGGCATGCGGCGGCCCGTGCCCTCGTCGATGATGACCACCTTGCCCTTCTCGAGCATGTAATGCTGGTCGCGCCTGAACCTGTAGTGGGCCTGTAGCGCCTGCTCGATGGCCTCATGGAGCTTGTCCATGGCGTCGGCATGCTCGCCCGAGGGCGGATTGCTGTAGCGCGCCGCCTGCCGGCCGGCATCGGTGAGCTCGAGCTTCTGCTTGGTCACATTGAACGAGAAGTCGCGCTGGTACTGCATCTGCCGGGCCAGCCCGTCGGCCCACATGTACACGACGCACTCCTCGGGCGAGGCGGGGCGCGTCTCGCCCGAGATGATCAGCGGGGTGCGGGCCTCGTCGATGAAGATGTTGTCGGCCTCGTCCACCAGGGCGAAGTGGTGCCCCCGGGACTGCACGCGCGGATCCTCGGCGCCGCTTCCGGCGCCACCCCGCTCCCAAGCCGACCAGAATGGCTTGTCCGACCCCTTGGCGCCGGAAAGCTTGAGCCTGTCGCGGAGGAAGTCGAATCCGAATTCCGCGGCGGTGCCGTAGGTGACATCCGCCTGGTAGGCGAGCTTGCGTTCCGATTCGGACATCTGCTGCTGGAGCACGCCCACGGAAAGGCCCAGCGCCGTGAAAACCGGCTCAAGCCATTCCTTGTCGCGCTTGGCGAGGTAATCGTTGACGGTGGCGACATGCACTCCCTTGCCAACCAAGGCGTGAAGGTACGCCGGAAGCGCCGCGATGAGCGTCTTGCCTTCGCCGGTGGCCACCTCGGCGAGCGCGCCGCCGAACATGACCACGCCGGCGCCCAACTGGACATCGAACGGCCGCAATCCCAGGGCGCGCTTGGCGGCGACGCACACCATGCCGAACGCCTCGGGCAAAAGGTCCTTGAGTTTCTCGCCACCCCGGGCCCTTCCCTTGAGCCTCAGGCCCGTGGCCCTCAACTCGGCATCGGAAAGGGCGCTGTATTCCTCCTCCCGGCGACGGATATAAGGCAAATACAGCGCCGCGCGGGCCAGCCTCCTGGCCCATGGATTGCCGACCAGCGACACGACACGGTTCACCAGCGGATTCCCCAACCGGCCGGGGGGCATGATCGCGCGGTGGTCGGGAGCCAAGTGGGGGCTGCCGTGCTCATGAATGGGCGGGGTGGCAGGGGATGGCTGGCCTTCCTGCCGGTCGCGGTCGATGGCCTGCTGGGGCAGTGGACGAGTGGATGACACCGGTCGTTCCTTGTCGCGCTACCGCTCATGCCGCGCCACCCGGCGCGCCCATCGGGTATTCCTTAGTCTAAGGGTTCGGAAGAGTTGGGGAAACGGGGGGATGCCCCGCTTCGGGCCAACCAAAGGCCCCATCCCGGCTGACCTTGCGGGCGGCAACGACCGGGGCGCTGGCTGAAGGCCCGCCGTTCGGGTACAACGCTTTCTTCTTTCCAACTCATGGAGCCAACGCGATGCGCGCATTTGCACTGGGCATTCTGGTTGCAGGATTGGCCGTTCTGGGAGCCAAGGCCGCCGAACCCGTCGAACTTGTCAATGGCAAGGACATGACCGGCTGGTACGGCTATGTGAAGGGTCGGGGCAAGGGATCCGATCCCAAAGGGGTCTTCGGCGTCAAGGATGGCAATCTGCGCATTTCCGGCGAGGAATGGGGCGCCCTCACCACCGAAAAAGAATTTTCCAACTACAAACTCACCCTCGTCTACGCCTGGGGAGGCAAGGTCTTCCCGCCACGCGAGAAAACCGCTCGCGACTCCGGCCTGATCCTCCATGCCACCGGCGCCGACGGCGTCTATGCCGAGTCATGGATGAACGGACTGCAGTGCAACATGATCGAGGGAGGCACCGGCGACATCTCGATCCTGGGCAAGGATGCCAGCTACACCTTCCTGGCGCCCTGCGAGGAGCGCCCCGCGGGCGGCAAGAAGGGCCTCTATTACAAGCCGGGGGCGCCAGAAAAAACCTTCACGCCGGGCGGCCGCCTGCTTTGGCCCGGCAAGGACCCGGCCTGGGCCAACACCCTCGGCTTCAAGGGAAAGAACGACCCTGAACTTCCTCCCGGCCAGTTCAACACCATCGTGTGCGTGTGCAAGGGCGACTCGGTCGTCATCACCCTCAATGGCACGGAAATGTCGGCCGCCAAGGGTCTCAAGACCACCAAGGGCAAGATCCAGTTCCAGTCCGAGGGCGCCGAGCTGCTGATCAAGTCGCTCAAGGTTCAGCCACTCGACTGATCGCCCGGAGTCTTAGCTGCGGGTGGCGGCGGCGTCGCCGACATCCCCGCCGAACGGCGCGATGGCTTCCGAGAAGGCGGCGGCGCTTTCGAATCGGCCGGCGGGATTGGTGGAGAGGGCCTTGTGGATCGCCCGGGCCAGCCCCTCGGGAATCTCGGGCAGGAATGTCGCGATCGGCCTGGCGGGTTCGTTGATGATGCGGCGCAGCAGTTCGACATCGCCGCCGATGGCGCTGTGCGAATGCCTGCCCGAGATGACGGCGTAAAGGGTGGCCGCGGCGCCGTACTGGTCGGAAAGAGGGCTGGCCCGGCCCAGGTCGAGCGCCTGCTCGGGCGACATGTAGCACGGCGTGCCGGCGCCCTTGCCGGCCAGGGTGAGCCGCGACTGCCCCGGGTTCTCGATGGCCCGTCCCAGCCCGAAGTCGGCGACCCGGGCGTGATCGCCCCGGGGGCCCGTTCCCACCAGGATGTTCGCTGGCTTGAGGTCGCGGTGCAGGATGCCCTTGCCGTGCGCGTAGGCCAGCGCGTCAAGCACCTGGAGCATGAGCGACACGCCGCGGCGGTAATGGAGCTTGCCGCGCTCGCGGACGATGCGCGACAGGTCGGAGCCCGTGACGAATTCGAGGCACAGCCACGGCTTGGCGCGGTCCTCCCCGGCGTCGAGCACGCGGATGATGTTGGGGTGGTCCAGGGACTTCAGGATCACGGCCTCGCGCATGAACCGGCTGGCATCCCTCTCGCGGTAAGCCTTGTCGGGAAGCAGCATCTTGAGCGCCACGGTGGCGCCGTCGGATAGCCTCACCGCCTTCCACACCTGGCCCATGCCGCCGCGGCCGACCACCTCGACGAAGCGGTAGCCCGGGGGAGGCTCGGGCACATGGCACATCTCGCCATCGGCATAGGTGGCGGGTTGGTCCTCGCTCGCCGGCGCGTCAACCTCCACCAGGATCGTCGTGTGCCCGGCGCGGATGACATCGCCGTGGCGGAGGTCGGCCTGGTCGACCTTCTGCCCGTTCACCAGCGTGCCGTTGCGGCTTCCGAGGTCGACGAGGCGGCAGGAAGGCGGATGGGCCTCGACGAGGAAATGCAGGCGGGAGAAATAGGGGTCGTCATGCGCGAAGCGCAGGTGGGCCTGCCTCGAGCGGCCCACGACGAGGGTCTCCCGCCTGTCGAGGCGGAACACCTCCCCCTGCCGGGGACCGGTGACGACGCGAAGGACGACGAACATGAGCCCCTCCTTCCCGTCGCTCAGCCCTCGGGCAGCCTGTGCATCGCGATCACAGACATGGCGGATCGCAATCCATCGAGGCCGGCGCTCACGATGCCGCCCGCGTATCCCGCGCCCTCGCCCACCGGGTAGATTCCGCCCAGTCCCGGCGATTGGCGCGTGACGGAGTCCCTGACAATCCGCACCGGCGAACTGCCCCGGGCCTCGGGGCCGGCCAAGTGCGAGGAGGGGATGAGCTTTCCCCGCCACATCCTGTCCATGATCGGCAGCCCGGTGTGGAGGGCCTCGGCCACCTGCGGCGGCACCACCTGCTCCATGCGCGCGGGAACCCCTCCGCGGGGATGGGTGCTTTCGGGCACCGGATCGGAAAGCCTCCCGTCCATGAAGTCGCCGGCCCGCTGCAGCGGGGCCTTGTAGTCCTCGCCGCTCAGGGCGTAGGCCGCCTTTTCCCACTTCTCCTGGAAACGGATTCCCGCCAGCGGATGGGTGTTGCCGAACTCTCCCGGCTCGATCGTCACCACGAGCCCGCTGTTGGCGAACGGCGAGTCATGGTTGGCCAGCGACATTCCGTTGGTGCAGTAGGCTCCGGGTGACGAGACGCTCGGCATGATGTAACCGCCGGCGCACATGCAGAAGGTGAAGAGGTCGCGGCTGCCCCTGACGACCATGGAGTAATCGGCCGGGCCGAGCCGGTCCTCCAACGGCGAATGGCCGTACTTGTGGCGGTTGGCCTCCTCCTGGGGTTGCTCGATCCGAACGCCCATCTGGAATGGCTTGGGCTCGAGCGGCACGCCCCGCGCATGAAGCATGGCGAAGGTGTCGCGGGCGCTGTGGCCGATCGCCAGCAGGACCACCGACGCGGGAATGACCCCGGAATCGGTCACCACGCCGCGCACCTGGCCGCCCGACAGGTCGAGGTCGGTCACGAGAACACCGTGGCGCACCTCCCCGCCGAACTCCTCGATGCGCCGCCTGAGCGCCTTGACCACGGCGGGAAGCCGGTTGCTGCCCAGGTGCGGCCTTTGCTCGTACAGGATGGAAGGCTTCCCGTTGCACCTGGCCAGAATTTCGAGCACGCGCCTGACATCGGGCCCCGAGCCCCTGTAGGTGAGCTTGCCGTCGCTGAAGGTTCCCGCGCCTCCCTCGCCGAACAGGTAGTTGCTTTCGGGCTGGAAGGCGCCGCCGGAGTCGAAGTCCTTCACATCGCGGATGCGGTCGCGCACCGCGCGGCCGCGCTCGAGCAGGATCGGACGGTAGCCCCTCTCGGCGAGGACATAGCCGGCCAGCAGGCCGCCGGGTCCCGTTCCCACGATGACCGGCCTGTGGGGCAGCGGCTCCCCGCCCGGTTCGGGGAGGATGAAGGGCGGTTCCTGGTAAAGGTCGACCGGGGTGTCCTTCCAGGCCCTTTGGTCGGCGCGCCTGGCGAGGAAGGCCTCGGCGTCGGGAAGCGAGACCTCGGCCGCGTAGACGAATTGCAGGGCGCCCTTGTCGCGGGCATCGAGGCTCTTGCGGAGGATCCGCCACGAGGCGAGGTCCTCGGCGCGGAGTCCGAGGATGCGGGCCAGGCGGGCGGGAAGCTCGGTTTCCGGCTCATCCCAGCGAAGGCGGATGTTCGACACGCGGAGAGGCATGATCCAATCCTACCTGATGCCCGGGCCCGCGGTCATGAAAACACAAAGGCCGCGGGAAACTCCCCGCGGCCCCCGGCATCACAATCGGGATGGCGATCAGCGCTTGATCAGTTCGGAAACCTTGACCTTCTTGAGGGCGGCCTTGAGCGACTCGGCGGCCAGGTTGCAGACGCTCTGGAGCTTGGTGTCGAGGGGATTCTTCTTATTCTCCTCGCTCAGGGGAGCCTGGCCGCGGATCGGGCCGTCAACCGCCTGCACGATGTCGAGAAGGCTGACATCCTCGGCCTTCTTGGACATGCGATAGCCGCCATTGGGGCCCTTGATCGACTTGAGCACGCCCTCGGAGACAAGCGGCTTGAGGACCTTGAGCAGGAAGCGCTCGGGAATGCCGCGTTCCTTGGCGATGGTGTGGGAGGCGATGGGCTTGTCCTTTTCCTTGACCTGGGCCATGTAGGCGACGGCGTGGATGGCGTAGCTGGAAGCGCGAGTCAGCTTCATTATTTCAAACTCCTCGAAAACGAGCGTGCATGGCTTCCCGTCGCGCCATGGATGCGTCGAAACTCGGGAACGGGAAAGGATAGGCCCGGCCATCCTCCGTGGATGGACCGGGGACGGGCTCCCGATTCCTGGAACTTGGACCGACCGGCACGTGGCACGGGTGCGGGCGGGGAGGAGGCGGGCTTTCAGGACCTTCCCCGGCCCGCCTCTTCTCGGGACCGGCCGCGCTCGCGCGCGCCCGATCCCTCCTTCCAAGGGATGATGATAGTCCAGATCAATCTAGAGGGCAAGAGTGTTGACAGAAATTATGTAGACCGACAGTCCGCATAGTCCTGATGAGCCAAATTTAACCTAACGAAATTAACGATATTGCTGGCGCACCGCCGCCACGGATCTCAATTGGAGAGCCAGGTAGATGTTCACGGCCATGGAGGAGACCAGGGCGGGGGCCAGGCAAAGGAGCATCAGGAACGCCAGGTCGCCGGATTTCCTGGGCTTGGCGGGAGACTTTGTAGATACAGGATCCGGAAGGTCTTCATGAACCGGCGACGGCCGCGGCTCGGCCAATGGCTCGCCCGGCGTATCGACGATATATTCGATGGCCGTTTCCGGGACGCGGATCGCCGCGAGGCACGCCCCGCAGCGCGCCGCCTTGCCGCCATGGCCGGGAGGCACCGCCTGCGGCGTCCGGCAGGAACCGCACCTGAAGGCCACCAGTGTCGTCGTCATGGCGATCATTCCCCTTCCGTTTCCGATGCCAGCCTCTCCCAGGCGACTTCCGCCAGGGCGGCGCCATGATCCTCGCCGAAGCCCACCTCGCCGATCACCGGCGCATCGCACAAACGCCTGATTTCCGCGGCGGCCTCACTCGATGCGAGGTCGAGCGCCGGTTTCACGGCGTTCATCACGATACCAGCCACGCGCAGGCCGCGCGACGCGCACGCCTCGAGGCTCAATAGGATGTGGTTGAGTGTTCCAAGGCAACGGCGCGCCACCAGCACGCACGGCAGGCCCAGCGCGACCGCGAGGTCGGCGACAGCCACGCCCCGGCCCAGCGGGCACAGGACGCCACCGGCCCCCTCGACCACGAAAAAAGGGGCCCCGGAATCCATCGACCGGATCCTTGAGACGATTTCAGAGATGTCCAGAGTCTTGTCCTCGAGGCGGGAGGCGAGGCTGGGGGCCGTCGCCGCAATTCCTTCCCAGCATGAGATTTCCGTATACACCTGATGGCTTGCCTCGGCAAGGTCGAGAATATCAGGGTGGCGGCCGGGTGCTGATCCCGTCGCCACCGGCTTGACAGCCCTGACGCGAAGGCCGCGCGAGCGCGCGGCCCTGACGATGGCGCACGCGACCGCCGTCTTTCCGACTCCGGTGTCTGTTCCTAGGACAAATATCCCGCGCATCCTCAACTCCCGCCCCCGGGGCGTTCAGCGGCCAAGCGCCTTATCGACTCCGCGAGTGTCTGGCACAGGATATCGATCTCGTCGTCCGTCACGGCCAAGGGCGGCATCACGACAACGGTGTCTCCCAGCGGCCTCAGGAGCACGCCCATCTCCCGGGCCAGCCGGCAAACCCGTCGTCCGGCGGCGCCCGGCAACATAAATTGCCCATCATGCCCCGACAGGTCCAGCCCCGCCATCATCCCCTTGTGCCGGACACCGGCCACTCCGGGAAGGCCGGCCAGGGAGTCCAGCCCCCTTCCCAGCTTCGCCGACTTGCGCGCCACCTCCGCGGCGAAGCCGGGAGAAGCCAAGAGGTCGAGGTTGGCCAGCGCCGCCGCCGCTCCCAGGGGATTTCCGGTGTAGGTATGGCCGTGGTAGAAGCCCCGGCCGGCCTCCGGCGGCCCCCGGAACGCCTCATGGATCGTTTCCGTCGCCAGCGTCGCCGCGAGCGGAAGGTAACCACCCGTCAGCCCCTTGGCCAGGCACAACAGGTCGGGCGAAACCCCTTCCTCCTGGCAGGCGAACATCGGTCCGCAACGGTGAAAACCGGTGGCGACCTCATCCGCGACCAGCAGGACATCGTGCTCCGTCGCCGCGTCGCGGATCCGGCGCAAATATCCCGCGGGCAGGGGAATCATTCCGGCGGCGCCCTGCATTCCCGGTTCCACCACCACCGCCGCCAGCCTGTCGGCGTTGCCGGCGATCAACCTCTCGGCCTCGGCGGCGCAGGCGATGGCGCAAGCCGGTTTGGACAAGCCCAAAGGACAACGGTGGCACGATGGCTGGCAGGCATGAAGCGCCGGCACGCGCAGGGGGCCGAAACGGTCGTGGAACAACCCGAGGTCGCCAATGCCGATGGCGCCAAGCGTGTCGCCGTGATACGCGCCACGCAACGATAGAAAGCGTGTTTTGCCGGGCTTGGGGTCGGGCCGCTGAAGTTGGTACTGGAACGCCATTTTCAGGGCCGCCTCCACCGCGGTGGCCCCGTTGTCGGAGAAGAAGACGCGGGTCAATCCCGTCGGGGCGATCTCCACAAGGCGACGCGCCAACTCGATCGCCGACGGGTGCGAGGCACCAAGAAGGGTGCTATGGGCAACCTTGGCAAGCTGGCCGCTGATGGCGGCATCAATTTCCGGCACCCGATGCCCATGGAGGTTGCACCACAGCGAAGAAACACCATCCAAAAGCCTCTTGCCGTTGATATCAACGAGCCAGCAACCCTCGGCGCCGACAATGATCGGCATCGGATCGGAGGAATCCGCCTCCGGGGAACTGAACGGATGCCACAGGTGCCCGGCATCCCAGCGGCGCAGGGTATCCGGGTCGGCAACGGGTTCGGGTGGCGCGGGCATGGTGGTTAATCCGTGGCTTGGGCGCCGGCTTCCCGGTTCAGGGGGACGGAGCGTCCGTTTGGCCCTATTCTGGCAACTAGCCGATTCAAGGGATGGAAAGCATGCGCCTCAAGTCGATTTTCGCAACCGGCAAGCCGGCTCTTTCGTTCGAGGTGTATCCTCCCAAGACACCGGCGGGCTACGAGGCCATGTACGCCAGCGTCGGCAGGCTCATGGAATTCGGCCCGGCGTTCTTCTCCTGCACCTATGGTGCGGGCGGCAGCACCCAGGGGCCCACCCTCGACATCTGCTCGGAAATCATGCGCCGGCATTCGGTGCCGGTGATGGCCCACCTCACCTGCGTCGGCTCCACCGTCGCCGAACTCGAGTCGTGGCTTTCCCAGGCGCGCGACCGCGGCATCGCCAACATCATGGCCCTGCGCGGCGACCCGCCCCAGGGGCAGGAATCGTTCATCCGGGTCCGGGGCGGACTCGGTTACGCCAACGAACTGGTGGATCTCATCCGGGCCCGCTTTCCGGGCTTCGGCATCGGCGTGGGCGGCTACCCCGAGGTGCACCAGGAGGCGGCCGACGCCGCGACCGACCTCGTCAACCTCAAGCGCAAGGTCGATGCCGGCGCCGACGCCGTGGTGACCCAGCTTTTCTACGACAATGACGACTTCTTCCGCTTCCGCGACAAGTGCCACCAGGCCGGCATCAGGATTCCCATCGTTCCCGGGCTCCTGCCCATCGTGAATTTCCCGCAGGTGAAGCGGATCACCTCGCTGTGCAAGGCGCGGATTCCCTCGGACCTGTTCGAAAAACTGGAGGCCGGCAAGGATAATCCCGAGGCCGCCGCGGAAACGGGCATCCGCCATGCCGTGGCCCAGTACGCCCAATTGACGCGGGCCGGAGTTCCCGGCGTGCACTTCTATGTGCTCAACCAGTCGGAGGCGGCGCGCCGGGTTCTCGAGGCCGCGGGAGCCTCTCGTGGCTGAAAGCGGAGAGCCCGCCCTCGGTTCGCTGCGGGTCAACCTCGTCCACGACTGGCTCACGGGCCTCAGGGGCGGGGAAAAGTGCCTCGACGCGCTCGCCCGCGCCCTTCCCGCCGCCTCGCTCCACACCCTGATCCACCTGCCCGGGAGAACCACTCCCGCGATCGACGCGCTGCGCCCGCGAACGCCATGGCTCGGCAAGCTGCCGGGCATCAGCTCCTACTACCGCTACTTGCTCCCGCTGCTGCCCTCCGTCGCCGACAGGGCCTGGCGCTTCACCGAGACCGACCTCGTCGTGAGTTTCAGCCATTGCGTGGCCAAGGGGGCCCGGGCGCCCTCGGGCGTTCCCCATGTCTGCTACTGCTTCACCCCGATGCGCTACGCCTGGCAGATGCGCGACCAATACTTCCGCAAGCGCGGCCTGCTGGGTTCCGTCCGGGACCGCCTTCTCGACCGTGTCCGCGCTTGGGACCTCGCCTCCGCCGACCGGGTCACCCACTTCATCGCCATCAGCGGATTCATCCGCGAGCGCATCAGGGAATGCTACGGCCGCGACAGCGTGGTGATTTATCCTCCGGTGGACACCGACTACTACACGCCGGCGGACGGGAGCGCGGCGCCAGTTGCCCGCGAGGACTTCTACCTGATGGTCTCGGCGCTGGCGCCTTACAAGCGCGCCGACATGGCCATCGCCGCCTGCGGGAAGCTGGGAAGGCGTCTGGTGGTCATCGGATCGGGGCAGGATGCCTCGAGGCTGGCGAGGCTGGCCGGGCCGGAAACCACCATGCTCGGCTGGCAACCCGACGCCGTCATCCGCGACCACCTGAGGCGGTGCAGGGCCCTGCTGTTTCCGGGGGAGGAGGACTTCGGAATCGTGCCCCTTGAGGCGCAGGCGTGCGGGGCGCCCGTTGTCGCGCTCGGCCGGGGCGGGGCGACCGAAACGGTTGTTTCACCCGAGGGGGGTGGCGTTCCCACGGGCATCCTCTACCGGGAGCCGACGGAACAGGGCTTGGTCGACGCGATTCTCAAGTTCGAGTCGATGGACGGCCGGTTCGACCCTTTGGCGGCGCGCGAACAGGCCCTTAGGTTCAACGCGGGCCGGTTCGAGCGCGAACTTTTGAGCTATTTGAAATCCGTCTCGGGCGTCGCCGGTTGAATTTCCCGTCCGGGAGCGCCCCGGATCACTTCGCCGGGGGCAGGTCCTTGGCCACGAAGCGGCGCACCGCCACGGGGCCGTGGTCCAACTGGAGCATCAGCGAACCCTTGGAGGGTTCGGGCTTGGTCCAGTTGTGTCCCGTCGGCGACGAGACCTCCAGGTTCTCATGGATCACCTGGCCGTTGAGCGCCACGCGGTCGTAGCGCGCGTTGGCCACCTTCTTGCGGGCGGCGCCCTCTCCCTCGTGCCGGGCGGCGCGGAAGGCGATCTCGAGCTTTTGCCATTCGCCCGGCTTGCCGCACGCGTTCGTCTTCGGGGCGATCCCCTCGTCGAGGTGGCGGTATTTGGGAAGCAGTTCGGCGCGAGGGTAGATGCCGCCGCAGTCGGATCCGGTCAGCTTGGTCTTGCCGAAACTGTCGGTGATCTGGATCTCGTAGAGGCCCATCATCTTGACGCCGGAGTTCGACCTTTGCGGAATCAGGAACTCGATCTCAAGGGCGATGTCGCCGAACTCCTTCTTGGTGTAGATGTCGCGGGCGGTGCCCTTGGGGGCGTTCGTGAAGATGCCCGTTCCCTCCTCCGCGACGAGCTTGCGGGGGTTGGCCGGCTCGATCATGACCGACTTGGCGGCGTGCCACGCGGGATCAACCTTCTGGAAGACTGAGGCGGGGTCGGCCGCCAGGAGGTCGATCCACTCGCCGGCGCGGACGATGCCGCCGCCGGCAAGGAGGGAGGCGAGGGCCAGGGCGGGAATCACGCGGATCATGGGTTCGGAATCTCCAGGGGTACGGGGCCGCCGCGCCCGCGCTCGGAACCCGCCGGGGGCGCCGCGTCGCGGATCGTGGCGCCCAGCGACTCGCTGAGCACAAGCACACCATACCGTTGTACCGGAACCGGCTCGGGCGTGCTCACCGAGGCGTAATCAAACCTTCCGCGGATGTCGGTGTAGCCGTCCTTGTGGAACTTGACCCGCCCGTCTGAAAGCTTCGCGTAAACCTTCACATACACCTTGGAAAGCGGCTTGCCGGCGGCGTCGCGCACCGCGACCTGCCCGTTGTTCTCGAGCATGAGAACCTTCATCGAGCCGGAGTAGTACGGGATGGCGCGCGACTTGCCGCCCCCCGACACCTCGACGAGGACATTGCGGCCCTTGAGCGCCTCGGGAATGGCCACCTTCTGCTTGCCTTCCTTGCCCTTGAGTTCCACGGAGGCCGTGTCGTTCGGCTTGATGAGCGCGAACTGGCCACCGAAGTCCTGCAGGAACGGGTTGCGGCTGAACAGCAGTTCCACATCCATCGCGTAGTAGCGGAGGGTGATCCGGTCGAGGTTCTGCCAGGCCACCTCCACCGCCGGCCCGTCCACCCTCAGGTCGAATGACGGTTCGATCGCCGCCATGCGCCCCTGCTCCTGGTCGCGGTCGCCCTCGCGCGCCACCTTGGCCTCCTTGCCCTGGGCCTCGTCAAGCTGGTCGATGATGGCCTGGAACGCCTTGCCCCAGCGGTCCACCGGGTGCCCGGCATGAAGCGACGCCAACTGCCGGGCCTTGGCCAGGTCCTCCTGGCAGAGCGCCAGGTAGGCCGCGCAGTAGTCGTACTGCAAGCGGGTCGCGACCTGCCCGGGGCGAACCTTGGCGAACGCCTCGATGGCCTCCTCCACCCGGTCCTGCACCAGCAGGTAGTGGGTCACCGCCAGCCAATCGGAATCATCCAGCCTGGCCTGCCGCGACAGCACCTCGAGCAGGGCGTGGTACTGGGCGTGAAGCGCCTGGTTCACGATCTGCCTGGCGCGGCCGAGCGAATGGGCCCGGGCGTTGACCAGCGGCTTGTATTCCAGGTGCTGGTAGGCGTGCCTTTCGACGGGGTCGAACGACACCACGGGGCTGGCCAGCACATGGCGCAACTGCCCGGCGAGCCCTTCCTGCTGCCTGAGGAATTCGCCCAGGGCGCGCGTGTCGTCGTGCAGGAGAGCGTACGACCACACCACGGGATGGTAGGCGTGCCTCGCGCGCAGGAGTTCGGCGACCTTCAGGAAGAACGCCTTGTCACGGAGCCTGAAGCCGATCATCGCGAGGTCGAGCGCCTGCACATTCTCGCGGTTCAGGTAGGCGAGCACCTCCTCGGGAGTGCCGTTCTGCGACACATGCTCCCACGACTTGGTGTCCACCTTCGTCGGCTTGGCCACCACCTTGAACGCCGGCGGCTTCGCCGAGGCCAGCAGCACGCCGTTCTTCGACACATGCACCGGGAACTGCGCGTACTCCCCCGGAAGCGGGAAATAGAAGAGGGTGTCGATCGTCTTGGTGTTGTAGGCCTCCAGTTCCACGGGAACGCTGCGCGTGGCCTTGGCGCCCGAGAGCGGCACCGCGCCCGCGGGAACCTGGATGAGCACCGACAGCTTCTGCCGGGAGGGCGAGGTGTTGGTGACCACCACCTGCGATCCGTAGACGGTGTGGATGACGAACTCGCCCGTGACGAACTTGTCCATCCGCTCGCCGTCCTCGTCGCGGTAGCGGTCGTTGGCCTGGAAGGCGTTCTGGCTCACCAGGATCGGCGCCTGGGGCGCCGGGGCGGCCGACGGGGCGATCTCCTCATGCACCACGATCATCGGCGAGGGCGAGGTGATCGTGAGCCGGGCGCCCTCGAACTTGAGGTCGGCCTTGGGGGCGGTGAACGGGAGGTCGATCACCGAAAGCGCCAGCATCGCCTCGGCGAACGAACCGCTGGCGGAGGCGAATTCCCGCGAGAGGAACGGCCCCTTGCCCTCGTGGCGCGACCAGTCGGCCCAGAAGCGCCCGGGTGGCACCAGGGCGGCCAACTGGCTGGCGATGGGCAGCGTGTGGTAGTTGTTTTCCGCCCATTCGCGGGTGGTCTCCACCCGGCGGTAAAGGGCGCGCAGCTTGGCCGCCTCCCCGGACTCGTCGCGGCGGAAGAACGCGTCGGCTTCGGGAGCGGCGGCGCCCATGCCCCGCGCGTCGGACTTGAGCTTGTCCATCGCGTCCTTGGCGGCGGCCTTTTCCCCGAGCGACTTGCGCCTTTCGTCCTGGCGTTCGAGCGATTCCATTTCCTTCTTGCCGTCGGCCTCCCGGCCGCGGTTGGCGCCATCACGGGCGAGCGCGGCACGGTCGGCGGGGCGGCCCGCGGCCGCCGGCGGGGGCATCGGCTCCCCCGACATGCCACCCCCCCCGATGCCTCCGAGGGCGCCTCCACCGGGAACGCCCATGCCGAAGCCTGGCTTCGGCATGTTGGCGTTGCGGTGCTGTTCGGCCTCGCTCAAGGCGCGTCCGGCCTGCCTTTGGAACACCTTCTTTTCCGCCGAAAGGTCGCCGCGGGCCACCGCGGCGTCGAACCACAGGCCAAGCTGGGCCTCGGTCGGCGGCCGCATGCGCACCCGCTCGTCGATCCACCTTGCCGTGCGAGCCGGCTCGTCGGCCAGGCGCCTCGCCAAAAGCACCTTCTCCGCGGTGTTGAGGCGGGCGTGCCGCCACGGCTCGAGGTACTTCTCGAGCGGCTCGCCCAGGAGCCACTGGTCGACGAAGGTCTTGTCCTTCTTGGAGGTGAGGTGGGGGGCGACCACCGCCTTGAAGAACTCCGGATCCTTGTGGTAAACGAACACCGACAGCTCGTGGCAGGCGTGGCGGGAGTAGAAGTCGCGTTTCTCCGCCGGCTTCAGCGACGGCCAGGTCGCCACGAACCGGAAGGTGGCGAAGCGGGAGTCGGGGCGGAGGGTGGCGAGCAGGTCGTAGACCTTGCCCACCGAGTCGTACACCTCGTGCCTGGAGGCGCCGGCGTCGCCGATGACGAACGGCGTGTTCGAGCCGACCGCCGTGACCTGCCGGCGCTGGATGAAGTGGGAGTCGGCCTTGAGGGCCTCGACAAGGCGCAGGTCGAGGGCCTTGAGGGGCGCCCCGGGCGCCGCGACCTCCCGCGAGACGACCGAGAGCGGATCGACCGCCACGACCCTCACGATGCCCCTGCCGGCCAGGGCGGCCGCGGGAACGCGGACCACGCCGTCCTTGTCGGGCACGAGGTTCACCGCCACGGCCGCGGGGTCGGAAAGATAATCGATGTCGGCGATGTCCGTGTCGCTGCCGGCGCCGGCCTGCCGCTTGGCCATCGGGTCGGAGGTGGCGCGCGATTCCGGCGCCGTGCCCTTGCCGCTGAACACGCCTCCCGCCTCGGCCAACTGCTCGCCCGTGGCGGTGTCGCGCACGGCCCAGGGGTTCAGCAGCAGCGCCGGCCTGTCGACCATCGGGGTGGGATATTTCTTCTGCCCGCGCCGGTCGAGCACATAGCGGTATTCGTCGCCGATGTCCCGGCCGGTGACATAGGCCGAGGCCTGCCTCGACGGGAACACGCCGGCCAGTTCGCGGTCGCGGACACGGGCCAGGTTGGCGTGGATGTCGAAGGCCGGCACATAGCGGGTGGCCAGCACATGCACCCGCGTGAACTTCGTGGCGTTCGCCAGCGAGACCACGATGCCCGAATCATCGCGCGCCGCGGAGGAAATTTGGAGCGGCGCCAGGGGCGCCAGGGCCATGTCGCGGCCCGCGCCAAGCACGAATCCGTCGAGCGCGGGACCCGCCACCACCCGGACGCGGATCCGCTCACCTGAAGCCTTCAGCACCAGGTCGTAGTCGCCCGCCGGCAACTTGCCAGCCACCAGCAGGCCCTTCGATGACGAAAGCAGGTCGAACCTGTCGGCGACGATCACCTCGTCGCGCACCTCGAGCAACGCCGCGTCCGCCCGCGACGGATTTCCGGCCACTCCCATCAGCGGCACGGCGACATCCTGCCCGGCCACGGCGTGGATCACCCGCCTCTGCGTGGCGCGGTCGCCAGCGAGGCTCCAGGCGCGCGACGCCCCGCCAGCCACCGTGGCCTCGACGCGGTCGACGCCGGCGAGCGGCCCCAGCGTGACGATGCCGCGGGCATCGGACTTCAGCGAGACACGCGCGGGCTCGCGAAACTCGCGGTGCTTCAGCACCACCGAGACGGCGCGGTCGGCGCGGGTCTCGCCGGTGCGCCCCGCCACCTCGAGCCAATAGCCCCGGTCATCGCGGCCCAGGTGCGCCTCGTCGACACGGTCGGTCTTCTGGATGCCGTTCACCTGGAACGACTGGCTTGCCGACAGCTCGGTCTCGGCGCCGGTCGAGACAGCCGTCACCTTGCCCGACAAGGTGACGGTGAGGCTGGCCAGCCGACGCGGCACGCGAATGGCGTAGAACGACTCACGGTCTTCGAACAGCTTGAAGTCGCCGATCTCCTCGCGCGTGGGCACCCCGTCGGTGTCGGTGGCAAAAATGGACAGGCGCGCCTGGGAAAGCTTGGCCAGCGAGACAAGCTCGCCATTGAGCGACAGGCCCGCCCGCACCACGACGGTGGCCTCGCGACCGGCCAGCAGGGCCTCGCGGTCGGCATGGATGCCCGCGGTGAGCGCGTACGACTCCGCGGCCTGGTCGAGCGTGTCGAGGCAGGCGAAGTCGCCCTTGGAAAGCACGATCCGCCTGCGCCCCGCCGATTCGGCGAACGGCACCATCAGCCTCCCGGCGGCATCGGCGACGAACTCCCGCTCGCCCAGGCGCAGAATGGCGCCGGCGACCGGCTTGCCGTCGCCGTCCACCACCGTCACCCGGTGACCCGACGGCCCCTGGCTCACCACGGGCCTCAGCGCCCCCTTGCGGATCAGCGCCCGGCTGCTGCGGCCGTTGCCGATCAGGTCGATCACATAAACGCCCGGCTTGTCCAGCCCCTCGGGGCTGATCGTCCGCGACTCCCTCAGCAAGGGCGACGCGTTCGAGGCGATCACCCGCTCGCTGTTGGCCACCAGGCCGTCGAGGTTGATGTCGGTGTCGATCTCCCGGCCCTTCTCGCGGTAGTAGTTCGCCGCGTTGATCTCGAACACTTTCACGATCAGCGTTGGCGCGTTCTTCACCATCACCTCGAGGCGCACCGGTTCATCGACGCGGAATCGGGTCTTGCTCGTGGCGGCGAAGTCGATGTCCACCCTTTCGCGCAGCGCCCGGAACATTTCCGGAGGCATCCGCGAGGCCCAGGTCTCGGGATCGCCCAGGCCCGCGGTCACCTTGGCCTCGACATGCAGGTGCTTCAGGTAGGTGTCGTTCACCAGGGGCAGGAACTCCTTGGTGTCGTCGGCCTTGCGCAGGAACTCCAGCAGCAGGTCGCGCACCAGCGCCTCGTCGTCGCCGATGGCCGGCAGCAGGCTCCCCTGCCCGAACGACTGGCCGAGGTTGGCGGGGTACCTTCGGGCGTCGTCCGACTCGAGCAGCGCCTTGGCCTGGTAGTGCCGTTGGCGGGGCAAGGCCAGGTATTCCAGGAAAAGGGCCTTGTCGGCGACTCCGAGCGAACGCGAATGGGCCAGCTTGTGGTAAAGCCCATGGGCCTTGAGGCTGTTGTGCACGGAGCCCAAGCCGCGGGAGTAGGCAACCAGCCTGTCGATGTAGGCGCCCGCCTTGTCCTTGTCGTGGCGCCAATCGTCGTCGGCGCCGGGCCGCAGCCTTGAAAGCACCGCCATCACATGGGCCTGCTGGTCGCGCAGGTCGGGCCTGAGTTCGACAAGTTGCCGCAGTTGCTCGAGCGTGAGCCTATTGTGGATGCCGAGCGTCCCGAATCCGCCCGAATCCTTCTGCGCCAGGTCTTCGGCGAGCATCTTCACCAGGCCGGGCAGGTCGGGGTTGACCAGCCTCGAGAGAAGGTTGCGGCGCTGGCGGGAGGTGAGCGATCCGGCGGCCAAGCGCTCAAGCGCGGAGTCCTCGAACAGTTCCACGCCGCTGTCCTGCCGCTTGAGAAGCGCCTCGGTGATGACCTTGGGATCGACGCGCGCCGGGTCGAGCGCGGTCGGCAGGTCGGGCACGCTGCCGGGAATCACCCGCTGGTGGTCGTGGCGGACGCCGAGGTGGCGGGTGAGGAAGTCGGTGGATTCCTTGGGGTTCTTGCCGAAGACGAGGAACGCGTGGCGTAGCTGGATTTCGGTGAGCAGGGCGGTTTGGCCATGCCGGGCCTTCCAGGCCTTGGAAAGCTCCAGGCACTGGTCGGCCTGCTCGGTCTGGAGCAGGTGGAGGCAGTTGTAAAAATAATAAGCCTCGGTGCCGGGGATGAGGGTCTTGAGGAACTCGGCGCGGTCCTTGGCCAGGGCGAAGGCTTCCTCGGGGCCGACCTCGCCTGAGCGTGAAATGCTGGCGCAGGCGAAGAGGAAAAGGAAGGACAAGGTGGCGCGCATGGAAAGTTCTCCCAGTCGGCAAGATTTGGGAAGAGGCAACGATTGGGCTAACGAGGTCATCCTACCCGTAAAAACGGGCGTGGGCAGGGATTCGTTGGCACCAATTGATTAAAAATGCGCGTCTTCGCATGAGAAAACAATGAGGCCCGCCGGTTGGCGGGCCTCGGAACGATCCGGTTGGATTTTTAAGGATTAATTCGGAGGAACGAAGTTGTAGATGAAGATGTCGAAGTCGACTCCGGAGTTGTTCTCGAACTCATCCGGGCCCGATCCGACGCCGAAGTTGACATAGAGCGAACCGAAGGAAGTCGTGCCCGCTCCCGCCGCCGCGTTACTGTCGATACTCACGGTATCCGCACCGCCACCAGTGTTGATGGAGACCCGGCCACCGACCACATTCGCGGTGGCATTGCTGGTGAAGGTGACCGTGTCGGCGCTGGTGCCGCCCGTGTAGGACAGGTTGCCATTGATCACGGTGGAAACAAAGGTCGCCTCGTTGCCACCACCGGCATCCGTGGTGATGGAATTGCCCAGGTTGATGGAGGCGGATCCATTGATCGTGAACAAGTTATCAGCCGAACCGATGCTAACTGTGTCGTCACCGGTGCCGGTCAAGATGGTGAGCGCGCCTCCAATGACGGAATCGCCATCGCCGTCAAGTGTAATCACATTGTCGCCGTTGCCCAAATTCAATGTCACGCTGCCGTTGATGGTGGTGGCAGCAGCTGAGTCAAAGGAGATTTGATCAACGCCATTTCCGGAAAGCACGGTCAGGCTGCCGTTGATGGTGGTGGCCTTCGTGGCCGACAAGGTCACGGTCTGGTTCGCGGTAGCGGATCCGCCTTGTCCTAGGTTCAGCGTGGCATTGCCGAGGATTGTCGAACCGTCAATTCCGACCGTGTCGACAAACGAACCGCTGATATACACCAGGTTGCCTCGCAACTGGGTTTCGTCAGCCATGCTGAGCGCGTTGGCAAATGTTTCACCGGCGGTGCTGTTGATGGTGAGGGAATTCAACAGGACGCTAATTGTCGTGCCGCCCACGGAGGTCAACTCAACAGTGTTGCCACCGTTGATGGTGGTGAAACCGTTCACAGTCAGCGATCCGGTATCGGCGCGGAAGATGTCGTTTCCGCCCAGCATGTTGGCCGTGAGGTTGCCATTGATGGTGGTGGTGTCGGCAGCGGCACTGCTCGACAGGTTAATGGTGTCGTTGCCGTTGCCGACATTGATGTTGGCCGACCCGTTGACCGTGAAGGCTCCCTTCGAGGTAATGGTGTCGCTGCCGTTGCCGAGGTTGATGGTCAGGTTGCCGGGGATGCGATATGCGGCGGCCGCTTGGGCCTGAAATTCCACCGCATCATTTCCATTGCCACCCATGATGGTAATGGAATTTGTGACATTGTATCCCGAGGCGTTTCCAACGGGACTACCATTATATTGCAATTTGAAGTTGGAGGCGTTTGTCGCTGTTCCGCCCAACACGGTCAGCGTTCCGCTCTGGTTGTCGAGGCGAATCGACAGGCTGCCGTTGAGGAAGCTGATTCCTGAGACCGCGGGAACCACGCGGTCGGTCAATCCTTCAAGGTTCAGGTGGGCTTTGCGATTGGCCATGGTGCGTAACTCCTGGTGATGCTGCGAGGGTGCTATTTTAACGCCCGAGGCGTTTTTCCGAACAACCCTGAACCAGAAATGCCGGTGAAGCAAACTTCCGGCAGGAAAAATTCCACCGAATCGAGAAAGAAACGGTATCGGCCATCGTGTCCCTCTGGAAATGACGATTGTAGCGGCCCGATCGATTCACCAGGCACCGGAATCCTCACATGATCCAGCCAAGTCGGGGATTGGTGGTGGCGGCATGGCTCTGCCTCGCCTTCGCCACGATGGCAAGCCGCGTGCCCCTCAACCAGACCGATGTCTGGCTGCACCTCGCCTTTGGAACCCAATGGCTCGACCGGGGCCGCCTCGACCCGGCCGACATCACCCCCATCGCCCTGCCGGGGGCCCCCGGCCTCAACAGCTACTGGCTCTCCCAGGCCGCCATCGCCTGGGCATGGACGAAAGGGGGAGTGGCCGGCATCCAGGCGCTGCACGCCGCGGCGATCGCCATCAGGCTTTTGGCGGTGGCGATGCTGCTCAAGGCCTGCGGGTGCGCCGACAGGCGCCTGGTGCTGGTGATGGTGGTCACCGTCGGGCTGGCGATCGGCCATGCCCCGGTGTTCCGCCCGCAGGTGCTGGCGGAATTGTGGGCGGCGCCGCTTCTGGTTTTGGTGCTCTGGCCCGGCATTGCCTGGTGGCCCTGGCTCGCTTCGGGGGCCTTCCTCGGGGCATGGGCCCTGTTCCACGGTTCGTTCCTCGTGGGTGTGGCGCTGGTTCTGGCGGCGGCCACCGGGCGCGCCCTGGCCGGTTCCCACCGGGCGCGACGGCTGATGCCCCTGGGGGGTGGCCTGCTCGCGCTGGGCATCGCGGGTGCCTTGGCCGTCGGGCTTCACCCATCGGGCTGGAACGCGCTGGCCGACACCCTGGCCATGGGGGCCAACCGCGCGGTGAGGCTTCAGGATGAATGGCAACCGCTCATGGCCAACAGGAGCGCCGTCTCCAAGCTGTTATGGGTCGCCAGCCTGTTCTGGTGGGCCTGGGCCATGGCGATGGCGGCGCGGCGGGGACATTTCCCGTGGGCCTGCGTGGCCGTGGGACTGCCGCTGGCCCTGGCGCCGCTTTGGCACCAGAGGTTTTTGGTGTGGTGGTACCTCGCGGCGCCGATCTTGGTGGCGCGCGCGTTTCCACCCGGGGAACCGCGGGAAGAGGAGACGGAACTTGCCGCGTGGCAAGGCTGGTTGGGAATCGGCACCGGTTTGGCCGCCGCGATCGCCCTTTGCGGCCCGGCCATGGCATGGACCAACGCACTTGCCGATGAAAGCCTCATGGCCCCCGCCACGCCCCATGCCATTGCCAAGGCCCTCAGGGGCGCCGTGCAACCGATGCACTCCAACCAACCCGGGGGGCGCATTTTCGTCAGCGAATCGCTCGGCGACTACCTCGCGTGGAGCCTCGGGCCCCGGGCGCCCGCGCTTTTGCATTCCCATGTGCATCTGCTTCCGCCCGAGCACTACGACGCCTGCCTCACCATCAAGTGGGCCCGTCCGGGGTGGGACAGGCAATTGGCGGCCTGGGGGGCCGACCTCGTTTTGGTCGAGGCGATGTTTCATCCGCGCCTGCGCGACGGCTTGGCGTCCCATCCCGACTGGATCATCCTTCGGGACGACACCCCCGTGGCCAATCTTGATCCAAGGGCGAAAATGCTGCTGGCCATCCGCCGGGAAGGCTCGTTCGCCAAGGTTCACAACCTGATGGCGGTTGATCCGGCCAGCACTGCCCCGCAAGGATCGCCCGACCCGTAACCCCGTCAGAACCGTCATTCCCTTCATTATTCCGGGGAAAGTTTTGGAAAGAACCCCGCCCGCCGCTTGCCTTGGCCCAAGCGTGGGCAACAGTTGCCCGACAAGGATGCGCGCATGGAAGGCGCGTGACCTAATCCCGAGCAGCCAAACCACAAGGAGCCATCCCGTGAAATCGTTACTCGTGAAGTTCTGGAACGACGACCGTGGCGCCATCATCGCCAGTGAATACCTGTTCTTCTCAACGATCCTCGTGATCGGCATCATCGTCGGCCTGACAAATGTGCGCGACGCCATCAACGCCGAACTCAGCGAACTGGCCAACGCCTTCCTCGCGCTGAGCCAAGGCTACGCTTTCTCGGGCGTCTCGGGATGCTCCGCCGTGGTTGACGGCAGCCAGGCGATCGACAACCCCGGCCTTGTCATGCAGCCTGTCACGATCACCCCGGCCCAGCCTTCCGATATCAATGTCCTGCCCTGCAACTGATTATCCAAGCATCTGAAACAAGCGAGGGTGGGGAGGTTCGCGCCTCCCCACCATTGCTTTTTGAATCGGTTGAAATTCCCGCGGGCCAATCATTTGGCAGGATGCCCCTCACTTCGTTCAGGGCTCTTAAGGCAGACTTCAAATGACTGAGCTGCCCAAGACCCCAGTACCCGCCACCATCCTGTTAGCCCTTTCATGCCCATGAAGCGTCGAACGGCGCGAGTGATCTCTGAACTGGCAGAAGATTGTTGAACGCCTGCGAGGGCCTTTCTCCCAGGCGATGAACGAACCTCCATATGAAGGCCAGACAAAGGCTGCCGATGCTTGGGAGCCCCCAGCGAAGTGAGGGGCGAGTCGATCAAGGAACGAATACATGAGCCATAACAGAAACGAAAGAGCCCCGAATGCAAGCGCATAGCGCCGGAGTGAGCGGGTCGATTCCGGATCCAAACCCGCTCATTCCGCCTTCGACAGCGTTCGGGGCTCTATTGGTTTTACTCACCGCACATTTGTGTTTGTTCTGTCAGCGTCAACAATTCAACTCACCCATTTGAACCCTGCTCTTAAAAGGATAATGACAATTCGCGTTATTGGCGGATGGCGAAAAAGGTCCTTGCTTCATTCACGGGTTGGCTTGCGCGGCCATCACCTCGCGGGACTTGGAATCGCGGATCTTGTCGAGGCCGGCGCGCGCCGCGGCCATGCCCGGTTCCAGCTCAAGCGCCTTGCGGTAGCAGTCGGCCGCCTTGTCGAAATCGCCCCGGCTGAGCAGCACGAACGCCAGGTTGCATTCCGACTGGCTGGGGGAGGCGCCATGGCCGAACGCCTCGCGGGCCGCTTCAAGCTCGCCTTTCTGGGCGAGCGCCAGGCCGAGGTTGTTCCAGGCGCGGACCTGCCCGGGATGGGCGCCGACCAGCTCCTTGCCGAGGCGGATCGATTCGTCGTACTCGCCGGAGAGGTAATGGCTGAAGGCGACATCGATGTCGATCTCGGAGTTGGCGGGCTTGAGCGCCTTGGCCTTGGCGTAAAGCTCCCGGGCCGACTTGTATTCCCCCATGCGGTCGTGGACGACGGCAAGGTGATGGATGAGCTTGGGCCGGTTGGGGTCGATCGCCAGGGCGCGGTCGTACTGCGCCGCCGCCTCGCGCAGGTGCCCCTGGGCTTCAAGCTGCTGCCCGACCTTGATGGCCAGCGCCAGCGACTCGGCTGGCGGCAGGGGCTTGGTTTCGGAATTCTTGGCGTGTGTTCCGGCCAGGGCTGAAGCCCCCGGCTTGACCTTGGGCTTCATCGCCTGCGCGCCGGTCTTGCCGGCCGACTGGCAGCCGGCCATCAGGGCCAGGGGCAAGACCGCCCAAAGGAATCGCGTGTGTCGGGCCATCGAGAATGCCTCCCTCGCCGGTCGTTCGTTCATCTCAGCGGAAGCCGCCGCCACCGCCGCCGCCACCGAAGAAGCCGCTGAACATGCCGAGCCTGCCGCCGCCTGAGCGGCCGCCCATGCCGTTGAAGTTGTTGGGGTTGATGCGCAGGTTGTAGTAGATGCGCTCGGCGTCGAGGCCCTCGAGGCCGCCGTCGAGCGGATAGCCGACATGAACCCTGTCGCTGGCGTCGAGCACCCCGCCCATGACAAGCTGCTCGACCATGGCGATGCGGCGCTTCTCGTCAAGCACCGGGTCGGCGGTACGCTCGATCATCACGGGAACCGGCATGGTGCGGACCCGGCACATGAGTCGGGCAAGCCGGGTGTAGGCCGACGGCCCGAGCCTGTCGGAGTCGCCTTCCCACTCGCAGTTGTAGAAGAACAGCAGGCCGGCGGTGCCGACCATCGCCTGGGTGTTGATGAGGTTCTTGAACTTCATGCCCGAGGGGTCGGGCAGCGCGCCCTTGGGAATGATGCCGCAGCGGTCCTTGCGGCCGGCGTGCGTCGCGCACCCGTTCGGGCCGCAGGCGGGGCCCTCGACGACAAGTCTTTCCTTCGAGTGTCCGGCGCCGGGAAGCACCACGGGCCCCGGAGTCTCCGCGGGCGCCGATATCGGCGGAAGCACCGTCGGCTTGACGGCTCCCGGGCCTTCCATTCCCCAAGACACCCCGGCATGGCCCAATCCGGCCACCACCAGCCACAAGCCACGTTTCATTCCCATGTCGCACCCTTCCCCGTCGTGTTGGTCCACCGATCAGCCGGCCGCCTCGAGGCGGCTCATTCCTCCACCAGAGGGGCGCTCGCCGCGTGCCCCGTCGGGCCGTTCATGTAGAACTCCTGGCACTTCAGGTAGTTGAGCCGGCGGTGCATGTCGGTCATCACCGGCGCGCGGAAGTCCTTGTTCCTGCGGCTCTCGATGCGGCCCAGCAGGTAGAACTCGATGTTGTTCGGCTCGAACAGGTCGTTGCCCGGAAGCGGGCCCACCTTGTCCGGATCGAGCGCGCCCACCAGGCGGGGCGTGACCAGGATCACGAGTTCCTGCTCCGACGACTGCACGCGGTCGATGCCCGTGAGGCGGTTGACAATCGGGATGTCGGCGAGGAACGGCGTTCGCGACGAGTTGCCCGCGGCGCGGTTCTGGAGCAGGCCGGCGACGGCCAGAGTTTGGCCCTCCTGAAGCTCGACCGTGGTCTGGAAGTTCCGGGTGCTGAGCGCCGGCACGGCCGAGCCGTTGATCACCGTCGAGCCGAGGGTGAGGTCGCGCTCGCTCACCTCCGCCGACACCTGGAGCCGCAGGCGGTCGCGGCCCAGGATGTAGGGGGTGAAGTTGAGCTGCACGCCGATGGGCATGAAGTTCACGCCCTGCAGGCCGTAGTTGGTGTAGCCGGTCACATAAGGCAACGGGAGCAGTCCGCCGGCCTGGAAGTTCGCCGACTGGCCGTTCATGGCGACCAGCGCGGGCTCGGCGAGCGTCTTGGCGTAGTGAAGTTCGCGGAGCGCGTTGATCGCCAACTGGATCTGGCCGTTGTCGAGCGCCACGGGCAGGTTGTTGAGCACGCCCTGCGGCACGACATTGCCAAGCCCGCCGTTGCTGGTGAAGCTGGTGAAGCTGTTGCCGATGCCCAGGCCGAGCGCCGGGCGGATCTGGCCCGTGGTGGACGACGCCACCTGCAGGCCGCCGCTGTTGAAGATGTTGAAGTTGAGGCCGATGCTGCGGCCGGCGCTGCGGTCGACCTCGGCGACGGTGACCTGGAGCTGAACCTGCTGGTCGCCGGGAACCCGCAGCATGTTGATCACCTGCCGGGCCCCGGCCGCCTCGAAGTTCACCTGCCCCTGGCCCTGCCGGGGGGTGTTCCCCTGCTCGAGCACCGAGGCGTCGTCGGGCTGGACCAGGTCCACGGGCACGCGCGCCGCGTTGGCGCCGTTGCGGTCCTGCGGGCTCAGGGGGGAGTTGGCGCGCACCACATGCATGATCTGGTTGGCCTCGTCCATCGACTTGGCCTGGCCCGTCACCATGAGCTTGTCGCCCACCAGGAGCAGGGTGACCCGGCTCTCGGGAAACGCGCGGTTGATCTCCTTCTCAAGCTCCTTGTAGATGCGCTCCACGCGCTCCTTGATCTCCTGGTCGGGCTCGACCAGGATCGCGTAGGCCACCGAGGTTTCCTTGGCCTTGTCCTTCTCGTCCTCGAACCACAGGGTGAGCACGGTCACGCCGACCCGCTCGCCCAATATGGAGATCTCGGTGGGCGCCACCACCACATAGGAAGCCACCGCCGGGTTGGCGATCTGCACGCGCTTGGGAGCCTTCTTGAGCCTCAGCAGCGAGGTGCGGGTGACCACCACCTCGATGGAGTTGGCCGGCTGGACCACATCCTTGATGAACGGGTTGGGTTCCGCCTGCCCCTGCTGGAGGGCCAAGGGTGGGGGAATGCGGCCGGGTTGCCCATTGGCCCCCATGCGCTGAACGCGCACCTGGTTGGCCCCGAAGGGCAACAGGGGCTGGCCTCCGGCGGGAGGGAGGGCGTTGGGAGCCGGCAATTCCACCGGAAGTTGGTTGGCCGCCGCGGGCGCCGCCGCCGGGGCGCCCAGGTTTCGGGCCTGCTGGGCCGCCGCGCCCGGCCGGGGCTGAACCAGAGGCTGGGCCTGGGCCATGGCCAAATTGGCCGCCACTAGGCTGCCCATCGAGGAAAGTAGCAGGCCCGCCTTGGGACCCATCCACCGCTTCCAGATGCCCGGATGTTGTTTTTTCATGTCAGTTCTTCCACCCAGACCACCAACCGCCCGCAACCTCGCGCCCAAGGCGGTCGGTCGCACAGCCGGTACAATCCGCACAATCCATTCATCGGCATCTGGAAAGCCGATCATGAAGCCAAAATGTGAATCTTGGCAAAATCTTTCGGATATTTGGGGTTCAAGGCCTTTTCCGGAAAACCATCAGCCGATTCATCGGCTTATAATGTGCTATATGCGTAACGCCCCATAAGGTTCCGATAACAGTTGAAGGGGTTTCGATGAACGATCAGCCTCTCCTGATTAATTCTGCCTTGATTGTCGGTGGCGGCAGCGCCGGTTTCCTCGTCGCCCTGTCCCTGGCCAAGAAGGTCCCCTGGCTCAAGCTGCAACTGCTCCGGTCGCCCGACATCGGCATCATCGGGGTTGGCGAGGGCACCACCGCCTCGGTGACCCATCACCTGCACGACTACCTCGACATTGATCCGGGTGAATTCTTCGCCCTGGCCAAGCCCCAATGGAAACTGGGCCTCCGCATGCTCTGGGGCACCCGCCCCTATTTCGACTACACCTTCAACAACCAGCTTGAGACCCACTACGCCCTGCTCGACCGCGCCACCGCCTTTTATGTGCCCGACCAACGCGACTTTTCCCGGGTGGGCGTCACCTCGGCGCTGATGGCCGACAACAGGGTGTTCGTGCGCGGACCCGACGGCTATCCGGTGGTTGGCAGCGATGTCGCCTATCACATCGAGAACGAGTTGTTTGTCGGCTACCTCGAGCACAAGGTCCGGGAAGCAGGCATCCCGATCCTTGACGGCACGATCGGCCAGGTGGAACGCGACGACAAGGGCGTTCGCCGGGTCGTGCTGGCCGACGGAACCGCGCTCGAAGCCGACCTGTATGTCGACGCCTCGGGATTCCGGTCGGTGCTGTTGGGCACGGCGCTCGAGGAACCGTTCATCTCGTACAAGTCGAGCCTGTTCTGCGAAAAGGCGGTGGTGGGCGGCTGGGCCCGCGGTGACGAGCCAATCAAGCCTTTCACCACCGTGGAAAGCATGAGCGCCGGCTGGTGCTGGCAAATCGAGCACGAACACCGGATCAACCGCGGGTATGTGTACGCTCCCGACTTCATTTCCGACGCCGAGGCCGAGGCCGAGTTCCGCGCCCGGAACCCCAAGGTGGAACGGACCCGCGTCGTGCCGTTCCGTTCCGGCTGCCACGCGCGCAGTTGGGTCGGCAATGTGGTGGGGATCGGCAACGCCAGCGGTTTTGTCGAGCCCCTCGAGGCGACGGCCCTCGATGTCATTTGCACCACTTCCCGCACGCTGGCTCTCACGCTCACCGAGTCCGAGGGGTACATCACGCCGTCGGTGTGGGCGCTCTTCAACAGCAGGGTGGGCAAGCACTGGGAACAGGTCCGAAGGTTCCTGGCCGTGCATTACAAGTACAACCGGCGGTACGACACCCCCTTCTGGAAGGCCTGCCGCGAGGACACCGACATCCGGGAAGCGGAGGACCTGGTGCGCTATTACCGCGAGCAGGGCCCCCGCGGCGTGTGGGTGAACAAGATCCTCGGGGTTTCCGACCCGTTCGGCGCGGAGGGTTATTTCACGATGCTCATCGGCATGGAAGTGCCCTATGGCACCCGCACCACGCCGACGGCGGAGCAGGCCGCTTCGTGGCGGAAGATCCAGGATGAGTTCGGAAATGTCACCCGGGGGGCGTACACGGTGGACCAGGCGCTGCAGGTGGTCAGGCACCCGGGCTGGAAATGGCCTGAAACGCTGTACCGGCACCCGGACAGGAAAACGAATGCAAGACTTTAGCGCAGAAAGAAATTATTCAATATCAAGATATTATTCTCTCCATCAATAGAAATGGCTGTAAAATCATGTCCCAATCAAGCCAAATCACTGGATTAGGGTTGCCATCCCATCGATGATTGAAAAAAATAGAAGTTGAATCCGTCCGCAACCGGCTTTCTTTCCAAAAACAAGCTAGGGTTAGCGGAACAGTGGGGGTTGGTGTCGTCGTAGATAGGTGGGAACAGGAAAAACAGCCAAAAATGAAAATCCTCAACCATCCCAAACCACCCAAACAATCAATATTTGGGTTAAATAGTAAAAATGGGAAGAAAAACTTGACCGAAATCCGCGCCGGAATGACGATGGGAACGATACGGACTCAAACGCAAGGGCATGAAATATGAGAAGAAGCCTCAAGGCCCTGACGGGATTTTTCAGGAAGGCTCTCCTTCTTGACCGCATCCTTCAGCTGCATTCGCCATGGCGCGGCAAGCCCAATCGCTTCACTTTCGGCCGAAACATGATGGCCCTCGAGAACCTCGAATGCCGCCTTGTTCCAGCGGTCAATTTCTCCACCGACGGTACCAGCATCCTGTTCCGGGAGGCCGACCCCTTGGGCATGGGCTCCGGTGATGCCGGGCAGGGTGACGGCAAGGATAATCTCGACCTCAAGGTGATCAACAACCAGCTCTGGTACCAATGGACAACCCCCGACCGCGTGGGGGGGAGCCATTCATCCACTTGGGAAAACACTGGCTGGAATATTTCCGCGGCCACCGGCACCTACACCATTCAGATCAAGGTCTCGGGTGATGTCTCCTTCATGGGCGACGCCATCACCACCCAGGGGTCCAATCTTGTTATCGACGGCAAGATGACCTTTTTCGGCCAAACTTGGGACAGCGCCCGCTCGCCTGACAAGATCACCATCGCCACCGACATCCGCACCGCCGGCGGCGATTTGACCGTTTACAACGCCGGGTCCATCACCGTCGACGCCGGCAAGACGATCTCCACCCGCAAGCTGGCCACCGGCGTCACCGACGACAACGCCGGCATTTCAGCGGGCAACTCCGGAAAAATCGTCATCAAGGCCGAAAACCCCGACAAGTACAACTCGTTCCTCAATGCCGGGTGGACCGACAATGTGGTCACCATCGGCGCCGGCTCCAAGCTTTTGGCCCACGCCCTGAAATCCGCCGGTGGCGCCTACACCCCCGGCGATATCACCATCGCCTCGGCCAACACCGACATCATCCTTTTCCCGGGACTCGGCGGCACCGAAAGGGCCACTCGCATCGACATCGAGTCAGGAGCGGTGCTCAAGGGGAACAACATCACCATCTCCGCCGAGGGTGGCGAGCTCGACGAAACGATCACCGAAGGATTCAAACGCATCTTAAGCAGCTCGAGTGAGCATCCCGGCGGGTTCGGCTTCCTCGTCAACCTTCTGCCCCTCATCGGATATGCGGCTGGCCAAATCCTCGACCTGCCGATCAATGTCGATGTCCGCATCGCCTCGGCTGAAGTGAATGTCCAGGATACCGTCAACAGCGACTCCCGCACGCTGATCCAGGGCGATGGCGATGTGAGCATCAAGTCGTTCGCCAGGAGCACGGCTTTCGGCAACGCCAAGATGGAGGACACCGGCACCATCGGTGGTGCGAAGCTGACGAAAGCTCTGGGCTCCTTTGGCTTCGCCATCGGCTTTGTGTGGTCCCAACCCAAGGCCGTGACCACCATCGGAAAAAATGTGCGCGTGGATGCCGAGGGCGACTTGTCGGTGGAGTCTGAGATCCACGCGCTGGCCAGCAACACCTCGGTGGTGACCTCCAACACCGGTACCGACTCGAAGAACAACCTGTCCAACCAGCTCATGGCGAAGATTCCGCTGGTTGGAAAACTCGCCGACGACCAGGACACGAGTCCGCCCACGCGCTACGACCGCAAGCAGCTTGCCGCGAGCATGCAGATCATCAAGTCCACCTCGACCGTGCTCGTGGACACCGGCTCGTTGCTCACCGCGGGGGGGAATGCAACCGTCAAGGCCTCTGGCAAAAGTGAGAACACAGGCGAGTCCACAACCACTTCGTTCGGCGATGGTCAAGCGGGCGTGACCTTCACCTTCGGCCATGTCACCAATGACATCACCACCACGGTCAACGGCATTGTGACCTCGCTGGCCCCGGCAGCCGCCTCCGCCGACATCAAGCGCGCCGCCACCTTCAATCCGTTCAAGGACATCGACTACACGGGCAACCGTGTCCGCGTGGCCGCTCACGGATATTCCGACGGACAAAAGTTTGTTTATGATTCCGGGAAAAACAAGCCGATCCCCGGCATGAAATCGGGGGCAACCTACATCGCGGCCATTCCCTCCAACTGGTCGGCTGCCGACAAGGCCGATTATTTCCAGGTTTACACGGTCAATGACGACGGCAGCCGGCGCAGTCAGGTCACTTTCCAGGCTCCCCCCGGCCTCGTCAAAAACGGCTCATTCCTCGGTTTCGGCAACGTGGATCCCGTCGGCCACGCCATCGTGTTTCCGTATGACCCCGGATTGGCCACCGGCGACCAGGTGACCTACCGCGCCGCCCCGGGCAAGGCAATCTCCGGCCTGACTGACGGCACCACCTATTATGTGGTGCGCGATGCCTCGCCGTTCAATCGCTTTTACCTGGTGACGCAATCGGGCGATGCCGCCGTCGTCGCCAGCGCCTCGCAAAACGGGTACACGAATGGCGCCAACATCGGCAGCGATATCTTCCGTGGCTACCAAACGGCTTACGACGCCCTCGTCGCCGAGGGAAAGTCGGCGGAGGAGGCCGCGGCCACTGCCCAGCTCGAGGCGATGGTCGCCGCCGATTACCTGGCCAACCTGACCACCAAGGTCGCCCAGGCCGATGTGAAGCCCACGCTCACCGCGGGCGGCAGCACCCTGGTAATCGACAAGTTCTACACCGGCGAAAGCCTCATCCGCACCGCCACGGCCCACGGCTTGGTGGCGGGCGCTCCGGTCGTCTACCAATGGGCCTTCGGGCTTAATGCCACCATCATTAGCGGGTTTACCTACTACGCCATCCCCGACCCCACCGATGCCATGGGCAAGACCCTCTGGCTGGGAACCACCCAACAGGGTGCCATCAACGCCTTCAACAACGCGGTGGCGGCCAAGACCGCCGCCGAGCAGGCCGCTCTTTACCTGTTCCAGCCGAAGCTGGGCGACGACACCTTCTCGATGATCGACGCCACCTCGAACACGGTGGCATTCGATGGCGACCCGACCTTCACAGCAGGTTCCGGAGTCGTGTACACCGAAAGTCCGGGCGGCAGGGTAACAGGGCTCACGGGCGGATCCACCTACTATCCCGCCACGCTCGATGACCAAGGGAACCGGGCCTGGCTGACGGCCTCCTCGGCTGACGCCACCACTGTTTCGGATGCCGCGAACGCCGCGTACGCGAACGGCGTCACGGTAAACGGAATCACCTACCGGGGCTACGAGGCCGCGCGCACCTACTACCAAACCGCCGACATGGATGTCACCGACGCGCGCTTCAGCGCCGGCGCCACCACCTACAACCTCGCCTCAGTGGACACCACCGGTCGCAAGCTCGTGTTCACCTCGAGCATCGCCTCCTTGGCCGACGGCAGCGTCATCAAGATGACGAAGGACTCGGTCAACCATGTGGCCCAGCTCGACAAGGTTACGACCTACTACCTGCGCAAGGATCCGGCGAATCCCAACGCCGTGCTGCTGTTCACGGCGCTGTCTGACGCCACCGCCGGCACGCTTGACATTTCCAAGGCCGTGGCGGTGAGCGCCAAGTTCGATTCCCATGGCGCCGACATGGCGGCGGTGGACGAGGCGCTGTCGGGCGCCGATGCCGCGGCGAACGCCACCGGCAAGGTGATCGACATTTCCTCCAGCCAGGTGATCCGGCGCACCGCCGGACAAACGGTCACCGACCTCGAGGTGGATTCCGTCGCCGATGACGGCAAGATCACGGTGAAGACCAACCACGGCCTGACTTTGGGCGACGCTGTCACCTACCGCCGGGGCATCGGCGAGCGGCTGACAATGCTCTCGGTGAACAACGCCACCTACTACGCGGTGCCCGTCGCCGGAGACGCCCGCTCCTTCTACCTGGTGTCGAATGCCAGCGATGTGGGCGACGCCACCAAGCGGCTGGCCGTTTCGCTCACTTCCGGGGGCCTTTATTCCGCGGACACCAGCCTGAGGACCACCGTGGCCAATGCCGTGGCGGGAACCAGATACCAGTCGGGCAACACCTTCACGGTCAAGGGCGGCGGCAGCCTTTCGGTGTCCGAGGCCAACTACATCCAGAATCAGATCGTGTTCACCGCGGCACACGGCCTGTCCGACAAGGCCGAGCTCACCTACCACCCCTCGTCTACCGCCCTCGCGATCCAGGGATTGGAAGGCGGAAGGACGTACTACGCCAAGACCGATCCGACGGATCCCAATTCCGTCTGGCTGTTCGCCAAGTCCTCGGATGTCGAGGCGGCCGCCGGCAATTACCAGCGTTTCACCAACGCGGGCGGTTCCACGCTCACCACGGCCTCGATCGACTTCGCCAGCAACCAGGTGAATTTCGTCCTGCCGCACGGATTGTCCGAGAACAGCCCGATCACCTTCCGGTACACCAGCGGCGCACCGGCCTTGGGCCTCAGCGATGGAACGGTCTACTACGCCCATGTGGTGGACAGCGACACCATCACATTGCTCGACGCCTCGGGCGGCAACACGGTCGACCTGGCCAACATGGATGAGCTTGGCCGCCTTGTCGGTTGCGGCGAGATGAAGGTCGGCCCCAAGGCGGTGAAGGTGAAGGTGGATGTCTCGCTGAATGGAGATCTCCAAGGAGCCGAGCACACCTTTGCCGCAAGCGGCATTGGCCTCGAGATCGCGGCTTCCCTCGAGTCAACCAATGAAGGGGTGGCCGAGGTGGCGATTGGCGGCACGCCAGACGCCATGTATTTCTTCTCCCGTCCGGGGACAATCGTCACGCAAACGAACTCATTCACGAACATGCTCTCGGATGTCGCCAAGGATACCAAAGATGTCGCCGACAGGATCGACAGCAAGACCGAGGCAGGCAAGGGCGACAAGCCCCCCTCGTGGAGCGCCGCGGGTGCCGTCGTGGTCGAATTGGTGACCAACACCGTCAGGTTGACTGTCGGCCCCGGAGCGCAGCTCAAGTCGAAATCCGACCTCAAGGTGGAAGCGACCATCGAGGAGGAGGACGCGACGAGCGCCAAGGGCACGATCGAGTCGATGACCACCCAGCAGGGCGCAGACACCACGCCCAAGAGCTTCGCCGCATCGGTTTCAGTGGTGGTGGGAATCTACAAAAACTCGGCAGTGGCGACGGTAAGCGACGGTGCCAAGCTCGATTCCGGCGGCGCACTCACGGTGCACTCCGAAGTGAAGCTGCCCCACCTCGTTTCATCAGCAATCGAGACTATCGCGAACATCAAGTCCCTTTCGGCCAGCAAGCTTTACTCCGCCTTCACGGCAGATCCCCAATTGGGGGCTCCCCCGGGATTGCTCGGGGCAATGATGAACTCCACCGCCAATTCCATCGTCATGGGCCGGGCTCCCAAGACGACGATCGCCGCGGCCGTGAATGTGGTGTCGAACAAGGCCACAGCCAACGCGATTCTCGGCGACAATGTCGAGATCAACCAGGACTCGTCCTACCGGACCGCCAAGTCCTCGGTTCTGGTCGATTCCAAGGTCTCAAATTATCAGCTCTACATGAGCGGCACCGACAAGGACAAGGGCACCGGTGACAAGATCAAGGAAAAGATCGCCAACCAGCCTGCAAAACTGATCGCCAAGGCGAGGGGTATCAGCGGTGGCCAAGCCACGCAGAGCGCGGAGACCCCCGATGTTTCCGACAACTCGATCGGCGCGACCATCGGCATCTTCTTCCAGGACAACGACACCCGCGCCGTGGTGGGCAAGAGTTCGAAGATCTGGGCCGGAGCCGACGGAGATGGCATTCTCGTCAAAGCTCTCACGGGCAACACGGTCGGCCATATCGGCCGGACGGCAGGCGCGGCCAAGTCGATCGGCTTCACGGGATTCTTCAGCGTCATCGAGACAAACTCAAACACGCTGGCTCAAATCCGGTCGGGCGCGATCATCGAAACGAACAAGCTGAAGGTGAACGCCGAGGATTTCACCATCCAGCTCAACATCTGCTACAACTCGATCGAGTCCGCCGGCGCCGCCATCGGCCTGACGGGCCTCATCAACGATTCCGACCGCACGACCCGCGCGGTGCTTGGCGAACTCACCAATGTCGTGCCCGTCCTGTCCTCGAACATCGTTTCCTCCGGGCCGGTCGATGTGACTTCCAAGAACTGGGGCCTCATCGTCTCCATCGCCGTGACGAACGCCGGCAAACCCAAGGAAGACAAGAAAACGGGAGGCACCAGCACCAGCGGCAACACGCAGGTGCAGAATTCGTCCACCCAGAGCGGCTCAGGGTCACAAGGAGGCGACCAGGGCAAGTACGGGCTGGGCATTTCCGGCTCGTTCGCGGTGGTCGGCTACGACAGCCCGCGCGACCCGACCGACAAGGCAGGCATCGGCGATGTCGTCCAGGCCATCATCAACACCTCCGGCACGCTCACAGCCAACTCCGGCGGCACCTTGAACCTGCTCACCGTCACCGCCAACAACGACACCTACATCGGCGCCATTGCCGGTGGTTACGCCTCCACCAAGGGCGACATGGGCAAGGACAGCACCGGCGTGGCTGGCGCCGCGGCGATCATCAACATCATCGGCGAGACGCTGGCGACCGTGCGCGGAGGCAGCAAGGGACTCTTAATCACCGCCGACTCGATGACCGTGGAGGCGAAGCGCACCGGCCTCATCGCCTCGCTTGCCGCCGGAATCGCGCTCTCGGGCGACAAGACGCAAACTCAGGCGGAGGCGGCCTATGGAGTGGCCGGATCGGTGTCGATCAACTCGATCACGAACAACACCGAGGCGTCCACCAAAAACATCACCTTGGCCACCTTGACAGGTACCACCGATTCCCGCGTGAAGGCGCGCGACGAGTCGATCATCGCGGCGGTCACGGCCGGCTTCGCCACGGCCAGCAGCGCCCAGCCGCAGACGGGCGCGGGCTTCGGCGCCGCCGTGGCCATCAACACGATGAACACCACCCAAAAGGCGCTGGTGGATTCGACCAACATCCGGCAGGAAGGCGACGCGAACTTCAGCGTGACCGCCGAAGCGGCCAACCCCGGCCCGGCGAACGCCCGCATCGTGGCCATCGCGGCTTCCGCAGGAATCTCGGACGGCATCGGCGTCAGCGGCATGGTGGCGGTGAACAGCATCTCGGGATCCACCGAGGCCGCCATGTCGGCCAATTCGTCGTACACCTATGCCGCCGCCGACAAGTCGAAGGGCGCCCTCACCGTCGCCGCCACCGACAGTTCATGGCTCATCAGCATCGGAGCGGCTTATGGCGCGGGCGACAAGATCGCCGCGGGCGTCGGCGTCTCGGTGAACGAGATCTCGGTTTCCACGCTGGCACGGATGGACGCCACCGCCGCCACCACGCCCGGAGCCATCACTGTTTCGGCATCCAACAACGCGGTGATCGGCACGGGCACCCTGGCGGGCTCCAAGGTGGATGCCGACGGCAAGGGGAATTTCTCCGGCGCCGGGTCGTTCTCCGTCAACACGATCAACAACAGCACCGAGGCCCATGTGGGGCTCGGCTCGAACCTGTCCGCCGGCGGCGACATCAGGGTCACCGCCACCGATTCCTCGACGCTGGTTTCCATCGCCGGCGCCGTGGCCCTCAATGGCAAGGCCACGGTCGGCTTCTCGCTCGGCCGGAACATCATCAGCAACACCGCCAAGGCGTATGTCGACGCGTCGACCCTGGTGACCACCGGCACGGGCAAGGCCGTGCTTGTCGAGGCGCAGAACAAGCCGCTGCTGGTGACCGTGGTTCTGGGCCTGGCCAAGGCCGACGGCGCCCAAACCTCGTTCGCCGGCGCGGGATCCGTGGCCCTCAACTGGATCACCAACACGACCGACGCCCACATCAGCGGCAACTCGACGGTGAGCGGGCCGGGCGGCGTCACCGTGCGGGCCAACGGCGGGGCTTCCATCTACTCGTTCGCCGGCGGCGTGACGATCGGCGGCAAGGCCACCGTGGGCGCCGCGGTCGCCTACAACTATGTCGGCGGGGATCCGGACGCGCCCTCCTCATCCAAGGTGAATCGCGTCGAGGCCTACATCGCCGACTCTTCCGTCAGCTCCTCGGCAGGCAGCATCAGCGTGCTGGCGGGCTTCGACAACCCCGCGAGCATCCCGGCGGCGCCTTCCGACGCCGTGGGCTTCATGACGCTCACCATGCCGTCAACCCAGACATCGCAGATCACCAGCGTCGCCATTGGTGTGGCTTCCGGTTCCGAGGACGGGAAGTTCGCCGCCGGCGGTTCGTTCGGCATCAACTTCAACCGGAATGTCATCAAGGCCTACGCCGCCGACACCGCCGAGGCGGGCACCCTGGCCCTCAACGCCAACCAGTCGATCAGCATCCAGGCGGGCAACACGGCTCGCATCTATGTCGGCGTGGGAGGCCTGGCGTATTCCAATGGCGGCAGTTCGGTCGGCGCGGCGATCAGCACCAACGAGATCACCAACGACATCTACGCCGCCATCGACGGCGGCACGGCGACGGCCACCAACGGCGACATCACGGTGACGGCGATCACCGACGCGCGGATCATCAATGTGTGCGTCGGCGTCGCCGTTTCCACGGGCAACGGGCCGTTCGCGGGCGCCGGGTCGATCGCGCTCAACTGGATCCATGGCACCGCTGACGCGCACATCGCCGGGGCCACCTCGGTGACGGCCAAGGGGCCCGTCAAGGTAACGGCATCTGATGTCTCCGAGATCGATGTCGGCGCCGGCGGCATCGCGATCAACCAGGGTGGAACCGCCGCGGTGGGCGCGGCGATCGCCTACAACTACATCGGTGGCGACAGCACTGACGCCTCGGCCACCACCGTCAACACCACCAAGGCATACATCGCCGATTCAACCGTCACCTCGCAAACGGGCAATATCGAGGTCCTGGCCAAGGCCAGCCAGAAGATCATCGCGGTGGCCGTGGGCGGCGCCAGCTCGGACAAGTTCGCCTTGGGCGGCTCGGTTGCAGTGAACTACAGCCGGTCGGTGAACGAGGCTTCAATCAAGGTGACCGGTCCGGCCAAACAGGCGAATGTGTCGGCTGGCGGAGCGGTCAGCATCTCGGCGCTCGACGAGCAGGATATCGATGTCGGCGCGGGCGGCTTGGCCATGGCCGACCAGACTGCCGCCGTGGGCGTGGCGATCACCGTCAACGACCTCAAGAACTCCACCTCCGCCTTCATCGACGCTGGTGGCGGCACCTTCACCGTCTCCAATGGCGACCTGACCGTCCTGGCCGCCTCAGAAAGCCAGATCATCAATGTCGCCCTTGGGCTGGCCCTGTCCTCCTCCGGGAAATTCTCCGGGGCGGGCTCGATCGCACTCAACTGGCTCCACAATTCCGTGGATGCCCACATCGCGAATATCGGCACAGGCACGGTCGCCGGTGCTGTCTCCGTGACCGCCATCGACTCCTCGGAAATCGATGTCGGCGCGGGCGCCATCGCCTCGGCCGGAAATGGCGCCGCGATCGGCGCCGCGGTGGCCTACAACTACATCGGCGGCAACCGCGACGACGACCAATCCTCCGAGGTGAACGCCGTCAGCGCGCTCATCTCCGACTCAAACCTTTCTGTCACCGGCGGCGCCGTCACCATCTCGGCGGCCAGCAGCCAGAAGATCGTCGCCGTCGCCGTCGGCGGCGCCAATGGCGACAGCTTTGCCCTGGGCGGGTCGGTGGCGCTCAACTTCTCCCGCGCGCGCACCCGCGCCGAGATCACCGACAGCTCCTCCGCCGCCACCCAAACCAGCGTCACCGCCTCCAAGGGCATCAGCATCACCACCAGCACCGACCAGGAGATCGACACCGGCGCCGGCGGCATTGCCCGCTCGCAATCCGGTGCCGCCATTGGTGTCGCCGTCGCCACCAACACCATCGAGAACACCTCCACCTCCGGCATCAGCGCCGATTCGAGCAAGCACATGACCGTGCGCGCGCTCGACGGCGACATCACCATCGGCAGCTACGAGAAGTCGCACATCATCAGCGTGGCCCTTGGGGTGGCGCTTGGGGGCGGCCAGGTCAGCGGCGCCGGTTCGGCCACCGTCAACACCATCACCTGCACCAGCGACGCGCGCATCCTCAACGCCGCCCTCGTCGAGGCCTCCAAGGGCATCAGCGTCCGCGCCCTCGACGAGATGGATCCCTCGGATGCCCGCGACAGCGGCCAGGTCGCCTCGGGCGACCGCGAAGGCCGCCTTGGCGACGCCATGGACAAGTCGAAGGCGAAAATCGGCACCGGCGCGGGCGGAATCGCCGCCGGCAAGGGCAGCGCCGCGGCGGGCGCGGGCATCTCCATCAATACCATCAACAACACCCAGCGGGCCCGCATCGAGGATTCCACCCGGGTCGAGGCCAAGGCCGGCAGCGTCGACCTCCTCGCCACCTCCTCGGCCAAGATGATCGTCGTGGCCCTGGGCGTCGCCGCGTCGAACGACAATTTCGCCTTCGGCGGATCGGTGATCGTCAACACGATCAACAACATGATCGACAGCCATGTGAAGGGCTCGACTGTCATCGCCTCGGGCGCCGTGAGCGCCTACGCCCTCGACCAGAGCGAGATCGACGCCGGTTCCGGCGGCATCTCGATCAGCGGCAAGGCTTCCGTGGGCGCCTCCTTCGCGACCAACAACATCTCCAACACCGTCACCGCCTATGTGCAGGCCTCCACCGTCACCGCCAATGGCGGGGCGGTGGACATCAAGGCGGACTCCGACGCCCGATTCATCGTCGTTGCACTGGGCGGCGGCGTCACGAACGGAAATTTCGCCCTTGGCGGCTCGGTTTCGCTGAACTCGATCAGCAACATCGTGGAGGCCCGCATCAGCCACGCCTCCACCGTGAACTCCACCGGCAGCACGCGCGTGAGGGCCATCGACCAGTCGTATCTCTACGCCGGTTCGGGTGGTTTCGCCGCCTCGAAGACGGCCGCTGTCGGAGCCGCCATCTCCAAGCACGACCTTTCCGACACGGTCAAGGCCTATATCGACTCCTCCGATGTCACCTCCTCGGCGGGCAATGTCGAGGTGCTGGCCAAGGGGAACTACGAGATCATCTCCGCGACCGTGGCGGGCGGCGGATCGATGCAGGTTGCCGTGAACGGTTCTATCGGCATTCATTCCGGCAAGAACACCGTCAGGGCCTACATTGACGGCGCCTCGAGCGATGTCACCGCCAACGGCAGCGTCACGGTGCAGGCGCGGCACGACCTCCTCATGGGCGTGGGCGCCGGAGCCATCGGCGGCGCCGGTTCCGTCGCGGTGGGCCTGGCTAACTCCACCGTGCTCACCGACAACACGGTGGAAGCGTTCATCGGCCGCGGCGCGAAAGTCACCGGACTTGGCAACCAGGCGGCGGTGCAGGTATACACGGGCGTCAGGGCCGAGACGGCCGACTTCCGCGGCGTGGCCGTCACCGCCACCGGTTCCGGCTATGTCGTGAGCGTTTCGGTCGCCGGTTCCGGCGGCGGCACCGCCGGCGTCGCCGGCAGCGCCGCGGTCTCGCTGCTCAATGAAACCACCCGCGCCTGGGTCGGCAAGGGCGCCCAAATCAACAAGGCGGCAGGCACCGCGAACGACCTGCAGTCGGTCAGCATCGTCGCCTCCAACGACCTGCGCATCGTCGGCGCCTCGGGCGGCCTGGGAGGCGGCAGCACCGCCGGCGTGGGCGCCGGCGTCGATGTCGCCAAGCTCACGAAGGTCACCGAGGCCTATGTCGAGAATGGCACCTCCTCCTCCGACACGGCCGACATCCAGGCGCGCGGCAACATCGGCGTGGTCGCCCTGTCGAGCGAGAACATCCTGTCGATCGCCGCGACGGTGGGCGCCGGCGGCAGCGCCGGCATCGCCGGGTCGGTGGGCACCTGGTTCGTGGACATCACGACGCGCGCCAAGGTGGGCGACTTCTCGAAACTGCTGGCATTGGGCAATGTGAATGTCGCGGCCCAGGACGACACGAACCTCGGCATGATCGCCGGGTCGATCAGCGGCGCGGGCGCGGCGGCGATCGGCGCCTCCGTCGGGGTTTCCATCGTCAAGAAAACCACCGAGGCGCTCGTGGGACTCAGCGCCGTCATCCACGCCAAGGCGACACGCGCCGCCGTCGCTGTGCCGACGGGAGTCTTCAATGTCTCCAATTCACAGGTCGACATCACCTCGGTGGATACCGATTCCGAAACCATCACGCTGAGCGGCGCCAGCGGCTACCGCACCGGCGACGCCGTGGTGTACAGGAAGGGCGCGACCCAGGTGGGCGGCCTCGCCGAGGGCGGCACCTACTACGCCATCGAGGTGCCCGGGCAGGGCAACAAGGTCAAGCTGGCCACCTCGGCCGAGGACGCCCGCAAGGGCACCGCGATCAACCTCACCTCTTCAGGCGACGGCAAGATCCAGCCCCTGGGCAAGGCCACGCCCACCATCAACAACAGCGATGTGAACGAGGCAGGCCTCTTGTCCAAGCGGAAGGCCACGCCGGAACTTGTCAATGTCCGCGGCCTCACGGTGACGGCGATCAACACCGACACGGTGGAAAACCTGGCGATTGCCGGCGCCGCCGCCGAAAGCGTCGCCGTGCCCCTGTCCGGATCGGTCAACACCACCGACACCACCACCCGCGCCATCATCGGCGCCGGGGCGCAGGTGAACCAGGACACCTCCGGCGTGGATGCCTCCCAGGGCGTGCATGTCGCCGCCGGCAACGACTTCTTCCACATCGGCGTCGCCGGGTCCGCCGGCGTGTCCGGCACCGCCGCGGTCGGCGTTGGCGTGCAGGTGGCCCTGGCCAAGCACACCACCGAGGCCAGCATCAGCGGAAATGTCAAGGCGGCGGGCGACATCACCGCCCGGGCCCACGGCACCGACAAGATCATCTGCGTGGCCATCGGGTTCGCCGCCAGCGGATTGGTGGGCGTGGGCGGTTCCGTCGGTGTCAACACCTTCAGCAACTCCACCACCGCCAGCATCGCCTCGGGCGCCGAGGTATTGGCCGGCGGGTCGGTGGTCGTGAAGTCTTCCGACGATTCCTCCGGGCTTGTCATCGCCGGCGCCGCCGGCATCGGCATCGGCAAAGCGGGAGTGGGCGTTTCCGTCGGCGTGACCAAGTTCGACAAGCAAACCAAGGCGTTCATCGGCACGGGAGCGAAGGTCACCGCGCTGGGCGGCGGATCGGGTTCCTCCGCGCTCACCGGCCTGGACGGCGGCACCGGTTTCACCTCGGGCACCGCCGCGGGCGTGCTGGTGCAGGCGACTTCCAGCGAGGAGATCATGGGCGTGGTCGTCGCCGGCGGCGCCGGGCTTTACGCCGGCGTGGGCGGCGCGGTTTCCGTCGGCCTGTTCAACTCCTCCACCAAGGCGTATGTCGATACCGGCGCCAAGGTGAACCAGGAGACCATCGGCACGGCGTCGGCGGGCCAGGCCGTCACCGTGGTCGCCGCCAACCGGGTGAAGAACAAGACGGTCGCGCCCGCCGCCGGCGTGGGCGCCGCCGGCATCTCCGGCGCCGTCGATGTCTCACTCACCAACAACACCGTCAACGCCTACATCGGTGATGGCGCCAAGGTGAACGCCAAGGGTGCCGTCAATGTCCGCGCCCTGTCGCAGAAGGACATTGAAAGCCTCACGGTCAGCGTCGCGGGGGGCGCCGTGGGCATCGGTGGTTCCGTCTCGGTGATCAACTTCGGCGCCGCGCTCGACGACGCCAATCGCAAGGCCCTCAGCAGCCAGTCGGATGGCGCCAGCACCGGCGGCGTGGTCGGAGAGCAGGCCAACAAGTCCGGCGTGGTCACCGACAACCTGGGAGGTTTCCAAGGACAATCGGAAAGCAGCTCCACGGTGAAGACCGTCGGCTACTCGCGGGGTGCCAACGGCATCACCCTCACCAACCCGGGCCCCCAGACCACCGGCAACTCCTCGCTGATCTCCTCGACAACCACCAGCAACAAGGGTGCCGCCACCACGAGCCTGGGCGGCAACAACGCCGGTGATTCATTCACCGCCACCAACGATCCCGATTCGGGCGTCAACGCCTTCTTCGGCGCCGGCAGCGTCATCACCGCGAACAGCGCCTCCGCCGTGGCCAGCGAGAAGGTCAAGGTTCGTTCCGTCGCCGGTGGCGGGGCCCTCGGCGTCGCGGCCTTCGGCGCGGCCGTCTCGGTGGTGACCATCAAGAGCAACACGCAGGCCTACGCGGGCATCGGCGCCGAGTTCAACCTCACCGGCGCCCTGGTGATCCAGGCGACGATGAAGAGCGAGGTCAACGGAGAGGCCTATGCGGGCGACGGCGGCCTGGTGGCCCTGGGCGCGCAGGTGGCGATCGTCAATGACGCCAGCAACCAGATCGCGTTCATCGACGACAACGCCAAGCTGAACTCCGCCGCCTCGGTGACGGTGGAGGCCACTTCCGACCGTTCCGACAACGCGCGCACCGCCGGCGGCCAGGTCGGCAATGTCGCCGCCGGAGCCTCCATCAGCAAGATCAACGCCACCGGGCGCACCGAGGCGTTCATCGACAGCGGCGCGCGGATCGACCAGGACGGCGGCGCCGCCGTCGGCGACATCACCGTGCGCGCCGACCACTACACCTATGAGAAGGCGTTCGCCATCGGCGTGGCCGCCGGCATTGTCGCCGGCGTGGGCCAGGAGGCGTCGCTGTCGCTGTCGCCGACCGTTTCGGCCCGCGTGGGCGACAATGTGCTGGCGAACATGAAGGGCGCCCTGACGGTGAGGGCCAACGCCACGCCGGAACTCGACGCCGAGGCCCGTGGATATGCCGCCGGCCTGGCCGCCGTGGGGGTCTCGCTGCCCAAGACATCATTCAACCCCACCGTCACCGCGTCCATCGGCAACAACGGCGCCTTCAACGCCGGCGGTGTCACCGTCGAGGCGACCACCTCGGTGCCCTCGGGTGGCACCTCGGCCAAGTCACTGGCCGTGGCCGCCCTGGGCGGCCTTGTCGGCGTCACCGCCAGCACCAGTGAAACCAACGCCTCGGGCACGGTGCGCGCCACCATCGGCGACAGCACCTCGGTCATCCTGCAGAACTATAAGGAATTCAACGCCATCGCCTCGAATGTCGACCTCTCGGGCAGGCGCATCCGAGTCGGCCTCAACCACGGCCTGCTCACCGGCGATGCCGTCACATACAGTTCCAACGCCACCCAGGCCATTGGCGGGCTCACCTCGGGCACCACCTACTACGCGATCGCCAAGCAGGATGACGACACGGCAACGGACTATGACGACCGCGAATGGATCCAACTGGCCCGCAATGCCGACGAGGCCAAATCCGGCGCCGCCATCTCCCTCACTGGCCTCCAGCCGGTCAACAACACCGCTTCGGTTATCAGTGGCGGCAACACCGTCACTTCCCCGGTCGACGATGCCGACAACTCGATCGACATAGGCGGCGTCAACTTCCAGTTCAGCATCAACGCGCCGGTTGACTTCACCGTTGACACGGCCAATGTGCTGAGCTTCAGCGCCGACCACGGCTTCCAAACAGGCGACAAGGTTATCTACGGCCAATCCGGTGGCACGCGCGTCCGCGAATACGATGCCTCGGGCAACAACCTCACCTTTGGCGCCTCCACGATCGCCTCCGTCGACCCCGTCACCAACACCCTTACCCTTGGCGTCACCGACCTCGCCAATGGCGACCAGGTCGTGTACGAGTTCAACGCGGCGTCGTCCCCGCCCGCCGGTTCGGCCATCGGCGGCCTCACGGACGGCGGCAACACCATCTACTATGTCGTGCAGAAGTCGGGCACCGCGATCAAGCTGGCGACACAGGCCGGCGGAACGCCGATCACCCTGTCACAAGCGGGCGCCCTGGCCGGCACCCACCTGCTGCTCAGGCCCCACGGCCTGGCGACCGGCGACAAGGTGTACTATGGCTCCACCGCCGGCAACGCTGTCGGTGGCTTGTCAAGCGACAAATTGTACACCGTCGAGTCGCTCAACAAGGGGCGAATCCAACTCAAGCTCGGTGGCACCGTCGTCGACATCACCGGCAGCACGCCACTGGCCTCCGCCGACCAGTCGTACCTGCGCGCCGACATCGGCCTCGTTCCCAACCAGGTCTATTACGCCATCACCGATTCCGAGCAGGCGCTCAGGCTGGCGACCACCCTGGCCAATGCCGGCAACAATGTCGCGATCAGCCTGCCCGTAACCCCGGCTGGGAGCGCGACCATTCACCGGGTCTCGTCCCAGTCGATCAGGACCCAAGCTACCGTGACCGCCACCGGCGTCAGCGATGCCGACGACACGGTCACCATCGCCGGCGGCCACTCGTTCGCCACCGGCGACAAGGTGCAATTGCAACTGAACGGCGGCACCATCGGCGGGCTTTCCAATGGCCCCTACACCGTCACCGTCGTCGATGTTTACAAGCTCAAGTTCGACGGTGAGGCACTTAGCGCAGCCTTTAGCGGCAGCCCGACCATCACCCTTCTGAAACCCGATGGTACCGCCATCGCCGACACCACGACCGAACTCGCCCCCACCAGCACGATCCGAAACTCCTCCGCCTCGGTGAACTCCGGCGACCGGGTGCTTTACACCAAGACCGATCCGAACGCCGCCGACATCGGCCTTGTCAGCGGCACCACCTACGAAGTGCTTCGCACGGGTATCGACACGATCCGGCTTGTCGAGAAATACGCCCTGGGCAAGACGGTTGGAACCCCGGTGGTGATCCAGGGAGGCATCCGCCTTGTCGATGTCGCCAACCCCCAATCGATTGAATTTTCTAGCCCGCACGGCTTTGTCACCGGGGACAAGGTCTATTACAGTTACATTCCCGCCGTGGCGGACAAAAACAGTTACGACCGCGTGATTTACGGATCTGGCACAACTCCGACCCCCCTTTATGTCATCAAGCTTTCGGACACCAGCCTCAAGTTCTCCACCGACTCGGGTGGCCTCGATGTGATCACCCTGCCCGCCATCGATGGCGGCACCAAGCCGTATGTCTACACCCTGCCCGTCCAGTTCACCGGCACCGGCCTTGGAGGCGGTCACCGCTTCTCCAAGTTGCTGTTCGCCACGGGTGACGCCGTCACCTACCGCGAGGTGACGGGCAACCCGATCAGTCCCCTGGTCAACAATGCCACCTACTACGCCATCATCGACCCCGCCAATCCCGGCAAGCTCAAGCTGGCGACCTCCACCGCCAACGCTGCCGCCAACGCTGCCATCGACCTTTCCTTGCCTGGTGCCTCGTTCATCCATTCACTGTCGGCGAGAGGCCGGCTCACGGTGAACGCCGCCTCCAACCTGGTTCAGCGCGCCGAGGTGATCGGCAAGCAGGGCGGGCTGCTCGCCGTGGGCGCCAACAAGTCGGCGGCGAACTCCGACATGGCCGTGAAAACCATCATCGGCGCCGGGTTCAATGTCATCGCCGGCATGGTCGACATCAAGGCGGGAGGCAAGGACGAGAATTTCGCCGTCGCCGAGTCGGGTTCCGGAGGCGTGGTCAGCGGCACCGCGGCCGACGCCAACACCAGCACCCGGGGTTCCACGGAAATCACCCTCGGAGCCTCATCAGGCGGCAGCTTCATCTACGCCGACCAGTTCCTTGTCACCCTCGACAAGACGGCGCGCTTCGACGGCGAGGTGAGCAGCGTCAACGCGTCGGTCGCCGGCGGCAGCGGAGCCTATTCGTCCCACAATGTCAACATGCCTGGCAACATCAACCTTGGCGCGGATGTCGCCGCCCGTTCGATCACCGTTCAGGCCATCAACCGCACCCGCAAGGACATCGTCGGCGGCAGTGGGTTCAACACAGGGCTCAATGTCAAGAGCGGCTCCGGCGGCGTGCTCGACGCCCCGGCATGCGCCAGCGAGACCAACATCACCCTCGACACCATCGTCACCGTGGGCGCCAACGCCAAGATCATCCAGACCGGCAGCTACAGCAGCACCGATGACGACTTCACCATCGACAGCTTCAACGATGTCAAGGGCGACGACACACTCCGGCTCGACAGCGGCGGCGCCATCGCCATCGCCACCGGCAAGTCGCACCAGCGCGCCGGGGGCTCGAACAAGGTGATCATCGGCTCGGGAGCCAGGCTCGAAAGCAACCGCGACATCAACCTGAGCACCCATGCCGATGTGCGTCAGGAAGGCCGCCTGACGGTGAAGGTGTATGGCTTGGCCGGCTCGCCTGGCGGCGATTCCAGCGCCATCTACTCCGGGCAGCAGCGCGTCGAGATCGGCTCGGGAGCCACCGTCACCGCGCTGGGCGACATCAACCTGCTTGCCGGCCGCACCAGTTCCTTCAGCATGAACCGGTTCAACCTCAAGGCCTACACCGACCTTTTCAACGGCACGGTATTCGGTTTCTCGCGCAAGGGCGCCGAAGCGCGCGCCGAGGTCGACAACCAGGTCATCGTCGCCTCGGGCGCCAACATTTTGGGCAACGCCGATGTCAACCTCGTCGCCGAGAAGGGCTTCAGCCCCATCCTTGTCGGCAACGCCCTGAGCCAAAGCCTCCTGGAGGCCATCACCAACAGCAAGGACATCGACCGCAACGAGAAGGACAAAAGCACCAGCGGCGTGGTTGTCAACGGAACCGTCCGCACCGGCATCAAGAAGGACCAGGTGCTGGTCATCAAGGAAGAACTCAACATTCCCGGCACGCCTGGCCCAACCGACCCCCTTCCCTACGGCATCATATTCGACTTGGTTCAGACGACACCGTCGCTGATTGACCCGTCGGTGAATCCCGGCGTGCGGGTGCCGGCGCCGATGTTCGTCAATGTCGGCGCGGGCTTCAACGCGCAGATTGAAAAGTTGCGCGCCCTCAAGCAGGAATACGCCAACGACGCCGGCGCCCTCACCGGCTTCAACGCGCGCATCGACGCCCTCTACCGGCAGGCTGCCGATTTGGGAATCCTGAACTCCTTCGCCAATCCGCCGACCATCCGCAACGACTTTCACGTGCCCTACATTGTGGTGCCGGAAATCGTCGCCGGCATCGGCAGCATTTACGTGTTTGGTGAAAACTTCAGCGGCAGCGGCATGCTCAACAGCCCGCTCGACGCCAAGATCCAGATCACCAACAACAGCCCCTATGGACTGCAACTACTCGGCCTGACCATCCCGTTCCGCACCGGCGGCAAGCTGCTCTACAACACCGGTGGCACCGATTTCGCCCCGGTCAGCAGCGCCCCAGAAATCAGCTCACGCAACAAGGATAAGTCCCTCTCGTTGGCGGGAATGACCATCATCGCTCCGGGCAACGCCACCGGCACCGCGACGCCCGCGCAGGCAGCGCCCGTGATCCGTGTCGAGAACACCTGGACCAACCCTGAAGGCACGGGTAAGAACAGCAAAATCAACCTCTCCCAGATCCCCGATCCCGACATCAACATCACCGGCGATGTCAACAACACCGGCGGCAAGGTCACCCTGATTAGCCCCGGCAGCGTCATCATCAATGGCAACCTGTCGGCCCAGACCGTGGAGATCACGGCCGGACGCGACTTCGTCCTCAACTCCGATGGGTTTTCCAGCTCGGGTGGCGATCCCAAGGGCCAGTGGGCAGCCGAGTACAAACAGGTGCAGGCCCAATTCTCCAACAATCCGAACAAGAACAAAACGAATGTCGACCTGAACACCGCATCGGGTGTGGCCACCTGGGTCCGCCAAAATATCAACACACCCAAGCAGGGCGGCACCATCCTGGCCCTCACCAACATCTACATTGCCGCCGAGTATCTCAACATCAACGGCACCATCCAGAGCGGCCGGCCCGACAACAACCTTGTCATCGATGCCGGCAAGCAACTGGAAATCGACGCGTTCCGTGGGAACTACAGGCCCGGCAACGACAAATTCCTGAGACTCAGCATTGCCGACAAGGTCGGCATCGACGCGTTCTACAACGCCGAGACCAACCGCATCGAGGTGAGGGATGCCGTCGTCAAGGGTGGCTACATCCAGCTCATGGGCCGCACCTTCAGCACCGGCAACGGATCCATCAAGGTGATGGACGGCTTCGGCAACATCACCATCGACAACCAGACAAGCTACGAACTCGAGGTCCAGAAGCTGGACACCGGCGGCGTTGGCATCGAGGGCAAGATCGTCATCATCGACACCTCGTCCAAGAGGGCGCTTCCCCTTGATGTTTCCGTGGCTTCCGCAAGCAAGGCTTCCGACAAGCTCCTGTTCACAACCAATCCCTACCTCTCCACCGGCGAGGAAGTGGTGCTCAATTCCTCCTATGCCGGACTTCCCGCCGGAAGCTACTTCGCCATCGATGCGGGCAAGGAAGGTTCCCAATACGCGGTCAGGCTTGCCTCCAAGCTTTCCGACGCCACCAAGGGCAAGTGGGCCGACCTCACCGCCGATGGTGGCGCGATCACGATTCAAAGTAATTTCCGACCGCTCAAGACCGAATACACGCGCATCGGCAACACGATCACCAAGAAGACCTACCACGAGGTGCTGCAAGGAGGAAAGTTGGACCAGGTTCAGGTCAACACCTCCACCAGCACAGGCCGCACCGCCGCCAATTATTCCAACACCACCGGCATGCGCTATGTCTGGATGACCGGCCAAGGAATCCTCAGCAAGATCAAGAAGGAGTACAAAACCTCATCGTTCTGGGGCATGGACAACTGGTCGCCCGACCCGGGCCAGCAACCCGACCGCATTGAAAGCCGCGTCCAATCCAACGAAGCGCTGCCCGAAGGCGAGTTCCTGATGGGCTACCAAGACCTGGCCTACGAGGTCGTGCCCACCGTCTCCTTCCAGGGCGGCAGTAAAGTAATCGGCAGCACCACCGTCTCGTCGCCGATGTTCGGCATGGCCAACAACAACCAGGTGTTCGCTTACGGATACCGCAACAAGACGCTCTCGGAAAAACTGATCGACAATTACACATTCGAAACATCCAGCGGATGGGGCCCTTGGGCAAAGACTTACCTGCACAATGTCTCGGTGTATGAGAAGCACACCAAGGACTTCCACACCTTCAGCGTCAAGGCTGACTACGAAGTTCCCGTGCAATTCATCGGCTACGACGCGGGCACGGTCGATGTCACGAGTCGGGGCAGCATCCTCATCACCAAGGGCGTGAACAACCCGCTCGGCTCGACCTCGTTCAAGTCGATCCAAGGCTCGATCGACGCCGAGGGCTTCACCTCCATCAACGGGCAGGTGATCAATTTCGAGGCGGCCAAGGGCATCGGCCTCAACTCCGTCATCCGCACCGACCTCATCGGCGCGAACTCCCGTCTGAGCGCCGTCACCACCACCGGGGCCATCAACCTGCGCGAGGTCACCGGCCAACTCACCTACGAGAACATCACCACCGACTTGAAATCGGATGTGAATGTCGTCGCCGACGCGAGCATTGTTCCCGTGGACACCGACGCGCTGATCCGCGGCCGCAAGCTCACGCTCACGGCCACCAACGGTTCGATCGGCGCCAGCACCAACCTGCCCGCCGCCATCGAGACATCACCCGAGCGCCGGGGCGGCATTCTCGCCTACGCCGCCTCGAACGCCTACCTGTACCAGGCCACCGGCAACCTGTGGGTGAACAGCGTCACCGCCACCTCCGGCGAGGCGTGGATCAAGCTCGAACGCGGCGGGTTCATCGACAACAACGACAACGAGACCACCGACACCCGCACGCAGGCCGAACTGCTGGCCGTGTGGGAGGCGGCCCGACTCACCGGCACCGCCGCCGACGAGAGCGTTGCCGACAACATCGCCGCCGAGGAAAACCTCCGCACCAGGCAGTATTTCAACAGCAAGTCCGGCGCCACGATTCGGTACACCACGAAGGCGGCATCCTCCGTCGATGTTGCGGCCAATACCATTTCCTTCGCCAACGCTCACGGCTACACCACGGGCACCGCGGTCATCTACCGCCAGACGGCCGGCGCGACGGCGGCCATCACCTCGGTTGATCCCGTTTCCGACATCATCTCGTTCGCCACCGATCCCGGCTTTGCCACGGGAGCCATGGTCAACTTCACCATGGCGGCTGGGCCCACCTCCATCGGCGGCCTGCTCTCCGGAAGCAACTACTACCTGATCCGCTCGGCCTCAAATGCCTACAGGCTTGCCGCCACTCCGGCGGACGCCACCACGGGCAAGGCCATCGACCTCACAATTATCGCGACCGGAAACGGTGCCAGCGGCACGGCGAACACCTTCAGCTTCGCCTCCGACCCGGGCATTGCCGATGGTTCCGCCGTGAAGGTCTCCCGCATTTCGGGCAATGCCGTCATCTCGGGCATCGCCGCCGATACCGCCTACTACGCCAAGCGCGTCACGGGCACCAACACCTACACCCTCGCGGCCACGGCCAATGGCCAGCCGATCGATTTTTCACTCACCGCCAACTTCCCCATCCAATCGGTGGATTACGAGGCCAATACCCTCACCTTCGCCACCGCGCCGGGCCTGGCCGCCGGCGATCAGGTCACCTTCAACCGCGACTCGGGCAACAGCGCCGTCACCGGCCTGACCATCGGCGGCACCTACTTCCTGATCAAGGTGGACGACTTCACCTTCAAGCTCGCCGCCACCAACAACGGCCCCGCCATCGACCTCAAGCTCGATGGCACCTTGGGTTCTGGATTCAGCCTGTCCAAGTCCGTCGACTCCACCACCTCGGTATTCAGCTTCGACATCGCGGCCGCGCAATCGCCGCAAGCCGCGAACCTCAGGGCCAGCAAGGCCGACATCGGCGGGCTCACCAGCGGCGCCACCTACTATGCCATCGCCGTCGACTCCACCACCATCAGTCTGGCCGCCTCGGCAACCGACGCCACCGCCGGCAACGCCATCGACCTCACTTCCGTCGCCGCCGGAAGCGTCAACGAGTTCAGCACGCGGGACATGGTGAATGGCAAGCCCGTGTATGTGGACGGTTCGGGCACCGTCATCGACTACAACCCCGAGTACCAGTACCGCATCCTGGTGCCCATCACCGGGGCCAGTTCCTCCAACAACTCCATCACCTTCGGCATGAACGCCATTTCGGGAGTCTCGGGCAACACGATCACCACGACAGGCGCCCACGGCTTCGCCGATGGCGACCGCGTGGTGTACCAGGTGGCGGCCGGCGGCACCGCCATCGGCGGCCTCGCCAACGGCGCCACCTACTATGCCATCGTCTCCGGCAGCGGCGGTGCCACGACCCTGCAACTGGCCGCCACGCCTGCCGACGCCAAGGCGGGGCTGGCGATCAACCTCACCAGCTCGGGTTCCGGCTCGCAATCACTCGTCAACCCCTCGCGCACCCACTCCTACAAGGACGGCGACGAGGTCACCTACCAGGTGGTTTCGTCGTCAGGAGTCGGCGGACTCACCTCCGGAACCAAGTATTTCGTGAAGGTCGTCGATTCCAACACGATCCAGTTGCTGGCCACAAGCACCGCCACTTCTCCCGTCACGCTGGGCGGCTACAGCGGCGAAGCGCGCCTCGTCAACGACATCGCGTATTTCAACAAGCTATCGAAGAACTCCAAGTTCACCGAGGCCGACCTGTCGTTCTCGATCGGTGGTGGCCTGCTCAACGCCACCCGCACCACCGCCGGCACCGAGGTCCGCATCGAGTCGGCCAATGTCACCGCCGGAGGCAAGCTCACGCTGTTGGCCGAGGGCCAGGGCGGGTTCATCGGCCGCGATTCCACGCCGATATCCGCCTTCGTTCCGGGCATGGTGGGCATCAAGGACATCAAGAACGGCGTGCTCACCATGAATGTGGTGTCACGAGCCTCCACATCTCCCGACCAGGGGGCCACGGCCCCCACCAACGACACCCTGACCGACGCCCCCCACGGCATCGCCAATGGCACCAGGCTCGTGTTCAAGGTGCTGGGCGGCGCGCCCGAGATCCGCGGCCTCGAGTCGGGAATGGTTTACTATGTCGTCAACGCCTCGGGCCGCACCCTGCAACTCGCAACCGCGCAGAATGGTTCCCCGATCTCCATCAGCGGATCGATCAACACCGCCGACTACGCCGGCAACTATGTGCTGACGGATCCCGATGGAACCCGCATGGATCACCTGACGCTTGAACAAAAAACCGCGCTCGTTGCCGCCGAGGCCGGCGATGTCGCCATGAGCTACGAGCGACAGTCCTTCAACGGGTCGGTGACTTTCGGCCTGGTGTTCACGGTCTTCCAACGCGACGACTTCGACATTGACGCGAAGTCGAATGTGATCACCCACTCCACCTACCAGACCTACCTGGGGTCGGAGCAGACGGTAAACCTCGAGCAAGCCACCTCGGGCGGCCCGATGATCATCAAGGTGGCGCAGAGCATCATCGTGGCCGGCGCCCAGGATGCCCAGGTGATCGCCCCGACGATCATCCTCGAGGCCAAGCAGGGCACCATCGGCACCTCGAACAACCCGCTGCTCACCGACCTCACCACGCCGATTCTCGCGACCACATTGGCCGCCGATGAGTTTGGCGGCGCAAGGCTGACGACCATCGTCGCCGACACCAGCAGTTACGGAGACACGCGATCCTCGGTGGCGCCCAAGTTCCTTTACGATGCCCGCCGCCGGCCGATGCGGATCACCGCGGTCAACAACGACGGTTCCATCACCTTCGCCACGCCCCACGGCTTCAACAATGGCGACATGGTCGTCTATGAGTTCCTGCCGGGAACCCTCCGCCCCTTGGGCGGACTGGTCGGTGCCACCCGATACAGGGTTCGCAAGACCGGCGACACCTCGCTGATGCTGCAGGCGCTCAACATTTCCAATGGGCAGTTCACCGACAAGCCGGTGCTTGGCCTCATTCCGAGCGGCACGGGGCACATCCTGCTGCCGGAGGCCGGCGCGGGCAGCATCACCGCGCGCGCCAGCCTCGACATCACCATGCACGAGGTCGCGGGTGACATGTGGCTGGGCACCGTGAACTCGGTCTCCGGAGTCATCCGCCTCAAGGCGCGCGAGGACAAGGCCGCCATCCTCGACGCCATTCCCGATGTGAAGAACGCCTACTGGAACATCTTCGGCAAGGAGATCCGCCTGGAGGCCGACTACATCGGCACCGCCTCCAACCGCCTCGACTACGAGCAAAACCCCGCGCCGCTGCCCACCTTCTACGCCCAGAGCCAGTACGACCAGTTCGTGAAATTCGCCGTCTCCCCGACGAACCAGCAGATTGGCGTTCCCAAGACCATCTGCTACCTGACGGATGTCAAGAGCACGCTCGGCAATGTCGACTACACCGGCGACTCCGAGATGAATGTGAAGAAGGTGGAGGCCACCACCGGCATCGTCCGACTCAAGTCGGAGTTTGCCATCCGCGACGACAACACCTCCGGCGCCGACATCACCGCCCTCAAGGGGGTCGACCTCACCTCGGTGAAGGGCGGCATCGGCGAGAACGGCGCCCTTGAAATGGAAGTGGGCGCCTCGGGAACCGTGCTGGCCAACGGCATGCGCACGGTTTGGCTCACCGAGCTCACCGACGACATGAACATCGACCGCGTGACTTCCGTCACCGGCACGGCCCGACTGATGGCCGACAACTCCATCCTCGACTGGTTCGACGACACCGCCGTCGATGTCGAGGCCGTCAACCTCGACTTCAAGGCTCTCAAGGGCACCATCGGGGTGAGGCGCAACTACCTCGAGGTCGACTCCTCCTACCGCGGCGCCGTGGGCGAGGTCCTCACCCAGTCGCAACTCGGCACCTACATGGACGAGTCGATCGGCGACATGAACCTGCGCAATGTCACCTCGCTCACCGATGTGGTGTTCCTCACAGCCGACGGATCGATCATCGACATCAAGTCTGACGCCACGATCAAGGTGCAGGGCTACGGCATCGACCTCACTTCCCGGCGGGGATCGATCGGCGAGGCGCGCAACGATGTCGAGACCGACCTGCAGGCCCTCACCGAACTCACCGCCAAGGCGGCGCAGAACATCTACATCAAGGAAATGATCGGGGCGATGCGTGTCGTCACCATCGAGGCCACCATCTCAATGGCGCGCCTTTCGGTGAACGAGACCAGCGCCAGGGGCGAGGACTTCCTGATGGATCCGGGCGACTCCGTCGTCGCCGGAACCGACATCCTCGTCGTCGCCGGCGATGACATCTTCGTGCCCGAGGGCGCCTCGATGCGCGCCGGGAAGTCGATCACCCTGGTGGCCGACAACCCCGACGCCGACGAGTTCGGTTCCACGATCACCGTTTCCGGGTCGTTCACCTCGCCCGACAACAATGTCTACGGGTTCTCCCAGCGCGACACCCTCGTCGCCACCAACGACGCCAGCTTCGTGCTGACCGACTCCAAGATGACCCGCACCCTGCGCGCCGGCGGCATCGTCAACATCTTCGACCTGTTCTTCCTCGAGCACGCCATCCTCACCGGCGGCGCCGGCAACAACTCGTTTGACATCGGCGGCTGGACGGGCACCTCGGTCATCACCGGCATGGACGGCACCGACACGATCATCGCCGCCACCAACGCCAACTTCATCATCGCCAACGAACGACTGCAGCGAACCGGTTGCGGCGACGCCCTGCTGGCCACCATCGAGTACGGCGTCTTCCGCGGCGGCATCTCCAACAACTCGTTCGATGTCACCCGCTGGACCCTGCCCGGCGAGGTGCACGGCGACCTCGGCATCGATGTCATCACCGCGAACAACGATGTCAACTTCGGCCTCGGCAACGCCTACCTGAAGCGCGCCGGCATGGCCGATTTGCTCCTGCGCGGCCTGGAAACCGCCAACCTCGCCGCCGACACCAGGGACAACACCTTCACCGTCACCGACTGGACGGGCGGCGGCCTCATCGACGGTGGCGGCGGCAACGACACCATCGTCGCCGTCAACGACACCGACTTCCTCATCACCGACATCCTCCTCACCCGCGGCGCCGGCAAGGTGAGCCTCGGCACGCTCGCCCTTTCGGGCATCGACAACGCCATCCTCACCGGCGGCAAGTCGGCCAACCGGTTCACCGTCTCCGACTGGACAGGCACCGGAACCCTCTCCGGCCTTGTCACCGACCTCGGCGGCACCCCGGCCGTCGACTCCCTCGTCGCCACCACCGACTGCGACTTCGAACTCTCCACCCAGAGGCTCAGGCGCTCCGGCGGACGCGGCGACATCGGCCTCTCATTCATCTCCAGCGCCTCCCTCACCGGCGGACTGCGGAACAACAACTTCGATGTCTCCGGCTGGGCCGGCGCGCTGGGCCTCTCGGGCGGCCTGGGCGGCAACGACACCCTCGTTTGGGAAAACAAGGGAAATGTCACCCTGTCGAACTCCGCCTTCAACACCACCGCCATCAAGGGCACCCTAGCCACCATCGGCCTCGCCAACATCAAGGGCGATTCCTCATCCGCCACCTACGACATCACGGGCTGGACCGGCATCGCCGACATCCAGGCCGGCACCGGCACCGACACGCTCGTGGCCAGGAGCCTGGCCAAGGACGCCGTCATCACCGACACTTCGCTGCTCGTGGGCGGCAAGACCGTCGCCACTCTCAGGGACTTCGAAGTCGCCAACCTCGGCGGCACCTCCGCCAGCCAGAGGTACGATGTGAACGGCTGGAGCGGGTCCGGTTCCATCACCGCCGGCGGCGGCACCGACACACTCGTCGATTCGGGGGCCGGCACCTTCACGATGTCGGGCAAGACCTACACCTCGCCCACAGGCGCCGTCTGGACACTCGACACCGTCGGCGTGAGCATCACGGGTTCCTCGCGCAACGATTCTTTCGCCCTGCGCAACTGGACCGCCGGCGCCGTCACCCTCAACGGCAGGACCGGATCCGACTCGCTCCTGGTGGAGGCCAACGCCAACATCACCGTCACGCCGACATCGCTTACTGTCGGCAGCCTCAGGAACACGCTGGCTTCGACAAACATCAATTCGGTCACGCTGATCGGCGGCGCCGCGGCCAACACCTTCACCCTGACGGGTTGGACCAAGGATGCCAGCATCGACGGCGGCGCCGGCAAGGACACGATCGTCTACACCGCCGACACCGACTTCCTGCTCCTTGCCGACCGCCTCGTCGCGGGCAGGGGCGTCAATGGCGCCATCACCAATCCTCCCGGCTCGGCGACCTTCATGCTCAGGGGCATGGAGACCGTCAACCTCACCGGTGGCAACTCGGCCAACAACTTCACCGTCGCCGGGTTCGCCGGAACCGTCAACCTCGACGGCAAGAACGGCTCCGACATCTACAACCTCTACCTGGGCAACTCGGTCGCCACCATGGCCGTTGTCAAGGACACCGGCACGGGCCGCACCGACAGGGACAGCATGACCGCCTACGGCCTCAACTCGGTGCCCACCCACTCAACCTCGTCAAGGCGCGTCACCTTCTCGATGTCGCGCATCGACTACTCGGGCCTCGAGTCGATCCAGGTTCTCAGGGGAAGCCTCTGACAGCCCGGCGCTCACCTCTGGAGAAAGACATCCAACTGCTGGCCCACGAACAGGCCGGAGGCCGACTCGGGCAAGGAGAACACCACCTGCAGCACGCGGCTGTCCACCCGCTCGGTGGTGGATCCGCGCAGTGACAGCTTGGGCACGAGGTAAGGCTCGACCCGGACGAACTTGAGCGGGAACTTCCCGGCCGGCTCACCCCGGGTCCGCGCCTCGCCACCCACCCCGGCCTTGAACCGGGGAATGTCGTTCTCGTCGACATCCACCCGCACATGAAGTGGTGAAAGCCCCCCCAACAGCATCAGCGCCGAGTCGTTCCGGGCCATTTCGCCGGGTCGGATGTCAACCTGCAGCACCACGAGTTCGACGGGCCCGCCATCGGCGGCGGGCCTTGTGACGGGGGCCCGAATGGTTCGGCGGTCGAGGTCGGCGCGCATGGCGTCGAGTTGGGCGCGGGCCTCGTCGACCCGGGCCTTTTGAAGGGCCAGGTCCGATTCCCACGCCCCGGCCATGAGCAGCTTCAGGTCGGCCTCCGCCGCCCTCTGCCGCGCCACCGCCGCCTGATAGCCCAGTTCCTTGCGCCTCAACTCCTCGTTGCCAAGCGCCCCGCGCGCCGAAAGCAGGCTGTTGCGTTCCAGTTGTTCCTTCTGGTCGAGCGCCAAGGCGCGGGCCTCGGCGACCTTGGCCTCCACGGCGGGAACCTCCTCGGGCCTCGGCAGCGACTTCAAACGGGAAAGAGTGGCCTCCTGGGCCGCCAGCGCCGCCTGCCTCACCCTCACTTCCGCCTCAAGCTCGCCGGCCTTCAGCCTCACCAGGATGGCGCCCTGCCCGACCTTGTCTCCCACCCGCGCCGACACCTCCTGCACGATTCCCCCCACGGGTGTGCCCACATGGATGGTCTCGGTGAAGGGTTCCACCACGCCCGTCGCCGCGATGATGTCGCCGGCCGGGCGCGCGGGAACCGGCCCGGGAGGATCCGACCTTCCCTCCTGGCTTCCCGCGACCCTCTTGGCGACATGCGAGACCGCGAACAGGAACATCAGGATGCCCAGCAGGGGCGGGATGAATCTTAGGATCATGCGATCTCCCCCTGTTCATGGGCGGCGAAGGCGCCCTTGTCCTCGATGGTCGCCGTCACCCGGCCATCCGCCATGCGGATCATCCGGTCGCCGCGGTCGTAGATGCGCGGGTCGTGCGTCACCACCACCACGGCCCGGTCGCGCGCCACCGCCACCTCGCGCAGCAGGTCCATCACCGTGCGTCCGCTGGCGGCGTCGAGCGCCGCGGTGGGCTCGTCGCACAACAGCAGCCTGGGCGAATGAACCAGCGCCCTGGCGATGGCCACGCGCTGCTGCTGCCCGCCGGACAGGTTTTTGGGCAGCGAATCCTCCTTGCCCGCCAGGCCCACCCTTCCGAGCAGTTCCGTCGCCTTTTCCAGCGCCCGGCCGCGCGGCATCCGGTTGATGACAAGGGGCACCGCCGCGTTCTCCCGCGCCGAAAGGGCCGGCAGCAGGTTGTACTGCTGGAATACGAAACCGATGTTGAGCCCGCGGAAACAAACCTTGGCTTTCCCCCTGAGAGCGCCGATGTCGGTGCCCAGCACCATCACCTCGCCGGCGGTGGGGTCGAGCAGGCCGGCCATGAGCGAGACCAGCGTCGTCTTGCCGCAACCGCTCGGGCCCGCCAGCAGGGTGAGGGCGCCCAGCGGCACCTCGCAATCCACCCCGTCGAGAACCCGTTGAAAGCCGCCGCCGGAGGGAAAATCCTTCACCAGGCCACGGCACCGCGCCGCCAGCTCGATCACCGGAACACCATCGCCGGCTCCAGCACCAGCACCTTGCGGATGCTGAGCAGGCTCGCGAGGACGACGATGGCCATCACGGTGACGCCGATGCCCGCCAGAAGCCCGGGGAACATGCCGAATCCCTCGAGCGCCGGCACATGCGCCGTGGCCTCGAAGAAACAGGCGGCCAGGCCGATGCCCAGGCCGTAGCCGGTGAACCCGGCCATGAACCCTTGCAGCAGGATCATCCGCACCAGGGCGCCGTTGTCCACTCCCATGGCCTTGAGGGCGCCGAACTGGCGGATGTTCTCGGTCACGAACAGGTAGAAGGTCTGCCCCGTGATCGCCAGGCCGACGATGAACCCGAGGGTGATCGTGATGCCGAAGTTCACCGGGATGCCGGTGAACTCCATGTAGTACTGGATCGTTTTCATCGCGAACTGCTCGCGCGTGAGGGCCGCCAGGGGCCTCGGCCCCAGCGAGGTGGCTTCCTCGATCGACCGGCACAAGGCCGGCGGTTCGGTTCCTTCGCCGGCGCGCACCAGGATGTAGTTCATCAGGTTCCGCTGGGGAGGCAGGAAGCGGGCGGCCTGCGAGTACCGGCTGAAAATCACCGGCAGCGTGGTGAAAGGCTGCGAGGCCTCGCACACGCCGACGATCTTGGCGCGGTGCTCGTTCATCTCGAACACCCTGTCCACCGCCACAGGTTCGCCGGGGAAAAGGTAGGTGTAACCCGCCTTGTCCACCACCACGGCGTCCGGTTCGCGCAACCGGTCGAGCGACCCGGCGATGAAACCCGTCGGCGCGCCCGTGAGGCTTTGGTCATCGAGGCCCATCAGGATCACCGTGCGGTACCCGCCATGGGGCAGGCGCGCGCCCAACTGCGCGTGCACGGTGCGAACCGCGCTGGCCACGCCGGGAACCGACCTCACCCGGACGAGGTCCTGGTCGGGAAGCGGCGGCGCCTCGTCGATGAACCGCGTCACCTTGTCCATCACCCAGATGTCGGCGTCGCGGATGTCGAGGATCTGGCTGGCGGTGCGCCTGAGCAGGCTGGTGAAGATCGCCACCTGCTGGCTCATGAGCAGGGTGGCGAAGGTCACGCCGAACAGGATCCCCAAGTATTTCACCGGGTCTCCCACCAGCATCCGCAGCGCCAGCCAGTTCATGCCGAGGTTCCGGAAGTTCTATCCACACCGCCCTCATGTCCACCGCTCATGGCCATGTCAACGCCGGAGTGGAAACTTGATCTATCCATCCATGTAACTATGTTCCCCGGGTAAAACGGGCCGAGCCACCGTGCGGCAAAGGCCAACCTTGCCTAGTCGTCGCCTTGGCTGGCGGGCAGCGGAAATGGCGTGTTCGGAGGCACTTCCGTAATGCGTGCATTCCACGGATGAGGCGCGTCAATTCATCATGAGGATTTTCTTCACGATCTTCTTGCAAATGCTTTTCATCCATCGGAGAACATTGGGTTTGGATGGTTCAGGTGGCTTTTTCCCGTCAACCTGAGGGTTGGCTTGGGAAGGCTTATTGTTTCTTGAGGCGCGCATTTTTAGGCAATACTGCGCGGGTTCGGTCGTGAGGTGCCCGTCGACGATCCAGCGCAATTGGGATTCACAAACCGTTCGCAACCAACGGGCCTCATCCAATGCCTTTTCCCGGCAGAAAATCCTTTCACGGAAAATCGCCTGCCGGTTGCTGAGTTCGCAGGCAAGCGACGGATCCTCCAGCATGCGAAGGGCCCGGCGTTTGGCTTCTTCGGCGGTCGAATACATGCCAAATTGGGTGGCTTCCGTTTCACCGATTCCCATGCTCGCAAGTTCCACGGCAAACGGGGTATTCCGGTGAAACAGCACTGGCAACCCGATGAACATGAACTCGATGGGATGGTAGTGAAGGTGGTAACGGGACTGCCCATGGTAAATGCAAACCCGCGCCGATGAAATCAGGCGGTGATAATCTTCGTCCGGAAGTCTTCCGACGATCCTTGGATCATCAAGGTCGCCGCCACCACCAGGCTGGTTTCCGCCCAAGATCTTCAAGGGCAACCCGTCAAAGTCGCTGATGAACCTCTTGTAGATTTCCATGTAGTAGGGGACTTGTATCCGTGGGATCGTGTCGATCACGACCGGATCCGACTTCCCGGCGATCCATTTCGCTCCCCGCAGTCTTTCCGGAGATACAAACGCCCTTAAATACAAGGAATTCTGGCATAACTCGGGATTTTCCGGTTCCATGAGGGTTCGAAGGATCGGGCAAAAGATGTAATTCAGTCGACTCGTAAACTGGTCAAAACTTATGCCGTAAGCATGCGATATGTTGCTGTAGGTTTGTATGTTTCCATGGCCAAACGGCCTGAAGACCACCGATGCCTTGAATCGTTTGGAAAAATATGAGGCTAGATTGGGCAGGACGGTGACATAAAAGACATCAACATGGCTTTCCAGCAATTCCTCTTCCCGCGTGGTCAATTCAAGATTCGGTGATGTCTCAAAGACACGGCAAGCTTGTATGTCTCGAACGATTCCCTGATCCAAACCGACCGTCTTCTTCCAATCCTGGCAAATCACCTCATCCAACGATTCGTCAAATTTCATTGTCCACATGTTGGTTAGAAGCGGAATGACACGGAATCCGGCCTCCAGAAGAAGCGGAATCTCCTCCTTGGCCAAGGTTTCGTGGGACGAACACCAAAGAATAAGAGGCTTGTCATTCCCATTCTTGAATTTGAAGGTTTCAGGCAACGCCACTCGTGTGATTCCTCGCGAAGACTTGGCGATCAAGGATGCCTTCTGGCGGCCAATAAAAATTCGCGCCGATGGCATGGTGAACAAATGGAGTCATGAAAACCACTCCGACTTTGCCGGACATGGCATCCAATCTTTAATATTTGACAAGCTGGAAAGATAGCGACAATTGATCAGGCCGCGATTTGTATGTTTTTCGTTCCAAAGAAATGACCAAATATCGTGTCATATAGGTTGATGTCGTGCTGGTTCATGTCCAATAGTCTTTGCATGGCCTTGGGGGTCATTCTCAAGTGAGATTGGCTCGATCGATTTTCCCTTTCCTCAGGCAACTGGTACGGCAGGGTCCTGCTGAACATTGACCGGAATGTTTCAATCGACCAAGCGAATCGTTCCACAATTCCCACATAGTGAAATCGCTCCAAGACATTTGCGATTGCTGATTTGTAGTCGTAGACACCATCAATGCGGTCGCACAGCATTTGGCTTTGCAGATTAAACAATTGCGCATCAAATGAGGGGTTTTCGCAGAGGATGAAGTCGGAAAGGGTCATTTTCTGTGCTAATTTGAGTACCGCAATATCTTCTTGTGTCATCACGCCGTACCAAGGATTGTTTTCTCTCAAATTTCTTGGATTGTTCCACGACTTGTATTGGGACACGCATCTCTCGATGGGATCGCGCAAGAAGGTGATGAGGAAATATTTCTCAGGTTCCGCGATCGCCGAAAAATCGACATGGCCGAAATAAAAGTTGACTTTTCGGTCGGGTTTCATGCGTTCCATCCCGCCAATAATCGGTTGATAGGCATCGCCATGATCCCAATGATTGGCCAAGTAATTCGAGAACGATGTTCCCGCCGTTTTTGGAACATGCACAAAAAACAATGGTTTTGGAGGCTTGCGCAAGCTGGGCCTTGAATCATTCGCATGCAGGATTTGGTCAAACAAGCCCAGACCCATTCGCTTGACCGGTCCGAGAATCTCCTTGCGCACAAGTTTGAAGATCATCAGCGTTCCTACCATCAATGTCTCGTCTATCGGATCTATCCTTTCTTTTCGGCAAGATCTACAAGAATCAATGAGGTGGAATTTTCGTTGTTTGCGATTTAATGCCGAATTCCCGAAGGACCTCATAAAATTCTTCCGCCTGAGTTCGCGCGGAATGCTCGGTTTGTTGGCCGGTCCGGTCTTGATGATTCCCGACTAGCCTGTTCGCCTTCCGTTCCCGCCACACCTGGGTCAATTCAGCAGCCAACGCATCGGGATCATCCATGGGAACAAAACGGACTGGCAAGGCGAAACGCCCCGCCAATTCCCTTACCCCGGGATAGTCCGTTGAAATGATCGGGCAGCCAAACCAATCGGCCTCGATGAGGCTGAAAGAACCGTTGTCGAACCTCGCGGCGTTGATCACGCCGATCGCATTCTCGAAAAGCCATTTGAGTTGCTGGTCGGGCAAGAAACCGAGAAACCTGATGTCCGTCCCCTCCTTCAATCCCGACCTGGCCAGAAGCTTCCTCATGGACACGGCATGGCGGCTACCCTGGCCGTTGAATGACATCGAAAAGGATTCGCTGTTGAACCCGCACTGGACCAGCATCGGAAATCCGGGGTGCGACCTTTTGGCAGCCATGATCGCCTTCACGACCACATCGGCGCCCTTATGTGGCGCCGCGTTCGCCGGATAAAGGAAATAAGGCGCATTCACCTCCCCGACCCTTTCCGAATGGACGGTGCCGAACCGTTTTCCGGGTTCACAGGCCACCGGAATCGTCCTGATCATGCTTGGCGGCACACGGTAGGCCGATTGGACATCATCAGCGACGCACCGGCTGGGAACGACAACCACGGATGCCTGCCGGATATTCGGCTTGGTGATCCGCTCGTAGCTCTCGAACCAGCCATCCGACTCGGACCTGAATCCCTGCGGCGCCCATTCTTGGATCATGTCATAAATCCATACTCCGTATGGCTTGATTGGCGCGATCATGCCGACGAAACGGTCCACCATGGAAAAAATGGCATCCGGCCCTTCACCGGCAGTTTCGCCATGCTCGGTGGTCGGCCAGAAAAACGGCCCGTCGAGACAGGCATCAGGCCGAAAAGTCACGCCACGATCCCAAACAAGCGAATCGGGGCCGAATTCGCACCAGGTGGCCCGACAAATCCGCAGGAAATCTCCCATATCTGGAAAATCGGATGTGTCTTGATCCTTGTGGACCATCAGGGAAAGCCTCAGGGCCCGCCTGTCCTTGTTGATGGATACGAGTTCGGTGACAAGGTTTCTGACCAGTTCCCAAATGCCACCCTTGTAAGCCACGGGAAGAAACAGGCGTATATGTGGCATGGCGTTGGATTTGCCCGTCCCGTCGGGGCCGTGATTGGAGACACCCAAGGCGCGCCGAAAACAACCGAGCAACGCCAAGGAGTCGTGATCCCAACTGTCCAGGCGCTCGTGGCCCAGCAAAGCCGCCTTCACGGCTTTTTTAACGGCGCGTATCCAGGTTGATGGATACCGCGGGTCAAATCGATCCTTGAACGCCTTGAAGGCCTTGGAGCAGGCGCCTTGAAACCACCACCCCTTCCGCTGCCCGCGCTTGTCGGAGGAGAACTTGCCGATAAGCTTGGCCAACGCCGCGACTTGCCCGAAGTCCTCGGGGTCGTATTTCCAAGATCCGTCGGAATCCAGCCTAGCGCGCTCATCCGGCCCGTGAACGCCCGCGGTCGGCGCCAGCCGGATGTCAAGACGGCGCCGAACTTCTTCCAAATGAGGATCGTTTTGATCCGCCAATTCTCGGGAACGCCTGCTGTTTTTGACAGCCTCGGCATGGGATGGGGTCCCTTCCTCCAGCATCACGGCCCTATGGCCTGTTCCACGGTTGATTTCGTCAACAAGCCTCATGGCATACGCGTCGATGTCGAAGCCCGATCCATTCCGGCCCGTGGCGCCATTCAAGCAAATGCCAATCAATGCCTCGCCGGCACGGATATCCACCGCGTTCAGGTCCGTTCGGCTCATCAATCATTCCCGCAATGAGGCCGAACCGCTAGCGTTCATGTGTGGTCCGGCGGTCGCGCCATCCACGGGACAGGCGGCCCGTGGAAACCGTTGGCTTGGGAAACCGGTCATCTCGTTACCGTGTCCATCAGCATCATGTTTCATTCACATACATGATGCATCCCCACTGATCACCTCCAAAGTCAACCTCAATGACCGAAACCAACACCCTGGACGGCGTTTAGGGAACACAGGACCGCAAGCGATTCCCGTTGATTTTGAAATGATTCACACCTATTTGGAAACTTCTCGATATTCCAAGCCTGCCGGGGCGGCAATTCCACCATGTGGCGTCCGAAGCGAATCGCCTGGATCCTCACGCACGGTTCGCTCCGTTCGGCTGAGGTA
>VGXS01000010.1 GCA_016873225.1 Planctomycetota bacterium | reverse complement strand
CTGGGATCGTGGCCCCGATGCTGCTTGACGGGCCCATCAACGGCGCTTCATTCAAGGCTTATGTCGAACAGGTGCTGGCCCCGGTGATCAGGCCAGGTGACTTGGTGGTCCTTGACAACCTGTCCTCCCACAAGACGGCGATGGTCAGGAAGACACTGGAGGACTACGGGATCAGGACCAGGTACCTGCCTCCCTACAGCCCGAATCTCAACCCGATTGAAAACGCGTTCTCAAAACTCAAGGGATTGGTCAAGTCGGCGGGGAAGCGGACCATCGCCGGCCTCTGGGATGTTGTCGGACAACTCATTGAACAATTCTCGTCCCAAGAATGCTCCAATTACTTCAGGCATTGCGGATATGACAGTAAACCTATTTGCAAAGCGCTCTAACAGGGAAAGCGGGAAGGCAAGTATTCCTCATCGTGGACGGACATCCCATTTACCGCTCCAATGCGGTGAGGGACTGGGTGGAACGGAACAGCGGAAAAATCAGCCTTCACCAACTTCCCCGGATACAGCCCCGAATAAACCCCGATGAACTCCTCAACAACGGCGTGAAATCAAACGCCATGGGAAGGAGAAGGCCGAGGGACATGGAGTCGATCATCTCGGGAGTCAGAAGCTATCTGTGATCAAGACGGCATTCTCCCCAATGTTGTGATCAATTACTTCAAACATAAATCCGTTACCTAAGCCGACTGATTCAGGCCTTCCTTGGCGCTCGGCTTAGTAAGCCGGCCATCCCAAGATCCTGTGCCCCTATGCTCCCGAATTCAGAAGCCACTGAGGCAATATCGACATGCTGGGAAATGATTTTCGCTTGGAACGAAGAAGGCCCGGGCAATCTCCCGGGCCTAGACCACATTAGCGCCGTCATGGCTTCCAAGACGACTTTCGGTCAAGAGACGGGGAGAACAGGAATGAGGGCGCGGAACATTCCGGGCAAGTCTTCCGAATGGGCGCAGGTCACCAGATTGTTGTCAACGACAACAGGGTCATCCGTGTAGGTAGCCCCGGCGGCCTTGACATCATCCCTTATTGCTATCGAGCAGGTCACGCGGCGATTGTTGATCGCTCCGGCGCTGATGAGAATCTGAGCGCCACGGCCGATTGATATCACCAGCTTGCCTTCATCGAGAAAGGTTCGAGCCAAATCGAGGGCCTCTTCCCTCTGCCTCAGCCTTTCGGAAGCAGCGCCCCCCGGCAGGACCAGGATGCCGAAATCATTGGGGTTGATCTCCTTGAGGGACAAATCGGGATCGATCCGGTAGCCATGCAATCCCGTCACAACCATGCCGGTGGGACTGGCCAGCGAGGTTTGGATACCCTCCTCCAGAAGGCGGTACCATGTCAGGTGAACTTCCAGATCCTCGAAACCTTCAGCCGTCAGGATCAGGGCTTTCATCTCCGCGTTCTCCCGGGATTTGAGAAGAGGTTGTTAGACATAAACCCCATAGCTGCCACCGGTTCAGAAACGCAAGGCCCAGTCGGGTAAGCTTGGGAATGCCACTTTCTATCCTACCGCTCACCTGACAGAATGTGAAATGAGCACTGGGAAGGACCAAGGGACACGAAGGAATCCATCGATGTCGGAAGAGAAGCCAGCCAAAGGACCAGCGGCACCGTCACCGGTTGAAGGCATCAAGGCCTCCAGCAACGCTCTCAGGGGCGGAATCGCCGCCGTGATGGCCTCAGGGTCGGATCATTTCGAGGAGGCCGAAAAGCAGCTGCTGAAATTCCATGGAAGTTACCAGCAGGAAGACAGGGATGCGCGCAAGGCCAACCGGCAGGATGGCCAAGGCGGCAAGTACCACATGTTCATGGTTCGGGGCCGCATTCCAGGGGGCAAACTGACTGCCAAGCAGTACTTGGTGCTCGATGAATTGGCCAGCAATCATGCGAACAACACTCTCAGACTCACTAGCCGGCAAAGCGTGCAGTTTTACGGAATCCTGATGAAAGGCCTCAAGCCCCTCATCTCAGCCATCAATGAATGCATGCTGAGCACTCTGGCGGCTTGCGGCGATGTCAACAGAAATGTCATGGCGTGCCCCGCCCCCATTCGCAACAGCAAGGTCCACGACCAACTCCAGGCGGATTGCCACGCCCTTGCCATGCATCTGGCCCCAAGAACCTCCGCTTACCACGAAATCTGGGTGAACGGCCGGTCGGAGGGCGCCCCCGCGGAGGATTTCGAGCCGATTTACGGGAAGGTTTATCTGCCCAGGAAATTCAAGACCGGCTTCGCCCTCCCGGACGACAACTGCATTGATATTTTCGCGCAGGATCTCGGACTGCTCGCGGATGTGCGCGACGGCGAGATTGTCGGCTACGACTTGATGGCCGGCGGAGGCATGGGGCGGACTCATGGGCGGGCAGACACCTTCGCCCATTTGGGCCAGAGGATCCTTTATTGTTCCCGCGCCCAATTGCTGGCCGCCGCGGAGGCCGTCGTGAAGTTCTATCGCGACCATGGAAACCGGTCGGACAGGAAGAGGGCGCGGATCAAGTACCTGGTCGCCGACCTCGGCATCGACAAGGTTCGCGAGATCCTCAGGGGCTACCTGCCCTTTGAACTCACCTTGCCAAAGAACATGCCGGTAACCGGTCACGAGACCCACCTGGGTTGGAACGCCCAGGGAGACGGAAAGTTCTGGTACGGCATCAGCGTCGAAAACGGGAGAATCAAGGATCAGGACGAGTTCCGCCTGCGAACAGCCTTGCGGACGCTGATTTCCGAACTCGGGTGCGAGGTGCGATTGACGGCCCAGCAGGACATCCTGCTTTGCGACCTTGATCACTCCGCCTTGCCGAAAATTGAGAAGTCACTCCGGGAGCATGGCATCAGGCTTCCCGGTGAAATATCCAATGTGCAGAGGTATAGCCTCGCCTGTCCCGCCATTCCCACCTGCAGTCTCGCGATCTGCGAATCGGAGCGAACCCTGCCGGGAGTGATCGACGAAATGGAGGCCGTGCTCACGGAATTGGGACTGCAATCGGAAAAATTCTCAATTCGAATGACCGGCTGCCCCAACGGCTGCGTCCGCCCCTACACCTCCGATGTCGGGTTGGTGGGCCGTTCTGGGGACAAATACCTCATGTTCCTCGGAGGAAGGATTCTGGGTGACCGCCTCAACTTCCAGGCCAAGGACCTAGTTCCGCGCTCGGAAATCGTGAGCACCTTGAAACCCCTCCTGATGCGATTCAAGGCGGAACGGGTTCCCTCGGAGAGCTTCGGCGATTTCTGCGACCGCTTGGGCCAGGAACAGGTCAAGTCGGTTTTGGCCACCACCGCCTGACGGGAGTTTCCATGAAGTTACTGGTCATCGGCAGGGGCGGGCGGGAGCACGCCCTGGCGTGGAAGTTGGCCTGCTCAAGTCGCGCTGAAAAGGTTTTTGTGGGACCGGGCAACGCGGGCACGATCGGAGGCCCGGGGGGCAAGATCATTCCTGCGAAGCTGGATCCGCTCGATTTCCAGGCATGTGTCGCCTTCTGCAAGGCCGAGTCGATTGGGCTGGTTGTTGTCGGGCCGGAAGATCCGCTCGCGGCGGGAATCGTCGATGCTCTGGAATCGGAAAAAATTCGCGTCTTCGGCCCCAGCAAGGCGGCCGCGCAACTGGAAGCCAGCAAGGTTTTCTCGAAGTCGCTGATGCGGGAAGCCCTGGTGCCCACGGCCGACTTCCAGGTCTGCGACCACCCCCAGATCGCGCGCACCTACATCGACAGCCAAATTGAGCCCCTTGTGATCAAGGCGGATGGACTGGCCGCCGGCAAGGGTGTGATCGTTTGCGATAACGCCGAGCAGGCGCGTCGGGCGGTTGACAGGATCATGGTCCGCGAGGAATTTGGCAAAGGCGTGGGCAGACAGGTCGTGATCGAACGCCGTTTACAGGGTCAGGAGTTAAGCGTGCTGGCCTTGGTATCGGGCCGCTGCGTCATGCGCCTTGAAGCGGCCCAGGATCACAAGGCGGCCTTCGATGGAGACAAGGGCCCCAACACAGGAGGCATGGGAGCCTACAGCCCCGCGCCCATCGCGACCCCGGAAATCCTGGAAAAGATCGATGAGGAGGTTTTCATTCCCACCATCCACGCGATGAAGCGCCGGAAAAGCCCCTACAAGGGCTGCCTTTACGCGGGCATGATGCTTTGTCCCCAGGGGCCTAAAGTCCTTGAATTCAACTGCCGGCTGGGAGATCCGGAAACCCAGCCCGTGCTGATGCGGCTGAAAACTGATCTCCTCGACCTGCTTGAGGCCGTCGTGGATGAGAGGCTCGAGGAGTTCGCGGACAAGGTTGCCTGGGATCCAAGGCCCGCCATTTGCGTGGTTCTGGCCGCGCAGGGTTATCCCGGCTCATACCAAAAGGGCACCCCGATCCATGGCCTCGAGGCTGCTTCCAAACTCCCCGATGTCCAGGTCTTCCATGCGGGAACCGCGCGAAATGCCCGGGATGAAGTGGTGACTGACGGGGGTAGGGTCCTCGGGGTAACGGCGATGGGCGACACGATCGAACTGGCCAGGAAAAACGCCTATGAGGCCATAAAACTGATCAAGTTCACCGGCATGCAGTTTCGCGCGGACATCGGCAGCAAAGCCTTGGCCACGCCGAGGAGCAACTGAGATTCGTCAACGGGGTCCCTCTCATGGCATGGCTCAACGAGTTGATCGGCTTCCCCCACGCCACCCCGATCCTGATCGCGGCCATCTGTATCATTGCGATCGCATATAGGTACTACAGCGCTTTCCTGGCCGCCAGGGTCGCCTGTCTCAACGACGGGAACATCACCCCTGCCCACAGGCTTGAGGATGGCCAAAACTATCACCCGACCAGCCGAATGGTTCTGTTCGGACACCACTTCGCCGCCATTTCCGGAGCCGGCCCGCTAATCGGGCCGGTGCTTTCCCTGCAGTATGGATTTCTTCCGGGATTGTTATGGCTTCTTGTAGGGGTGTGCCTGGCCGGAGCGGTCCAAGACATGCTGGTTCTTGCAGCGTCGGTGCGCAGGCATGGCAAATCTTTGGCTGAAATCGCCAGGGAGGACCTGGGCCATGGCGCTTATGTCGCCATATCCTTCGCGATCCTCTTCATTGTCGTGATCGCCTTGGCTGGCCTCGGGTTCGTGGTTGTGAAGGCGCTGGGCGGGGAGGAAGTTCCCATTCCCGCGATGACGCGTCTTGGGATTCCCCCGGGTGCCCAAGTTGAGGCAATCGAGTCGCCCCAAGGCAAGTCCCGTTACCGCGTACCCGCGGGCACGACAATCAGCCTTTCCGGAAACTCCGGAGGAGTTTTCAAAAGGCCCGAGTCCTTTGTGTTGGAATTGCCAGCCGGACATTCCCTTCCGGCCCAGGCCATGGATCCGGGCCGGTCATCCTTGATTCTTCCGGAGGGAGGAAGGCAAATCATCGCGGGAAGCTCCTGGGGGCTGTTCACAATTGCCGCGACCATTCCAATCGCCCTTCTCGTGAGCGCATACATGTACTTGTTCAGGCCGGGCAGGGTTGTCGAGGCCAGCTTGCTCGGCGGGGCCTTGGTGCTCGCCGCCACATGGGGTGGCAGCTTGGTTCCCGGATCTTCGCTTGAGCCTTGGTTTCAGCTTGACCGCACATCAACGGTGATGGCCTTGTGCGGGTATGGATTCGTGGCCTCGGTTCTGCCCGTGTGGCTGCTGCTTTGCCCTCGCGACTACATTTCAAGTTTTCTTAAAATTGGCACCATCGCGCTTTTGATTGTTGGCACATGCCTGGCCAACCCTGTGCTGGCCCACAGGGCCATCGAGCCGACATTTGCCTCCGGAGGCCCGACTTTTCCGGGAACGCTTTTCCCGTTTGTTTTCATCTGCGTCATGTGTGGAGCCATCTCCGGGTTCCACTCGCTCGTTTCCAGCGGCACGACTCCAAAGATGGTCGACCGGGAAACCGATGTCAGGCCCATCGGATACGGCGCCATGCTACTCGAGGGCGTGGTGGGCATCGTTGCCCTTATCGCGGCGGCCTCAATCGACCCGAGGCTTTATTACGACATGAATGTCGACTTGCGTTTGGTTGAAAAATTCCAACCCCAAATCGACGCGCTTCACAGGGAGCTTGGTCAGGCCGGAAATCTTGAGCATCTTGATCTTGGGACTGTGGAACAGCGCGTCGAGGAAACGCTCCGCGGACGAACCGGAGGCGCCGTGACGCTCGCGGTTGGCATGGCTCAAATCCTCACGAAACCGCTCGAAAGGCTCGGCTGGGGCGAGGAAGCCGTCGCTCCTTATTGGAAATACTGGTTCCATTTTGCGATCATGTTTGAAGCGCTATTCATTTTAACCACGATCGACACCGGCACTCGAATCGCCCGATTTCTGCTTCAGGAAAACATGGGGAAGTTCCACCCCGCGTGGGGAAGGACCGGTTGGTTGCCTAGCGCGCTTCTTTCCAGCCTCCTGATCACCTGTGCCTGGGGTTGGCTTGTAGCCACAGGTTCCATCGACACCATTTGGCCAATGTTTGGCATCGCCAACCAACTTTTGGCCGTCGTGGCGCTGGCTGTTGTCGGGACCTGGTCTATCCGATCCGGGAGATCGGCTTACCTGCCTGTGGTTGTGTTGCCGATGATTTTTGTTCTTTGCACGACGCTCTCGGCCGGAACCGTGATGGTGGGGTATCGCTTTCCTGACATGATCAGGGACCCCAAGAGACAGCTTCAGGGCATTTTGAGCCTGCTGGCCACATTGTTCGTGATACTTTCAGTGCTTTCCTTCCTGGGCATCACCCTGAGCCGATGGGTCGTATGGTTGATGGATCGTTCCAACCGTCAAGAACCCGGGGCGGGAGGAATCACCGCGCCAAGAGGCACGGCAGGGTCCGGCACGGGCTGACCAGCGGCCGCCTGGGGCCTGAATGTCGTAAGGTCTTGGCGCCTGATCGCGATTCCGGATTTGCCATCCGACCTCAAGCCCATCGTGTAAACACCAAACTTTCCGCTTACCGTTTCAGCGAGGTAGAGAGCGCTCTGGTAACCGTTGACCATCCCGGTAGTCATCAGGAAATGAACATTCTGCCGGGGAGGGATTCCAAATTCCTGCACAAGGTCAAGTTCAGCCCAGCCCGTGATGGTTCCAGAAGCCTGATCAATGACTGTGCCAAGCAACCGGCCCGTTCTGTAATCAAGCATCCAGATGCCATCGGTGGGAACCCTGCGGTTCACCAGAACTGTTCCGGTCGTCATGATGTAATCATCATGACGGTCATTGGCGGCCCATACGGCGGTGGTTCGTCCGTTGGCAAGCCACAAAGCCACCGCCGCCCCGATCGCTATCCCGAAAGCGAGGGTAGAGATTGTCCTGCAGTAGAACGCAACTGTCATGCAACGGCCTCCTCAAGACCTGGGATTGGTCTTTCAAGGCCGGATAATAGATGGAGACCGTTCAATGCAACAGAACTTGGTCAACGGACCGAACTGGCCAATGACATGGTTGCCGGACCGACCGATTTGATGGTATTATGACATTGGCAAAGTTTTGACAGCGGCCATCAAGGAACGATCCCATGACAGCTTTGGCAGGCTTTTTCAACCTGGGCCCGATGGAAATGATCATCCTCCTCGTTGTTGGGGTGATGATTTTTGGTCGCCGTCTGCCCGAAGTGGGAAGGTATCTCGGCAAGGGAATCGTGGAATTCAAGAAAGGAATCAAGGGAATCGAGGATGAGATGGAACCGTCCATCACGCGGGTGGAAAGCCAGCCCACTGAATCGCCCCGCCCTCCCCAGAAAGTGGCGGCCACCGCCCCTCGTTTTGATGACAGCCCCGCGCCAAAAGCTTGAAATCCTCACACTTCCAATAATGAAAGAATTTCAGTAAATTAGAATTCATGGGCGCTTAACTCAGCGGTAGAGTGCATTCTTCACACGGATGAAGTCACAGGTTCGAATCCTGTAGCGCCCACTCCCACCCCAATCGCCTTTATGCAGAAAAAATTGAATTGATTGCCAAAATACCCGTTTAATTAATCCGTCCGCTCCAATTGTGCCGACAATTACGCCAGATCAATCGCGCATCCTCACGGATGCGTGACGGCGGAGCGGAATTCCATGGTGATTTCGGAAACATTGCGCCTACCGCTGCCTCGTCGATACCGGTCGTGGTTGTTAGGCCTCGCTCTGCCACTGTCAATCGGATGCACAACCTTCAAGGAATATGTTCATAACGGTTTCAAGGTTGGGCCCCAATATGCCAAACCACCGGCGCCCGTGGCCGAACAATGGATCGACAACGCTGACAAAAGGATCTCGCCCAACACAGACGATCATCGAAAATGGTGGACATCTTTCAGGGACCCCAATCTTGACAGCCTCATCTGCATGGCCGCCGGACAGAACCTCAGCCTTCGCGAGGCGGGATTTAGGGTCCTGGCTTCCCGGGCCAAGTTGGGCATAGTGGTAGGCGAGTTTTTTCCACAGAGCCAGTTTGCCAATGCCGGGTTCCTGCAATACGGGTTGAGCACGGCCGTGGCCAACAGGCAATTCATCGGGCAAGCGTATTACCCGTTGTGGAATTACGGTGCGGGTCTGGCATGGGAACTTGATTTCTGGGGTAAGTATCGAAGAGCGATCGAAGCGGCCAGCAGCGCCTTGGATGCTTCTGTTGAAAGCTACGACAACATGTTGGTCATCCTTCTTGGCGATGTCGCCGAATCGTATGTGAGGATGCGGTTTTTCGAGAATCAGGCTGAAATTGCGGCATCTGTGGCCCAGTTCCAAAAGGAATCGCTCACCATCGCCCAAGCCAGGTTTCGCGGAGGACTCACCAGCGAGGTCGATGTGGATCAAGCCCAAGCGGACCTGAGCAAGACACAAGCGGAAATACCCCACTTCCAAGCCTTCGCCAGAATCGAGAACAACCGATTGTGCAATCTCCTGGGGATCGCTCCCGAAGACTTGGAAAAACGGCTCGGGAAAGGCCCGATCCCATCGGCCGGCAAGGATGTGGTCACGGGAATACCCGCGGAACTTCTCTCCAGAAGGCCTGATGTGAGGCAAGCCGAAAGGCAGGCGGCCGAAGCCTGCGCCAACATTGGCGTCGCGACCAGTGAACTTTATCCGCACATTTCAATCGCCGGAAACTTTGGATGGTCCGCCCTCAATTACGGAAACCTGTACTCCCCTGAAGCCTTTGGCGGCAACATTGGCCCCTCGTTCCGTTGGAACATCTTCAACTACGGAAGACTTGTGAATCATGTGCGACTCCAGGATGCCAACTTCCAGGCGGCCATCGCGAATTATCAGCAGGTCGTGGTCAAGGCCGGTGCCGAGGTTGAAGATGGCTTGGTCCGCTTCCTGAAGGGTCAGGAGCGCGCCAAGGAACTGGAAACCGCTGTTGAGGCCGCCAAGAAGGCGGCAACCATCGCCCAGGCCCAATACAAGGCAGGAACCGTCGACTTCAACAGGGTGTCGCTCCTTCAGGAAAAATTGCTTGATCGTCAGTTGAGCCTCGCCAATGCCCAGAGGGCAGTGGCGGACGGATTGGTCATGACTTACAAGGCCCTTGGTGGCGGATGGCAGATTCGCCTGGATGGCTGTAAGCCGACGCCCATCGTGGAAAATGGTTCAATTGCCCAACCTTCCGACCTGCCCAAGCCCAGACGGGACGACCCGGAATCGGAAGCGGCCCCTGCCCCTCCGAAGCCGGCCAAGCCTTGAAAAAAATGGGGGATTACGATGGCCCAGACACTTCCTTGGCACTGGTTGATGGCCATGGCGGCATGGAATCCGTTGCCACCTTCAGGCCGCCATATTCCAACCGGACCTGACTCCTACTGTCCCAAGGCTGTCCCGGTGGTGGCACCATGCATGCCGTGTCTGCCTGACAATTATTTGGCGAAGCCAATTCTGGCCCCTGCACTTGAATGCCGCAAAACTTCAGGCTGCTATGACAGAAAACCATTTCCTGTGATCGGGGCGAATAACCTTTCAGGCCCGAACTCATCGGACGGTTGCAGGGCACCGGGCTTTTTCGGACTCAGGCCTAGGCCCTAAGCGGGTCCGTGGCCATGGTTCGCCTGTGTTTGGTGTGATTGCCCGCCATGGATGCCATCGCCAGCCAAGGCCCCGTTCTTGGCCTGATTGGGACCGCCCATCAGGTTTTCGATGACAAAATAGAAAACGGGTGTCAGGAATATCCCAAACAGGGTGACACCCAACATTCCACTGAAAACGGCCAATCCCAGCGTTCTTCTCATCTCCGCCCCCGCGCCAGTGGCAACGACAAGGGGCAAGACACCGAGGATGAATGCAAACGAAGTCATGAGAATGGGGCGAAGCCGCAAGCGGCAAGCCTCCAGCACGGCCTCCCGCGCGCCCTTTCCAGCTTCCGATTGTTGCTTGGCGAATTCCACGATCAGGATCGCGTTCTTGCTGGCCAACCCAACCAAAACCACAAATCCGATCTGGGTGAAGATGTTGATATCGTTGCCTGACCACCGAACACCGATGATCGAACAAAGCAGGCACATCGGAACAACAAGGATGACGGCAAGCGGCAGGCTCCAGCTTTCGTACTGGGCCGCAAGCACGAGGAAAACAAACACCACGGCGAGCGCGAAGACAGCCATGGCCGTGCTTCCGGCCTGCTGCTGCATGTAGGAAAGCTCCGTCCACTCATGCGACATCGCCGATGGAAGGGATTTGCCAAGGATTTCTTCCATTTTTCGGACGGCATCTCCCGAACTGGTGCCGGGCTCGGTGTTGCCGTAAATCGCCGAGGCGGAGTACATGTTGTACCTGGTCAACATCACGGGACCCTGGGAATCACGCGTGGTCACCATCGTTCCGATGGGAACCATCGACCCTTCCTTGTTCTTCACCTTGATATGGCGAAAATCATCGACCCTGGATCGGAACTGGGAATCGGCCATCACATTGACCTGCCAAGAGCGGCCGAACTCATTGAAGTTGTTGACATAATAAGAGCCAAAAAAAGCCTGCAACGAATTGAACAGATCCCCGATCGACACGCCCATCGCCATGCATTTGTCCCTGTCAATGTCAAGATAAAGCCATGGCGTGTAAGCCCTAGAACTGGTGAACAACCCTGTGAGGCCGTCCGTCTTGTTGCCCGCCGCCACGACCCTGTCACTGACCCCCTGCAGCGCGCTGATCCCAAGCGGGCCCCTGTCTTCAATCATCACCTTGAATCCGCCGGCGTTACCGAGGCCATCGACGGCTGGTGGCCCGAAAACCCCAATCGTGGCATCGCGGACCTTGAGCCGGGCCTTGGCCCTCAATTCGTCCGCGACCATGTCGCTCGATTTTCCTTTCCGTTCCTCGAACGGCTTGAGAATCAGGTTCATCGATCCGTAATTGGGGGAATTGGCTCCAATGAGCAACGATTGCCCGGAAACGGTGACGCCATGGTCGACGCCTTCGATTTCCTTGGCCAAGTCAAGCAGTTGGGCCATCACCTCCTGGGTGCGCTGGACGCTCGCCGAATCGGGTAGCTGGACATTGACAAGAAGGTAGCCTTTGTCCTGCTGGGGAATGAAGCCGGAGGGAGTGTTGGCGAATCCCCACCAGGTCGCGTAAAGAAGTCCCCCATAAACGATCAGAACGAGCAGCGTGAGTCTGAGGGATAGGCCGACAATCCTCGTGTAGATGGTTGTCCCGATATCAAAGAACCCGTTGAAAAGCCTGAAGAACCACCCCAGCGAAAAATCCAGCATCCTGGCGGGGATGTCTTTCTTGGCTCCGTGGGGTTGGAGCAGGATGGAGGCCAAGGCCGGGGAAAGCGTCAACGAATTGAATGCCGAAATGACTGTTGAAACGGCGATGGTGATCGCGAACTGCCTGAAGAATTGGCCTGTGATTCCCGTGATGAACGCGCAGGGCACGAAAACGGCGCACAAGACGAGAGCCACGGCGATCACAGGCCCCGTGACCTCCTCCATCGCCTTCCTTGTCGCATCGCGCGGGGACAATCCCTCGGCAAGCCACCTCTCGACATTCTCCACCACAACGATCGCGTCATCCACGACGATGCCGATCGCCAGAACAAGGCCGAAAAGCGACAGGTTGTTGAGGCTGAACCCAAGGCCGCTCATCACGGCGAAGGTGCCGATCACCGCGACGGGCACGGCAATCAGGGGAATGATCGTCGCCCTCCAGTTTTGCAGGAACAGAAGGACCACGATCGCGACAAGGACGATCGCGTCGCGCAGTGTCTTGAAAACCTCAATGATCGATTCCTTGATGAAGGGAGTCGTGTCATAGACAATCCGGTAATTGATGCCGGGGGGGAACTTCCTGCCAAGCTCGGCCATCTTGGCATAAACCCCCTCGGCGGTCTGCAGGGCGTTGGAACCGGGGAGCTGGAACAGCGACAAGGCGACCGATGACTGCCCGTCAAGCGTGCAGGTCTGGTCGTATTGCTGCGCGCCCAGCTCGACCCTGGCCAGGTCGCGAAGGCGGACAACGGCTGGAACCTGGCTGGTCTGGCTGCTGGAATCGGCGCCGACCTTGATGATGACATCCCCGAACTGCTCGGGTTGCACCAGCCGGCCTAGCGTGTTGATGATCAATTGGTATTGCTGGCCGTTGGGAACCGGCTGCTGACCGATCGATCCGGCGGCAACCTGCACATTCTGCTCGTTGAGGGCCTGGACGACCATGTCGCTTGTCACCCCCAAAAGCGACATCTTGTCAGGGTTCAGCCAAGCCCTCATGGAATAATCGCGCTCGCCGAGAAAGGTCACATTCGCGATTCCCGGAAGCCTGAGCAACTCATCACGAATCTGTATTGTGGCATAATTGCTCAGCTCGATGCTGTCGCGCTTTGGCTTGCCTGTCTTCTCGTCTATGTCGGACACAAGGTTCACGATCATCATCGTGCTGGGGGATATCTTCTTGACGGCAACGCCTTGGCGCTGGACAAGGTCGGGAACAACGGGCAGGCCCAATGAAACACGGTTCTGGACAAGCACCTGGGCCATGTTCGCGTCCATGCCCGCCTTGAATGTCACGAGCAGCGTGTAATTCCCGTCGTTTGTGCACTGCGAAGACATGTAAAGCGCGTTTTCAACCCCAGAAACCTGCTGTTCGATGGGCGCAGCGACCGTGTCCAGGACGGTTTGGGCGTTCGCTCCCGGGTATGATGCCGTGACCAACACGGTCGGCGGGGTGATATCCGGATACTGCGCGATGGGGAGCGAGGGAATCGCTACCAGGCCCGCAATGGTGATCAGAATCGACAACACGGAGGCGAAGATTGGCCTGTCGATGAAGAAAAACGAGATCATGGCTGCTTTTCCCCATGTGCCGAACCGGCTGATTCCCCAATCGTTCCCCGCTCCCTTGAAACAGCCCGATGCGCGACCACAGAAAGCCCGAGCGTTGAGAACGCAAACAAGATTCTCATGAAGCTGCCAACGCTTGAAGCGACGGGCCCCTTGAAACCTGGCAGGGATCCCATCGCCTGGATGACGCGGAAGAATACGGGAGTGAACATGAGGCCGAACAGCGTGACTCCAATCATGCCGCTGAATACGGCGACGCCGAGGGCCTTTCGCATTTCGGATCCCGCCCCCTTGGCGATCACCAGCGGCAAGACCCCGAAGATGAATGCCAGGGATGTCATGAGGATGGGACGCAGCCTAAGCCGGCACGCCTCGATCGTGGCCTGTGAAAGGGCCATTCCCTCGTCTGAAAGCTGCTTGGCAAATTCAACAATAAGTATCGCATTTTTGCTGGAAAGGCCCACCAGCACCACCAGCCCAATCTGGGTGAAGATATTGATGTCCATCCGCTCGATGGCCACGCCAACAAGGGCCGAAAGCAGGCAAAGCGGCACCACGAGGATCACCGCGAGGGGTAGTGTCCAGCTTTCGTAAAGGGCCGCAAGGACCAGGAAAACGAAAACAATCGAAAGCGGGAAAACAATCTTGTTTCGCCAATCGCCAGCTTCCATTCTCTGGAGCAGGCTGAGTTCCGTCCATTCGGTCTGCATGGTTCTGGGCAGCGTCTTGGCGGCGATCTCGTCAATCACGGTCATGGCCTGGGTGGAACTCAGGATCCATGGCAACGCGATCCCATTCACCGGGGCGGCGCGAAACAGGTTGTAGCGCATGACCATTCCCGGCCCCGTCGAGTCCTTCATCGTGACCATCGAACCCATCGGAACCATTTTTCCCGCGCTGTTGCGCACCTGGACCAGGTTCACATCGGGAACCCGGTCGCGAAAAGGCAGGTCAGCCATGATGTTCACCTGCCAGTAACGCCCAAAGGCGTTGAAATTGTTGATGTAAACCGAACCTATGCAGGTTTGCAGGGCGGCGTTCAGGTCGCCGATCGCCACGAGGAGAGCCCGGGCCTTGGCCCTGTCGATGTCGGCGAAAAGCTGCGGCGCCCCGGCGCTATACATGCTGAAGAACCCGAAAATTCCTGGCTTTTGCTTCCCCTCGCTGATGAACCTTTGGGTTTGGCGGTCCAATTCTGTGGCGCCGGAATCGGAACGGTCCTCCACCATGGTCTTGAATCCCCCAGCCGTTCCAAGGCCGGGCACCGGTGGCGCGCCGAACACGATGATCGCCGCATCTCTCACCTGCTCCTTCATGGCCTGCCGCAAAGTGGCCATGATCGCATTGCCGACAAGCTTCGGATCCCTGCGCTTTTCGAATGATTCCAGAACAATGAACATGGACCCGTAATTCGATCCGGACATGCTGAGCAATATGTTGTAACCCGAAACGGCAAATGTATCGAGAATCCCTTCCCGCTTGGTTCCGGCTTGTGGATCCGAATAAAGCACGATCCTCTCGAGCCTGTCCATCACCTCGCGGGTGCGCTGGACGCTGGCGGATTCAGGCAATTGGACATTCACCAGCAGGTATCCCTGGTCCTGGGAAGGGATGAATCCGGTTGGGATCTTCTGGAAGAGCCAACCGGTGCCAGCCAGCAGAACGACATAAATGACCAGGCTGGGAAACGACAACCGAAGCAGGATGCCAACAATGCCACCATATCCGGCAGCGGCAAAACTGAAAAACATGTTGAAAAGGCGGAAGAACCAGCCGGCAACCAGGTTGATGGTCCACTGCAACGGATCGACGCGGGATCCATGGGCCTTCAGGAGAATGGCCGCAAGCGCCGGAGACAGTGTCAGGGAATTGAAGGCGCTGATCACGGTTGAAACGGCAACCGTGACCGCGAACTGCCTGAAGAATTGCCCGGTGATACCACTGATGAAGGCGCAGGGAATGAAGACCGCGCAAAGGACGAGGGCCACAGCCACGACGGGCCCGGTCACTTCCTCCATCGCCTTGATGGCGGCCTCGCGGGGAGATAATCCGCTTTCAATGAGACGCTCGACATTCTCGACCACCACGATGGCATCATCCACGACGATTCCGATGGCAAGCACGAGCCCAAAGAGTGAGATGTTGTTGATCGAGAAACCCAGCATGGCCATGGCCGTGAATGTGCCGATGACCGCGACGGGAACCGCGATGAGGGGAATCAGCGTCGCGCGCCAATTCTGTAGAAAAACCAGAACAACCACGCCGACAAGGATGATGGCATCCCTCAAGGTTGACACGACATCCATGACGGATTCACGGATGAAAGGTGTCGTGTCATAAATGATTTTGTAGTCCAGGCCGGGGGGGAAATACTTCCGCAACGACTCCATCTTCCTCCGCACCCTCTCGCCGACATCAAGGGCGTTCGATCCCGGCAACTGGAAGATGGCGAGCGCCACCGAAGACTTGAGTCCCAGGGAAACCATCTGGTTGTACTGATTCGCTCCCAGTTCAACCCGGGCGACATCCCGCAACCTGACGACCTTGGCGGCTGGCGAATCGCTTCCACCTGATGAAGAACGCACGACGATGGCGCCAAACTGCTCCGGCGTGGACAAGCGGCCCAAGGCATCTATCGGCAATTCAATCATCTGCCCTCCACCGGAGGGTTGCTGCCCGATCATCCCGGGACTGAGTGCCAAGTTTTGAGAATTGATCGCGTCGTTGACCTCCTGGACCGTCATGCCCAGGGAAGCCAGCCTTTGGGGATCGAGCCAGACACGGATCGAATAATCACGCTGGCCCAGATAAACAATATCGCCAATTCCCTCAAGCCTGAACAACTCATCCTTCACATGGATGGTAGCGTAATTCGACATGTAGATGTCGTCATAGCGCCCGTCGGGGGAATAGAAATTGACGCACAGGAGGATGCTCGGGGACTTCTTCTTGATGGTGAGTCCCTGTTTCTGCACCGATTTCGGAAGTTGAGGAACCGCGAGGTTGACCCTGTTCTGGACGGCAACAAGGGCCTCGTTCAGGTTGGTTCCGATCGCGAAAGTCACGATGAGGTTGTAGGCGCCGGCGTTGTCGCTCGTAGAGGCCATGTACAGCATGTTGTCAACACCGTTGACCTGCTGCTCGATCGGTGCCGCCACCGTGTCGGCAACGACCTGGGCGCTCGCGCCCGGGTAATTGACGGACACCTGCACCGTTGGCGGAACAATATCCGGATACTGCGAAATCGGAAGGAACAAGATGGACAAGGTACCAGCGATCACTACGACGATGGAGGTGACCGTGGCGAAAACCGGCCTGTCGATGAAAAATCGCGAGATCATCAATCCGGTCCTTCGGTGCCCAGGGGGTTCCTCAGGACTTGCCGGCGCCACCGGGCGCCGAGGGCCCGGGAACGGTCTTGGCGCCCATCGGGATGGGCATGGGAATGGTCTCGGGAACGACCTTCTGCCCCGGCGCCACCAACTGGATGCCGCTGACGATCACCTTCTCGCCGGGCTTGAGTCCGTCCTCAATCACTCTCAGGCCGTCGCGGTCTGTCGCGCCAAGCGTCACCTTGCGATACTCGGCCTTGTTGTCCAGACCGATCACATAGACAAACTTGACACTCTGGTCGGTTCCAATCGCTTTCTCACTGACGAGAAGACCCTGATGGGCGACCCCGACGGGAACCCGCACCCGGCAGAACATCCCCGGTACGAACAAGCGGGTACTCGGTGAAATCGGAGGATTGGCAAGGGCCCCGCGCACTGTCAGCGTGCCGGTGAGCGGATCGACCTTGTTGTTGAGGAAGTTCACGAGGGCCTTGTGCGGATAATCCAATTCGTCCTGGATCGAGACATTCACAAAGATGTCTGGCTGGCTTTCACGGGTCGGTATCTTTTTCTCCTGCACCATCCTCTTGATCCGGATCAGCGAGGCCTCATCGACATCAAAAAAAACATAGACAGGATCCTCGCTCACGATGGTTGTCAACAAGGTCTGGTCGGCGTTAACGAGGTTGCCAAGCGTCACGAAGTAGCGGCTGATCCGGCCGTTGATTGGCGATGTCACCTGACAGAACTCAAGGTTGAGCCGATGAACCTCAAGGGAGGCCTGGGAAGCTTCCATGGCGGCCTTGGCTTCTTCCTCGGCGGCGACATATTTGTCGAGGTCCTGCTTGCTGATGGCACCCGGGGTCTTGGCCACCTCCTTGGCGCGCAGGTTATCGGCGATCGCGAGCTTCAACTTGGCCTGATAGAGCTTCACCTGGCCCGTAGCGTCATCAAGCTTCGCCTTGTAGGGCCTTTTGTCGATTTCAAAAAGCATGGAGTCCTTCTGGACGATATCACCTTCCTTGAATGGCGTACTGGTGATGTATCCGGTTGCCCGGGCCCTGATGTCGACGGGATTGGGTGAATCGATGCGACCGGTGAAGTCTATGGTTTCCTGGACCATTCGGGAAACAACCTCGCTGACACTCACGCCGGGTTCGGAGTCCGCGACGGGAAGAACCGGCGGTTTGCCACAGCCGATGATGACAATGATTCCGATGACGGGGGGAAGAAGCCGACGCATCATTCGTGCTCCAGCCGAGGATTGAAGGTATGGTGACTGAGGAGCATCATCACTCCCCCAACCACCACGCCCTGCGGATTCTTGGCCCATACGAAAGCCCGAACCTGTTCATGCCGACGCGCGTCACTTCGCGCACGGCAAAGTCAATATCGTCTGTGATGACCAGCCTGTCGATGTCCAACCTGTCGATGGTGCCCTCGGCAAGCAGGGTCTCGCGCATGAAATCAATCAACGGCTGCCAGAAGGAAACACCCATCAGTACAACAGGAAAATCCTTCACTTTTCCCGTCTGGACGAGCGTCGTGATCTCGAAAAGTTCATCAAGGGTGCCCAAGCCGCCCGGTAGGACAAAAAAGGCGTAGGAGTACTTGATGAGCATCGTTTTGCGGATGGAGAAATATTCAAAATCGATGAAATCGTCGAGATAGGGATTGGGCGCTTGCTCCTTCGGCAACAGGATGTTGCAGCCTATCGACCTTCCCCCCGCTTCACGGGCACCCCGGTTGGCGCCTTCCATGATGCCCGGGCCGCCGCCCGTCATGACGGTGAAACCCGCGCGGGCTATGGCGCCGCCAACATCCCTGGCCAACTGGTAGTGCGGGCTGGTTTCTGGGAATCTCGCCGAACCGAACACAGTGACACAGGGACCGACGAAATGCAGCCTTCGGAATCCCTGGATGTACTCGAAGAACATCCTGAACGCTTGCCATAACTCCGAGAGTCGACGCTGCGGCCCCTGCAGGAACAGCTTGGATTCCGGATCTCCGGGAGCGAGCACCTTGCCCCATTTTTTCTGGGATATCGAGAGCGCCTGGTCTGGGTGGCCCATCTCGCCCGGTGTCGGCCGCGTGGATTCTCCGCCGTCCATCTGGTTGCCTTTCATCAGCGACATTTTTCGTCAAAGGGTGGGGCCGATGCTCCAGGGGGCGAATTCCTCCTCGCCAACACCCGCAACCTCGCTCTTGGTCTTCTTCCCGCCAGCCACGGCCAGGATTTCCTCAAAAATCAGCCTGCCCACCTCTTCCACGGGCACTCCCGCGAGGATGGTGCCGGCGTCGATATCCATGTCGGCCTCCATGCGACGAAACATCGGCGTGTTGGTGGCCACCTTGATGCATGGCGCGGGCTTGCAACCAAAGACAGAACCCCTGCCTGTCGTGAATACTCCCACATTGGCGCCGCCGGCGACAAGGCCCGTCATGCTGGTCGGGTCATATCCGGGCGTGTCCATCACCACGAAACCCTTGGCTTTCACCGGTTCGGCGTACATCACCACATCGACAAGCGGAGTCGATCCCGCCTTGGCGATGGCTCCCAGGGACTTCTCGTAAATGGTGGTAAGCCCGCCCTCCTTGTTGCCAGGTGACGGGTTGTTGTTGATTTCCGCTCCGAACATGCCCGTGTAACGCTCCCACCACTTGATCCGTTCAATGAGTTTTTGGCCCACGGCGGGAGTGACGGCGCGCCTTGTGAGCAAATGTTCGGCCCCGTAGATCTCGGTTGTTTCCGCAAGCACCGAGGTTCCACCCTGGGCAACGAGAAGGTCACTGGCAACGCCAAGCGCCGGGTTGGCCGTCACGCCGCTGTTCCCGTCAGAACCGCCGCAATTGGTCGCCAAAATAAGCTTGTCGGCGCCAATGGTCGTGCGCTTATGTCTGGAAGCCTTGGGTAGCAGACCGATCACGGCCTGAACCCCGGCCTCAACCGTCTTGGCAATGCCGCCTAGTTCCTGAATGTTGATGACGGTTGGCGGCCTCGAGACGCCCCCACCAAGCTGGTGCAGCTTTTCCCCCTCAATGAGGTGAGCCGCTTGCCCCGTCTCGCATCCCAACCCAATGATCAAATAAGCGGCGACATTGGCATGACGGGCGAATCCCGCCAGTGTGCGATCCAGTTGCAAGTGGTCGGGGCCACCGTACTGCATGGCACAACCGGCCTTGTGTGTGACAGCAACAACTCCATCCACGCCGGGATAGTCTTTGAGAACTCCAAGTTGCTCAAGGCGCCTGACGATGTATCGGCTGGTGCTTGCCGAACAGTTCACCGTCGAGACCAGGGCAATGTAATTGCGGGTACCGTAACGACCGTCGCCACGATCGTACCCTTGAAAGGTTCTTTTTTCCTTGGTGAATTCGACCGGCTTCACCTCGCTGGAAAACGCGTAATCCCTCTCGAAATTGCCAGCTTCAAGGTTGCTGACATGAACAAGGCTACCGGCGGAAATCGCCTTGGTCGCGAAACCGATCACCTGGCCGTATTTGCGAACGGGAGCCCCCTTGGCAATCGGCCTGAGGGCAATCTTGTGTCCCATTGCAACCACATCGCGAACGGGAATTCGATCGGCATGAAACTCGATGTCCTCACCCGGTTCCAGCCGGCGCGTGGCAACCGCGACATCATCCTCGGGACGAAGCAGGATAACGGAGGGCTGATTCATATGGCATGGCCCCAAAAACAATTCGGCCCGGCCAAGCCGGGCCATCAATCAATGATTCTACCATCAAACCTGTTATGGGCCGACCCTCACCTCGTTTCGGATCTCACGGACCCCCGGGGACATCCTGACCATCGCTTCTAGGACTCGTCGCTCCCTTTCGGAAGCGACGGCACCCTTGAGCACGACAACACCCTGATCCATGGAAACATTAATTCCAGACGCCGAAGGAAGCCTGGATGAGCGGGCGATGACGGAATTCAGGTCACTTGTCAACTTGGCACTAGCGGCGGCAGCCATGCCCGACCCATCCATAGTCGCCAGATTACCTTCAAAATTCACTTCGGCGGCATAGGGAAGGTTTCTGCGAACGCCCGAACTGCTCAAAGGCACAAAATCAACGCTTCCCGTGAGGTTGGACGCACCTTGAGCCCCCATTGCCCCCACCCCACCCAAACCACCTGTACCTCCTCGTCCCGAATTCGCGCCTGCACTTCCCGTGTTGGCAAAGGCAACACCAAATGCAGGGTTGCTTGTCGGGCTGTAGGCCTGGGTGCTTCCAGAATTGAGGGGCCCGTATCCAATCGCTTGGGGAGTGGCATAGTAAGGCCCCATGAATGATGTCGAGCCGGTGGAATTTGCCGATCCGGCTCTTCCAGAAGCCGTTCCCAATTTCATGAATCCTAGGCCGAAACCTCCGGATTGGTTTCCAATGAACTGGTTCCCGCTCGACATTCCTCCCCCACCAATTCCCCCTCCACCAATCCCGCTCGATCCTCCGATTCCACCGCCTCCAATGCCGCTTCCCATGGAATTTGGTTGAGCGATCGCTTGGCCAACCACCAAAAGCGAATGGAACATCAATGCCAGCAAGCTGATACGAATCATCACAACCTCCGGACGCTTATCGGCCGATGGCACCGGAATGACATCCTTCTATTGTGAACTCTAGCCTTGGCAGTTGCAACCAAACACCCGGCTTTCGAGCCCAATAATCACTCTGGATCAACGGAAAACCATGCCCAAGCCAAGACCTTTGCGAATCGGGATGCTGGGAATGGGCACCGTTGGCACGGGTGTCGCTGTCCTTTTGCAAAACTCGGCTCACATCCTGTCCCATCGCGCGGGCAGGGAGTTGCAACTGGTAAAAGTGCTTGTCAAGAATCCATCCAAAACACGCGATACGCCGATTCACGGATTCAAATTAGCCTCAAGCGTTGAAGACATCACACGAGACCCTGACATTGATGTCGTGGTCGAAGTTGTCGGAGGCACCGGCTGGGCTTTTGACGCCATGGCTCAGGCCCTTGCCAATGGAAAGGATGTGGTCACCGCTAACAAGGCCGTGCTGGCCACCCGAGGAGGGGAGCTTTTTGATTTTGCCCGCTCGCATGGGAGGTGCGTCGCTTTCGAAGCCAGCGTGGGTGGCGGAATTCCCATCATTGGCGCCATCCAGCGCGGCCTGTCCGCCAATAGGATTTTAGGAATTCAAGGCATCCTCAATGGAACATGCAATTACATTCTTACCCGGATGACGGATGACCACTTGGATTATCCCACCGCGTTGAAAGGTGCGCAGGACCTCGGTTTCGCCGAGGCCGATCCCACGCTTGATGTCAACGGTACCGATGCCGCGCACAAACTGGCGGTGCTGGCGCACCTCGCGATGGACACCACGCTTGGCGTTGATTCCATCAGCCGTCGCGGAATCGACGAGCTCGACCCCCTCGACATCCGATTCGCCGGGGAACTTGGATACACCATCAGGCTGCTTGCTGAAATATGGTGCGATCCGGACGGCATCATTTCTCATGTAAGCCCGGTGTTGCTGCGCAAGACAACACCATTGGCCCAGGTTCGCGGAGGCTTCAATGCTGTCCGGGTCATAGGCGATGCTGTGGGGGAAACCCTTTTTTATGGGGCAGGTGCCGGCCGCATGCCCACCGCGAGCGCCGTTGTCAGCGACCTTGTCGAATTGGCATCCTCGCGCGACGGATTCATGGCCGCCACCTCAAGGCTCTGGCGTGATTCCCCATCCCCTCCCCTGCTCCCCCAAGACAAGCTGCGCTCACGCTATTACCTCAGGCTGCATGTTTTGGACAGGCCCGGAGTGATGGCCGAGGTATCAGGCGTTTTGGCCAGTCACTCCATCTCGATCGCCTCGGTGATCCAGCATGAAACTATCGACCAGCCGAATATCTCCCAGGTTCAGATGGTCATCATGACCCATTTGGCCCCAGCGGGAAAATTCCTCGACGCGGTAAGGTCGCTTGATTCCCTTGGCTGCGTCCTGGCCAAGGCCGTACACTACCCGGTTGGTGAATAGCCCATGGGCGCCAAGGCTTTCGACTTTGATGGTGATTATGGCGCCAACTATGAGACATTCATCAAGCAAGTGATTCCCGGCTACGAGGCCATGCACGCGCTTTCCGGTGCCATGTTGGAGCCTGCCTGCGGACCTCGCGGAAGGGTCTTGGTTGTCGGGTGCGGCACCGGTTCAGAAATCAGGATTTTAGGCAAAATTCATCCTGGTTGGACTTTCACCGGGCTTGATCCATCCGAGGCCATGATTACATCGACAAGGGCAGCGCTGGGAACAAACGGAATGGGCGAAAGGGTAACCCTGATCAAGGGAACCATCTCCGACTTGCCCAAGGCGCCATCATTCGACGCGGCCACCTGCATGCTGGTGAGCCATTTCATCCGGGATGAAAAGGAAAAGACAAAACTTTTCCATGAAATCGGTTCTCGGTTGGCCCCCGGTGGCAGGCTTGTGGTCGCCGATGCTTGCGATGAAAGTTCACAATCATTCCGGGATATGATGGCTTGCCGGTGGATGTTCGCCCGAACGCAAGGCGCCGACCCCGAGAGATATCGGCGGTTTCAGGAGGAATGCAACTCTTCGCTCAATTCCATCGATCCAACCAGGGAACAGGAACTCATCCGCCTTGCGGGTTTCGGGACGGTCAGGAAATTTTGGACAAGCCTGCATATCAATGCCTGGTTCGCCACCAACTTTAAGGAACCATCGGCGCCAGCATGAATGGGATCACGCCCAAAGCCTTTCACCCCCGACGAACGCGTTGCGGTTGTCGCCCTGCCGGCACCCGGGGGGAAGTTCATCAAGTTTCTTCACATTGCCCCCGCCCAGGACGACATAGTCCGCGATGAACGCGTCTCGGAGGCGATGCACGACATCAAACACCACTTTCTGCCATCGTTTCTTCCCGAGTTTCTGCAAGGCCGCATTGCCAACCCACTGTTCAAAGGATTGCTTCTTTCGGTACGGAAGGTGACCGACCTCCAAAGGAGCCACGACCCCATCCACGATGAAGGTGGTGCCCAGGCCGGTTCCCAATCCGAGAAAGAGCATCCTGCCGCCTTGATAACTACCCAGGGCCTGCATGGCGGCGTCATTGATCAGCTTGACCGGCCTGCCCATCGCCTTGCGAAAGTCGAATCCGACCCAACCCCGCCCCAGGTTGGCAGGTTCCAAATGAATGCGGCCATTCACGATCGGCCCGGGATAACCGACGGAAACTTTTTCGACATTCCAGTCGCCAATCTGTTCGAGAACCTGCCGGGTGAACTCGGGGGGCCCCATCTCCGCGCCTGATGGAAACTTGCGAATCTCATCCGCCTCGGAATGCTTCATCTTCACATTGGTCCCACCGATATCGATGACCAGCACGCCCTTCATGTATTATCTCCGCGAAACAAGGAGTAGCACCTTCCCGCCATGGTCATAGTTTAACCAAGTTCCTTGTCTTAGGGAGTCAATCGTGGAACCCGCGCCCAACACCGCCATCCTCAAAACCCTGGCGAGGGAATTGCCAAACCTCGACTACTGCCTGGCGGAATTGGCAAGGCTGACGGCGCGCCTCGACCTGCCCAAGGGCGTCATCCATGTCATGAGCGACATTCATGGCGACGATGTCAAGCTCCGCCACGTGATCAACAACGCTTCGGGCACGCTGCGGCCCATCGTGGAGCGACTGTTCTCCGACCATGCCGACAAGGGCCTCGTCCAAGAGATCCTCAGCTTGCTGTTTTATCCCCATGAAACCATGGAGGATTTCCGGAAAACGCTTCCCTCGGAAGAGGATTTCGACCAGAAACTGCTCGGTCACTTGGGGCACCTGCTCCGACTGGTGAGGGAGATAGCTGGAGGATTGCCCGTCGATCGGCTCAAGGCCCTCTGCCCGGCGGAATACAGGCCCCTTCTGTTGGAACTTGTCGCCACGGGTGCAGGCAATCCGAGCGCGGAGAGGTTCGCGGAAAACGCCCTCAAGACCCTGGCGAGGCACGACAGGTGTTCCCATGTCGTGAGGGTCATGGCTCGGTTGGTTCGCAATCTGGCTGTCGATGAGATCATCATCGCCGGTGACTGCTGGGACAGGGGCCCGCGCGGGGACAGGGTTGTCGACATCCTGATGCAGCAACCGAACCTGGCGTTCACCTGGGGCAACCACGACACGGCATGGCTGGGTGCCTGCCTCGGCCATGAGGCCTGCATCGCCCATGTTCTCAGGTTGTCAATGAGATACAGGAGGCTGGCGCAACTGGAGGAGGGCTACGGGATTCCGCTTCTGCCCTTACAGCTGCTCGTTGAGGAATGCTATGCCAACGATCCGGTCGAATGCTTCAAGCCGAAAGGCACCGACCTGCACGATGCCACCCTTGTGGCCCGCATGCAGAAGGCGGCGGCCATCATGCAGTTCAAGCTCGAAGGACAGATGATCTCAAGGCATCCCGAATGGGACCTGGATTCGTGGAAAATCCTCGGGGGCATTGATCCGGTTGAAGGAACAGTAACCATCGGCGACACTAAATATCCTCTCAGGGATCGGCATTTTCCCACGCTTCGGACCGATGCGCCCTACGAATTGCACCCCGCCGAAAAAGCCTGCATGGCCAGGATGCGCGAACATTTCCTCGCAAGCAGGAAACTCTGGCAGCATGTCGTCTTTCTCAGGAACCGCGGCAGCATGTACCTCACAAGGGACAAGCATGTCATTTTCCACGGTTGCGTGCCCGTGGACTCCCATGGGGACTTCCTCGCCTTTCCCGTGGATGGCGCCATGCGCCAAGGCAGGCCTTTGCTCGAAGCCATGGATGCCGTCATCGCCCGTGTTGTCGATCACCCGGCCCAGGCCGACCTCGACATGTGCTGGTACCTTTGGTGCGGCCCGCTGTCCCCCTTGTTCGGCAAGGACCGGATTTGCACCTTCCAAAACGATTTCATCGCCGACCCGCTCACGCATGTCGAGACGAAAAATCCCTACTTCTCGCTGATCCACGAATCATGGTTCTGCGACAAGATACTGGCGGAATTTGGCATTGCCGACGGGAACGGATTGCTGGTGAACGGCCATGTGCCCGTGAAGATCGAAAAAGGGGAATCACCGATCAAGAAATCCGGAAAGGCCATCACCATCGACGGAGCGTTCTCGGAAGCCTACGGAGACCACGGTTACACTCTCGTGCTGGAACCCGCCCGCACGCTCCTGGCCACGCATCACCATTTCGAGTCCGTGTCAGCCGCCGTCCATTCGGGGACGGACATCATTCCCAAGGTGACCACGGTCAAGGACTGGGGTGCTGTCAGAAAAGTGGGCGATACCGAGGCGGGCAAGGAGATTGTGGAACGGTGCTCCCTCATTGAGCAATTAGCCCAAGCCTACAAAACCAACCGCATCAGGCAGGATTATTCCGGCCCGGCGAGTTGACTGGAGTCCTGTCCCATGTCGTGGCCTATGCTTTATCAAGCCCACCCGCGCCGACTTCTCGCCGAGTTCGCCACCGAATGCCGTGAGGCCAAGGGGCTTGGCGGTGTTCCATCAAGCTGGTTCGCCAACATCAAGACCATGGGATTTGACTGGCTCTACCTGCTGGGCGCTTGGCAAACCGGCCCGAGGTCTCGGGAGGTCTCCCTCAGGCATCCGATCATTTCCGCGGACCATGCCAGCCATCTCCCTGATTGGACGGAGAACGATGTCTGTGGATCGCCTTTCGCCATCGAGGCTTGGGTGCCTCATCTCGATTGGGGAGGCCTTGCAGGCCTTTTTTCGTTTCGCGAAAACGCGGCCCGCCATGGACTGAAGTTGATGCTCGACTTCGTCCCCAACCATGTCGGCCTCGACAACCCATGGGCCGCCAACCACCCCGATTGGTTCTTCAGGTGCGATGCCTCAAGTTCGACCGGCAAGGCCGAGGCCGCGCACCCCGGTGGCCCGTTTCTGAAGCATGGCAAGGACCCTTACTTTCCCCCATGGCCCGACACCTTTCAGCTCAACCTGTTTCACCCCGCGGTTCGATCCGCCCAGCAGGAAGTGATTGCCTCCATCGCCACACTCTGCGATGGGGTGAGATGCGACATGGCCATGCTGCCGCTCCCTGATGTTTTCCTCACGACCTGGGGGCATGAAAGCATCGACATTCCGGGAGTCGCTGCCGACCAATCTGATTATTGGCCCGGAATTATCAAGGCGGCCCGGGATATTAGCCCGGGATTCCAGTTTCTCGCGGAATGCTATTGGGACAGGGAATGGGATCTCATGTGCCAGGGATTTGATTATTGCTACGACAAGCGCCTGTATGAACGGCTGGCGCATGGTGACTCCCATGAGGTCTCAGGGCACCTGATGGCGGAACCAAGGTTCCTTTACAAGTGCGCCCATTTCCTTGAAAACCATGACGAAGACCGATCTACCGAAGTTTTCAAAGAAAGGCTGAATGCCGCGGCGGTTGTCACCTACCTTTCCCCCGGTTTGCGCTTTTTCCACCATGGACAGGAACACGGTTTCAAGCTCAAGGATTCGGTTCACCTTTCCAGGGCCGCGGATGAACGCCGTGATCCCCTAACTCTCGCCTTTTACAAGCGCTTGCTGACGGTTTCCTCATGGGCCGCCAACAGACCATGGAAACTCCTGCAACCCCGTCAAGCATGGGAAGGCAACCCGTCCCATGGAAACTTGATCGCCATGCAAATCGGGAATGGTTCGCAAGCCCTGTTGGCCGTGGTGAATTATTCTTCAGCTCAAAGCCAAGGAAGTTTGGCCTTGGAGTCTGGTGATTTGAAGATGGTGGAGCACGATCTTGAAACAGGCATGGCCAGCGATTGGCTCATGGGGAATGACTCGAAGAAATCAATCAACTTTGACCTGGGGCCTTGGAAACACAGGATCATTGGCCCCGCTGGCCTTTTCCCGGCTTTCGGTTGAAAAAACTCACATTTCCACGGTTTCGTAGTATGACTTCATCAGTTTTATTAAGTTCGCTCCGGATTGGTGCCGTCAGCTACCTCAATTCCAAGCCGTTGGTTGAAGAACTTGACCGTTTCCTGCCCCGTTCAACTCTGGAATTTGATACTCCATCGAGTCTGGCCCATCGGATGAAATCCGGGGAATTCGACATCGGACTGATTCCGCTTGTGGAATTCCTGAATTGGGAGGATTGCCGTTATCTGCCGGGAATGGCCGTAGGCTGTAACGGGCCCGTCAGGAGTGTTTGCGTCCACTCCAAGGTCGATTGGAAACAAGTGAATTCGACGGCCATGGATGAGGGCAGCAGGACAAGTGTCGCCTTGACCCGAGTGATTTTCCGCGAGCGAGGATGGAACACGGGGCCAACCCATTCGCTGCCAATGAATGACGCCCCCTCGAAATCCAATGCCGACGCCGTGTTGCTCATCGGTGACAGGGCCATGGATCCATCGCTGCGCGGTTACCCATGGAAAATCGACTTGGGCCAAGAATGGCTGGAACTGACCGGTTTGCCCTTTGTTTTCGCGCTGTGGGCGGTCCGCCCGGGCCTGAAGGTTTCAACAGCGTCGTTAGGCGCTTTTCAAAAATCTCTCGAATTGGGAAGGCAGCGAGTTGCTGAAATCGCTCGCCGGGAATCCCGACTTCTGAAAAAAAACGAGGCTGACTGCCTTGATTACCTTACCAATAACATCAGGTACGATCTTGGACCCGAACAACTCAAGGGTATTACGGAATTCCAGAAAAAACTGGATGCCCTAGGCCTCGTTAAATGGAGGACGATCCATGAAGTCGATCGGGATGATTCTCCAATCGGTGATTGACGGCCATCGACTCTCTAAGGAAAACGCCGTCCGATTGTTCAAGGAATGTCGCGATCTGCCGGCCCTGGGAAGAGCTGCGGACACGGTGACAAGAAGACTTCATCCCGAAAACTACAGAACATATAATATAGACAGGAATATCAACTACACAAACATCTGTGCAGCCGTATGCAAATTTTGCGCCTTTTACCGCAAGCCTCAGGATAAGGACGCCTATGTCCTTTCCCGCGAGGAGCTATGCCACAAGATTGAAGAAACCATTGCGCTGGGAGGAGATCAGGCTCTGCTTCAGGGTGGCATGCACCCATCCCTCAAGCTGGAATGGTACGAGGATTTATTGAGCTTTTTGAAAGAGCGGTACCCTACCTTCAACCTGCATGCTTTCAGCCCACCTGAAATATGGCATTTTCACAAATTGAACAAAATACCTCTCAAGGATGTATTAGCGCGGCTGAAAAAGGCAGGCTTGGGAAGTTTGCCGGGAGGAGGGGGCGAAATCTTAGTCGACCGCGTTCGAAAAGAACTCACCATCAACAAATGCCTCTCAGATGATTGGATTGATGTCCATAGACAGTGGCATCTTCTGGGAGGAATATCAACATGCACGATGATGTTCGGACATGTGGAAACCCTTGAGGAACGAGTTGAATCATTGGACCGTTTAAGAATGCTGCAAGATGAAACTCGAGGCTTCACGGCATTCATCTGCTGGACATTCCAGCCTGAAAACACAGATCTGCAGAACATTCCGCCAGCAGGTTCGCATGAGTACCTCAAAACTCAGGCCATAGCTCGACTCTACTTGGACAACATTCCCAACATCCAATCATCATGGGTCACCCAGGGCCTGAAAATGGGCCAATTGGCTCTTCAATTCGGCGCCAACGACATGGGTAGTCTGATGATTGAGGAAAATGTTGTTTCCGCCGCCGGAACAGTTCACCATCTCACCCTGGACCAGATCAAATCTGCCATCCGGGAGTTAGGCTATATCCCCAAGCAGAGAAATGTGAGATATGAGATTATTGAACCAGTCGACAAGCCTGCAGCATCAAGATCACTTCCACTGTCACTGGCCTAATAAAAAAAGGAGCTTCGATTAATCGAAGCCCCAAATCATCTGAAAAATCAGATAAAGATACTACACTCCGGTCCCGCCATTTCCAGCGAAGCCTTTCAGGCCACCACCAAAGCCGCCTTGGCCAAACTGACCGCCGCCAAAACCACCGCCACCGAAACCGCCCTGGCCAAACTGGCCGCCACCAAAGCCGCCTTGGCCAAACTGGCCACCGCCAAAACCACCGCCACCGAAACCGCCCTGGCCAAACTGGCCGCCACCAAAGCCACCTTGGCCAAACTGGCCACCACCGAATCCAACATTTCCGCCGAAACCGGTACCTCCAACATAGGTTCCTGGAGGAATGGGGGTCACATTAAAAGGACCACCTATATTTTGAGGACGAACTATGGATCCTGGAGTGTAAGCCCCGAACGGATCGTTAACGCCTCCACCACCAATTCCACCTCCGCCAGCCCCTCCTCCAATGCCTCCACCGAAGCCTCCACCAGCACCGCCCGCGATGCCTCCGCCAAATCCACCACCACCTAGGCCAAATTGGCCCCCACCGAATCCACCACCTTGGCCAAATTGGCCCCCACCGAATCCACCACCTTGGCCAAACTGACCGCCGCCAAATCCACCGCCTTGGCCAAACTGACCGCCGCCAAATCCACCGCCTTGGCCAAACTGACCACCGCCAAAACCCCCTCCGCCCAATTGGCCGCCACCAAATCCGCCTTGGCCACCCCCAAATCCGCCTTGGCCACCCCCAAATCCGCCTTGGCCACCGCCGAATCCACCTTGGCCTGCCGCACCCTGATTACCTTGCGTAACGATGAGGGTGGGAGGACGAAGGGGACCCGGTTGGGGCGGCTTCGGTGGCATGGCGGGTCTGAAACCTTGAGCCGTTGAAGCAGAAGGCGAAATCAAAACACCGATCAAACCCAGGAATGCGGCACCGGCACCAAGCCTTATTGTCGTGGAAAATGTCATGGCTCGACTCCCAGGATTCGTGTTCGGTAATGACGCCAATGCCTTGTATCTACGCACTCAATTCAAATCTCGTTCAATAATGTCCCAAGGTCAAGGATGATGGCATTTCCCACTTCAAAAACAAACCCACCAACCGTACCTTTCCAACCCATCCTTCAATAACAAGACGGCATTCAATGTGATTCTTGCATTTAAAGTTTGCTATGATTTTATCTTTTGCTGAATTTTGGCTGCAAAGCATACAGTTCTGAAAGGCTTTTCATGAATATCCATGTTCCCAACCTGCGGTCCATCATGAAATCCCGGCCAATGGTTCGTTGCTGTGCTTTTGGACAGTTGTGCAACCCCAAACTCATTGAAATGGTTGGCCATTTGGGTGCTTTTGACGCCATTTGGCTTGACCAGGAACACGCCGGGTTGACGACGGCACAAATCGAGGAAGGCTCCAGGGCGGCAAAATCGGTCGGATTGCCTGCTTTCGTTCGTTTGCCCGCAACTGATTACGCGTCCGTGATGCGTCCGCTGGAAGCGGGGGCCTCGGGCATTATGGCCTCCATGGTCCGGTCCGCGGCGGAGGTGCGAAACATTGTTCAATGGGCCAAGTTCTTTCCCGTGGGGGGAAGAGGGGTCAATGGAACCGGCGTGGATGGAGGTTATGGACAGTATCCCGCCGCAAGCTACTTTGCCGCCTCCAATGAAAAAACATTTGTCGCCATCCAGATCGAGCACAAGGATGCCGTGGATCAAGTGGATGAGATCGCATCCATTGCCGGCGTTGACTTGCTGTTTGTCGGCCCCGCCGACCTGAGCCAGTCGATGGGTTTGCCCGGCGAGTGGCAGCATCCACGCGTCATTGCCGCCTTGGAAAAGGTATCGATCGCCAGCAAGGCCCATGGCGTGGCCTGGGGAATCCTTCCTCGCGACAAGGCCCATGCCGACCAGTGCCGGGCCATGGGATGCCAGCTTTTTTCAATCGGCATGGATGTCTGGTTTTTCCAGCTTGGTCTCAGGGAGTACATCTCCCGTTGGGAAGGCTACTTCCCCGGCTAAAGCCATTTAAAATACACGAGCGAAATCGATAATACCGATAGAAAATTAAACTACGCATATTAAAAAGAGCCGCAAACGGCGTTGCGCAGCACCAACTTGGGCGGGTGAACCTCATTACGCCCCGCGCACTCCACCTTCGGCTCAGCCGGGAGCTCTTTTTGTTTCTGGATGATGATCGTTTTTTGCTGATTACCACATTGAAGCCCGATCTAGTGGCTCGAAATAACGGCACCCACATTCGCGGAGTACATCAGGGAGTTCTGGACCACATGGCCGTGGTGGATTGCCCCCGTTTCCAACCCGCAAGCCCAGTTCGTCACCAGGGCCACGATGCGAACATCAAGGCCCGCAAGGGTTCCGGCTCGCCACTCATGGCCCGATGACATGCCGACCACATCCGCTCCCACGCGGCGCAGCATGTTGATTTCTGCCTTTGTCTCGTATGAAGGTCCGCTCATCTGGGCCAATGTGGCGGGGCCGAGGCGATGCCCGATCCTTTCAAGCCCCGAGTTCAAGCGATTGGCCAGGGGAGTTGCCGGAATCGCCTCGGCCGGCATGTCACCGATGCCCCAAGCCTGGGGCCGCCATAAACCAGGATCCGTCATGTCCAAAAGGTGACTGACTTGAACGATGGTTCCCGGGGACATCGCGGCGTTGATTCCTCCGGTAGCGCAGGTCAGCACGACCTCCGTGATGCCGAGGCCAGGCAGTTCACGAAGCATTCGCGTTGTGACCGCGGTCGAATGACCCTCGTAACGATGCAACCGTCCACCCACCACCAGGCAAGCCCAACCGTCGGAGGCCGTTTTGATGCTGATGCTGCCGCCATGACCGCTCACCCCGGGAACTTCGGCGATTCCCGGCCAATCGGCCCATGTGGCCGTCATCCGCTCGCGCAGGTGATCCGTGGCCCTGGACATTCCCGAACCGAGCACCACGGCGCGAACCGGCCGGAATCGCCTCACCAGGCCCAAAAATTTTTCTCGGACTGCCTTCTCAGACATGCCGGAGAGCTTCGATCGGATCCATATAGGCGGCGCGCAAGGCCGGGTAGATTCCAAAAATGACTCCCACCCCGACGGCGGTCGACAAAGACCAAGTGATGCTGGGCACATGGAGAATCGGCGACGGGCTGCCATCCTGGAACAGCATCGCGGCCATGGGCAGGGTTCTCAGCGCCGCGTGCGTGAACACATAGGCCACCCCAAAGGCCACTCCCAGCAATCCGCCGATCCCTGTCTGCACCATCGTCTCGATCAGGAACTGGAAGGTGATGTCGGAGCGCTTGGCGCCCAACGCCCTGCGTATTCCCACTTCCCTTGTGCGCTCCGTGACGGTGGCCAACATCACATTCATGATTCCAATGCCGCCCACCAGAAGCGAAATCGAGGCATAAATCCCGAGGCTTTGCCTGATGTTGGCTTTCGTGCGCTCGACCAATTCAAGCCTGTCTAGCGGTACCGTCAGCGCCCAATCCTGCCTGGGATGCCGATCCGTGTCGCCGAGGATGGAGCGGATGATCTGACCCGTCGGCCTGACCTTGTCGATATCCTCCACGGTGACGGTGATCTGGTGCATGTCGACCTTCTCGGCGCTCCGGCTGCCCGCGCTGCGAATCTGGATCCGCTCACCAAACCTCCCCCTGGCTGTTTGCATGGGAATGTAAATGTCCTGGTTGAAATCCTCGGCCGCCTGGCTTCCGCCCGTGCCTCCAGTCGGCATTCGCTCGGCGAGGATCCCAACGACGACATAGACGAACTCACCAAGCTTCACCGAACTTCCCAAAGGCTCCTCGAACAGGAAAAGCGACTTGGCGGTCTCCTGCCCCAAGACGCAGACATTGTTCATCCGCTCATCGTCATCCGGGACGAGAAACCGCCCCTGAACAAGGGTCAGGTCGTTCACCTCGGCATACTGGGGGACAGTGGCGACAACCCGGCTGTTGTGCGACCTGTCTGATCTCCTCGTTTCCTGGGGGAATACCCGCATGGGAACCAGTCGGGTGATCGAGGGAATCGTGGCCAGAACTTCCAGGTCCGAGTAGGTCAGGCCATAGGTTGCGACCATCTGCCGCCGGTTGGTGTTGGAATCATCGGGAGGCTTGACCGAACGGATGATGATGTTGGTGGTGCCAAGTCTTTTGATGTCCTCAAGGACATCCCGCTCGCTGCCCTCCCCAAACGCCATCAGGATGATGACCGCCGATGTTCCGATGATAATCCCGAGCATGCTGAGGAAGCTCCTCAGCTTGTGAAGCCATAAGCTCCTGAGGGCCAGTTCAAGGCCCCTTCTTCCCTTGTCGGTCGTGGCCAGGAAAACAGCCAGGCAGGCCAGCCCGGATACCAGAGCCACCGAGAAGGCATCCATCGGATCCGTCAGCCGTCAGGCCGCCTCCTCCAACAGGTGCATCGGCAGTCCGGGACCCGATTCGTCGATCGGATCGGGCGTATTGGCCTCGTCGGATTCGATGACCCCGTCACGCATCCGGACGATTCGCTTGGACCATTTGGCGATGTCATTCTCGTGGGTCACCATCACGATGGTTTTCCCCGACATGTTGAGTTTCGATAGCAGCGTCATGATCTCATGGCTGGTTTTCGTGTCGAGATTTCCCGTGGGTTCGTCGGCAAGGATGAGTTGGGGGCGGTTCACCAAACTACGGGCGATCGCCACGCGCTGTTGCTGGCCGCCGGAAAGCTGCATGGGCCTATGATCAAGCCGATGTCCCAAGCCCACCAGCTCGGCAAGACCGACGCAACGGGCGCGGCTTTCGGAATCCAGCCTGATTCCCTGATAAATCAGGGGAATCTCGATGTTTTCCACGACGGTGTACTGGGGAAGCAGGTTGTATTGCTGAAATATGAACCCCAGGTATCGCGATCGGATTGACGACAACTGGTCGTCGCCCATGCGCGAAACATCCTCCCCTCCCAGGTGGTAGCTTCCCTCGGTGGGGCGGTCGAGGCAGCCAAGAACATTAAGTAGTGTCGACTTGCCGGAACCGGAAGGCCCCATCAGGGAAACAAATTCCCCTTGTTTAACCACGATGTTGACACCCTTAAGGGCGTGCACCTCCGAGGAGTCGTGGGAGTATCGCTTGTGCAGCGACTCGATTCTGAGAACTTCCGTCATGGCAGAGTGGCCGCTCCCCTAACCCGTCAATGGCCAGCCGGTTTCATCCCGGCTTGCCCTTGCCACCGGGAGGTCCGCCCCCGCCCCCCCCCTCCGTTCCGCCTGATGGCGGCCCGCCCTTTCCTTTTCCCTTGCTGCCCTTTTCGCCAGCGCCCTGCTCGGCAACGCGCGCACGGTCCTTTCCGGTCAGAAGCACTTGCTCGTCCTCGCTCAGGCCTTCACGAACCTCAACCATGCGGTCGTTGCTGAGCCCGGGAACAATGGGCCGCTTTTCGGTTCCTTCGGGAGTCAGCACCTGGCAAAAAAAGCCGTCTCTCGCCGAACCCTGAACAGCCTGAAGCGGAATCAAGATCGCATTGTCGGCCCTGTCCTCGGTGTAGATCGTCACCGCCGCCTTCATGCCTGGCTTGAGCTTGATGTCCTCGCCTTTTGAATCCTGAAGGGCCTCGTCGATGCTCACCATCGTGCGGTAAACAGTGATGTCGGAGGTCCAGAAGTCGGTCGCGGCGGGAACTTCGTCAACGGTCCGCACATGCCCCTTGAGAACCTTGTTGGGAAAGGCGTCAATCCGGATCTCGGCGCGCAAGCCTCCCTTGATCAGGATCGGATGAAAATCAACCAACTCATCCCTGGAAAGATTGAAGGCGGTTTCAAAAATGAATCTGCCAAACCGGTTCCTAAGAGCCAATTCGGAAAGCGCATGGAATTCGTTCAGGCTGAACGAGACATCACCCCGAACCCGGGCGCGCATCGCCTCGTGGACTCGCACATTCACGAGCATTCGGTTCAGGTTGGGGATTCGCATCAGTTTCTGGCCCTCGCGCACTGGTTCACCCTGCGCGATGATCGATTGCTGTGATCCGGACCCGAACCGGGATTGCTCGGGCACATAGAAGACAACGAGGCCATCCTGAGGCGCCGTGATCAGGCAGTTGCGAATCTCCTCGTCAAGGTCGTCGCATCGCCTCTGTTCCTGCTTGAAGACCAGTTCCTTGGTTTCCATGTCGCCTAAAGCCTGAATCTTCTTCGCTTCCGCCTGGATTTGCTTGGTTCGGAAGGCGCTCTTGGCTTCGATGAGCTTGCTTTCCAGTTCCTTCATCGTGCGTGGAGCGGTGAAATTCTCAAGGACCCGCAATTCCTCGCGGACCTTCTTCAGAGAAAGCTCCGCCGACTGCTGCTTGAAACGGTCCGCCATCGCCTGGTTGCCGGTCCTGTAATTCTTGCTGACCATCCGGTCATTCCAGACTTCGCGATCTTTCCAAATCTCCAAGTCGGATTCGGCGACGAGAACGCGGCCCTTGATTTCAGCCGACAGTTGGGGGAGATCGCCTTCCTTGTATTTCCGCAAGTCGATTTCCGCCAATTCAACAGCCACCTTGGCGCTTTCAACTTCCTTTTCATTTTGGCTCTTGGTGATCTCGAAGGTCTGGACGGCGTTGTTTGACTCGTTCTTGGCCTTGTCCCGGACGATTTTCTGCGCCTTGAGTTGTTCAATCAGGCCAGAATCATCGAGGTGGATAAGCTGGTCTCCGGTTTTCACATGGCTGCCGTCATCGACGAGCACGGCCCGAATGGTCGTGGCGATGGTGCTTCCCTTGCCCGCCTTGACATGGCAGATGACATCCTTGTTTTCGGCGGCCTCCAAGGCGCCCCTTTCGGTTATCGAAACGACAAGCGTGTCTCGCTTCACCGTGTAGGGAATCAAGTCGGCGCGCGAGGCGGCCGATCGCTTGGGCATGAACAAGACCATGGCGCCAAGGAGAACAACCCCAAGACCGATGGCCATGGCCCATGGGTACCAACGGGCCACCGGTTTTTTCTTACCGGCCGCCGGCAGGGGGCGGGTCGCCGTTCCCGGCGCCATTTCCCTCAGGCTTGGGGCTGGGAAGACGCTCGTTCGGCCGTTCTGAGCCTGCTCCGCCGACGATGGTTGGGGAACATTGGCATGTGGCGATGTCATCGACCCACACTCCTTGTCCGTCAAGAGGCATCAGTTCCAGGTCGCGGTACAACTGAATCCTGAGCTGCTGGTAGTTGATCCAGAAGTTGAACAGGCTGTTTTGGGCCTGAATTTTGTTCGACTGCGTGTTGAGCAACTGGGTGGTTAGTGCGGCCTGGTTACCGTCACTCCCGGCCCCCTGAACTCCAGGTACTGGAGCATACAATGTTTCAATTGCGTTGTCGATGTTCAGGTAGGCCAGCTCAATGATCTGTTTTTGCAACTCGTAATTCCTGGTCAAGGCCCTCAGGGAGCGAATTTCCCTGCGAACCGCCAAGGCGATCGTGTCCTCGAAAGCCATCAGGTTCCGTCGCTGCCGCTGCCAATTGAAAAGCGCCGCCCTGTACGCATTCCTTTCAAGAATGCGCACCAACGGAACCTCGGCATTGACAGCGAGGGTGTGGCGCGCACGACTTCCTGAAAAAGCCAACGGACGAGCGACATCCACCGGCGACAAGGCTTCGCCATGGTACCGGACATCCACGGCACCCATGAGCGAATTGGCGGCCACGGCGATTTGCCTCCAGGCATCCACCAATTCACCACGAGCGTTCATCAGGTCCAGGCGGCTCAGCAAGGCAAACCGGACTCCGGCATCCAGCGCCTTGTCGAGCGGGGCGCGCTGGAGGTCGGTTCCCTCGACGCAAATCATCGGCAGCGCGGGCCAGGTTCTTTTCAGCTCTCTCAGGAGTTCATTTCGCGGCTGGACAAAGAGCAGCACGAAATCCTCCAGAACCCCTTCAAACACCGTGAGCAATTCCGCCTTCTCGCGTTGCTGGTTCGGGTTGGCGCGGCCAACTTGCAACTTGGCAAGATAGGCCCTGAGGCTGCGCTCGAACCTGAGGGTGTAAACGGCAACCTCGGCGTCACGAACGGCCTCGAGTAGTTCCGGTGGAATCTTCTGGCCCTGCTTGGAAAGCAGATCCTTTCTTTCCTCGAGGGACCTGCGTTTTTCGAGTTCCTTCCTGATTTCCCCCACCAAAACATCCGCTTCGGGCTTCGACAAGCTTTTCACCAACTCAAGCGTCCTTCGCCCGATCATGGTTTTTTGGATGATGGGGGATTTATCAAGCACCCCGATGATCTCGGCGCGTATATCGGATTTCGCCGCGGCGGAGGAGAGTTTTCTCACTTTGCGGCGCGCCTCGGCCGCCTGGGAGGTCAACTCCTGGTACTTTTCAAGATGGCGCCTCTGCTCGCCCAGAATTGCATCATCCAGTTCGATCGGAATGATGGGCGGAACGCCTAGCTGAAGCTTGAAGCCGTCCAATCCATCCCGAAGCGACAGTTCAGCCTGGATCACCCTGTTCTGCGAGGTGATGAGTTGCTGGCGCACCAGCGAAACCTGAAGCTCTGAAATGTCGCCAACCGACTGGAACTCCCGGTACTGGTCGTAATACCCGGCGAGCGATTCCACATTCTCGCGTTCATTCGCCAGAATTCCCGACCGCAAAAGATTATTGAGAAAACCTTCGTTGGGGGCATCAAAGACCTGGGGACCAACCCTCTGAACTTCGCCCTGGCCTGGCGAAACCTGAACATTTCCCGCGCCGGAGATTCCGGCGCCCGGAAGGCTGCCAAGGAACGGGCGGGCGGCCGGAACATTCGTCAATCCCAGGGTCTGCACAGGAACGCCGGCGGCGATGTTCGCGTAAAACTGCTTACGAAACCTGGCATAGTCGCGGATCTCGTAGAGAAGTTGGCGCTCGGACAAGGTCAATGCCTCGAGCGTCACGGCCTTGCCGCCACCCAGGAAAAGCGGTTGGAAGAAATCCCACGAAACGATCGATGGACTGAGCAACCTGGGAGACCCGTTGCCCATTTCCACGACAGTCTGGTTGGCGAACTTGGCCAATAAAAGGGCGCCGGTGGAAAACCTTTTCGTCACGCCCAATTCATTGTCGATGCGCCACCTGTTCCTCAAGCCCTCGGGAACATCGGAGCCTGTCCATTCCCTTACAGCCTGCTCGGTCGCGAAAAATTGGGGGGCGAAGGCGAAGCGTTCGGCTGTCACGGGCAAAGCCGCCAGGTACACCTGCTCCCTCCGCGTCTGGAACTCGCGGCTGTTGATGAGGCCAAGCTCGCAGCATTGCTGCAATTTCACCCGGAAAGCCTTGGGAGCCTCAGGCGATTCGCTTTCACCGCGAACATCGATGGCGCCTTCAACCTGCCCCAACGATTGTGAAAGCAACTTGTCGGGTTGCCAGCCATCACTGCCATAGCCTGAACCCCGGCGAGACAAACCTGACTCATCCTCGCTGGCCAGGCTCTCGTCGGTCATTCCGCGGCGGAGGAGTTCGGCCCTGTTCTCGCCGTCCCAAAGGCTCAACATCTCGATGTAGCCGCCGCCTTCGAGGTAGGCCAAGCCTGACTTACCGGGTTTTTGAGGCTGAGGCGCCTCAACCATCGAAGCCGGATCATCCGGCGGCATCGGAGGCTTGTCTTGCGACCCGGGAGAGGCAAACCTCGACCTGGGGTCAGGATAATAATTCATGCCCGCCAGCCGCCAGGATTCGTAATGATCCTTGGCTGCCAGAAGACCATCAACCTCCACATCGGCCCGCTGCCGATAGAATTTCCGTGAACAACCGGCTTCCCCGATCGCAGCCACCGCGGCGACGGCCCAAGCCAGTCGTCGGAAGGTTTTGTGGCAAGGCGGCAAGCGCATGGGGGAGATCCAAAGCCAGACCGAAAGCAACGGAGCGTTCGGCACAATCGTTATCGGCCGCAAAGACCGCCCGAATTAACACTCGGCCATTTCCTAAACATATGCTTGGAGTCTTTCTTCAGCTGGAGTCATCGAATGCGAGCGCTTGTTTGCAAGGCCTGGGGTTCACCCGCCGAGTCGCTGGAAATCCAAACGGTGCCGGAACCAGCGCCCGCATGGGGACAGGTGGTGGTTCGCATGATGGCCAGCCCGGTCAATCCTTCCGATTTATTGACCATCCAAAACAAATACGGCCGCCAACCTTCCCTTCCATTTGTTCCCGGATTCGAAGGGGTTGGGCGCGTTTTGTCAGGCAAGGGTCCGCTGGCATGGCGGGTCATGGGAAGGCGAGTCGCCGTGATCGCGGCCGATGGAGGCGCTTGGGCGGAGCAATGCCTGATTCCCGCCATCCGAGCCATTCCGATTCCAGATTCGATCCCGGACGACCAAGCCGCCAGTTTCTTTGTAAACCCGGCAACAGCATGGGCCATTGCCAGAAATGTCCTCAGGTTGGGCCCTCTTGACCTCGTCGTGCAATCGGCCGCCGCTGGCGCTGTCGGGCAAATGATCCATGGATTATCGAAGTATTTGGGTTTTGGCGTGATCCATGTGGTCAGGAGGAACGAACAAGCCGAATCCTTGATGAAATTGGGGGCCAGGGACATCGTCGTGGGTGAAGGCGAAAATCTGGCAAGGCAAATCAAGGACCTGATCGGCCCAAGGACTTGCCAGTACGGGCTTGATGCCATCGGTGGTGAAACGGGGGCGGCGATTTTAAAGTCCCTATCAAGGCACGGGGTTTTGATCAGCTATGGCAGGCTGTCGGGGCAACCGATTCCCGTGGAACCGGGAACATTGATGGATGGCATGAAACGCATTCAGGGCTTCTGGCTTTCGGAATGGATGAAGGATCAAAACAAGCTCACGCTTTGGCGATTGTTCGGGCGCTTGGCCAAGCTCATGGCCGCTGGCATCATCAAAACTCCAACCGGCCCGTCGTATCCGATCACCCAGTTCGCAGAAGCCATGAACCAGGCCTCGCTAGCGGGCAAATCCGGCAAGGTTCTTCTGAGATTTGACTGATGGCCTGATTCGTCTGGCATCGTGACGGAAAGCCGAGTATCCAGCCGACATGAGAACCATGGCGCTCCACATGATACTTGGCGCTTGTCCGGTAATCGCCACGGGATGCCTGAACACGGCATCTTCGTCCGTTTCCCTGTTGAGTCCCCCCGGACAACTGGCCGCCCCCGCGGAACGGGTCATGCCCGCCGAGTCCTCCAAAGCCAATACGGAAGCCCGGAGAGTGGCTAGGCTGGGAAAGGAATTGCTTGATCGCAATCCGGGGTTGGGAATCCGGCCCGCATTTCACCTTCTTGGCGGCCCAGCATCGGAAATATTTCACAGGGAGACATATCAAATCTATGTCTCGGAAGGACTTGCCACCAGGACCACCGATGCCCAATTGTCGGCGCTGATTGCCGAGGAATTGGCGCTGGCGGTTGCTGAGCGCGGCCCTATCGCCAACGGCCAGATGACCGCCTCGCGGTGGTCTCCCATCGATGTGCCCGTTGAACGGGGTGGCGGCACCTTCGGCCCGGCCGACGGAACCAGAATGGCGGAACTGGCGCGACTTACGCCGAGGCGTAATTCCGGCCCCGCGCTCGACCCGAAGTTGTCAAGAATCGCTGAACATCCGCTCGACTTGGCCAGGGAGATTCTGCGTCAGGCTGGTCAGGACCCGGCCGAGGTTGAGCTTTGCCGCAACCTCAGCAGCGAGGCCCACAAGGAATCTCCACGCCGAAAGCAATTGACCGGCATCAAATAGCCCATGATCCCCGTTTCTTCTTGCAACCAGCCCGATCCCGCCTATCTTGCAGGAATAAGCCCAAACTGATGGCATGCCTCCTCCCGGAATGAAAAACATGAACCGCTCGATTGGCTTAGGACTACTCTCGATCCTGGCGATGGCCATGACAGGCTGCCCATCGGCCCCGGAAGGCAAGGCCAAGCCGGGTGGAGAATCGAAGGGCACCGCGGGAACCAGTGGCGGCACCAAAGTGGCGTTCGTGAGCAACAACGCCGCTGAATTTTGGACCCTGGCTGAAGCGGGCGCCCGAAAGGGAGAAAAGGAAGCCGGAGTTCAACTGGTGTTCAAGAGGCCGCAAGACGGCACGGCAGCCACCCAAAAGCAAATCATCGAAGACCTGCTGGCCCAAGGCGTGAACGCGATCGCCATCAGCGTGATCGACCCGAAGAACCAGACTTCATTCGTCAATGAAGTTGCCGCCCGAGTGCCCGTGATTTGTGTCGACAACGATGCCGTCGACAGCAAGCGAAAATGCTACATGGGCACGGCCAACCTCCAGGCGGGACGCTCCGTGGGAAAAATGGTGCTGGAGGCGATGCCGCAAGGGGGCAAGGTCGCCATTTTTGTCGGCATGCTTGATCCGATCAACGCGCGCGAACGGCGCCAAGGCGTTATTGATGTGCTTGAGGGCTTGGAAACCTCCACGGGCCTCCGGGAAACACCCGATGGCAAAAAGTATGGCAAGTACGAGGTGATCGGCACCTACACCGATGGCGTCAATGAAGCCAAGGCCAAGGACAATGCCGCTGATGTGCTAACCAAGAACCAGAACGAGCCGGACCTTTGCCTTGTGGGACTCTGGGCTTACAACCCGCCGGCCATCTTAAGCGCGGTCACGGACGCCAAGCGCGTCGGCAAGGTTAAAATCGTCGGCTTCGACGAGGACAACGCGACCCTCGAGGGAATCAAGAAGGGCGAAATCCAAGGCACGGTTGTCCAACAACCGTTTGAATTCGGATACCAGTCGGTGCTGATGATGGCCAAGCTCGCCAAGGGCCAGGAAGTCGCGATTCCCCAAGGAGGGATCATCGGCATACCCCATCGGGAAATCCGCAAGGACAATGCGCAAGGCTTCCAGGATGAATTGAAAAAACTGGTGGGCAAGTGAGGCGACGGGGTGACAGACCGAGCGGAGCCCGCCGTGGCCCTGTTGGAAGCGCGGGAAATCTCCAAGTCGTTCCTCGGCGCCAAGGCGCTATCGGGCGCTGCTTTTTCCATTCGGCAAGGCGAAATTGTGGCGCTGATCGGGGAGAACGGAGCTGGAAAATCGACCCTGATGAAAATCATGGCCGGCATCCATCGGCCTGATTCGGGAAGCCTTTATCTCGATGGAAATCCGATCCAGCTCAAAGGCCCCGATGATGCCATCCGACGCGGCATCGTCCTGATCCACCAGGAACTCAACCTGGCCGACAACCTATCGATAGCCGAGAACATGGTCCTGGGTCGCGAACCCACATGGGGTGGGCCGCTGGGCCTTGTCGACCGGTCGGCGACGGTTCGGATCACCCTAGAGGCGCTCGCCAAGGTCGGATCGCCCCTGCGCCCGGAAACTCCGGTGGGACAACTGCCGCCCGGGCAGAAACAATTGGTGGAAATCGCCCGGGCGCTCTCCCTGAACGCCCGGGTCCTGATCATGGATGAACCGACTTCGAGCCTGTCGCAGCGGGAGACCGACAGGCTGATCGAGGTGATGCGGGAATTGAAATCCCGTAAGGTTACCATTGTCTACATATCCCATCGCCTGAGCGAAGTGAGGCGAGTGGCCGACCGGGTTGTCGCCCTTCGGGACGGAAAGAATTCAGGTGAACTCTCGCGTGGCGAAATCACGCACGACGCGATGGTGCGGTTGATGGTGGGACGCGACCTTGCCGGGCTTGAAAGACCTCAAACCCAATCCGGAAAAGAACTCCTGAAGGTCGTGGCGCTCAGGCATGCCGGTTCGGCGCCTGACGGCGTGTCCTTCGCCGTTCGGGAGGGAGAGGTGGTCTGCATGGCCGGGTTGGTTGGCGCCGGCCGCACCGAGGTCGCCGAGACTCTTTACGGCATCAGGCCAATGGTTGGCGGGAGGGTTGAGATCTCCGGGGCCGGCTTTGTCCCGGGAAAACCTTCCGAGGCGATCAGGCGGGGCCTGTTTCTGGTTCCTGAAGACCGGCGGCACCATGGACTGATCCTGGCCGAAAGCATCAGGGGAAACATCAGCCTCCCCAACCTCCGCGTCCTGAGTCGTTTGGGGATCGTTTCCTCGGGCCTTGAAAACCGAATGGCCAACGATGGCATTTCCGAACTCGGCATCCGAACGACCGGTCCCGCGAAACCGGCAGGCCAATTGAGTGGCGGAAACCAGCAGAAGGTGGTCTTGGCGCGGTGGTTAGCGGCCAAGCCGAAGGTGCTGATTTTGGATGAACCCACCCGGGGCGTTGATGTCGGCGCGAAGGGCGACATCTACAGGATGATTGAGCAACTGACCGCCCGCGGAGTGGGAGTCCTGATGATCTCAAGCGACCTCGAGGAAGTGCTTCGACTTTCGGACAGGATCCTGGTTCTTCACGAAAACAGAATCGCGGGAGAACTTTCCCGCGATGAGATGTCCGAGGAGGCCGTGATGCGTCTGGCCACGGGATCTGCCTCCGGGAGGGCGGCCTCATGAACCGGGTTCTTGGTGTCCTCGCCGTTGTCGCCGTCATCTATTTGGGACTCATGAGTTCCGACCCTCAGGCCCGAAGTCCGGAAAACCACCAAAACCTGGAAAGGCGAATCGGAGAGTGGGGAATCCTCACCCTAGGGGTCGGGTTCGTGATCCTGACGGGAGGCATCGACCTTTCCATCGGGTCGGTCGTCTGCCTTTCAGCGGTTGGATTCGGGTTGATCCTTGAAAACAATGGGTCGCCCCCGCTGGCCTTCATGGTGGTTCTCGCTTCCGGTGCCCTGATCGGCCTCGTGCATGGCCTTCTGATCACCAGACTCAACCTGCAACCGTTCATCGTGACATTGTGCGGCCTGTTTATTTATCGGGGCCTCGCACAACTTCTCACCCAGGTGCGATTTGATGTGCTTGCCGAGGGACTGGGCCGGGGTTGGCCTGAAGGCTCGAGGATCCTCAGGGATTCCTCGCGGAACATTGGACTTTCCCAGCCTGAAAACCTGGCATGGCTCACGGCCATCCAGAAAGGCAACATTCCCCTGGGGGAATGGACCGGCATCGTCTGGCTGGACATTCCCAACCCCCTGGTGCTGTTCGCCATGCTGGCCACAGCGGCTTTCCTACTGCTCGAATGCGGCGCGTTCGGCAGGCGCGTTTACGCGCTTGGTTTCAATGAACAGGCCGCCCGCTACGCGGGAATCAACACCTCCGCCCACAAGGTCGCCTGCTATGTGATTTGTTCGACGCTTGCCGCCCTGGGTGGAATCCTGTTCCTTGTGAAGGTTCCTTCGGCCGCCCCGGCCAGCGCCGGCAATTGGTTCGAGTTGTATGCCATCACGGGAGCGGTGCTGGGGGGATTCAGCCTGCGAGGCGGGGAAGGCAGCGTCCTGGGCCTCGCGCTGGGAACCACAATCCTGCCACTGCTTCGAAGCTTGGTGATTTTTGCCGGAATTCCCTCAGACCTTGAATTCATGGTGATCGGCTTCGCCCTGCTCCTTGGAACCGTCGCGGACGAACTGCTGAGGCGCGGTTCATTCGGCAAGGTAAGGGGAACTGGTTGACCCTTGCGGAAAACAAGTTGTAAATTGGATTAGCGCCCACCATCCATGGGATAAGCAACACGCCGATTCCCAAAGGGGAAGCCCCATGCCCCGGACCTTATTCGCCATCCTCACCCTGCAACTGTTCATGATTCCCGCCAGGTGCGCGGGGAACTTCCAGACCGCCGATGCCACGCTTTTTGAAAAGCAAGTTCGGCCCGTTCTTCAGGGTAAATGCGCCTCGTGCCACGGACCCGAAAAACAAAAAAGCGGCCTCAGGGTTGATTCCAGGGCCGCCTTGATGGCTGGAGGTGAAAGCGGGCCGGCCATCATTCCGGGTAATCCTGATGCAAGCCTTCTCCTGCATGTGGTGGAAAAGGGTGAACCGTACTCGATGCCGCCCAAGGAAAAGCTTCGCAAGGAGGAAATCCTGGCCATCAAGGCATGGATCAAGGCAGGTGCGGGATGGCCGGGGGATCCCACAGGTGTGACTTCCAAGGCTCCTGTTCCAAGCGCGCAATCCGGAGCCTCGCTTTGGTCTTTCAAGCCCCCGATTGCCCCGGCCCCGCCCAAGGTGGCCGATTCAGGCTGGTGCCGCTCTCCCATCGACCGGTTTATTCTCGCCGGACTCGAGGCGCGAGGGATGCGACCGGCGCCACGGGTGGCCCGTCACCTGCTGGTGCGGCGGGCCACGATCGACCTGACCGGCCTTCCGCCCACGCAGGACGAGGTTGCCGACTTCGTGAATGACGAATCCCCCGATTCTTTCTCCCGGCTTGTGGACAGATTGCTGGCAAGCCCAGCGTACGGGGAGCGCTGGGGCCGTCATTGGCTCGACCTCGCGAGATACGCCGACAGCAATGGAATGGACGAGAACATGGCACACGCCAACGCCTTCAGGTACCGGGACTGGGTGATCCGGGCGTTCAACCAGGACAAGCCTTACGACCGGTTCCTGACGGAGCAATTGGCGGGCGACCTCCTTCCCGCCGCCGACCCAGACGAACGATCACGCAACATCACGGCGACGGGTTTCCTCGTGATCGGCCCCAAGATGCTGGCCGAGGACGACCCCCGCAAAATGGAGATGGACATTGTTGACGAACAACTCGACACGATGGGCAGGGCCTTCCTCGGAATGACCTTCGGCTGCGCCCGCTGCCACGACCACAAGTACGACCCGGTCAGCACGGCCGACTATTACGCTCTCGCCGGCATTTTCAAGAGCACCAAGACCATGGAGAACTTCAGGGTTGTCGCCATGTGGCATGAGCGTCCCGTTCCTGAAAACGGTGCGTCAAGCCTGCGCGAAAAGGCATTGACGGATATCAAGGTCCGCCGCGCCGAATTGGATTCACTCATCGACGCGGGATTCAAAAGTGTGAAGGCTGATGCCACACTGAATCATGCCGCTGCCATCGCGGCCGGGCATTGGATCGAATCCGAGAAAGTCTCCGGCGCGCTTTCCCCGGCCATGCCTGCCGCGGAAACATCGGGAGCGATCGTCCTCGAAGCCGAGAAGTTCAATCGGGGGAACCTGATAAGGGACTTCACTTCCTACGGCAAGGATATCGGAGTCGTTTACAACGGAGGGAAACTTCCGAATTTCGCTGAATATGATTTCACGACAACCTCCGAAGGCATCTACCAGATCGACACCCGTCATGCCGCGGCGGAGGCCCGTCCCGTGAAAATGCTGATTGACGGGGAACCGGTCGGCGAGACGGTTGCGGCGCATGTCACTGGATCATGGACGCCGGAAACCCAGAAATGGAACTTCGCCGCATTTGTCTCGCTGAAGCGTGCCAAGCACAAGCTGCGAATTGAAAGGAATGGTCCGGTTCCGCATTTGGACAAGTTCGCTGTGGTTCCAAGGAAAGACATGCGGACCACTCCCATGGATCTGGTTTCACTAGCCAAGACAAGGAATCTGCCGATCGGCCTGACGAGGGCCTGGGTGGCTTGGCTGCAGGAAAACAAGAATCGTGTTCCAGACGAGCGGGAAATACCCGGGATCATCGCCAGCGCAACAGGACCTTTCAAGGCAGCGAAGGACAGGGATCAATTTGTCAGGACGGTGGATAAGGAACAAATCGAGGTCATCAAGTCCTCACTGGCCAAATCCGAAAAGGAACTTCCGGCGGAGCCCATGGCAATGTCGGCCAGCGAGGGATCGATTGGAGACCTCAAGGTGCATCTGCGTGGGAATTACCTGACGCTCGGCAAGGATTCTCCGCGTGATTTCCCCAAGGCGATCGAAACCGCCGATCGTCCGAAAATCGGCGCAGGTGCGAGCGGAAGGCTGGAACTGGCCCGATGGATCACCCAGAAAGGCCATCCACTCACCTCACGCGTGCTTGTCAATCGCGTCTGGCACTGGCACTTCGGGGGCGGACTTGTAAGAACCCCTGACAATTTTGGCGCCCTGGGATCTCGACCGGCCAACCAGCCGCTCCTCGACTGGCTTGCCACCGAATTCGAGAAGGATGGCTGGTCGATCAAGAAACTTCACCAAAGGATCATGAACACCTCGACTTATCAAATGTCCTGCGCCTACGACGGGGATTCCTTCCGGCAGGATCCTGACAACCAACTGTTCTGGCGAATGAACAGGAAACGGATGGAAGCCGAGGTGATCCGGGATGGCGTGATCTTCGTCGCCGGAGACCTGGACAGGACGACGGGCGGGTCGTTGATGACCGTTGGCAACCACAAGTATGTCACCAGCACCGCGAGCGAGAAGTTCGACCAATATCATGTCGATCGCCGCACCGTTTACCTGCCTATCACGAGAAGTTCCCTCTACGAGTTTCTTCAGGCATTTGATTTCGCCGATCCGGGATCATCGAACGGGGAGCGGGTGACAACCACGGTGGCGCCACAGGCCCTGGCCCTGCTCAACAGTCGGCTGGTGAATGAGAAGACACTATCCTGGGCCGCAAAACTCCTTTCTGACAGTGCTGCAACCGACCAGAAAAGAATCAGGTCGGTGTTCCTGGCGGCCTATTCAAGGCCCCCTGAAAAACCTGAAACGGAAGAGGCCGCGAGGTTTATTGCCGCATTGAAGACGCGTTTTTCAGGCGATCCGTCAAAGGCATCGCTCAAGGCGTGGCAGGAGTTCTGCCGCGCCATCCTGGCCAGCAGCGAGTTCATCCATGTCGATTAGGCAGCCTCCTTCACGCAGGGAAATGCTTGTCACGAGCGGAACCGGATTTGGCGCGATGGCCCTTGCCAGCCTTTTGGGGCAGGAAGCGGCCGGTTCAGCCGTGGGTAACGATCCGCTCGCCCCCAGGAAGCCCCACTTCACCCCGAAGGCCAAGCGGGTAATATTCCTTTTCATGCATGGCGGTCCCAGCCATGTCGATACCTTTGACCACAAGCCCCTCCTGGACAGGGACGACGGCAAGCCGCTTCCCTTCGCCAAGCCCAGGATCGTTTCAAGCCCCACCGACAATCTTCTTGCCTCGCCCTGGAAGTTCAGCCGGCATGGCCAGTCGGGACTTTGGGTGAGTTCGCTTTTCCCCAATGTGGCCACGCACGCCGACAAATTGTGCGTTCTCAATGCCATGCACGGCTCGAACTCCCGGCATGGCGGTGCCTTGCTTGAGCTGCACACGGGTTCGGACACCTTCATCAGGCCTAGCATGGGTTCATGGATCAGCTACGGACTGGGCACCGAAAACCGTGACATGCCCGCCTTCGTGAGCCTTTGCCCATCCCTGAGCCACGGGGGAGTGAACAACTGGTCGAGCGCCTTCCTTCCCGCCGTGTTCCAGGGCACACCGCTGGGAACATCCGGCACCCCGGCCGACAAGGTGGCGATTCCCTTCATCAGCGGGTCGACTCCGCGTGAGGCCCAAAGGGATGTGATTGATTACTTGAAGCGCTTGAATCAGGCGCGCCTCGACGCATCCGGCCCGGACCAGGCCCTTGAAGGCCGGATTGAAAGCTTCGAACTGGCCTTCAGGATGCAGGCGGCGGCGCCCGAACTTCAGGACATTTCAGGAGAAAGCGAAGCCACCTTGCGTATGTACGGCCTTGAAAGGCCGGAAACACGCAATTACGGCAGGCTTTGCCTTCTCGCCCGACGATTCGCGGAAAAAGGCGTGCGCTTCATCCAGGTCTCTCACAGCTACAAGTGGGACCAGCATGGCGGCCTCAAAAAAGACCACGCCCGCAACGCCATAGAGGTCGACCAGCCGATCGCCGCGCTGCTGGACGACCTTGATCGCCGTGGAATGCTGGACGACACGCTTGTCCTTTGGGGCGGTGAATTCGGCAGGACACCCGCCGGGCAAGGGCGCGACGGCCGAGACCACCACCCCCATGCCTTCACGATGTGGATGGCTGGAGGCGGTGTGAAGACCGGATTTTCATTTGGGGAAACCGACGAATATGGCTACTATGGCGTCCGCGACAAGCTTCACTTCCACGACCTGCATGCCACGATCCTTCACCTGCTCGGACTCGACCACAAGCGGCTGACCTACAGGCATGCCGGCAGGGATTTCAGGCTCACGGATGTCCATGGAGAGGTGGCCAAGGCGATTATCGCCTGATCTGCGCCCCTCACTCGAACAACTTGCTGACCGATTCGTCGTGGTGGATGCGACGGATACCCTCGGCCAGCAGTGTGGCGACGGACAGGACCTTGATCTTGGGGATCATCTTTTCGATGGCGTGCGGAATCGAGTCCGTCACAACGACTTCCTTGATCGGCGCCGACTGAAGCCTTTCAATGGCGGCGCCACAAAGGACTCCATGGGTGGCGCAGACCGTGATTTCCCGCGCACCGCTCCTGTGAGCCACATTCGCGGCGCCCACCACGCTGCCGGCGGTTGAAATCATGTCATCGAATATGAAGACGGATTTCCCCTCCAGCGACGCGCCAATAAGGTTGGCCTGGCTCGTTTCCGTCGCGCTGGCCCTTCGCTTGTCAACGATGGCAATCGACCCGCCCAAACGCTTCTGGTACATCAACGACTTCTTGATACTTCCCTCGTCCGGGCTCAGAACGACGAAGTCGGCCTGCGGAATCCGTTGGCTTCTCACATAGTCGTTGATGACCGGGCCGGCATGGAGATGATCCACGGGAATGTCGAAGAAACCCTGAATCTGGGCCGCATGAAGGTCGAGGGCCAGAACCCGGTTGGCTCCTCCCGACACCAGCAGGTTGGCCACAAGCTTCGCGGTGATGGGCACCCTGCCGACATCCTTCCGGTCCTGGCGGGCGTATCCGTAGTAAGGGAGAACCACCGTCAACCGGGAGGGGCTGGCGCGCTTGAACGCGTCAAGGATCACCAGCAATTCCATCAGGTTTTCATTCACCGGCGGGCATGTCGGCTGAACCACGAAAACATCGCGACCTCGAACATCCTCGTCGATCCGGACCATGGTTTCGCCATCGGGGAAAGACGCCACCGTCATTTTTCCCAAAGTGTCGCCCAGGCTGAGCGCGATCTTTTCGGCTAAGGGAAGATTGGCGCGGCCCGAGAAGACTTTCAGCGGATGGGACAACATGGACAACTCCGCGGACGCAAATCTCAGGCCATCTTTCGGGCCTCACTTTCTGCGTTAGCTAGTCTACATCATTTTAGGATCATGAAAAATTGATGGTCAGATAGGAATTGGGCGGTTGACCCGCAATACCCATTGGTGGTTTCCAAGGCATGGACAGAGTTGATTGACGGCATTTTCGCGGTGGCTTAGCTTATGTGTTGTCTCGCTACCTCCCCACGAAAGAATCAAGCAGTTCTCATGGCCCCATCGCGCCGAACCCAATTGATCAGCGCCTTGGCCATGACGGCGGCACTCTGTATCTCCGCCTGCTCAAGACACGGGGCGGAGGCCCCCAAGGGCGGCAGCGAAACCCGGCCATCACAAGTCAGGCTCAAGAGAAGCGTTGAACTTCACCAGGTGGGTTTCCAGCGGATCATCGCCGTCGAGGAAAGCATCGGCTCCATCGAGGCGGAACGACAAACCGAAATACCGGCGGGAGTCGAGGGGGTTTTGGAGGACATGCTGGTGCGCGAAGGCCAGCATGTCGACACCAGCACCGTCGTGGCTCGAATCGACCAAGACCTGTACAAGAGCGCGCTCGACACCGCCGTGGCCACAGAAAAACGCGCGGAGGCCGCCCTCAGGAAATCGGAAGCGGCCGAGGGAAAGTCGATGGCATCCCAGAAACGCGCCGAGTCGAGGCAGTTGCTCGCCGAAAGAATGATGGTGATTGGTGAGAGGGCCATCAGTTCCGTGGAGGAAAGGGAACAACGCAAGAGCGACCTGATGGTGGCGCAGGCCGACTTGAATGCCGCGGCGGCTGAACTTGTCGCGGCAAGGGCCGAAAGCCGGGCCATGGTCGCCGAGTGGCAAGCGGCAACGGCGGCCCGCGTCAGGGCTGAGCTGAACTGGCGCAAGTCACAAGTGCGCCCCCGCTTCGCCGGCCAAATCAACCAGCGGAGGAGAAATGTCGGCGAGTATGTGAAACCCGACACCGTCATCCTGACCATGGCCGACCTCACAAGGCTTCGCGTGGCCGGGCATGTTCCTGAAAAGTCATCTCGTTTTCTCCGCGAGGCCAGGGACAAGGCCGAGACGGGTGACATCTCCGGGCAGGTGGTTGCCGGCCTTTCCGGTTTCTGGGAGGCCATCGGGGCGGCCGTCGCCATGGAGGAAATCCATCGTGTTCGCGACAAGACCGAGGCGGCCAGCGCCGCAGCCCTTTTCCTGACGACGCCCGAGGCGGGCCTTGCCGCGTTTGTCGCGCGCCAGGCTGGCGCCCTGGGGTCGGGCTATCAGGTGCGTTTCACCCTCCCCGGCCTCGAGGGCCCCCGGTTCCACGGGCGGATCTTCTTCATTTCCGATGTGGCCAATCCGGACACCCGCATGTTCGAGTGCAAGGCGGAATTGCCACCCCAGCCTTTCCTCGAGAAGGTCAGGCCAGGCATGACGGCACGGCTCACCTTCCCCCTTCCCGGGCCCGAATCCACCGTGGTGATTCCCGAGGAGGCCGTCAGGGCCACGGAACGCGGATTCGTGGTTTTCCGGCCCGCGCCGGCGAGGATGTCGGACGGATCCATCGAATGGGTCGCCCAGGAAGTGAACGATCTGCAGCTGGGCCGGCGCCAACCGGGATTCGTCGAGGTTGTCAGGGGGCTTTCACCCGGTGAATATATCGTGAGAAAGGGTGCCGAAGCCCTGGAAAACCGCACCCCCATCGACATGCCGCCTGAATTGGCCAAGCGGATACTGGCGGCCACCCAAGGCCCATGAAAACCTGATGCGTCTTTCCGACACAAGCCTTCGCAACCCGGTTTTCGCCGTCATGGTCTCGGCGGCGATGGTCGTGTTCGGGTTGCTGGCGTGGAAGGACCTCGGCATCAGCCAACTGCCTGAAATCGACTTTCCTGTCGTCAGCATCGCGACCATCCGCGAGGCATCATCTCCCGAGGTGATGGACAATGATGTCACCGATGTGATCGAGGACGCGATCTCCCAGATCGAAGGGATCGATTACATCCAATCTCAGAGCCTCGAGGGACAATCGGTTGTCACGGTGTTCTTCCACCTCCACCGTGACATCGACGCCGCCATGCAGGATGTGCAGAACGCCGTCGCCGCCGCGGCGCACCGCCTCCCAGCCGACATCGATCCCCCAACGATCAGCAAGATCAACTTCAACAAGTTCCCGGTGATGTGGCTGGCGACGCACGGCAAGCGGCCGCTGTCAGAGATCAATCATATCGTTGACACGCTTCTCAAGCAGCGTATCCAGACCATCCCCGGTTGCGGTGGCGTCATGTTCGGAGGCCTGAGGCAGCGGAACATGCGCATCTGGCTCAGGGGCGACGACCTGCGAAGGCACGGCCTCGACCCGCTTGATGTGGTTCGCGCCCTCAGGGAGGAACATGTCGAGCGGCCGGCCGGGTACCTGAAGACCGAGGGACAGGAAATCACTGTTCGCATCATGGGCGAGGCGAGGACACCGGCCGAGTTCGGCAGGGTCGTCGTCGCGAAGTCGCCAGACGGGGGACTCATCCGCCTCGAGGATGTCGCGGACATCGAGGACGGCCTCACCGACAGAAGGGGCCTCGGCCGCTTCAACCGGCAGACCACCGTCGGCATGGGGGTGCTCAGGGCCAACGGGGCCAATGTCGTGGGACTGTGCGACGAGGTGAAGAAGCGCCTGCCCGAACTGCGGGCCCTTTTGCCCGAGGGCCTCGAGATCGGCATCTCCGTTGATTACTCGATGTTCATCCGCGAGGACATCGAGGAAGTGAAGTTGGCACTGGTCACGGGAATCTGCCTGACGGCGATGGTCACCCTGCTGTTCCTTGGATCGGCATCCAGCACGCTCAATGTCTGCGTCAGCATCCCGACATCGCTGTTGGGCACGATGGTCGTGATGAAGGCGGGAGGTTTCACCCTGAACTTCATGACATTGCTGGCGTTGTCCCTTTCCGTTGGCGTCGTCGTCGACGACGCGATACTGGTGCTTGAAAACATTTACCGGCGCATGGAGGCGGGCGAAAGCCGCGCGGTCGCCGCCAGGCGGGGCTCCCGCGAGATCACCTTCGCCGCCCTGGCCGCCACCCTATCCATCGCCGCGATCTTTCTGCCCGTTGCCTTCATGAAGGGGGCCATCGGCAGGTTTTTCTTCCAATTCGGCATCACCGTGACGGTCGCCGTGCTGCTCTCCCTCGTGGTGTCGCTGACCATCACCCCGGTTCTTTGCGCGAGGTTCCTGTCCGTGAGGCATTCCGGGACCCCGGCGCCACCCGTTCGCCCGGGATGGATCGGTCTTCCCTTGTCCCTCGCCAAACGCTGTTCCTGGCTCGCGGACAGCTTGATTGTTGTTCCCTTGGTCATCAAGCCCATGGAATTTGTGATGTGGCTGGCGGGCTCGGCCTACAGGTTCTTCCTCAGGCTGGCCCTCCGTTGGCAACCCCTGGTGCTGGCCGGCGGGGCACTCGTCGCCGCGGCGGCTTGGCTGTTCCTGGCCGGGGCCTCCGTACCCCTTCCGGGCCCAGCCGCAGCCGCGACTGGGATCGCCCGGCTCGACTTCAAGCCCATCGGCAGGGAACTGGTCCCCAGCGAAGACCAGAATAGGTTTATCGTGAATGTCGTGTGTCCGGTCGGGTCGAGCCTCGACTATGTCGACGACAGGCTGGCCGATTGTGAAAGGACGATGATTGGCCTGAAGGATCCCGTCACCGATGAGGAATTGGTGGCGACGGTTTACAGCGCCGTGGCGATCAGGCCGGGCGCCCTCGTCAGCGAAGGCACCATTTTCGTGAGGCTTGTGCCGCGCCACCTCAGGACGCTCAGCCAGTCGCAGGTGATCGACCTCACCAGGCGAACACTCGGACGCATCGCCGGAATGCGGGCGATCGCGCTTGACCTTTCAACCCAAGGCTTCACCAGCTCCCGCGGCTACCCGGTCAACTTCGCCATTCAGGGCCCCGATTGGGAAACCGTGATCCGCCTGTCGGAGGAGATCCGCGGAAGGCTCATCTCGAGCGGTGCCGTTTCCGATGTCAACAGCGATTACCGCCCGGGCATGACGGAAATTCATGCCCGCCCCGACAGGGATCGCGCCGCTGACGCGGGGGTCACGACCCAAAGGCTGGCCTGGACGCTCAATGTCGCGTTCGGTGGGGTCAGGATGGGCCGGTTCACCGAGGGATCCCGTCGCCGGGATGTGCGCATTCGTCTTGCCGAGCAGGAAAGGTCGAGTCCCGACGACATCGACCATCTTTACATCCGCGCGGGCGGCGATGAAACCGCGCCCGGATCGGCTCTCGTTCCCATGGCCGACCTGGTGAGCAGGCGGCCCATCTCCACGCTCCCCCTCATCGCCAGGTACAACCACCTCAGGAAGGTTGAGCTGACGGCCAACATGGCCCCCGGGATTTCCCAGGGGGAGGCGATCGCCAGGGCCGGTGAGATCGCCAGGCAGACCCGCGCCGATCTGGATCTTCCTGAAAGTTACAGGATCGTGCAGCTTGGCAACGCCCAGGCGATGCAGCAAACACTCGACAGCATGTGGGGCGCCCTCGCGCTGGGGTTCATCGCCTCCTACATGATTCTCGGCATCCAGTTCAATTCCCTGGTTCACCCCCTCACGGTTCTCGTGGCCGTTCCGTTCGGCGTGACAGGGGCCTTGTCCGTGCTGTGGTTTTCGGGCGACACCCTCAACCTGATGAGCATGATCGGAATGGTGCTACTCGCGGGGTTGGTGATGAAAAACTCGATCATTCTCGTCGATGTGATTCGCGAGAGAAGGCGGGCCGGGCGAGGATTGCTGATGGCTGTGATGGAGGCATGCCCCCAGCGCCTGCGTCCCATCCTGATGACGACCATGGCCACGATGGTCGCGGCCGTTCCCATGGCTTTCGGGGTCGGTCCGGGCTCGGAAACACGAGCGCCCCTGGCCCGCAGCATCCTGGGGGGCTGCTTCCTTTCCACCCTCGTCACGCTCTTCGTGGTTCCCGTGATCTACTTGCAACTGGAACGGCTCTCCGAGTGGCTCGCGGGCGGCGATTCCCCCGGGGCGGCAAAGCGATGAGGCTTTCGGAACTGTCGATCCGGAATCCCGTGTTCGCCGTCATGGTGGGAGCCGCCATGATGGTGTTCGGATGGATGGGCTATCGGGAAATGGGCATTAGCCAATTCCCGGAAATCGACTTCCCGGTCGTCAGCATCGTCATCACGCGCGAGGCGGCGTCCCCTGAAATCATGGACGGCGATGTCACGGATGTCGTCGAGGATGCCGTCGCCTCCGTCGAGGGCGTTGATTACACGATGTCCGAAAGCCTCGAGGGAAGGAGCATCACCACCGTCTACTTCCAACTCGGAAGGAACATCGATGTCGCGATGCAGGATGTCCAAAACGCCGTCAGCGCCGCTCGCCGGAAGTTGCCCACCGACATCGACCCCCCCGTGATCAGCAAGATCAATCCGGCCAACCTTCCCGTCGCCTGGCTGACCCTATCGGGGGCTTATCCGGTGGGAAAGATTGGCGACATCGCGGAAAAGGAGATCAAGCCGCTGCTTTCCTCGCTGCCGGGCGTGGGAGGCATCCAGTTCGCCGGGCTTCAGGAACGGAATGTGCGCGTGCATGTCGACCGCGACAAGCTCAGGCAGTTCAACCTTTCCGCCGAGGATGTCCGGATGGCCATCCAGAGGCAGCATGCCGAGCTTCCCGCCGGATACATCAAGAGCCAGCAGGTGGAATTCAACCTCCGGGTGATGGGCGAGGCCGTCTCGCTGGGGGAACTTGGCCGGCTGGTGGTGACCCAGAAAGCCGGCCAGACCATCCGCCTCGACGATGTCGCGGTCGTCGCCGACAGCACGGTCGACAAGCGTGGCCTGGCCCGATACAACCGCCTGCCCGCCGTCGCTATCGGCGTCAGGAAAGCGATCGGGGGAAACCTGGTCGCGGTTTGCGACGCGGTTCGCGAGGAGATGCCAAAACTGGCAAGGCTGCTGCCGCGGGGCATCGACCTGGCCATGCCCGTTGATTCATCACGATTTGTCAGGGAGAACATCGAGGAACTCAAGCTCACCCTTATCCTGGGAGTGCTGCTCACCGCCGTGGTTTGCTACCTGTTCCTGGGTTCGCTGGAAACGACCATCAACATCTGCCTTTCCATACCCACATCACTACTGGGAACTTTCTTTTTTCTCAATTACGCCGTGCGGTGGATCGGCCTTGAACCGTTCACCCTCAACCTGATGACCCTCTTGGGATTGTCGCTTTCCGTCGGGGTTGTTGTCGATGACGCGATCCTGGTCCTGGAAAACATCCACCGGCACCGCGAAATGGGTAAGGATTCCAAGAAATCGGCCCGCGATGGTTCCCGTGAGATCGGTTTCGCCGCGATCGCCGCCACACTGTCGATCCTTGCCATTTTTCTGCCCGTGGCCTTCCTCAGCGGAACCATCGGCAGGTTTTTTTTCCAGTTCGGGGTCACGGTGGGGGTGGCGGTGATGCTGTCACTTGTTTCAGCGCTCACCATCACCCCGATGCTCTGCTCGCTGTCCCGCGAAACCACCAAGGCGGGAGGTTGGCGCGCAGCCTTGGCGATGTCCCTGTTCCTGGCAACAATCCTCATCGTGTCCAGGCTGGGATTTCCACAAATCGCATGGCTGCGGCCGTGGGTCTGGCCTATCACCTCGATTGCCGAATGGTCCGGCCTGCCCCGCCCCGCGACGCCATGGACCTGGATCGGGGAACCCGTGGGCGACTTTGCCCTGGCCTTCGCCATCCTGGCGGGGGGACCGCCTGTTTACGCCTTTCTCAACAGGCGGCTTTTCAGGCCGGCGGTCCTTGATCCGTTTTCCAGGGGCGTCGACATGATCGCCCTGGCCTACGGGCGCCTTCTGGCACTCTCGCTGGCGATGTGGCCCGTGGTGATGGGGGCGAGTGGCGCCCTTATCGTCTTCACGGCGGCGTTCTTCGCGCTCGGCTGGCTCGGCCGGGAACTGATTCCCTCGGAGGACCAAAGCCGGCTGGTTGTCCGGGTCATCGGGCCGGTCGATGCCAACATCGAGCAGATCAGCAACCTTCTGGGAGTTTGCGAGGACCGCCTTGCCGAAATGAGCGAGGTGGAGGGAGTTCTCTCCACCGTCGGAACCGATTCCGGCCTCCTGATGAACGAGGCCGACCTTTTCGTGCAACTCGTCCCGCGGGCAAGCCGGTCGAGAAGCCAGCGGGAAATGCTCGACCTCATCAGGAGGAAGTTCTCCGAGGTTCGAGACATTCATGTGATCGTCCGAGACCAATCCACCGAGGGATTCACGGCCCAGGAAGGCTATCCCATCGACTTTTCGATCCAAGGGGATTGGGTAATCCTGCCTGGGCTCGCCCATGAATTGCTCGGGAGGATGGAACAGGACAGGGATCCCCAAGGCCGTCCCGTGTTTCAAGACCTCGACACGAGCCATAGGCCTGGAAAACCCGAACTTCGGCTCTACCCCGACCGGGACAAGCTGGCCCTGCTCGGAATCCCCGTCGCGCGCCTGGCCGACAGCATGAACCTCCTGGTGGGCGGCGAAAGGGTTGGAAAGTTCACCGACCGCGGAAGGCGCTACGACATCCGGGTGAAGTTGCGGGAACAGCAGACGGCCACGCCCGAGGAACTGATGGACCTCAACCTGAGGCTGGGCGACAACCGTCTCGTGCCGGTCAAGGACCTGGTGGACCAGGACAAGGTGCGCATCGTTCCCGCGACTCCCGTGATCACCCGGTACAACCATCAGCGGAATATCGAGATCACGGCCAATCCGGGTCCGGGAATCGCCCAGGGTGAGGCCCTCGACCGCGCCAGGAAAATCGCCGCGGAGATCCTGCCAGCCCAGGTAACCCTCGTCGAGCTTGGCAACGCCCAGGCGATGCGCGAAACCATTGACAGCCTTGTTTTCGCGCTGGTTCTCGGAATCGTGGTCGCCTACATGATCCTGGGTGTGCAATTCAACTCATTCGTCCATCCGCTCACGGTCCTGTTGGCCATGCCCTTCGCGCTGACAGGTGCCGTGGTGGCCCTGTGGTGGACGGGCGACACGCTCAACATGATGAGCCTGATCGGCCTTGTTCTGCTGATGGGCCTGGTCAAGAAAAACTCGATCATTTTGGTGGATTACGCCAACTCGCTGGCCAAATCGGGCCTGGCACCCGACAAGGCGGTTCTGGAGGCTTCTCCGGTGAGGCTGAGGCCCATCCTCATGACCTCGATCGCGACAGTGGCCGGTGCCGTGCCCGCCGCTTTCGGGTATGGCCCCGGAGCCGAGACGCGTGCGCCCATGGCAAGGGCCATCATCGGTGGGATCGTCGTTTCGACGATGGTGACACTCGTTCTTGTCCCGGTTTTTTATGTGATGGTCGAACGGGCGCTGGCCATGGCGAGGCGGGCGCTGGCCGAATCCGACAGTGTGCCCGGCGGCTGACCGCCCCCATACCATCGGGCGATTCCGATCGTTACCATGGACTCATGGATGAAACGGAATTCACCATCACCTTCAATTCGGGAACGCTTGAACTGCGCGGCGCCCCGGGCGGATTTTCCCGGCTGTTTCCCCAGGCCGTCAACGACCCTCGCGCCCGTTGCCTGCGCTGCGCCGCCATCCACTACAGGTCGCTCGTCTCGCTCCTGCACAAAGATGGCATCGCGCACGCGGACCTGGCGCGGAAATACGACAAGTTGGAATTCCCTAAGGCGTTCGGCAGGGAACCGTTTCCCCATCAGGCCCAGTCGGTCGATGCCTGGTGGAAGGCTGGCGGCCGGGGAGTCGTCGTGCTTCCCACCGGGACAGGCAAGACTTTCACCGCCATCCTCGCCATCAGCCGCGCCGGCAGGTCCACCCTCGTCGTGGCACCGACGCTGGAACTGGTATCCCAGTGGCGCGTGGAGCTTGAACGGCTGTTGGAAACGGAGGTCGGCACCGTGGGCGGAGGCGAAAGGGATTGGAAACCCGTCACGGCGATCACCTACGATTCCGCCCACCTGCTGATCGACCGCTGGGGTCCAAGGTACGGCATGGTGGTGTTCGACGAGGCCCACCACCTGCCGGGGGCGGCATACCGGCAATCGGCCACGGGAAGCATCGCCCCGTTCCGATTGGCCATCACCGCCACTCCCGAGCGCACCGATGGCGGCGAACACCTCCTGAACAGCCTGGTCGGACCGCTTGTGTACCGCCGGGAAATCTCCGAATTGGCCGGCGAGTACCTCGCCGAATATGTCACTAAAAGGATCTGGGTCGAGTTGAATCCGGTTGAAAGGGAGCGGCACGACAAGGCCCGGGAGACTTACAGGGACTTCGTGACAAGCCGTGGCATCGACACGGGTTCCCCGTCGGGATGGCGTGATTTCATCACGGCCGCCGCGCGGGAACCGGAAGGCCGCGAGGCATTCAAGGCCTATCGGGAACAACGCCGGATCGTGCAGCGGGCCGAGGCCAAGCTTCAAAAGCTCGAGGAACTCATGCGGCAGCACGCGGGCGAACGGATGCTTGTTTTCACATCCGACAACGCGACAGTTTACGATATCTCAAGGCGTTTTCTTGTGCCCGCCCTCACCCACCGCACCAGGCCGGCCGAGAGGCGGGAATGGCTCAGGGCGTTCCATTCGGGCGAGCTTCCGGTCATCGCGACAAGCCGGGTCCTCAACGAGGGTGTCGATGTTCCCGCGGCCTCGATAGGCGTCGTGCTTTCGGGATCGGGCACGCCCAGGGAACATGTCCAGCGGCTGGGAAGGATCCTGCGGAGATCGGGAGACAAGCAGGCGCGCTTGTTCGAGCTGGTGGTCAGGGACAGTGGCGAGGCGGCCGTGTCGAAAAGGCGGCGGGACCACGATGCTTACCGGTGACCTGGTCAGGGCGCGGGTTCAACGGGGCAAGCTTCGCCTCGCGATGATCGATCCCGCGAACACCGAAATCGCCGAACTGGCTTCACGGCTTGTCGCCGTATTCAACCTTGCCAAGGGCGCCTCGAGGGAGGAAACGCAATCGGCCGCTGAAGCGGCGGCCCAAGGGCCGGTCCATCCGGCGGTGGCCAAGGGACTCATTCACCTGCTTTGGAAGCGATGCGACACCTCATCGCCCGAGGGCCCGGATGCCGCCGCGCTGCGCGCAATCGTTTTCAGGGAGGCGGCCAGGGCCCGGGCCACGGGCGTTTCCCCGTTTCCCCGCGATGAAATCCTCTCGGGCATCGGCATCACCATGGGGCTTGATGCCGCCGGTGTCGAGGCGGCGCTGTATTCCGACCTGCCGTCTGAGGAAATCGTCAGGGAATTCGAGCCCGTAGACTCCTCGCGACTCCTCGACGACTACAACCTCGGTCTCGTTCAGGGTGCCCTGCTGCGTTCGACGCGCGTGATTGTCACCCTTGGCCGGCCGAGACCCGAGACGGTCCGGGCCATACTCAGGGCTTCACGGTTCCACAGGCTGCTGGTTGCCTCGCGGAGGCCAACCCCGGGCAGGCTCGAATTGTCGTTCGACGGACCCGCCAACCTGATTGAGGAAACGGTCAAGCACGGAATGCAACTCGCGTGCTTCATTCCATGGATCCTGTGCCTGCCGAAGTTTCACCTCGTCGCGGAAATCCTCTGGGGCGCCAAGCGGACTCCCTGCCATTTGGAACTCACCCACGCGAGCGGCCCGGGGTTCCGCGCGCCCGGCCCGATACCTGGCCCCTCAACGGAGGCAATGGCGCTGGTTTCCCTATTTGCCAAGGAAGCGCCGGAATGGAAAATCGAGCCTGAAATGGAACCGGTGGAGTTGGATGACGGCTACTGGATTCCCGACCTCCGGCTGACGAGGGAATCCGACGGAAGTTGGGTCTGGCTTGAGCTCATCACTAGAGGAAGGCCGCAATCGGTCGCGGCCCACCTCAGGCGACTGGCGCGGCAAAAAAAAACGGCCTGGCTGGTGGCGGCCAGCCAGGCCTTGCTGGCGGAACCGGTTCCAGAGGCAACCGGCCGCCTGATCCCCTTTAAGTCAATTCCGCTGGTGGAACATGTCATTCACAGGGCCGAGACGCTGCTCGGGTGCTCAGGCGGCCCTCGACTCCCTACCACTTGACCCGGCAAATACCGCCGCTGGGGTTTCACCTTCTTTGCGGATGAGCGACATCACAATCGCCAAGGCACCCAAGGCCTGGGGCGCAACGGCGAACAGCGATTGCCCGTCAACAGCCTGCCCGGCCGCCGCCGAAAGAAGGGCCAACGAGGCACCGCCCGCGCACAGCGAGCGTGGCCCACCCGTCAGTCCGCAGGCCACGAGGAGTCCGCCAAGCACCATCAGGGTGTTCAAGCCGCGGGCAGCCTGGTCATGGATTGACAAGGCGCCACTGAAAAATGCCCTTTGTGGTCCCGTTTCAGAAGTCCCCCGCGCTTCGAGAAGGCAAAGGCCAATCACCACCGCCAAGGCGCCGACACCCGCCGTGCGCAGCACTTCCGACCCGCTCAAGCCGCGGGCATGCCAAGCCGCGGCCAAGGCCACAAGGCAGGCGGAAGTCATGTGGAGAAGGCCGAGATTCTCTTCGGCTCCCCGGTTGGATGTCCAAGCGAGGTGCAGCAGCAGGCCGAACGCGGGCAGAACCAACGACCAAACCCTGGGCTTGCCATCTCGCAATTGCCTCGACATGGCAAACAGCCCAAAGGATGAGGCCAGCGCGATGGCCGTGGGCAAACCATGCCAAGCCGAATCACCCGGGCCGGAATACCTCGCCCCTTCGAGAACCAAGGCCATCAACAAGCCTCCGATGGCGATCCATTCGGTTTTTCCAAGCGCTCCCTTGGCTGCCTTGCGCGTCAACCATGCGGCGGAAACCCGTCCGCCGGCAACGGCGGCGACAACGGATAGCCCGAGGCACCATCCGAAAACCGCCATGCTGACCCGCCGAAGCGCCAAGGAATCGCTCTCAGGGGAAATGACGCACCAACTGGCGCAGGAAACGGCAGCGGCGCCAGCGAAAAACGACATGGTCCGCCATCCGATGGCGACAACGCGCCTGCGCCTGTCCAGTTCCAGGGAAACAAGCCAGGCCAATGCCGCCGCCAGGACCAAGGTCAATGGCAGCGCCGTCCTCGCGATGGTCGGTTCCATTCCAGAACCGGTTGCCGCGACCAAAATGAAAACCGAGGACAGACGCGCCATGACAAGACAACCGGAAGACAGGTCATGGCAAAGAAACATGAGTAATGCGACGGATCCGACAACTCCTGAACCAGCAGTAACGGCACATGCCAGCCAGGCCAACTCGGAATGGCCGCCCGCGCAAGCAACCATAATTCCCACATGGCCAGCGGCCAACAGCATGGCAACCAGGTGCATCACCTGGCGCCGCGCGAGGTCGCCATAACGGGTGGCGGCCAACCATGCCGCAAGGCTTCCCGCCAAGGCCAGATATCGCTGAGGCATGTCTGCCTGGCTGCCGAATCCTTGAATCCAGCAGAAAGCCGAACACGCCATCGCGGCCGTCAGGATGGCCAGCCGGGGAGATTCATCCCGGTCCTCCCCATCGGAGAACCGGCAAACCCTGAGGAAAAGCCCGAGGGCGGACCAACCTCCAGAGAGCCCGGCGATCATCAGCGGAATCCCGCCATGCATGCCAATGGACAAGCCAATCGCCAATGGGACGACAGAAAGTCCCGAAAGATGCCACCAGGCAGCGCTTCCCCGAATCCCGAGAACGCAACCCGTGACAATCGCCATGGCGGAAACAGCCTGTAATGCCACGGGCCATGTCGAAGGCTCAAGGTATTCAAGGATGGCAGTGAATGTGATGGACAATCCGGCCAGAAAAGCCGCAAACCATCGCCCCGCTCCACTGGTAAGCAGCGATAACGCCACGCCTCCAATCGCCATCACCCCAAGGGCGGCAGCCGCTCCAGTACCGCCGGCCCATCCCGCGAACATCACAAGGCAGGCAGCGACCAAGCCATCGCGAACAACAACTCCGAATCGCCGCAGGGCGACTACGGCAGAGGCGCATGCCGGAATGCAACTCGCAAGGAACGCCGGTGTGGCCGCGATGGAGGCCAGTTCGACAAGCCAGTCGGCTTCCAGCAGCAGGCACCGGCAGGCCAATGAAGCCAACGCCGGAACGCCGAGGCACGACAGGGCCACAATAGATTGATAATCGAGCCACTGCCGTCTTCTTTCACCCCAACGCACCGCGCAGGCTTGAACCGCAAGGGAGTGAACACCAAGCCAACCACAGGTGGAGGCCAAGAGGATGCCCGTCCCCAATTCCAGGTGACGGCCTGCCGCCAAGATCGCCAGGCATCCCGTGAAGGCACCGGTCACGCACCATCCGAATGAATTCCATGCCAAGCCACGCGCGACAAAAACCACCGTTGCCGCCATGGCAATGGTTGACAACTGGCTCCACGGGGTTCCCTTGGCCATGGCTCCGGTCCACAAAATCGCCATGGAGATGGCGCAAGCCTGTAGCATCCGGCCGAAGGCGGCGGAGCGGTCGCGGGCGCCAGCGGCCCACCTGGAAAAGAGTCCGACTGTCGCGCCATAGGCCACAAGCGCCCACAGGAGTGAGGGGATTGCTTCCTCGACTGATCGCGACCTGGCAAGTCCCGCACCCAAAAGGCATGCCGATGCCCAGACTATCCAAGCCTGGACGGAATTCATTTTGGCCCCGGTCAAAAAACTGATGGAAAGCCAGCAGGTCGCCGCCAGAGCCAGCAAACCAGCGGCCCATGGCCTGAAGGCTTCTGAAAGCCAACCAAGTTCGACATCCGACCGCCCGGATAGCCACATGACGGTCAGGCCGACATGAGACGCTAAAAGTGCGAGGCTTGCCCAGCTGCACCAAGCGGGAAACCTAAACCAACGGACGGTCATGAGGCAACCGGCGGACAATCCAGCCAAGGCACTTGGCATCGCCGCCCACCACCGGGAGGTCAGCAAGGCTCCCGCAATCCCAGCCAGCAATGAAATCACGGCAAGGCCCAACGAAACCCATCTGGTGTTACCAAGAGCATCCGAAATCGGTGTCTTGGGCGCGACCTGTTCAGGGAAACGACTGGTTTCGGATCGGATCAGGCTTTCACGCGCCGAGGCGACCGCGTCAAGCGCCACGCGAATGCCTTGTTCAGAACAGACAAGGGCCAGGTCTTCAAGCTTCCGCGAAGCGTCCGCCAACTTCGTGAGAAGCGAACCAACCACCGGCCCGCCAGTTCCCGAAACCGGAACTGACACGTTCGCCATGGAATCGGCCTGATCGTGATGGTCTCGCTGAACCACGCCCCTGAAAGCCACCTGCCCACCCGTGGAAATCAGCTTGGAGATCAACCATGTCACGCTGGCCCCCAAGGCAACTCCAAGCCCCAATTCGATCATCGGAACATCCTCGCCGGCATAAGCCCTGCAACCCAGGCGCCCATGCCATAACATTCGGTATCTGCTGTTGCGTATCGGATGAACGGTCCCAAACCGATGAGGGAATCTGGCAAAGGATTGACGAATACGCGAAGACTGAGGAAGATGCTTAAAACAGCGATGGTGGGAAACCATCCATTCGATTCCATTGATTCGCAAACCAGATCAAGTTGCCTCCCAGGTGCCGCCATGACTGATCCGAAGAAATCCCAACCCGAAGATGAGGACATGTTCGGCGGATTGGAGGAAATTCAGCCGGAGCAACCACCGTCATCATCGCCAACGGGCGAGGACACTGACCTGAGCAAACTGTTTGGCGAAGAACCGGCCAACGATGCCCCGCCTCCTGACCAGCTTGATTTGAACGCGATGTTCGGGGAGGAACCGCTAGTTCCACCTCCGGTTGAGGCCGCGCAAGCCAACCCTGATTCCTCGGAAACCGACTTGAGCGCGCTTCTCGCCGGCGATTCTTCCGATTCCTCCGGCGCCTTTCATATGCTGGATGAATCCGCCCTCAACGACGCCGCCAATCGCGCCGATTCCTCGGACATCTCGGGCACGGTTTCTGACCCCGACATCAGCGACATCCTCGAGGAAATGGGCGAAGTTCCGGAGAATGAAACCACCGAAACCCGGCAAGCGGCAGGCATGCTGACATCCTCCAGCGAGGATTCATCAGGTGACCTCGTGGTCCAAGCCCCGGGGTCGGGGGAAGATTCCGCCAGCAGCGGCAATGATTTGGGCGTGATGCCCACGAATCTCGACGATCCGCCAGTTTCGCCCCCTCAACCCAAAAAACCCAAGAAAGAGCCCAAGGAAGAAACCCCCAAGCCGCGGCGCGGAGGCGTTCTTGTCGGCATGATGACGGGCTTGGTGGGCGGCTTGGCGGTTAGCCAGGGCCTTTGGCTCTTTGGAATTGAATTGCCCCACACCATCAGGCAAACCGACTCGGCCCTTGTTTTGGAATTGAAATCCCAGGCCAAGGACGGCAAGGAATTCGGGGCCAAGGCCGCTTCTCTCGAAGGGGAATTGGCGGAAACAATCAAGTCCGCCGAGGACAGCGCCGGCAAGGCCAAGGCGGAAATCGACAAGCATCTGACGGACAAGACGGCCCTGGCGACTCGGCTGGATGATCAAACCAAGACCCATGAAGCGACGCTGAAGTCCGAGCGCGGCAAGGCTGAAAAAACGCTCAAGGATTCGGTCGCCGCCATGACCAAGGACATGGATGATCTCAAGACATCCTATGACACCAAGCTAACCAAGCTGGAAAAGGATCTGGATACCGCCAAGGCCGACGCCAAGGTGGAGCTGGAAAAGGCCAATTCCGACGCGGCCAAGGAAAAGACACGGGCCAACGCCTTGGAAGCCAAGCTCGCGGCGGATGGGAAGGTCTGGACGGCGCTTGCCGGCAACTTGAAGGCTTCGGGATTGGGAGAAACCAAGGCCGAGGCCGCGAGCCTGGCGCCGTTGCTTGAAAAGGCCGTCGGACTGGCGGCCATCAAGGATCCCGCCGGGGAAATCCGCAAGCTCTCGTCCGACCTGGCCAAGGAAAAAGCCCGCCTCGAGGCGGAAATCATGGGTAAGGATTCCCAGATCAAGGCGCGGGACGCCGAATTGGCCCGCCGCCGCGATCCCGCGGAAACCCTTGAATCCTGGCGCTTGATCCTGTCGTCGGATATCCCCGATTCCCGACTGGCCAAGGACGCTTCAAGGGATGCCGCGCTTGTGCTCGGCAAGGCGGCGCCCGAAAGCCCGGAGGCTTCCAAGGCCAAGATCGTCGCGGCTCTCGCGGATGCCGCCCAAGGCAAGCTGGCTGAAGCCAAAAAGACGCTTGCCGCCACAACCACTGAGGCTTCCGGGCCATGGGCTGACACCGCCAAGTCGCTCTCCGCCCGCCTGGCTAGCCCCTCTTCGGTGGCCATCACCAAGGCGCGTGAACTCATTGAAAACGGCAAAAGGCAGCAGGCCTTCGACCTTCTCACCAACGCCAACGCCAGTCCGTTGCCCGATGACGCCGCCCTTCCCCGTTTGCGAGCGGAGCTGGCTCTTTTGCTGCTCACGGGGGCGAAGCCCGACCTGGGCAAGGCCGAATCCCTGGCAACGGAGGCATCCAAGTCGAAGGAGGCGCTGGCCTTTTATGTCCTTGGCCGCATCCGGGAAACCAAGGGCGGCAAGGATGATGCCGGGGTTCTTTTCTTCAGGGCCATCGAAGCCGCCAAGCCCGACGACCCGATGATGCTCCAATACCGCTTGGCGCGCCTGCGTCTCCTCAAGGCCGCCTCCGGCGGAATCAATTCCTCGATCGCCCTGTTGACAGACGAGGAAACGATTCAAGCCTGGATGCTCGTGGCCCTCACGGCGCTGGCCGACACGGAAGTGCTGCCTGTGAGGGATCCCCGCGAACTGGCCCGCAAGCGTGAAATCAAGGCGATACTTGACGATCCCAAGGCACCGCCGCTTCTCAAGTCCCAAGTTTTGCTGGAAGACGACCAGCCTTTCCTGGCCTTGGAAAAGCTGCGCGAGCACCTTGCCTCCCGTGACACGGGGACGGACGCCGAAACTGTCATCCTGCTTGGCAAAATCGCCAAGGCTCTCGAATCCAAGAGCGCCGGGTCCGATTCGGTCACATTGCCTCCGCTGGCGCGTCGCGACGAGGCCAACAGGCTCTTCGGCAAGGGCAAGCGTTTCGTTCTTGAGGGGAAGTTTGAACAAGCCGAGGAGACCTTGAAACTGGCCGCCAAATACGCCGGGAAGGAAATCGACGCCCGGTTCGAGTACTTCCTCGGCCTCGCCCAATGGGGATTCGGTGAAAAAGCGGCGGCCGAAAAGTCGTTCATCAGGGCCTTGGAATTGGAGCGGAAGAACCTTCCTTCAGCCCGCGAGGTTTCCCGCGCCCTGGAGGAAGTTCAAGGCCCCGTACGCGAGAAGATCGACTCGATCCGCTACGGCGCGGTTTTGGCGCCGGCCTCGTTCCGCTGAGTTGATTGACCACCCGGCTGATTGGCCTTAGTCTGCCTCCCATCGCAAATGATGGGGGGGATCAAATTCATGATTGGCTTTGTGATCGCGGCGGTGCTCGGAACCCTTGTACCGTCACAAGGCATCGACACGATCCTTGCCCCAGGGGAGACAAGTCCCGACAGTCGCCATCTCCGCGCCCGCACGCTCAACGACACCGACTTCGATTTCTCGCCCCCATCCAATGCCAACGCCTGGAAAGCCCGCTCGGCGGACCTTCGGGCGCAAGTCCAGATTGCCGTGGGACTGTATCCATGGCCGGCCAAGAACCCACTGAAGGCATCCATCCGGCCGGGAGTGAAGCGCGATGGCTACGAGGTCCAGCGCGTGGTGTTTGAAAGCCTCCCCGGCCACCTTGTCACCGGCAACCTTTATCTGCCAACCGGTTCGTCCAGTGGCCTCCGTCCCGCCGTGCTCTGCCCGCATGGCCATTGGACCAACGGCCGATTCCTGACCGTTGATGCCAAATCACGGGAAAAGGAACTGAAATCGGGGGCTGAAAAAACACCCGAGGGAGCCCAGTCGCCCCTTCAGGCTCGCTGCGCCCAGTTGGCCCGCATGGGATGCGTTGTTTTCCATCACGACATGATCGGTTACGCCGACAGCAGCCCCATCGAGCACCGCGGGGGGTTCACGCAGGCCGACACGCTGCTGCGCCTTCACGGCGCCATGATGCTGCAAACCTGGAATTGCATCCGGGCCCTCGATTTCCTTGTGGAACTGCCTGGCGTGGATCCAGCGCGCATCGGCGTGACCGGTGCCAGCGGCGGAGGAACCCAGACCTTCATCCTTGGCGCCCTCGACCCGCGCCCTTCAGCCGTTTTCCCGGCCGTCATGGTCGGCACCCGGATGCAGGGAGGCTGTGTTTGCGAGAACGCCCCCTTCCTCAGGGTGGCCACCGGCAATGTCGAAATCGCGGCGCTGTTTGCCCCCAAGCCCATGGCCCTCAGCGGTGCCAACGACTGGACGGTGGCCATCGAAACCCATGGTTTGCCCCAATTGCGCACCCTTTATGGCATGCTCGGCTCTCCCGCGAACATCTCGGGAAAATGCTGGCCCGAATTCGGGCACAATTACAACCAGGTCTCCCGTGAAAGCATGTACAACTGGTTCAACAAGCACCTGAAATTGGGCGCGCGGGAACCCGTGAAGGAACAACCATTCGTCTTGGCCACAAAGGACGAGCTCTCGGTCTGGGATGCCGAACACAAGCGGCCTCCCTCGGCGTTGGGCGAGGCGGAACTGCTGCTGGCCCTGGCCAAGGCCGAGGACTCCGACCTCAAGCAACGATTCCCGTCCGACGCCGGCAAGGCGCGCGACTGGAAAAAACACCTGGAACCGGTCACCAAGGTTTTGCTTGGCGGTCCGCTCCCGTCACCCGACTCGTTCCGGGTGGAAATCAAGGGCACCCGCCCCCTCCCCGGCGGGGCGGTGGTGGAAGCGAAGTGGCTCAAGCGTCTCGATGACGGCGCCGCCGTTCCCGCGTTGTTCCTGCGCCCCGCCAAGGAACTGAAAACCATACGCGTGGTGATCCATCCCATGGGCAAGAAAGCCTTGTTCAACAACGGTTCCCCGACAACCGAGGTGGCCAAGGGCTTGGCCGCCGGAATGGGTTTCCTGGCCGTCGACCTCCTTGGCACAGGGGAAAGTCCCCCGGCCAAGGCCAAGGTGGATGCCAAATTTCCACCTTACACATGGTGCTACAACCGTCCCCTGCTGACCGAGCGGGTTCGTGACGCCCTCTTGGCCTTGGCCCACGCCCGGGACCAAGGCAAGCCCGTCGAGTTGGACGGTATCGGAACGATGGGTCCTGTCGCCCTGCTGGCCCGTGCCGCGGCGGGAGATCTCGTATCCCGCGCCGAGGTCGAACTGGAAGGGTTCAGTTTTTCCAACCTGAAGGACGCGGCACATCCGCATTTTTTACCCGGATCGATCCGGTATGGAGACTTGGGCGGGTTGGCATGCGCCGGACCGGTGACGCCGCTGACTCTTGTCAAGCCATCCGCCAACACAACGGAATGGCTCAAGGCCTACCACTCCGCCTTGGGGGCGGATTCCCCGGTCATCAAGGCCGACTGACGCCGTTGTTGGCTTCCAGAGCATGGCATTGAAATCAAGCAGGCATCGCCTGCTCAGAAGCCTTGTTGATGCCCCCTTGTGCCACGGGAATGAAATACCCTCATGGGGTCGATTCATCCCACTATTGGGGCGCAGCTTGCCCGCGGACTGGTGGCCCCTTCATGACTCCATCGGGTTGCTGCCTACCGCCCCGTGGCAAGGCGTTCGCATCAGCCTTGGAATTTTCCGGTGGTGGCGCGGCGGGCAGGTTGGCCGGGGGCGGAGGATCGCCACCGCAGCCCATCAATGCCAAGCACAACGGAACTGAAAGCATGCGGCTGAACATGATTGCGCCTCGACGAAATGGAAGATGGATCCGCCAAAATCAGGCGGATCCGGTGTGGCTAGGGAAGATTGTTGACTTCCCCGCCATTGGTGGTCGTCAATGCGGGAATCAGGCTGTCGCTTGAATAATTGATGAGCCGAACCGATCCGTCACCCATCAGGAACTGGCTGCCACCAGGATGAAAACTCCAGAAATGGGCGGCATCACAGCCCACATCAGGCTTGCCTGTCTTCAGGCCGATCTTGGCCGCCATGTTGGTGTTGTCACAGCCGTAATTGGCCCTGAAGTAGTTGGCGATGGCAAGATCATTGGTTGTCATCACGCAATCGCCATTTCCTTTGCCATCGTAACCATAGGCGGCGAACCACCAGCCATATTCCAAGTTGGAGTTGGGTGGCCTTTCCCCCACCATGATCGTGTTCGTGGTGCCATCGATGACATCGGCGAAACGGACTTTCGATCCGGAATAAAGCATCCCATTCAGGGATGTTGAGGCGGTGCCGGAAACTCCAAGATAACCGGTGAGGGCCTGATCGACCGGCAAGCCATTGGCTGGCCCTGGATAGGCGACCGGCCCCCTTGAATCTGAGGGACAGGTGTAGGTTTTCAACTTGATGGCGGCGGAAGGATTGTTCCACGAGTACCAGTTGGAACCCCCAGACGCCGCGAACGATTTGGCGCTTTGCCACGCGGCCTCTTGCTCGATGTAAGGCAGGATGTAGGCCTGCCACGACCAACTACCTTCAAAAGGGGCCGTGGTGACCCCTGGATTAGCCCAAGGACGATGACCTTGGGGAAATACACCTAAAGATCCGTGATAAGCATGAAGTGCCAGGCCCATCTGCTTCAGGTTGTTCGTGCAACTGGCGCGATTGGCGGCTTCCCTGACCTTCTGCACGGCCGGGACAAGAAGACCGATCAGGATGGCGATGATGGCGATCACCACGAGCAGTTCGATAAGGGTGAACGCCCGTCTCAAGGCATGGGATGGTCTCATGATGAAAACCCCTCTCAGTTGACATGAGATATGAGGAGGATGTGGCGAGAGAGGTTGCCACATCCAACCTTTTAAGCTTTTCCGAATGATTTGTCAAAACGCTTTTGATCAATTTTCGTAAATTCATCATTTGGCGATCAAAACATCGCCATCAAAAACACCGTAAAAATGGGCAAAACGCAAGGGCGGACAAGTGGGTGATTTTGGTTTGATTTCCGGGATGGGCCTCGGATTCATGAATAGGAATGCGCCGGCCACCATTTTGCTTTGTGAGTTATTGCCGAGCGACCATTTCCATGAGCAAGCTGCGGTTAATGAAATGGGGGGGGTGGCATACCCATGCCATCCCCCCCGGGGAAACGACCTTTCAAAGGTCAGTTTTGCTTCATGACGGATTTTTGCTCCCCGTCGCCACCAGCCTTCAATTGCTTAAGAACTGGAGCATTGGCTGGGTCGGATGGTTTAGGATCAGAATTAGGAGCAGATTGGCCACATCCAGATAGGCCGACTCCAACAATTATAAAAATACTAGCAATAGAAATTTTCATTTCAATCTCCTGGTGACAAACAAAAAGTCAGTCAAAATTGACGGATATCCCATCCGAGATTCCTGAAATATACACATATGTCGAGAAGTTTAGACTACTATTAATGGCGCGGATTGATCCGTCCATGAAGAGTGAATTGATTCGATTATTACCATGTAAACTGCCAGGCAAACCGGCGGACAATCCAAGACCTGCAGGGGTATTGTTACAGTTGGCATTCGTCGAATTCGGGCAGATGCCAAAATCGCTTGCGAAATATCCATGCCCATAGGCAAAGTAATTCCAGCCTGCGTTGGCAGTTCCAGCAAAGCTGAGACCACCGGCTGTTTCACAGAATGCAATAGTATTTGAAGTCCCGTCGAGAATGCTGCTTATAGGTATACCCCTGCCGTTGCTATTATATTGCATGGCACCAATATATGTGTCGCTCTGCACATATCCGATATTGGGAAGGTAATTGGTCTTAGCGGTCTGGGAAATTGTCGAACCAAAGCCATTGCCTGCGGAGAATGTGTAGGTTGTGGCATTAATTCCAGGAGCAGGGGAAGCATTCGCCCAGATTCCCCCAGAAGGAAAATGCTTACCCTGAATTCCAAAGATTCTGAGTTGAGGCATATTTTTAGCTGAATTGTGGTCAGGTGCCGACGGACAAACAAATGTTTTGACAGCATTGGTGTTGGCGAAAGGGGTGCCGGCGGGAGGTCTTGACCCATATCCGGGCAATACTGGCAAGAGGTTTGATCCCCACCAGCTCGCTCCCGCGGTCGTGAAGGTTGGTTCCCAAATCCTGTACGCGGCCTCCTGCTCGAGAAAAGGAAGCAGGAGAACCAAAACGGAAACACCCCGATTGGTCATGCTTGGAGGCAGATGCTGGCGAGTGTTTTCATAATTGTGCACCGCCAACCCGATTTGTTTAAGGTTGTTAGTACAGGTCATCCGGTTGGCAGCTTCCCTGACCTTCTGCACGGCAGGAACCAAAAGGCCAATCAAAACAGCGATAATCGCAATGACAACAAGCAATTCAATAAGGGTGAATGCCTTCCCACGAAGCTTAATGTGGTTCATGGAGACCACTCCTTGAGATAAATGAAGAAGAGCAAGAGGATTCGCAGGGAGGATTGACGAATCCTAGGAAAAATTTTAATTTATTTTTTGATCCATTTCAAGTTTCAAACATGATTTTTTGATTTTTTCCAAATTCTTGTCTGCCACTATTTTAGATTTCAGTTCAATTGAACATTTCGGCAACACAATGAGATAGCCACCAAGTCTATCCGATTCCAAATGGATGGAATGATCTCAATCCGGAACCCATGTTGAGCCGTCTGCGATGCCCATGACGGCCTGCAACTGGCTGGCACTGATCCCAGACTTGAGCGTTCGAACCGAACCATCCACGAATGCGAAACCAACCACACCTGAATGACGGCTTGAATACATGTTCCAAGCCCCCGTCTGGTCGATGCCCAGGGGGGTGCCCAACCAACCAACCCCCATCCAGGAAGCGGACCTGGCGCTTCCCGCCGATGAAACAAGGGCGTCAAACAAAATTTCTCCAAACATGGCCGTCTGGGATGTCCCGTCGAGAATGTCCGAAAGCCGCGTCATCGATTGACTGAAAAAGACTCCCGCGGATGAATCGGTGTTGGCCCCAATCCCGCCACCCGAGATCCCGCCCACGCCAGTGTAATTGGTCCTTCCCAGTGGATTACCCGTGGGGGGGGTGGAGAAGATGGCTGTTACCAACGCCTGAGGGGTTCCGGGAAGAGCCACAGGTAGCTTGAGCGCGTAGTTGTACATGAAAACGCGGTCGTTTCTTGTCCTTGCCGTGTCCGATGGGCAGAGGAATACGCTCGGCTGGGCCTGAGCTGCCGTGCTGATCGACGGCACAGACGACCACATCGGCCCCGTGGCGCCGATGATGGGTTGGAAGTTCATCGACTTGAACAGTGATTCCTGCTCCAAACCGGGCAGCATAAGCGCGAGGCTGCTGACATAGGGATAGTTGAGGAATCCCGGGGCAAGGTGACTGTCGGAAGGCTTGGCGCCGAGACATCCGGGAGGAAGCCTGCCGTGGGCAGACTCGTAGGAGTGGGCCGCCAACCCCAGTTGCTTGAGGTTGTTATGGCACGACATCCGGTTGGCCGCTTCCCTCACCTTTTGAACGGCCGGCACCAGCAACGCGATGAGGATGCCGATGATGGCGATGACCACGAGCAATTCAATGAGGGTGAAAGCGAGCCGTTTTCCTTTCATCAGCGCGCCCTCCCTCAGTGCCGTCGACCGACTTCACGATCCGGAAACATGATTCAGACGCGACGAGGCCCAAAAAAATCCCAGCACCATGAGAAGGTGGATTTTTATTTCCAAGCTCCGACCTTGCCTCCGTGGCCAGCGGCCCCCTCGACAAGGCCCCTCGTCAAGGCATACCAGCAAAAAAAGCAATGGTTGCTGGTTTTACCCGGCAGGGCTCCCGGATGATCCCGTTCCACTTGTTCACGGATCGACGAGAGTCCGTGTCGGAAGATGCGGCCCACGACGGGATGCCGGCGCGCCCTCCGGATGATCATGGCGACCGTGTCATGATGGATGTTGCCAATGGTCAATTGATCCAGGTCGGACGCGAAGCCGCAGCAAGGCTTCACCTCTCCCTTGGGAGTCACGATGAAGGCTTGTCCCGGACCTTCGCAATAATCCTCCGCAAACCAGCAACCATCCCAGGCGCCCGATAGCTTTTCAGCCCGTTCCACCGGGGCCAGATGATTCCAATTGACGGTGATGGTGAAGTCGGGGCCGACCATGAGCCTTCGGCCCAATAAAGATGACCACTCGATGATCAGGCCCAGTTCGTCGGCGAGTCGGGATGCGGCTTCCAGTCCTTCCTCCGGCGCCCTGCTGGCATAGGAAACCGAAATGATCGAATCCCGACGGAAAACCTTGCGCGCCGCCCGGCAGAATTCAGCCGCTTTCGGCGTTTCCCTGCCATGGAATTTATCAAGGCTGAGTCCCAGTTTGCCTGTGAATCCCGCTTCCGCCAAGGGTCCAAAAATGCTTTCAAGATGGCTGGGGCCATCGTGCCACACCCCGTTCGACATGATCGTGTCGAACCTCCATCCAAGCGCGGCGGCCCTGGCAACCATCGCCTGAACAAACTCCGGGTAAAGAAACGGCTCGCCTCCGGTCAATCCGAGCATCCTGATGCCATGTTCATGGGCATCCTCAAGGAACCTGATGGCCACAGGTATGGGCAAGCGATCAGGCCACTCAATCGGAACACAGCAGTGCGCGCATGAAAGATTGCATTGGTATGAGCCTGAGAAAGACAGGTAGTTGGGGCGGAAGGTTCTGGTTTTCCTGACCGCCGAGACGCGCGAGGTTCCCCGGCCAACGGGCCGATGGTGGGCACCGCCGGCATTGACAACTTCAAGAGGAATGCTGGGTCGCTTCACGAATTCCCCGGCGCCGGACGCGCGGTGAGCCAAATCGAGTCGCTGATTCGTCCTAGCATTAAATACAAAGGAAATCACGGTGTCGCCATGTTCCCGCTTGCTGAAGGAAAACAGGGGTGGCACAATGCCTAGGTTCTCGAAATCCTCACATGGCGTCGCAGTGGGCCATGCCGCATCAGGGAGGATCACGGACATGGCTGTGAAATCTGGTCTCGCAACCATCATCCGTTTTCGATGGATCGCCTTGGGAATGGCGATCTTCGTCCTCATGGCTGGCTTGGCGGCGCATGCCCAGGTGCAAATTCAAATCAGGCCGGGGCTGGTTCAACCCGTGCCGTTCCCGATGCCCATTCCCGGCGTCCCCCGTGATTCCTCCGGCGAGCCCGTCGTGGAACTCCCGCGCGACCCCGACACCACCCGCAGGCTGGAAGCCGCGCTTGATTACATCAAAACAAAGGAATGGGCCCAGGCCACGACGATCCTCCAATCGCTCATTGATACGAGGGAGGATGTGTTTATCAGGATTTCGCCGGAACTGAAAAAGCTGCTAACGGAGGCGGTTCCTGGCCTGAAGCTTGGCAGCCCCGACCTGAGTGTGAGGTCGCTGGCCAACGCCTTGGTCGCGCGTCTTCCGAAGGAAGCCTTGGAACTGTACCAAACCGCCCAGGAACCGAAGGCCAGGGGCATGCTCAAGGAAGCCCGCGAGAACGGCAACCTGGAACTGTTGGCCAAGATCATGCGGAGTTTCCTTCACACGCCCGCTGGACGGGAAGCGGCGATTTCATTGGGCACCTATTATTTGGACCGAGGCAACGACTTGGCCGCCAGCCTCTGTTTCGACAAACTTCTCCAAGCCGATCCGGATGACAATGCGGGCCTCACCGGCCCCACATTGCTCAAGGCCGCCGTCGCCATGCGCCGCGCCGGAGACACGGGCGGCGAGCAGGTGGCCTGGCAAAGGCTGTCGCGTCGCGGGGGCCAAAAGATCGCTTTGATCGGCGAGGGCCGAACCGCGGATGATTGGAAGGCCGCCCTAGCCAAGTCATCCCCGCCCCGGGATTCGGGAGTTCAAGACTGGACCCTCGTCGGAGGCGATCCCCGTCGTTCAGCCCAGTCGTTAGGCGGCACGCCCTTCCTGGAGCCTCGCTGGCCCGCCGAGGCGACCATGCTTGAACGCCGTTTCGTGCCGGTCCAACACCGCGAATCAATCACGCTGCCGGGCGAACTGGTCAACGACACCAGGAAATTTCTTGAGGATGGAGAAAACTATCTCGTCAAGGAGCGTCAGGCCGCGCCCATCCCCGCCAACCAGCCCCTGGCCCTCACGATCGGGGATGAAAACTCCCGCACCCCGATGATGATTTACCGGAGCCATGGAGGTCTTCTGGCGAGGCATCTCAAAACGGGAGCGGTTCTGTGGGCCAACCCGATTGAGTGGACGATCGACCGGATGGGCCTGGGTGGATTGTTGAGCAAGGGCTCCCAGAAAACCGTGGTGCAGCAATGGCTGACCCAATATGTCCAAAGCCGCCAGAACCCTGAGGTGATGTTCTCCAATTCCGTGGTGGGGACGCTTTCCAGCGATACCAAGCGGGTCTTCACGGTGGTGGACCTGGAGATTCCGCCGCCGGGTATGCAGGGAATGGGAAATCCGTTTGATGGAAGCATGGGCAACAACGGGTTTGGTCCCGACATCTCCGACGCCCTGCTTTACAACAGGACCGAGGCTTACAGCCTCGGCTCCGGCAAGCTTCTTTGGGTTGCCGGAGGAAGAGGACCGGCCGCTGGCGAGCTTGCCGACTCCCATTTCCTCGGCCCCCCCTTGCCTGTCGGTGACAGGCTTTATCAGCTCAACGAAAAGCAGCAGGAATTGCGGTTGGTGATACTCGACCCGGCATCCGGTTCGCTGCTCGGCTTGCAACGCCTCTGCACCACGCGCACCCGTCTTCAGGCCGACCCGGCGCGCAAGATACAGGCGGCTCACCTCGCCTACGCCGACGGGATCCTTGTCTGCCCGACGAACGCGGGGGTGGTGTTGGGCATTGAGTTGCTTGGAAACAGCTTTGTTTGGGCCTATCCGTATGCCGCCTCCCCCGAACCTTCCGCCGATCCGTCCGGCCAAGCCATGATGCCCCTTCCCAACGGCAGGGTGATCATCAGGGGCGGGCGAATGATTGGCATGAACCAGCGTCCCCTGGCGCTGGGCGGCTGGAAGGTCACGCCTCCCGTTGTTTCAGGCGGCAAGGTCGTTTTTGCCGCGCCGGATGCCGACGCGATCCATTGCGTGAGCCTTCGCGATGGCAGCCGCCTATGGAGCCACAAACGCCAGGACGACGATCTTTATCTCGGCGGCGCCGTGGCCGGCAAGGCCATCGTTGTTGGAAGAAAAGCCGTCAGGGCGCTTGAACTCGACGGTGCCGGAAAGGTGGCCTGGACCCTTTCCACCGGGCTCCCCTCCGGTTTTGGAACGGCGAGCGACAACCAGTATTTCCTGCCCCTGCGGGAGGCCGGTTCCGGTAAGGAACCCGAAGTGTGCGTGATCGATGTCGTCAAAGGGGAGATTTCCGCCCACACCCGATCACGCAAGAAGTCACTGCCCGGCAACCTGGTTTTCCACGACGGGGACATGGTGTCGCAAACTTCCACCTCGATCGCGGTCTATCCCCAGCTTTCGGCCAAGCTCGCCCAGATCGACGACCTGATCCGCAAGAATCCCGCCGACCCCGTAGGCCTGACGGAAAGGGGCGAACTTCGACTGGACAAGGGCGACTGGATCGGGGCCGTGCTGGACTTGGCCACAGCCCTGCGGAACAAACCCCCAACCGAGATTCTCGAGCGAACCCGGGAAAAGTTCTTCGAGTCGATGTGCGAGTTGGCCCGGCGCGACTTCAGCCGGGCCGAGGAGTATCTCGAGGAATTCAAGTCGGCCTGCGAAGTGTCTCCAGCGCCGATGTCCACCGAAACGCAGGCCGCCGAGGCCAAGAAGGAAACTCGGAGGCGCAAGGCCGCCTTCATGGGCTTGCTGGCGGCTGGCAGGGAATCCCAAGGCAGGCTTGCCGAGGCTTTCGACGCTTATGTCGATGTCGCCGCCACCTTGGGCGGATCCGAACTGCTGCCCGTCCTCGAGGAACCCTCCTTGATGGCGGCCAGCGACACCTGGGCCCAAGGCAGGGTCTCGGCCATGATGGCCAAGGCGGCGCCGGCCAAAAGAAGTGAACTTGAGGCCAAGGTTTCCCAAAGGCTGGAAAAGGCCAAGGCGGCTAACACCCCCGTTGATGAATTGCGCGGCCTGTCAACCGTGTTTGGGCACCTTTCCAGTTCGGGGCAGGAAATCAGGCTGCTTTTGGCAGCCCGGCTGGCCTCCGAGGGAAGCGCCGACGCGATGACTCTTGCCGAACAGCAGTTGGAACTTGTCAGGCCGCCGCTCGCCACGCCCGAGCAGCACGCCCGGTCGCTGGTGGAATTGGCCAAGCTCAACCTGTCCAGGCAACTACCCGACGATGCCGCGGACTGCCTTTCGACGCTTGCCCTGGAATATCCGGATCTTTTGATCGATGGAAAATCAGGCAAGGCAAGGCTCGCGGAAGCCGCCACCGACCACCGTTTGCTTCCGTTTTTGGATGGCCCGGGACATTCCTTCCCCGCCGGCAGGATCAAGGTCGTGGACAAGCCGGGCGGTGGCAGGAACCTGATGGCCCATTCCCTGGCGGCAAACGGGAAAATGCTGCCGTTTTTCTCCCGCCACATGGTTCAGTTCCAGTTCAACCAGCAGACGCAGGGCTACAACACCCTGACCCTGGTTGACCGCGCCACGGGCGAGGAGCGAATGTCCGAATCGCTGGCTCGCCGCAACATGCTGTCCACGGCGCTGAACAACTCCAACTACATCAATCCGTTCATGAACCATCCCAGGTTCTCCTATCAGGCCGTCGGCCACATCATGCTGGCCTCCGCGGGAAATGTCGTTTACGCGATCGACCCCCTCCGCAGGCGCGTGCTTTGGGACATGAACCTCAACCAACCCGGTGAACCGGCGTCAGCCAGTTCCTCACCCATCAACGGCAGGCTGGAAATGGACGGCCTGAAGGTTGATTTCGTCCACCCTGACGGCTACCGGCAGCGGATGGGGCAAGCCGGTCCACTGCTGGCGCATGCCGCCATCCTTCTCACCAAGGACGGCATGATGGCCGTTGACCCCGTGACGGGACGAACCCTCTGGGTGCGCCAGGATATCCCATCCGACTCGCAGGTTTTCTCCGATGGACTCACCTTGGCCGTGGCTTCTCTCGATCCGGCCTCCGGCAAGCCTTCGGCCGTCAGGGGCATCCGGGCTGTGGATGGCGCCTCCGTTCCCATTCCCGACAGTTCCACACTCCTTGCCAACAAGATCCGTATTTCCGGCAGCATGGTGCTCTGGATCGACGAGTCGATGAACGGGCGGAAGCTCAAGCTCACCGAGGCCGTTTCCCTGAGGGACATCTGGACCCGCGACCTTCCCGCCGAAAGTGCCGTGATCCAGTGCGAAAGGGAATCATTCACAGGTTTCATCGAAGCCGACGGCACGCTCAGGCTTGTCGACCTTGGCACGGGCAAGGAAACGATGGTCACCAAGGTCGACCCGCGGCACGCCAAGGACGCCTCGCCGTTCGCGGTTTCCGACAGCAACAAGGTTTTTGTGGGCCTTCATCGCCAGCCGGACGCGGCGGCGCAAGTCCAGTCCGCCTTCATTCCGGCTTCGGGAATCAACTGCCGCCAGCTCAACGGCGAACTGTATGTTTTCGACAAGGCGACCGGCAAGTTGTCATGGCGGACCCAGTGCAACCAGCAAAGCATCGTGACCGAGGCGATCGCACTGGTTCCCGTCGTGGTCATGGCCAGCAGGTCGAACCGTCCCATCCCCAACAACCCGAACGGGCGGATGCTGCAAACAACCATCCGCTCGTTCGACAAGCGCACCGGCAAGCTGCTCTATGAGAAGGAGTCTCCCGGTCAGCAACCGCTATGGTCGATCGGCATCGACATCCGCAAGGGAACGATCGACCTTGTCTCCCCCCAGAACACCATCAGCCACCAGGTGACGGATGAACCGGCGCAAGGAGCGCCCGCCATCCGCGACCAGGCCCTGCCGGGCAGAGGAAACGCGCCATGAGGTGGACCATCGCCCTGACTTTGTTCGTGGTGTTCGCCGGGTTCGCGCCCGGTGAGGATATCCCCCAGGACTACCGCGAATCCGTGAGGAAAGGCCTTGAATGGCTGGCCCGAAACCAGGCTCGTGATGGTCATTTGGAGGCCACCGGCGGCCAGTACCCGATCACCATGACATCCCTGGCCGGAATGGCTTTTCTGATGGAGGGCAGCACCCTACGCGAGGGAAAATACCGGGATAACATCCGCAGGGCCGCCGACTTCCTAATGTCGAGGGCCCAGAAGGGCGGTACCAACGACGGCATGATCGGCAACCCGAACATCCCGGGAGAGGCCGGGCGGTACATGTACGGCCATGGTTTCTCGATGCTGTTTTTGGCCTGCATCTACGGCGACGAGGAGGACAACGACCGCCGGAGGCGTCTCGAAGATCTGCTGGCACGCGCCGCCAAGTTTTCATTCAACGCCCAGACTGTCAGGGAAACCAATCGCGGAGGGAAGTCGGTCAAATTCGGTGGATGGGGATATGTATCAGCCAAGGAGGGAAGCAACTTCGACGAAGGTTCCGTGACCATCACCCAGGTGCAAGCCCTTCGCGCCGTTCGCAACGCTGGCATCGAGGTGCCGCCGGAGGCGATTCAGCGGGCTGTGGTCTACCTTGAGGAATGCACCAATGGTGAAGGTGGCATCATTTACCAGTACGGCGGGGGTGGCGGTGGCGACGGCAGGCCAGCGTTGACCGCCGCGGCGATCGCCTGCGGCATTTCGGCTGGAGATTATTTCAAGGAACCATCCATCCAATTCGTCCGAAAGTGGTTCCAGTTCTGCCAGAAGAGGCTTGGCACGCTGGGTGGCAACCGGACGGGACATGACGAGTACACCCACTACTACTTCGCCCAGGCGGTCTACATGCTCGGGGACGACGGCTACCGCAAGCTGTTCCCCGCCGCCAAGGAATCCGACACCCTCACCTGGACCAAATACAGGAAGGAAACCTTCGACAACCTGGTCCGCACCCAGGGAACCGATGGATCCTGGACGGGTGGACATGTGGGCCCGGTGTTCATCACATCGGTGCATGTTTGCATCATGCAACTCGACAGGGCCTGCCTTCCCATCTATCAACGCTAGTAAAGGTTCACCCAGACCGCACCCAAGGAACGACCACCATGACGCTCGAAAACCTGACCAACGACGACCTTGCCGCCGCGCGCGCCCTTGCCGAGGCCGCCAACGGCATCAAGGGCCAGCTTTCACGGGTGATCGTCGGACAGGAGGCGGTGATCGAGGAATTGCTCATCGCCCTGTTCAGCAAGGGCCACTGCCTGCTGGAGGGAGTGCCCGGCTTGGCCAAGACCCTGATGATTTCCACGCTGGCAAGAACCCTTTCGCTGGAATTCTCGCGCGTCCAGTTCACTCCCGACCTGATGCCATCCGATATCACGGGCACGGAGGTGATCCAGGAGAACAAGGACACCGGCGCCCGTGAATTCCGTTTCCTCAAGGGCCCCCTTTTCGCCAACATCGTCCTGGCCGATGAAATCAACCGAACGCCACCCAAAACCCAGGCGGCCCTGCTTGAAGCGATGCAGGAACGGCAAGTCACCGTCGGCCGGGCGCGACACCGCCTCGACAACCCGTTCTTCGTTCTGGCCACCCAAAACCCCCTTGAGCAGGAGGGTACCTATCCCCTGCCCGAGGCGCAGCAAGACCGCTTCATGTTCAAGGTTTTCGTCCGCTACCCCGGTTTCAACGACGAGATGGAAATCGCCCGCCGCACCACGGGCACGGCGACCGAGGAGGTGAAGCCGGTCCTTGACGGAAAACAGATTCTCAACCTGCAGGACCTCGTGCGAAGGGTTCCAGCCAGCGACCATGTCCTTCGTTACGCGCTGGCTTTGGTGCGGCAGACCCGGGTCAGCGAGCCCGGTGTTCCCGGGCATGTGAAGGAAAGCCTGGCGTGGGGAGCCGGCCCCCGGGCCATCCAAAACCTTGTCTTGGGAGGCAAGGCCCGTGCCCTGCTCAGGGGACGCACGCATGTGCAAACCGAGGACATCAAGGCCTTGGCCCTACCCGTGCTGAGGCATCGCCTTCAGGTCAATTTCGCCGCGGCCAGCGATGGCGCGACCACGGACACGGTCGTGTCCCGCCTCCTGGCCGAGACACCCGAGAAGGAAAGCGATCTGCTGCGTGACGAGAGGCTCAAGCCGATCTTCGCCGCTTGAAACGAAGCGAACCCACGATGACCCGCCCGGCCTCCGAAGACCCGCGACGATTCCTCGACCCCGCCGTGCTGTTCCGGCTGGGCAGGCTCGAATTGCGCGCGCGGCAGGCCGTCGAAGGTTTTCTGACGGGTTTGCACAAGTCGCCCTTCTTCGGACATTCCGTCGAGTTTGTCCAGCACAGGGAATATGTGACGGGCGACGACATCAGGCACCTGGACTGGAAGGTCTGGTCGAAAACCGACCGCTTCTACATCAAGCAGTTCGAGGCCGAGACCAACCTCCGGTGCCAGATGCTTGTCGACTGCTCCGAGTCGATGTCTTACGGCAACGGATCGGCGAACAAGAGGGCCTACGCCTGCACCGCCGCCGCCAGCGCCGCCTGGCTACTGCTGAGGCAGCAGGATTCCGTGGGTCTTGTGACCTTCGACCAGGCCGCTCGCCGGGTGGTCCCCGCCCGCAACTCCGGACTCCATCTCGATGCCATCGTCTCGGCGCTCGATGGTTCCGCCCCGGGGGAAAAAACCGACCTGCCGACGGTCTGCCGCAGGATCGCCTCGAGTATCCATGGCCGCGGCATGGTTGCCGTGTTTTCCGATCTCCTGACGGAAAGGGAGGGCCTGATGAAGGCGCTGAGGATGTTCCGCCAAAAGAGGCAGGAGGTCCTTGTCTTCCACATCCTCGACACCGACGAACTCAATTTCCCATTCACGGGCGTCACCCGTTTCGAGGGCATGGAACAATTGCCCGAACTGCTCTGCGACCCCGAGGCCCTGCGCGACGGTTACCTGAAGGAACTGGATGCCTACCTCCAGGAGGTTCGCCAGGGTTGCGCCAGGCTTGGCGTCGACTACCAATTGATTCCAACCAACCAGTCGCTGGACGCCGTTCTCTCACGGTTCCTGCACAGGCGCGACGCCTTCGCCGGCGGCCGCGCCCCCGTCTCCTGAAAGGACCCCCCTGGAGATGGAAGGACTGCTTGGCTTGTTCCTGAACCCATGGGCGCTCCTCGCCGGCGGCTTGGCCGTTTCCGTTCCGGTCATCATCCACCTGATCAACAGGATGCAGTTCCGTCGCGTCCGCTGGGCGGCCATGGAGTTCCTGCTGGCGGCCCAGAAGAAGATGCGCAGGAGGATGATCCTCGAGCAACTGATCCTCCTGTTGCTGCGCGTGGCGCTGATGCTGCTTGCCGGATTGCTCCTTTCCCGCTGGTTGGTCAGCGGTGAACCACCGGCGCCGCCCGTGGACCTTCTGGCCCACGATGTCTTGCTCGACGACAGCATGAGCATGTCGGACCGGGAGCCTTCCCAGGGTGAGGAACGCGAGTCATTCCAGGCCGCCCGTGACGAGGTTGTGAGGCTCGCGGGAGAACTCGCCAAGGGACGCATTCCAGCGAACCTGCGGGTGAGGCTGGCTTCGGATCCCGATAATCCGGTCTTTGACGAGCAGGTGGGCGATGGGTCGGCACAGGCCCTTGCCTCCGCTCTCGCGAAGGTTTCCGCCAAGCCCGCGCGCATCGCGATGGCCGCTCCTCTCAAGGCCGCGATCGACTCGTCGCTGGCCCTTGCCGACAAAGGGAGGATCCGCAGGACAGTGCACCTTCATTCCGACCTGCGGGCCAACGACTGGGCCGATGGACAAATGGCCGCGGAATGCCAAAGGTTCACCTCGCAAAACGGCGAGATCCGTCTTCTTGATTGCGCGAGTCCCTCCCGAACCGGCACCCCGGAACCCCAAGCCCATGGAAATCTCGCCCTCTTGGGACTGGTCCCTGAAACCCGTTCGGTGCTCGAGGGGCAACCTGTCACGGTCACGGCGATGGTGGCCAACCTGGGTCGGGACCCCCGGCGCTCGGGGTTGTCGGTGCTTGTCAACGGCGCCCGGGATTCCGGTGCCTCGGCACTGATCGATTCGCTTCCCCCCGGGAAAGTGACATCCGTGCCGTTCCGGGTCGTTCCTTCCCGTCCCGCCGGCGCGCCACAGGTTCCCGGAACGCCCAATCCCGACCCCGCGCGGAGGGACGCCATTCGAAGGGCCGATCCCGTACTCATGTCGGTGCGGGTGACGGTGGAAGACTCGGGCAGGACCGGCTTGGCGGCCGACGACACGAGAGACCTCGTGCTGCCGGTTCGTTCCCGCTTTCCGCTGCTTGTCATCGACGGATCCTCATCGGGAAGGACCGATGGCTCCCTTGGCTCCGATGCCCTTCACCTTGGCGCCGCGCTGAATCCCCAGTTGTTTGACGCGGAATTCCGCGACCCCCGCGAATTGCCGGCGACGGACATCGGCGCCTACCCGATGATCGCCATGCTCAATGTCACCGACCTGCCCGACCCCGAGGTGGCCCGGCTTGACAACTTCGTTCGCGAAGGGGGAGGCCTGGCCTGGTTCACCGGCGACCGGACCGACCCCGCCTTCGCCAACAGGTTGTACTCGTTGGCGGGTCTTTTCCCGCTGCCACTGGCCTCCCAGCCATCCCCCGCCTGGTCCGACCAGCAGCGCGAAGACTATCGCAAGGATGACTCCCCGAAGATCGTGCTGCCCGACCCGGAACATCCGGTTGTCACGGGATTGGCCTCTTTCCGGCAGGTTTTCCGTTTCCTTCGAATTGAACGACACTGGCCGCCCGCCACGGACGGATCGTGGCGGCAAGGAGCTGAAAGGGTATTGGCCCTTCCGGCGCGGTCATGGTCCAACGCGGTCCGCCGCGACGACCTGAGACAGCGGATTCTCAAGGCCGTCGACCTGCAGGCCGATCCTTACACGCGGCCGGAGGCGGGCAAGGCGCTGGCCGAGCTTGCGCGTCGGTCGGCGAACCTGCGCGGCAGGCTCGCCGCTGGATCCCAGTTCGAGGTGGTCGCGGCCCTGGAGTCGTTCCTCGACCTCGGGCAACCCGCCGCGTCGAGCCCGCTCAGGCAGGCTTGGGAAACACCCGCCCTTGCCACGCGCGCCTCGGAGCTTGCGGATCTTGTCAGGGAAATTCAGGAAGGGGCTCCGCTTCTGGTGTCGAGGAACCGGGGAGCCGGGCGAGTCACCGCGTTTCTCACCTCGGCCGGCCCCCAACTCTCCAAGCCGCCGGCACCCGGTGAGCCGAACATCGGGTGGAACGAATGGGCCAATGGATTCCTGTCGGCAACCTACCCGATCCTGATCCAGGACAGCCTCATCGACCTTCTGCGCGCGGGAGGCCAGGGCATCGAGGCCCGGCCCCTTCTTCCAGTCAAGATACCGCTTCCAAGGGACCGCGTTGATCCGGAGGTCGCGGCGACATTTCTCGCGCAGGCGGGGCCGGCGAAGGGAGTTCCCCCCAAGCCAGAGTCCGTTGTCGCGAGGGTGGTTCAGGAGATGGATGAATCCCTTCCGGCCGAACTGGTCCTGCCCGCTCAATCGTCGCCCGGCTACTATTCCGCCACCCTTTATCCCAAGGGGAGGAGAATGGCCGAGGGGGCGCTGGTTGAGCACCGCGGCATCGCCGTGAATGTCGACACGGCGGAAAGCGACCTGAGGCGCGCCCCATCCGCCATGATCACCGGCACCGAGGAGCAACAAGGCAAGGGTATCCGTCTCGCATCTCCGGGTGAACGATTCGAATCGGCAAGCGAGATGGCGGGCCGGAAGCCGATCGACGCTTCCGAAACCCCGTGGATTTTCCTGGCCATCCTCCTGGTGCTGGTGGGCGAACAGGCGATGGCGCTCAGGGTAAGCCACCTGCGAAAGTCCGATGCCTCACCCCCCGGCGGAGGCCGCCGATGAACGAATCACGCGTCAGCGTGGAACTCCAGCAGCGGATGCTGTTCCGCAGGCCCGAGGACTTTCCATTTCCATGGCCGGGTGAACCCGCGCCGGCATGGGCCTGGTGGCCGGTGACGGCATTGGCGTTACTGGCCGGCCTGGTGGTGGTCATCCTGTTTTACCGACGAGAGGCTGGTGCCATTGGAAGCCTGGCGGCCTCAGCCCTGGGAACCTTGCGATGTCTCGTCTATGGCTTGCTGGCATGGGCGTTCCTGCTGCCCGCCTGGGAAGAGTCGATCATCAGGACCGAAACAAGGCAACTCGAGGGAAGGATTCTCGTGCTGTTCGACGCCTCCGGTTCCATGACCAAGCGAAGCGATGGACCGCCAGGTTCCCCGACGCGCCAGGACAAGGTTTTGGCCCTGCTTGAAAACAAGGGACGATGGCTTGCCCCCCTGGTGAACAATGGAAAGCTCGACCTTTACCGTTTTGGCCGGTTTCTCGACGAGAAAGGACTGAGGCTTGATTCCGAAGGGGTGCGTTCGCTCGAGGAAATCGCTCGTATTGAAGCCGACCGGCGCAAAAAGGAAGAGATCCGCCTTGCGATGGAAGAGGCCCGATTGACGGGTCGCCCCGTATCACCAAGCACCACGAAGCCGGACGAAGCCACCGTGGCCGCGGCACCCGCGAGGCCGCCCCACTCCTCCCTGTGGAGCGTTTGGCTGAAACCGGGGAGCGAGGGAGTCAATCCGCCCGAATGGGATGATTCCGGCAGGGACTGGCTTGCCGGGCTGGCCAAGGACGGCAAGGCCCGACTGGCGGCCGAGGAATTCAATGGAACCAATCCCGCCGATGCCATTTCACGGCTGCTGGAACGGGAAGATGATCCGATGATCCAGGGATTGATCATCGTGACCGATGGCAGGTCAACGGAAGAATCGACGGGGGGCGCGGAAAGAGCCGCGGCCGCGGCGCGAGCCCGCGGAGTTCCCGTGATGGTGGTGGGGGTCGGCGAGGATACCGGCGCCCGGCTTACCCGCACCGACATCGTTGACATCCGGGTGCCGCCGCGCGTCGAGCCCGAGGACAGGTTCAGGGTGGCCTTCGAGGCCACGGGCGCCAACCGGGCGGGTGAGGCGATCAACCCGGCGGACTCCGTCCTCGAGGTGACACGCGTCCGCAGGCGCGCCGATGGCGTCGAGGAACCACTCGACATCATCCTTGAGGAGCCACCGCCCCCCGTGGAAAAGGGGGTTCCGCGCCAGACAAACGAAAGCGACAAACCGCGCGAGAAAGTATCGCTGGGCAGGAAGGTAACCGTTCCTCACAAGGGCGACCCGGCGCGGTTTGACGACAGCAATCCTCCCCGCGTGGAAGTCGGTTTCATCATCGACGCCGACACCCTTGGCCGGGCCGCGGGTGCCGAGGAAGCGATGAAAAACAAGCGTTGGGAAATCATGGAAACAGGGGATTCCGAACTCCGGATCGTGGCCAGGCTGAAAAAGCCGGCGGGCGAACCGGCGCCAGAATGGGTCACCCGCGGCCCGGCCCGGCTCAAGGTGATCAGGAGGCCGCTGAGGCTGCTCTTCGTGGCTGGCGCCGCCGGCAGGGAATACCAGTTCCTTCGCACCCTGTTCTCCCGTGAAACCGAAAAGAAACGCGCTCTGCTGAGCATTCTCCTGCAGTTGCCTCCGGGCGCGTCGACCCGCCGGGCCAACATCGTCCAGGATGTCCCGAAGGAACGATTGCTCGAGAATTTCCCCGCGCGATTCACCCCCGCTGCGGATGAAACCCGCGACGACCCGACCGATCTCGCCAGCTTCGATTCCATCGTGATGTTCGACCCTGACTGGAACCAATTTGATGGTTCCCAACTGGCCAACCTGAGACAGTGGGTCGACAACGGCGGGGGACTCGTTGTCGTCGCGGGGCCCGTGAACATGCTCACGCTCGCGCGCCCCGGCACCGACCAGGAAAAACTTCGCCCGATTCTCGATCTCCTGCCCGTCCGCCCCAAGGACAGCCGCATCGAGGCGGCCGAAAGAACCACGGACTCGCCTTGGCCTTTGGTCTTTGACGCGGCAAGCCCAGAGTTGGACTTTCTTCGCCTCTCCGACGACCCATCACGCGGCGTCGAGCGTGATTGGATCGACTTCTTCGAGGGAAGCACACCCAAGGGATTCTTCAGCTATTACCCGGTCGAGGAAGAAAAGAGGGGCGCGCTGGTCGTGGGAAGATTCGGCGACCCCCGGGCGGCCCTCCGTTCGGGAAAGAAACAGCCATGGCTGGTGGTGACGGCACCGGCGTCCGGAAGGCGGGTGGTCTGGCTTGGGTCCGATGAAACCTGGCGCCTCCGCATGTACCTGGAGGCGTTCCACGAACGATTCTGGACAAAGCTTGTCCGCTGGTCGGCCAGCGGTGGCAAAACACGGATCATCCCCTACTGGAGAAATCCTTACCGCTCCGACAGGCCGGTGGAATTCGAGGTGAAGATCGAGGATCGGGCGGGCCAACCACTGACAGTGGTTCCGGGCCGATCCGATGGGCCAAGGGTGGCCCTGACGGCACCCGACGGCATCAGTCCCTCGGACTACCAGTCGATAATCCCGCTCGAACCGATTCCCGGGCGCAAAGGCCTTTTCAGGGGATCTGTTCCCCTGGGCAAGCCGGGAGCCTACGAGGCCGTTGTCGAGGTTCCCTCCACGAAGGATCGTTCGACGGGCCAGTTCGTGATTGTCGATTCGCCTCCCGACCCGGAAAGCCGGGACCCGCGTCCCGACCCCGAATCATGGCGGAAGCTGGCATCCACCGTTTCCACCGTGCGGGAACGGATGACCTCAGCCTCGCTGGATGGCTTGGCGGCAGCCCTGCTTCCCGGACCGGAGCGGGGTGATGACCGCAAGCTGGTCTTCCCTCTTTCACGGGCGGAGGCCGTGCCCTCATGCTTCCGTCCTGAAAAAAGGGAGGAAATCCGGAAACTTCCCGGAGCCAACAGGGCCGAGGATTTGTGGGATCGCGGCCTCGTGCTGGCTTCATCAACCTGGATGTCCGACAGGCCTCTCATGATCCCCTATCTGCTGGCGGCGATCGTCGGCCTGCTCGGCCTTGAATGGTCGCTGCGCAAGCTCGCGCGCCTGGCATGAGGAGGCTTCGATCGTGAACCCCGCGCCTCATGATGCGATTCCGGACGCGCTCTCGAAGGTACGCTCGGGCCTCAAGAACCGTCTGCTGGTTGATACGGTCGCAAGGTTGGCTGTGTGGACGGCCCTCTGGATGGCCGCAAGCTACATCCTCGACCGCGGCTTATTTGAACTGTTGTCCTTCGACCTTGCGGAACACCTTCCCGGATGGGCGCGATGGGGACAGCCTTTGGCAGTCTTGTGCGCGGCAATCACCTTCATGGTTGGACGAATCCCGCTGCTGCTCTCAGGTTTTTCCGACTCGGACATGGCCCTGGCACTCGAAAGGCGATTTGGCAAAGACCTGGGAGGCAGGCTGATCACCACCATTGAACTTCGCGGGGCCGGCGCCCCAGCAATCTCCGGCATGTCGGTGGCCATGATCGAGGCCACTAGGTCCGAGGCCGCAAGGCTTGTCGGCACCTTGCCGGTCGAGCGGGTTTTCGACGAGGGCCGGCCCACCCGGCAAGCCGTGACGGCTGCGGGAGCCTCGGTGGGTGGATATCTCGCGCTGATGGGCCTCTCCGTTTTCGCCTGGGGCGACGGGATGGCCGGTTACCACGACAGCCTGTGGTTCTGGACCGAGCGAACCCTTTTGGGCAGGGATGTTTCATGGCCCAGGGATGCTTTCCTGAGGTTGGCTGATTTTCCCGCTGATGGCTCGCCACTGCGGGTTGGCCGTGGCACCTCCCACCAGTTCCGCGTGGAGGCTCACCGGCTTCTCGTCGCCGGCTCGCCGGGGCGGACGGAGTTGGAGGCATGCCGCGCCTGGCTTGAGGGGTGTGGACTAAGCGCCGGTCAACTCGATGCGGCGGTCGCTTATTTTTCCAAGTCGGCCCATCATGGCTGGCGGCCCGCGACCTTGTTCGACTTGGGCCGGATCGGCCCGCCATGGGATTGGCATCTCCCTGAACCGGAAATCGCGATGGCGCCAAGACCCGGTGAAATCGCAGGGGCCATCGATTCGCTTTTCAGGAGGTTTCCCGACCACGAGGGCATCAAGGCCGCCGCACAAGCGATGGAAAGCGCCTCGGTTTCCTTCCTTCACAGGCGGCAGGTCCGACTGGTGGACCTGCCGGCGGTCGTGGAGTGGCTTGAAACCGACAAATCGGCTCGCGAGGATGGCAAGCATTCCAGGCAATTGATTGAGGAATTGGGAATCGACTCCAGGGAACCAGGGCTTTACTTCAGGCCGGTGCAGCATTCCGGTGAAAGCCTGGAAATCATCGCCAGGGCCGGAAATTTCCAAACACGACCACATGAACTCATTGTCCTGCCCGCCCCCGTCCTGGCCCGGATGGATGTGACGGAGCACCGGCCCGCTTACCTTGACTCACGCGTGAACGCCCGCCTCGACGGACAAGCCCGCGCGAGCGCCCTTGATGAACTGGCCTCCCTTCGCAAGTCCTATCCGGCGGGCGACCGCCTAATGCCCCGAGCCGAGGCTAGCGTGATCGAGTTTCCCTCGGGAAGCGGATTGTCAATCGAGGTGGCCATTCAGGAAGGCCGTTCCTTCGGTGCGGCCCCCACCCTTGTCGAAACCAACGGAACCCTGCCTGCCCATTCCATCAGGAATTCCAATGGCGCGCCGTCCTTCGTTCTGGAAATTGCGCCGATTCGCGAGGAAAGGGTCGTGGTCCTGAAGTTCACCGATGCCGACGGAATCAACGGTTCAAGAAAGCTCGTCCTGCGGCCATCACCCGACCAGGCACCCACGCTGGAAGGCCGGCCGGTGGAGGATTTGCGCGAAACCGAATCCGGTTATCTCGTCACAGCCAGGGCCCGCATACCGTTCAGGGGATCGGCCAGGGACGATCACGGCTTGGCCCGAATCCGTCATGAATGGACGGTCCGGGAAATCGACAGGGACGGCGCCGCTGGGTCTCTCGCCGGGCGCCTGGCCAGCATGTTGTCACCGGAACCAGCATCAAGGCTGCCGGCGGCCCTTAACCTTGCCGCCGCGATGGCTGGAATCCGAAAGGCGCCCCAGGCCCTCAGGCTCGCTTCCGCCGTTCCCTTGTTCGCCCGTTCCGACCTTGCTGGCGCCGTCCAGTTTTCCATGGCTTTCCAGCAAGGTGGCTCGGGACTTCCCCTGCCTCGTTCGAGGGTTCTCGAACCGTTCGCCAAGAAACTCGACTCCCTGCCCCCATCCGAAACGCTGAGGGCATTCGCGCTGGAACCCGATGCCCCATCGTCTCCCCCTGGCCTTGATTTTCCCGTGGCCATGGCGGGAATCGCCACAGACCCGGAAGGATCCGTTTCGCGTGGCAATCGGTTCCTCGTCGAGTTGATGGTGGACGCGGAAGACCTCGACCTTTCAGCGGCCATCCCGGCTCCCCATTCAACGCGCGCCGGACCGTTCATCCTTGTCGTCATACCGGACGACGAGATGCTCGAATTGATCCAGTCCGATGAGATGAAGTTGCGTGAAAGGCTTGTTGAGCTCAGGAACGAACTGGTGCCGCCCGATCTCGGATTGCGGACTCCCATCCGTTATCTGCTCGATGTTTCCGCGACTCCCTCCGACCTACGAGAGGCGGGCAACCGGCTGGATCCCAAGCGCAACCAGGCTGACCTCATCGACCGGGTCCTGGATGACGCCCGCCGCAACGCCGAGGAGATCGAAAGGGATTTCCGTAGGCTCACGCGCCAAACCGGCCTTTGTGGATTCCCCGTGAGGGATGAGAAGGAAAAGGTCGCAAGGGCCATCGAGAAGATCCACAAGGAAGCCGTTCCCGGCGTGCGTGGCGCCGTCGAAGACTTCCGCAAGCAAGGCGGCGGCAACGAATCCATCCGGATCGCGGCGCTCGGCACCTGCAAGCGACGATCGGCAGAACTGCTGGCCGCCATCGACGAGGCCCTCAACCTGATGGGTGGAGCCACCGATTTCGACAGCGAGCTGGCCAGGCTGAGGGGAATCCTGCGGGAGCAGGAAAGCCAGACCCGCCGCTTGGAAGCGTTTCGCAAGGAACTGGTCAACAAGTTGCTGGAAGATCTTCTCAATCCCAAGTAACAGCGGAGTTCACCGTGCTCGCGTTGATGTTTGCCGCCGTGGCGGCGGGACTTTCGCCTCCCGTGGTTCCTGGCGACCGGATCGCCTGGCTTGGAGGAACCCTTGTTGAACAGGAAATCCGGTCGGGAGACTGGGAATTCGAAATCGCGCGCGCCTTTCCAGGCGGCAAGATCATCATCCGCAATCTCGGATGGAGCGGCGATACCCTGCTGGGGGAAGCCAGGGCGGGATTCGGATCTCCGACGGAAGGGTTCAAGGCCCTCGTTTCCCAAACCATGGCGATGAAGCCGACTGTCATTTGGCTCCAGTACGGAACAAACGAGGCCTTTGCGGAATCTTTGGACATCAAGGAATTCCGGTCCCGTTACGAACGGCTGCTTGATGCCCTCTCCCCATCGAAGGCCCGGTTCGTCCTGGTCATCCCGCCGCCCGTGGAATCCAGACCGTCGCCCCTTCCCGATCCGGGCGCCGTGAATGGCCGGTTGGCCAGGATTGCCGACGAGATCCGGTCCTTGGCGGCTTCAAAGGGATGCTCCGTGGTTTCACTGGAAAAGTTGTGGGAAGGATCACCAGCGGGACAAACCACCAACGGCCTGCAAATGACTCCGGGTGGATACCGGTCCACGGCGGCGGCCTTCACCAAGGCGCTAGGGCTTGCCTCAACCACGCCGACTCCCCTCGAATTGGCAAATGACGGCAAGGAAACCATCGACAAATTCCTTCCATCTCCCGGCAATCCAAGGCTTGTCCGGACCACGGGCCTCGGGCAGGGTTCGCACGAACTCCTCATCGACGGCGAGGCGGTCGCGTCGGCCGATGCCGCGGCATGGAAGGAAGGCGTGATGGTCTCGAAGGGGGCGCCATGGGCTCAGGCCGCGAGCCTGCGCGAGAAGATCGTCGCCAAGAACATGCAGTTTTTTCATCGCTGGCGTCCCCAGAATGAGACTTACCTTTTTGGTTTTCGCAAGCATGAGCAAGGCAACAACGCGCGCGAGATTCCGCAGTTTGACCCTTTCATCGAGAAAGCCGAGGCTGAAATCGACCGGCTTTCCGTGCCAGCCAGTGTCCGTTACCAGATCCGGAAGGTGTCGTCATGATCCGATTGGCCACTCCAGCCCTGATCCTCATCCTGGCCCAGTCGGCCTTGGCGCAGAGGAATTTCTCGGGAACCGTCGAGACGGATCCGGAAAAGGAACGGGCCACCTTCAAGATGTCGCCCGGCCTTGAAGCCAACTTGTTCGCGGCTGATCCGCTTCTGGCCAAGCCCATCCAGATGAGCTGGGACATCAAGGGCCGCCTTTGGGTGGCATGCTCGGAGACCTATCCACAGATCAAGCCGGGGGAATCCGCCCGTGACAAGATCCTTGTGCTCGAGGACACCAACGGAGATGGCAAGGCCGACAAGACAACGGTCTTCGCGGATGGACTGTTGATTCCCACGGGAGTGGAACCGGTGGAAAACGGGGCCTATGTCGTCGACTCCACCGACCTCGTTTTCCTTGAGGACACCAACGGGGACGGAAAGGCCGACAGGCGAACCGTCGTCCTGTCTGGATTCGGAACCGAGGACACCCACCACATGGTCCATACGGTGCGGTGGCATTTTGATGGACGCCTGCATTTCAACCAGTCGATCTACATCCATAGCCACATTGAAACCCCGCATGGACCTCGGAGGCTGGGGGGTAGCGGCATATGGCGGTTTCATCCCCCGACGCAGCGGCTTGAGGTGGTCCAGCGGGGTCTGGTCAACCCGTGGGGTCATCACCATGATCGATTCGGACAGTCCTTCGCCACCGACGGGGCCGGCGGTGAAGGTATCAACTTCGTGGTTCCGCGCGCCTACTATGCCACCGCCGTCGGGGCCAAGCGCGTACTGCCCGGCTTGAATCCGGGATCTCCGAAACACTGCGGCCTCGAACTGGTATTTAGCCGCGCCTTCCCCGATGACTGGCAGGGTGACGCGATCACCTGTGATTTCCGCGGACATCGGGTTTGCCGGTTCAAGCTCTCCGATGACGGATCAGGGTTCATCAGCCGCGAGCAGACCGAGGTCATCAAGAGCGATCACCCGGCCTTCAGGCCCATCGATGTGAGAATGGGCCCCGATGGCGCGCTGTACATCGCCGACTGGTTCAACCCGATTATCCAGCATGGCGAGGTCGATTTCCGCGATCCGCGCCGGGACAAGACCCATGGACGCATCTGGAGGGTGACGGCTTCGGGCCGCGCCTTGCCGCCAAGGAACGACCATTCCGTCATGTCTCCCCAGGCCTTGGTCGGCCTGCTTGGCGAACCTGAGCAGTACACGCGCCACCAGGCGCGTCGCGCCCTCGTTGAAAGGGGGTTGAAAGCCTCCATGCCCACGCTCGAGTCCGCCACGAGCGCCCTTCCCAAGGGTCCGGCAACTCCGATCCACCTCGATATGCTGTGGGCCTGGCAAAGCTTCGACATTTATCCCGACGCACTGCTGGATCAGGTTCTTCACGCCGAAGACCCAAGAATCCGCGCCGCAGGTGTTCGCGTTCTGGTTGACGATCGAGAACGGAAACCGAACGCGCTCGAGCGCATCGGATCCATGGTTACCGACACGGATCCACGGGTCCGCCTGGAAGCGATTCGCGCCTTGGGCCAATTCACCAACCAGCCCAAGGCCGCATCCCTGGCGCTCAAGGCCAGGGCCTTGCCCACGGACCGCTGGCTTGATTACAGCCTGTGGCTAACCCTTGACGAACTTGCCCCGTCTTGGCTGACGGCCCTTGACAAGGGAGAGTGGGGCGCTGATGTGTCGGTCGATGACCTTCTGTTTTCATTGCAAGCAGTCGGGGCGCAAGGTGCCGCTGGACGGCTGGCGGGCCTTGTCAAGCTGGGCAAGGTCGATGCGCGCCGCCTTCCCGATGTGTTGGCGTCCATCGCCCAAGATGGCGGCCCGCCTGAAGCCGCCTTGGTGCTCGAAACCATCAACGGTTCGTCTTTTCCCAAGGAACGGATCTCCCCTGTGCTGGAATCCCTTGTGAAATCCGCCATTTCACGAGGTGTCAGAGTTTCAAAGGCTGGTGAGACATTGAATGGACTCATGGGCAATCCTTCGCGGGATGTGCGCGCCTCGGCGATGAAACTGGCTGGCGCGTGGAAAGATGATTCGTTGGTTCCCGCGCTCATCAAGGCCATCAAGGACGCCGACAACATGGTGCGGTCGGCGGCGATCGAGGGATTGGGATCGGCTGGAACGACCGCGGCAACCAATGCCCTTGTGGAAGCGGTGCGAGCCAAGCCAGAAAACCTGAGGGAACTCCTGGTGGCTTTGGTTTCTGCCGATGCCTTGAAGGCCGCGCCGGAAATCGCCTCCTTTCTGGCCGGCGCTTCCCCGGATGACGCGAAAGCCGTCGTGGACGCCGTTCTTTCCCGCAAGGGGGCCTCGGTACTGGTGGCGAAATCACTTTCGGGAGCCCAGGTTCCCACTGATTCCGCGCGATTGGCGCTTCGCTCGGTGACGGGGTCCGGCCAGGATCATGGAGCGCTTCGTGACGCCCTTCAAGCCGCCGGGCGTTTGGGCCTGGCTCGAAAGGGTTGGACAACCAAGGAGAAAAACGCCTTGCTGGCCTCCCTTCCCAAGGCGGACCCGGCACGGGGAGAGTCGATCTACCGGGCCCGTCAGCTCCAGTGCCTCAATTGCCACGCCATCGGTGGTTCGGGAGGGTTGGTGGGGCCGGACATGACAAGCATCGGGGCCAGCGCCCAACCGGATTATCTTCTGGAATCCCTTCTGGAGCCCTCGGCAAAAATCAAGGAGGGTTACCATACCGCGATCGTCTCCACCGACGATGGAAAGATCATCACAGGCGTCAAGATCCGGCAAAATGACGCCGGCGTGATGCTCCGGCTTGCCGATGGCGCCGAGGTCACCGTGCCCAAGGGTCGCATTGAGGAAATCAAGGATGGCAAGTCGCTCATGCCCGAGGGGCTTGCCGACACCCTCACCGACCGGGAACTCACCGACCTCGTCCGCTTCCTTTCCGAATTGGGTAAGTCGGGGCCCTACGCTCCTGTAACCAGGCCAGTTATCCGGACATGGCAAGCGCTTGAGGACAGCCCCGCCGCAAGGGCCTGGCTGGGAAGGGCCAGCCAGGCGACGCCCCCGGCGAACCTGAAATGGAGGCCAGCCTACTCGATGGTTTCGGGAGAACTGCCTTTGGATGATCTCCCGCTTGTCGATGGCAAAGCCATCCTCAGGCTGCCACCGGCACCCGCGGGCATGGGCCGCGCAAGGATCGACATCAACGGCGCGCCCCCGGCTGATTTCCTCGCCAATGGCAAGGGAAAACTTGCCCCCGGTGGCACCCTTCCCCCCGGTTCGCTGATTCTTGTGAAACCCGCTTCTTCGACCCGGGTCCGCGCCGAGTGGCAACCCCGATAGACTCAATCACCACAAGCCTGGCCGGTCGCTGGATTGGGCGCTGGCCGAGGCCATTTCAATCATTTTCATGAACCCTGACATTGCCGCGACCCTGACGACATCACCGTGCATCTTCCGCGGCAAGGTCATCACCCCCTCGCCGGCTCTTTTGATGATTTCCAGAGGGTTGACCCATGCGGCCTCATCGGTTTCACCGGTCATCTCATGGGGCACATGGGAGCGGAATGCCGCGAGATGATAGGTGGGTGATTGCAACCATGTGACCAACATGGAACGCGTGGCATCAAAGACCTCCAACACTTCCGGTTCCGATGGTTTGAAACCTAGCTCCACGGTCCAAGCTCGGAAGATGAGGTCATAGGCTCCCTTGCTGATGGAATCGCCCGGCGATTCACCCTTTCTTCGTGTCGCTCACCGAAATACCGACACACCGGCTTATGGATGACGGACCGCGCCACCCTCGGAGAACCAAAACCCAGGGAATCATGAAAGGCCCTGCCGGTGAATGACAGCGGCTCCATGGCGAGCAGTTCGACCTCCAGGCCAATCTCCTCGCGGGCTTCACGGACGGCGGCTTCGGCTGATGTTTCCGTGTGGTCGATGCCGCCCTTGGGAAAGCACCAGCCCTGGTTGGCATATTCCTGATAGGCCATCGCCACCCTTCCCCGGCCATCAACGATGATCAGGCCGGAAACCGGCCTGATCTGGGTCTCCGATGCCAAGCGCCCCAAGCCGCGGGCCACGGACTGGATCGACATTCTGGACGGTCTCCGGGCAAAAAATGTGTTGAGGACAGCCGGCCTTGGAGTCATAGTGATGGCTGTCGCGCGAGGATTCCCGGTCGCGCACCATTACCTTAGAGTTCCCCGAGGTCATCATGAACGACTCCCCCTCCCGCCCAACCCGCCGAGAAAGCATGAAAACCGCTGGTGTCGTGGCCGCCAGCGCCGCGGCGGCCCTGAACGCGCCGCTTGTTCACGCCGCGGGAAGCGATGAAATCAAGGTGGCCCTGATCGGCTGCGGCGGGCGTGGAACGGGAGCGGCACTCAATGCTCTTGAAACCAAAAGCGGCCCGATCAAGCTCGTTGCGATGGCCGATGTTTTCCAGGACAGGCTGGAGGGAAGCCTGAAGTCGATCCAATCCGCCAAGCCGGCCCAGGTTGAGGTGCCGGAAGGTCGGCGGTTCATCAGCTTCGATGGCTACAAGCAGGCGATGGATCAGCTCAAGCCCGGAGATGTGGTGATCTGCGCCACCCCGCCGGCCTTCCGCTGGGTTCATTTCAAGTACGCCATCGACAAGGGCCTCCACATGTTCATGGAGAAACCCCTGACAGTCGACGGCCCGACGACCAAGAAAATGTTCGCCCTTGGCGAGGAAGCCAAGAAAAAGAACCTCAAGGTGGCCGTTGGCCTCATGTGCCGTCACTGCGAGGCCCGCGAGGAATTGCACAAGCGGATCAAGGACGGGCAGATTGGCGACATCATCCTGATGCGCGCCTACCGTCAAGCGGGCCCCACCGCGAGCGCCTTCTCGGGTCCAAAGCCCGAAAATCTCTCGGAGCTGGCTTACCAAATCCGCCGGTTCCACAGCTTCCTCTGGGCCTCCGGCGGAGCCGTTTCCGACTTCCTGATCCACAACATCGACGAATGCTGCTGGATGAAGGATGCCTGGCCGGTCAAGGCCCAGGCATCGGGTGGCCGACATTACCGGGGCAACAACATCGACCAGAACTTCGACAGCTACTCCATCGAGTACACCTTCGCCGATGGCTCCAAGTTCCTCATGGAGGGACGCACGATGAACGGCGCCCACAACGAGTTCGCCAGCTATGCCCACGGCAGCAAGGGCTCGGCGATCATTTCCACCTCGGGCCACACACCCGCCCGTTGCCGGATCTTCAAGGGCCAGAACATGGTCAAGACCGAACAGACTTGGGCTTTCGGTCAGGAGCGCAACCCCTACCAGCTCGAATGGGACCATCTCATCGACGCCATCCGCAATGGAAAGCCCCACAACGAGGTTGAGCGCGGCGCCAAGGCGAGCCTGGTCACATCCATGGGCCGCATGGCCGCCCACACCGGCCGCGTTGTCACCTACGACGAGATGCTCAACTGCGACCATGAATTCGCCCCCACCGTCGACAAGCTGGTGATCGATGGCCCGGCGCCCATCAAGGCCGACAAGAACGGCCGTTATCCAGTTCCCCAGCCGGGCATCGTGACCAAGCGCGAGTACGAGGCCAACGAGGCCTGAGCCGGCAAGGCATCCCCGGGCGACTGGCTTCCGGGGATGCGCTTTCCCGCCCCGCCATCCCTTCTGAAAAGCGGGAACCGCATCGCGATCCGTGCCGGAGACCCTGATGTCCTTGATCGACCGGAAGCGCGGCGCCCTTTATGGCTTGGCCGTTGGCGATGCCATGGGAGCGTGCGTCGAGTTCCGGTCACCGGGAACCTTCGAGCCCGTTACAGGTTTTCGCGCCGGCGGTCCTTTCAACCTCAAGGCGGGGGAATGGACCGATGACACCAGCATGGCCCTGGCACTGGCTGACAGCTTGGCCACCGGCTGGAATCCCCATGATCAGGCAACAAGGTATGTGTCCTGGTGGAAGGAAGGCGCCTATTCGGTCAATGGAACCTGTTTCGACATCGGCGGCACCACGCTCAGCGGGTTGATCGCGTTTACGAAAACAGGCGACGCCGGCAATTCCGGGTCGAGAATCGGACAAGGCAACGGTTCGATCATGCGCCTTTCACCCGTGAGCATTCGCTATTCCCACCTGATGAGGGATCAAGCCGCGCGATTGGGTGAATTGGCCGACGAATCCAGCGCCGTCACGCACGCGGCACCGGAGTGCAGGCATGGCGCCAGGGTTTTGGCCCTTCTCCTTGCCGGGCTGATCGAAGGCATGCCTCGCGAGGCGGTCCTCGACCCTTCGGGCCCCATTCTCAAACCCTTGCTCAATGACGGCGAAATCCCCGCATCAATCGCCCGTGTTGTTCGAGGGTCCTACCGCGAGAACCAACCTCCCGAGATCCGGGGAACCGGACATGTCGTCAAGACGCTTGAGGCGGCACTGTGGGCATTCCATGACGCCCCGGATTACAGCACGGCCGTCATCAAGGTTGTCAACCTGGGGGAGGATTCCGACAGCACGGGGGCGGTGACCGGCCAGCTTGCCGGCGCCTTCTTCGGTGAATCGGGAATACCAAGGGAGTGGATCTCCGGCCTCGCCCGCAAGGAGATGATCGAGAAAGTGCTCACTCCCCTTTTGGCCCCCGCTGATTGACCAGCCCATCAAAAAGGAACTCTCGGCATGCTTCATGAACCGGCCAACCGGGACACCGCGCCAGATTCGGCCGCTGGATACAAGTCCAGGCTTGGGCTCATCCTGTTCTTCGTTTACGCGGCCATGTACGCCGGGTTCGTTGTCATCAACCTCACGACTCCGGCAATGATGGAAATCACCGTGTTGTGGGGCATCAACCTGGCGGTCGTTTACGGACTCGCACTTATCCTGGCGGCATTCGGCCTCGCCCTGGCCTATGACTCCCTGTGCCGCAAACGGGAGGAGGGCAGGTAAACCATGGTCACCGCCATATTCCTGGCCTTCGTGGCCTTCATCGTGGGACTTTCAGTGCAGTTGGGCCGAAAGACCAAGACTTCCAGCGGGTACTACGCCGCCGGCGGCCAGATTCACTGGTTTGTCAATGGAATCGCCTTCGCGGGAGACTATCTTTCAGCCGCGTCGTTCCTTGGAATCTGTGGTTTGATCGCAACCCAGGGGTACGACGGCTTCCTTTATTCAATCGGCTACCTTGCGGGATGGGTGGTCGCCCTTTTCGTCATCGCCGAGCCATTGCGCCGCCTGGGCCGTTACACTTTCGCCGATGCCGTGGATGCCCAGTTCAACTCGAAGGGGATCCAACTGGCCGCCGCCATCAGCACGCTGGTGGTCTCATTGTGCTACCTGATTCCGCAAATGGTCGGGGCCGGCGTGCTCGTCGAACCGCTCCTCGGGATGCCCCATCACTGGGGGGTCATCATGGTCGGCGGCATCGTGATGGTGATCGTCGCCACGGCGGGAATGGCTTCCACCACCTATGTCCAGTTCCTCAAGGGCGGGTTGCTCATCATCTTCTCGCTCGTTCTTGTCGTGGCGGTTTGCTGGCGAGGCCTTTCAACCTCGCCCGACCAGGGAGGGGCGGTGCCATTCCACCGGCATGGATCTATCACCCTTATTGTCGACGACAAGAAAAACATCACGGGTACCACGGAAGGCTCGACGGCTTCCGAATTCGCCACCACCGCATCGGGAGAGAAATTCGTGAAACTCCAAAAGGAAGGGGTTTCCAGATGGTGGCGGGTAGATATGTCGGATGGAGGCTTGCCCTCTGCCAGGGAAACAGAATCCGTTGTCAAGGAGGCCGGTGGCGCCAGACTCGTCAACGGAATGCCGGAAGGCCCGCTGAACAAGATCAGGCAGGTCGGATCCCTGGCAAGCATCGCTGGAAACCCGGATTGCGCCACAGGGCCCGTTTCACCTGTCGGGCTGATCGCGGCCATCGGGTCGCCTGAAACCAAGGTGACCCGATGGAAGGAGTCGCGATTCACCGACGCGGAAGGATCCGCCGTCACCGTTTACCATCCGTCGGAAACCGATGGGTCACGCCTGCTTCGCCCCGGCATGCGATTCAAGGTGCAGGGAACCTGGCTGGAGAGGCTTGATTTCGCGTCGCTCATGCTGGGACTGTTCCTCGGCACGGCCGCCCTGCCGCACATCCTGATCCGGTATTACACTGTTCCCGGGGCAAAGGAAGCGCGAAAATCAACCATTGTCGCCATTGCCGCCATCGGCGCCTTTTATGTGCTGACGCTGTTCATGGGATTGGGGGCCATGACCTCCGGCGTTCTGAATCCCGCCGATAGCAACATGGCCGCGCCTCTTTTGGCCCGCTCCTTTGGCGACCTGCTGTTCGCGTTCATCTCGGCGATCGCCTTCGCCACGGTGCTTGGCACCGTCAGCGGCCTTGTCGTGGCGGCCTCGGGTGCCGTCGCGCACGACCTGGCCGACAGGTATCTGGCGCTTGCCCTATCCGATTCTTCCAAAATCATGCTTGGCAAGGGCGCGGCGTTGGGTGTGGGCGCGGTCGGAATCGCCTTGGGTATCGTCTTCAAGGGCATGAATGTGACATTCCTTGTCGGGCTGGCCTTCGCCGTGGCGGGGTCCGCCAACCTGCCCGCGATCATCATGATCCTTTTCTGGCCCAGAGTCACCTCCGCTGGAATCATCGCATCCATCACGGTTGGCATGATCTCATCGCTAGGGCTCATCGCGTTGTGCCCCGACATGTGGGGCCTGTACGGATTGCCACCGTCTCAGGCCCCTGTCCCATTTTCCAATCCGGGAATCGTGTCAATACCGCTGAGCTTCATCACTTTGGTGATGGTGTCGCTCGCCTCAACAAAGTCAGCCCAATCGACTTGACAAACCGCCTTGCCGCGGACATGAAGCGGCATCTGACCGAGGCCATCCATTCCCGGACCGCCAACCTGGCCTTCCCGACCATGGCCCGTTCCTTGACAAGAAGCGACTCCCACAATCGCCTGCCACACCGTTTCTTGCGGGCGGCCAAGTCCCTGGTCATCAACTTCCTGTCGCTGAGCCTTCCCAAACGGTCGTGGATCTCTTCCAAGATTCCGATCAAATGCCGGGTGTCTTCGGCCTGTGCAACCATTCTCGATTGCTCAAGGCTGTATCGGGCTTTCTTGGCAGCCACACGCAGGGCATGCCAGCCCTTCCCAATTGATTCGCCTCCGGCCCATTTCCGTGAAACACGGGCCACCATCACGGCCAAACCCCAGAGAAAATGGCTTTCAATGCCGAGCATCGAGGCATTTCGCTTGGCCGTTGGTGAATTTAATGATTCTTTCCGCCAAAATCGTTTTTCCTTGCGGGCGAACTTCACGAGTTTCCTGACCGCGGTTTTCCTGTCCCGCCTCGCTTGTTCAAGCCAATTGTGGCGGTAGGTCGCCTTTTTTTCGCCCGCCAGAAAGCCGATCACAACATCGAGGTTTCGGACAGCATCGGCGGACTTTCGCGTGGTAATCAATCGCTCCAGCAGATGCTGGTTTTGCTTGCGCTTCAGTGCCGGGCGAATCAATTCCAGTGCCACCTCGGCCCGCCTTGTCGCCACGCGAAGGGCATGAATGGTTTCTGGTTTGACCAACGCCCTGCCCACCTGTTCAATCCGGCCGCGGACACGAACAAGCCAAAAATTCGCCTTGGCCAACGGCGCCATCGCAATCATGTCCTCCTGGCGGGAATTCATGTGGCTTTCATTCTTTTCATCAAGACCCGGCATGATGTTTTTCATGTCCATGGCAACCGTGCTTGCGGACCATCCCCCGCCACCCGACAATCATCCAGTCAAGTGAACCAACCCAGGATTCCCTCCCATGCTTATGTGCCAGGCTTTGTCGGTCTTTCTCGCGATCTCGGCGGAACCCGTTCGCCACGGGTTTTTGGCAACCGGAGGTGAAACATTCATCCAGGATGAATCTGGCAAAACCACCTGGGCCTACCCCCACTCATCGCGTGATGGCTGGGTGCTGGAAAACGGAAATGTCCTGCTGGCCCTGAGCAAGTCGAAGGCTTACCCGGGCGGCGCCGCGGCACTGGTCGACCGGGCGGGAAAAATCCTTTTCCTGCACAAGGGAACCCAATCGGAAGTGAACACGGTTCAGCCTCTGCCCAAGGATACCGTGCTGCTTACCGAAGCCGGCACCAACCCCAGGATTCTTGAAGTGGATTCCGCGGGAAAGGTCATTGCCGAGGTTCCGCTCAAAGCCCAGGTGAAGGACCACCATCTTCAAACACGCATGGCGCGCAAACTGCCCAACGGCAACTACCTCGTTCCTCAACTTCTCGACAAGGTGGTTCGGGAATACGACCCGTCGGGCAAGGTTTTGTGGGAAGCCAAGACTCCCCATTGGCCATTCACCGCCATCAGGCTGCCCGATGGCAATACCCTGATCGGTTGCACCCTTGGCAACCTCGTCATCGAGGTCGATCCCAGCGGCAAGGAGGTTTGGAGGGTCACCAACGACGACCTGCCAGGCAAGCCGATCAACGACGCCTGCGGCGTGCATCGTCTGGCCAATGGCAACACCGTCATCACCAGTCATCACGCCAAGGCCGGCGAAATCAAGCTTTTGGAAATCACGAGGGACAAAAAAATCGTTTGGACATACAAGGATGACCGCAAGGGCGGGATCCATCATTTCCAGATACTGGGCGAATCCGGCAAACAGGGCCTCAGGTAAGCTCATGCGCGGTTGCAATCAACCGAAATGACATGGGCGGGCCACCAACAAGGATGCCCGCCCACCAGGGCATCAGCCCATTGATCAGCGCCGAAAGGCTTCAGGAAACCTTCCGCAGTTTGCTTACACGGCCGGTCGCAACCCACTCCGCCACGAAAATATTCCCATCGGCGTCGAAGCAGGCGTCGTGGGGATGGACGAACTTCCCGGCTTGCCACTGCTTGCTGTCGCCACGGATCTTGCCGCCATCCTTGCCGGTCACCCGGGCCACATCATCGCCCAGCGTGGCCACTACCTTGTCGGTTGAGTCAAGGATGCTTATGCGGGCATGCAGTTCGGGCACAAGCAGCAGGCCCTTGTAGGTTTCGACATTCGCGGGCAACCCGAATCCCTTCATGGTCTTCTGGTACTTCCCGTTGATGTCGAAGAACTGCAGCGTGTGATGGGCACGGTCGCAAACGACAATCCGGGGTTCCGTGCCCCTTGTGTCCACCCAGATGCCGTGCGGCGTGTTGAACTTGCCTTCGCCGTTGCCGGCGCCCCCGAACATCGACTTCCAATGGCCATCCTTGTCGAACCTGTGAACAACAAATGAACCGTATCCGTCAACCAGCAGGAAATCGGTTCCACCGGGCACCCAGGCGAAGTTGGTTGGCAGGAACCTGTCGCGGCCCCAAACCTTTTGCGGCTTGGTGTCCTCGTCCTTGGCGTAAACCTTGGATTCCATGGGGGCGAATTTCTGCCAGACCGTTTCGCCCTTGAGCGAAAGCTTGGCGAACGACTTCACCTGCTGGTAGGCGCAAACATAAAGGAATTCATCGCCACCCTCCTTGCGGATCTCGATCCCATGGCCACCACCCTGAAACTGTTGGCCAAATGACCGAATGTATTGGCCCTTGGAATCAAAAACGAAGATGGAAGGATGATCCTTGAGGTTCTCCCTTCCCTCGTGGATCACATAAAGGTTGCCAGCGGAATCGACTGCGACATTGTGCGTTGTCTGCCAACTGAATTGGGAAGGCAGCTTGGCCCAATCGTGAATCACCTCATAGCGGTGCTCTCCCTGCCCGGTCACCAGCGGGTTGCTGCCCGATTTGTTTTCCATTCCCATGAGAATGGGGCCGGTCGAGGCGACAGCTACAGACGATTGGATGAAACGGCGACGATTCACGGCAGATTTTCCTTTGCAAGGTCCAGGGGATTGGGCACCACACTATCACCAAGAATCCAAGGCTTGGCAAGTTCCCGGGCCCTGCCCGCAAGAAGTTCGAATGAAATTGCCGCCCCATCATTGCCTGTTCATGGATGCAAGGCTTATCCTCGATCCACCTTTTCCGCTGGAGTCAGCAAATGCCCACAATCCGGCCAATCATCGCCATGGTTCTGATGGCGTCCCACGCCATGGCGGCCGATAACCCCGACAAGCTCAAGGTCGGCAGGCAACCCGACGGGAGCGTGGTCGTTCCCACCAACCAAATCCTCACGCCCGCGGGAACCCAGGTGGAATTTCCCGGCCGGCCAGTCGACCTGATCATCGCTGACAACGGCAATGCGGTCGTCATCAAGAACATGCGCGACCTCACCGTGGTGGACCTCCCTTCCGGGAGAATCCGTCAGGTGCTTCCCGCCGGTACCCCGGGCCGCAAGGGTGGCGGTTTCAGCGCCGTGGGACTGGCAGCCATCGGTGACCGCATTTTTGTTTCCGACACGGCAAGTGGCATCCGGGTCGCCAAGTGGAATCCCGAAAAACTACTCACCTGGGAAGGGGACGGATTCGAACTCAAGACTCCCGAGGCCAAAGGCGGCCGCAGATCTTCCGGCGCCGCCTACCCGACGGGCCTGGCCGCCACAACCGATGGCAAGCTTTGGGTTTGCTCCAATCGGGGGAACGAGGCCCAACTCATCGACCCTTCCACCGGAAAGGCCGAAGCGGTTGTTCCCGTCGGGGTGGCGCCTTACATGCCCCTGGTGGTCGGTGCCAAGGTTTATGTCTCCAATTGGGGGGGCGACCGCCCATCTGAAAATGCCCCATTCAGCACCTCGGGCACACCGGTGAAGGTCGATCCGGTCACCACGGTGGCCAACACCGGCACCGTTTCAGTGCTCGCCAAATCGGGCGACGCATGGAAGGTGGCCAAGTCGATCGCCGTGGGCCTTCACCCCTCGGGCATGGCCCTGTCGCCCGACGGCAGGTTCGCCTATGTGGCCAATGCCAACAGCGACACCGTGAGCGTCATCGACACTTCCTCCGACGCCGTTGTCGAAACCATCAGCGCCAAGCCCGAATCGCGCCTACCGTTCGGCAGCGGTTCCAATGCCGTCGCCGTTTCGCCCGATGGATCCACGCTGTTCATCGCCAACGGCACCAACAATTGCGTGGCCGTCGTGGTTTTGGGGAACAACTCCGGCGGCGAACATGGCCCCATCACGAATCGGCCAAGCGCCATCGGCGGATTGATTCCCACCGGGTGGTATCCCGGAGCCATCAGGATCGCGCCGACCGGAAACACGCTGATAGTGGCGAATGTCAAGGGGGTGGGTTCATTGGCCTCCAAACGAGATCCCGATAAAGGCCGCAACTCCCACGACCACCTGGGATCCGTTTCATTGATTCCAATTCCCAAGCCTACCAACCTCAAGGATCTCACCGCCAGGGTGGCCACCAACAACCGCCTCGCCAAATCCCTGTCGGGGCTCGAGAAGCCAAGGGCTGGCATTGCGCCAAGGCCATTGCCGGAACGCCATGGCGAACCGAGCCTCATCGAGCATGTGATCTATGTCATCAAGGAAAATCGCACCTACGACCAGGTTTTCGGTGACATGAAGCAGGGCAATGGCGATCCAAGACTTTGCATCTTTGGCGAGGAAATCACCCCCAACCACCACAAGTTGGCGCGTGAATTCGTCCTGCTCGACAACTTCTACTGCTCGGGCATCCTGTCCGCCGATGGCCACCAATGGGTCGCCGAGGCGTATGTCACCGACTATCTCGAGAAACAGTTTGGCGGCTTTACGCGCAGCTATCCCTATGAGGGCGATGATCCTCTCGCCTACGCCGCTTCCGGCTTCCTGTGGGACAACGCGCTGGCCCGCAAGAAAACCATCTTCAACATGGGGGAATACTGCCAGTCGAAATTCGCTCCCGGCCTCACCTGGCTCGATTCCTACGAGGACACCCTCAAGGGAACGGGCAAGGTCAAGGTTACCGTGAAGCCCACGGTGAAGGCGCTGGAGCCATTCACCCACCCCGGCTATCCGGGGTTCCCCTGCACGGCTCCCGACATTTACCGCGCCAAGCTATTCGCCCGGCAAATGGCTGCGTGGGAGAAAGCCGGGGCCATGCCGAACCTTGTCTATGTCTTCCTGCCGTGCGACCACACCGAGGGAACGCGGCCGGGCAGTCCCACTCCGCGCGCCATGGTGGCCGACAACGACCTCGCGCTGGGCCAAGTTGTTGAGGCGGTTTCCCGAAGCCGGTTTTGGCCCAAGGCCTGCATCGTATGCACCGAGGACGATCCCCAAGCCGGTTTCGACCATGTCGATGGCCACCGCACGGTGGGTTTTTGCATTAGCCCCTACAGCCGAGGCAAAGGCGTGGATTCCAACGGCTACAACCAGACAGGCATGGTGAAGACCATTGAACTGCTCCTTGGCCTGCCGCCGATGAACCAAATGGATCTTGCCGCCACGCCGATGGTGGGTTGCTTCCACGACAAACCCGACTTCACTCACTACAAGGCGGTGCCGAACCGCGTTCCTCTCGACGAAATGAATCCCGACATGAACCGTTTGCGGGGTTCAGCCCTGAAATGGGCCCAAAGGTCGGTCGCCATGGATTTCACGAAGGAAGACCATGCCGACGAGGACACCCTGAACCGCATCCTCTGGTTCGCCCAAAGGGGAGAAAGTCCCTACCCAGGTGACGGCCCGGGCCGACTTCCAAGCCCGGTTTCCGATTGAAGCCAAGGCTGTTCCGTGAGCCTTCAATGGATCTGACAATAAGTCGCGGGTTGGTCTCTGGCACAGGATCTTCAAATCCGCTTACAAACTCCAAATGAAAACAACTCAGACAAATTCGTCAGACAACCAGTCAACGGCTCCAGTCGAGGTCTTGTCGGAGAAATGACCACACGATAAGCAACTGAGGCGAACTGTTTTTCTATAGATTTCAACATTTTCAATATTTCCATAATCGTCTTTAATATTTTAAGATCTAATAAATATTTTTTTACGATTTCCCTTTTGAGTGTTCCACGCCGGAAACAGTTGGAACATTTGATTCCGATCCAAGTCGAATTTCTAATATTAAAATAAATTATGAAATACAGGCCGAAACCCAATCCACCTGCCAATACAAACCCCGGTCCGGTGTTTCCAAATGGAATGCCAATGAGCAATCCCAACGCCAGTCCCGGCAGGGCAGCGATGATTACGCGGAGCATGAATTCCGTGGTGGCCAGGTAGGCCAGGCATAAAGCAAGGCCTGCCTGCCAGGCAAAAAGCGTGATGGAAACCGGTTCATTCAAAATATCTGATTCGCTTTGGCTTCCTTCGGACGAGGGAATCCACCACCTCATGACCAGAAACACGGCCATCTGACTTATTGCCATGGACAACCATCGGAAGTGGCCGAGGACATGCGCTTTTCGAGATGCGGGGATTGGCTTCATCGAGGCCGATCCATGGGGTTGGGGGATTCGCTAGCCAAGTCCATCCAAGGCAAAGTGGAAACGAGGGTTCCAAACCAAAAAATTCTTTAATGGAAAATGAATCAAAGCAATACACCCGGCAGGATTCGAACCTGCGACCCTCGGTTTAGGAAACCGATGCTCTATCCCCTGAGCTACGGGTGCACTTCACAAAATTATATCAGGTCATGGTGGGGCAAGGGAGATGGGCATAAGGCTTGCTTAGCGGCACATTTCCGATTGTTGAGTATTTGGCACCAATCCTGCGGAAAGATCTTTGGAAGCATTTGAACAATCAAATCAATGGCCGCCCGCCCCACCCCGGGCAATCCAAATACAGGGTCAATCATTGCGCTGAACTCACGGGCGCAGGGCCGCCGATTGTCACATGCACGGGGTCGACATGCTGGCTCCTGTCGGCGGCCCAACCGTACCGACATCACCTTGCAGATCGAGGGAAGTGTGCCCTAGCCAACCGGTTCAGGTCCATTCTCATCCGCACATGGCGCGAGTTTGGAAATCCAATCCAACACAATACCAATCCAAACCAAAACCAACACCATAAACAGCAATATAAAGATATCAAAAAAAAATCAGAAGTCCAGGGGGAGGAGAACCCGGAAACCGTCGTTGCCGTAGCGGTTGCCCGGATCGATCCTGAAGCGAAACGAGGCCCGACAGTACCTGCAGTTGCTGAGCCAAGACCCGCCCCGAAGCACCCGTGCTTCCCCCTCTTGTGGACCTTGTGGATCTGTAACTCTTATAACTGGATATTCACCATACCAGTCCGAACACCACTCCCACACATTACCGTGCATGTCGTGAAGGCCCCAGGCGTTGGCCAGATAACTTCCCACGGCACTGGTCTTTTGCAAATACGGCCCCTTGGTGTTGGTTCCGTAGGGGTAATTCCCATCGCAGTTGGCCTGGGTGCCGTTGAGTGCCTTGCCAAAATAAAACGGCGTTGCCGTTCCCGCCCGGCACGCGTACTCCCACTCGGCTTCTGTGGGCAAACGCAA
>VGXS01000009.1 GCA_016873225.1 Planctomycetota bacterium | reverse complement strand
CGCCCGGGGCGAGGGGCTGTCGAACATTTCCGCGGCGCCGACCAGCGTGCCCGGCTCAGGCATGAGGGCGAGCCAGTCGCGATGGTGGCCGGTGCGGCCGAAGATGCCGCCGAGCACGCCGCGTTCCTGCCAGGCGACGGTGACGCGGACGGGCCTGGGCAGCGGGGGTGGCCCGCCGGCGGGGGCGGGGCCGCCCCCCGTGTCGATGTTGGGCCGCCAGGCCAGCCATTCGTCGCGCTTCTTCTCGGTGTCTTGCGCGGAGGCGAGCTTGAACCTGTGGTTCGGGCCCGCCTCGCGGCCGGGGGATGACGGCGTGGAGAACGAGACGCCCCCGGCGACGATCGTGGAAAGGGTGTCGGCGCCGAGGTCGAGCTTGCCGATCTTCCATGAGCTGAAGTCGAACAGCTTGGCCGAGGCGTTCACGCCGCTGGTGCTCCAGAACTGGGTGTTGTCGCGGATGAGCCTCTTGTAGCGGGGCTGGATGTAGAGGCGGGAATCGACGGTGCCGGCGTCGCCGGCGAGCGCCACCTCCATGACATGGCCGACGGTGAAGCCGCGGAACCGCACGGGCGAGCCGGGTTCCAGCCCGGCCCGGTCGGGGCTTTCGAGCACCACCTGCAGGCCATCGGGGCTGCGGGCCTCCTGCGCGGGGGGCGTGTCGCGGCCGATGAAAACGATCTCGAAAGGCGCCGCGCGGGCCGTTCCCGGCTCGACGGCCACATAGACGCCCCCGGCAAGGGCATCGATGCCGCGGAGTTGCCCCACGCCCACGGCGGGCCTTTCGATCCAGAAGATGCTGTCGGCGCGGCGCAGGTGCAAGGCGCCCTTCTCGAGGCGGAGGCCCAGTCTGACGCGGTCGCCGGGGCCACCCTCCTGGTGGTCGAGGCTCACCGAGACAACCTCGCCGACGGCGATGCCGCGGGTGCGCACCTTGTCGCCGGGCTGGATGCCGAATCCATCCTGGAGATACACGGTGACATTCTCGGGCGGGTAGACCATGTCGTGGATCTTGGCTTGCCAGACGACCGCCGCGACGGCGAGCAGGGGCAGCAGCACCCATGGCACGGGAGACTCGAGCAGGCGCACGGGCCACGCGGCGACGGGTTCGACACGGGAAACGGGAATGTTGCCCGATGGTTCGCTCATGCCTTGGAGTCCCAGATCGACCGCGGATCGAAGCAGATGGAGGCCATCATGCTGAAGGCGACGCAGAAGGTGAAGTAGTAAATGGCGGGGCCGTAGTGGAACGAGACCATGCTGCCCAGCTTGATGGTCATGACGAGGAAGGCCAAAAGCAGCACATCGAGCATGCTCCACTTGCCGGCGATTTCCACGGCGCGGAACCAGAGCGAGCGGTGGTTGCGGCTGAGCACCTGGAACAGCGACAGTTCGAGCATGACGAGCAATTTGAGCAGCGGAAAGACGATGGAAAAGACAAGGATGATGCCACCGACGAACCATTGGCCCTGCTGGAACAGGTCGCGGATGCCCTCGAGGATGCTGGCCTGATGCCGGTTGCCGACCTTCTCAATGGTGAGGATGGGGAAAAGCACGGCGGGCCAGAACAACACGAACGCGGCGCCGGCGAGCGCCGCGCACCTGACGGCCATGCCCCTGGTGGGCCTCGCGCCCGAAACCGTCCCCCCGCACCGGGGACACACCGCCCGGGTCCCCGGTTTCAGTTCGGGAACCTGCTGGATGAGGTGGCAGGAAGGGCAGGGGTGGAGCATGAGCAATAATTATATTGGCATGAGCCATACCAGGCACATATATTTCGATCAAAGGGGAAAAAGGTTATTTCAGAGCGGTGGAATTCACTTCGCTTGTTTGGCGCTTAAGAAAAATACGACACAATATGACGCCAGTAATCGAAAGTATCATTAAAACTCCAAGCAGCGTAAAATTTGTTTTTTTTTGCTGCCTCCTTGGCGCCTTCCTTGATTAAATCATGGGGCTGTCCTAGGAAACGGAATCAACGACGCATCAATTTCCTCAGGAAAACAAGCTGTTTGAGTGGACCTCCGGTATTGAATCGCCACACGCACTCTTGAAGGAACAAGGGAAAGGCACTTTTGGGAACACCATTGAACTTGCGCAAATGCCTCTTGGCTTGGTTCCAGAAGTTCTCGATGCCATTGATATGCCGTCCCTTGGAATCGACCAATTCTAGTTCGTGGTTGACTCTTTCGTGTTGGTATCCCACAACGGACAAGGTGTCGTATCCACTCCAGGAATCAGAGAAAACAACACTGGCTGGAAAAACCTTCCGGCGGATGATCGGCACCAATTCGGCTCCTCCGCAATTGGCGATCATCTGGGCATAAACCCTTTCGCCACGCTTCAAAATGCCGAAAACAGCAACCTTTCCAGCAGCACCTCTACCTCTGATGCCTTTACGCTTGCCTCCAAAATAGGACTCATCGATTTCTACAGGTCCTTCAAAGGCTTCTGCCATATTGTGTTCTTGGTATTCCATGATCAATCGCCGAACCTTGGTGAAGAACAATGCCGCTGTATTTCGGTGCACCCCAACCATCTCACCCGCTGCACGGGCGGTTGATCCCGATACAAACAGCTTCAAAAGCTCACCAGACTGAAGGGTGACAGTTTTGAATACTTCAAGCCCCTTCAAATACCCTAGGATATAAATTTCCTAGGACAGCCCGCTAGTTATTATTTCGTTAATCGAGATCAATATTTATCGCAAATTTTTTGATCCCTTTTAAGAAACCGCAATTTATAGCTTCCTGTTTTACTTTCGCCCTGCACTCGGCGCAAGCGTCCACATGCTGGATCCAGCCGAGTTGCAGGGCGGCGGGTTGGCGGTCGGGGCGCGAGCCGTGGCGGGCAAGCCATTCCACGGCCTCGTCGGACAGGTGCGTCATGACTTGTCCATCTCCTCCACGATGGCCCGGAGACGGGCCGTGACACGCGTCTTGGCCTGGTAGACGCTCTCCCGCGAGATTCCCAGGAACGACGCCACCTCCGACACCGGCACCTCCTGCAGTGCGTATAGGTCGAACGCCTGGAAGGTGACCGGATCCACCTCGAACCGCACCTGCCTCAGCGCCTCGCGCAGCAGGTGCTGCTGGTATTCCTGCTCCCACACCTCGTCGAGGCCCGATGGCTCGGGCGCATCGGGCGGCACGGCAGTCGGGGTGCCCGCCCGCTGCCGTTGCCGCACCATGCGGGAAACCGTGGCGATCATCGCCTGCTTCAGGTAACCCCGGAACGAACCCTTGCCGCGGTCGTAACGGAAGGTGGCGAAGGTGCGGTGAAGGTCCACCATCACCGTCTGCACCGCCTCGTCGAGATCCTGCCCGGCCAGGGCGCACCGCGCCGCGACTCGCTTCAGCAACGGCGAATACAGCCTGTCGAATTCGGTCCAGGGGACTTCGTCTCCCTCCGCCAATCGCGCCAACAAGCTGGAACGGGTTGTCAACGCCACGCGGTTCTCCCACTGTCCCTATCGGTAGTAGGCAACAGAATGACGGTTTCTGACACGAAAATGAAAATATTTTTGGAATTTGTGGTTGGGGGATATGGGGGATAGAATGACGGTTTCTGACACGAAAATGAAAATATTTTTGGAATTTGTGGTTGGGGGATATGGGGGATTGGGGGGGGGACCCGGCGCCTTACGGCGCTCGGCTCCAAATCAAAGGAATTACGGCGCTCGGCTCCAAAATACGCAGGCTACGGCGCTCGGAATCAAATCAAAGGAATTACGGTGATTGGATTGAAATTCCACGGGTTGCGGCGATTGGATTCAGAAAAAGAACAAAAAGAGCCGGGCGCCGTCAGGCGCCGGGTGCTGGCAACAAACCTTGACAATATAACTGGACAAATGAATACTATGAGTGCGGTGTTGGGTGTTGGTTGACCCGACACCTGACGGCGCTCGGCTCCCAAATACATAGGCTACGGCGCTCGGCTCCCAAATAAATAGGCTACGGCGCTCGGCTCCACGGTTTGAGCAACAAGGAGATCCCCGGCCATGGAGTTTGACTCCTTCAGGTACTGGCTGTTCACCTGGACCTGTTACGGCCAGTGGCTGCCCGGAGACAGGCGGGGGTTCGTCGGGAATGTGAGGCAAGAGGACGGGACGCGGGCGATCCATAACCGATTCGGCACGACCTGCGACGCGGACATACCGGCGCTGGAACAATGGGCCAGACAACGGATGGCGGACCGGGCCGTGACGCTTTCACGGGAAGATGCCGGGGTGGTCCTGGCCCAGGTGCGGGAAACAGCGGGCGTGAAGGGCTGGCCACTCATGGCAGCCAGCGTGATGTTCAATCATGCGCACATTGTGGTTGGCCTGGGAGACGGGGAAGATTCCCGAACGGCCCTGACAGTTGTGAAGGCATGGGCCACGAGGGCCCTGACGAAGTCGCGGCCGGTGCCGGCGAGCGGATCGTTTTGGACGGCGAAGGGGTCGAGGCGCTGGTTGCGCGACGCGCGGGCCGTGCGGGACTCGGTCGCGTATGTGGCCGACAAGCAGCCGAATCCGTTGGTGGTTTGGCGGGGTGAGGGGTGAGGGTGGAGTTGGTTGGGGAGACCCGGGGCCTAACGGCCCTCGGCTCCACACAACCAGATTACGGCCCTCGGCTCCACATAAGCGTTACGGCCCTCGGCTCCACATCCAGATTACGGCCAACGGCTCCACATAAGCGTTACGGCCCGCGGCTCAACACAAGCGTTACGGCCCGCGGCTCCTCGAACGAAATGTGGAGCCGAGCGCCGTCAGGCGCCGGGTCAAGGCACAAAGCGTTGCCTGTCAGTTCATTTCCGAAGCCTCTTCCCAATGGCGGTAGAGGCGGTCGAGCGTGGCCTTGACGGCCTCGAGGTTCTCCTGCACCTCCCTGGCCTTGCGGCCGTCGCGGTAGGTTTCGGGCTGCTCGAGCAGGCGCGCCAATTCCTCCTGCTCCTCCTCGGCGTCGGCGATGTCGGCCTCGATGTCCTCCACCTGCCGGTAGGGAAACTGGCGCTTGCGCTTGCCGGGTTCGGCGCGCGCGGCGGGGGGCTTGGCGGCAGCCGGCCTCGCCGCCTGCGGCAGGGCATCCGCGGCGCGGGCGGCCAAAAGGCGCTCGTACAACTCCCAGTTTCCATGAACCACCTCGGCCCGGCCGGCGCCGTCGAGCACCACCAGCATTTCCGTCACCCGGTTCAGGAACCAGCGGTCGTGGCTGACCACGATCACCGTGCCGCCGAAGCCGCGCAGCGCCTCCTCGAGGCTCTCGCAGGCCCAGAGGTCGAGGTGGTTGGTCGGCTCGTCGAGCACCAGCACATTCACGCCGCGGGCGGCGATGGCGGCGAGCGCCACCCTGCTCTTCTCGCCACCGGACAATCCGGACACCTTCTGGCCGACCATCTCGCCATCGATGCCGAACGATCCGAGGATGTTGCGCAGTTCCTGCTCGGTGAGCCGGGGGCCATCGTCGACGCGGATGGAGTCGAGGACGGTCTTGCCGGGATCAAGGCAATGGAGGTGCTGGTCGTAGTAGCCCACCTTGGAGTGGGCCCCGAGTCGCACCTCGCCCTTGTCGGCGGTTTCCTGTCCGAGAATGATGCGCAGCAGGGTGGTCTTGCCGCTGCCGTTGGGCCCGACGATGCCGACGCGCCTGCCCCGCTGCACCTGGAGCGACAGGCCCTTGAACAGGGGCCTGTCGAACGCCTTGGACAGGCCGGTGGCGTCGATGACATTGTCGCCGGTGCGCGCCACCTCGGCGCCGAAGGCGATGCTGGGTCCGGAGACCAGGACGGGTTTCTCGAGGCGCTCGATCTTGTCGAGCTGCTTCTGTCGCGAGGCGGCCTGCTTGTGAAGCTGGCCATAGTTCACCCGCCGGATGTAGTCGACCTGCCGGGCGATCTCCTCCTGCTGGGCCTCCCAGGCCTTGAGTGCGGCCTCGTGCCTTTCGCGCCTGAGGCGCCAGTAGTGGCTGAAGTTGCCCGGATAGTTGTCGAGTCCGGAATTCGACAATTCAATGATCCGGTTGGCGACGCGGTCGAGGAAGGCGCGGTCGTGGCTGACAATGAGCATGCCCTGCGGGAGGCCGAGGAGGTGGTCCTCGAGCCAGCGGAGGGTGGCGATGTCGAGGTGGTTGGTGGGCTCGTCGAGCAGCAGCACATCGGGCCGGGCCAGGAGCAGCTTGGCCAGCATGAGGCGGTTGATCTGCCCGCCGGAGAAGGTGGAGACGGGGCGGTCGAACGCCTCGGGGCCGAAGCCCAAGCCGACGAGGACGCGTTCCACCTGGTGCTCGACGACGAAGGAACCGGAGGCATCGAGCAGGGCGTGCAGCCTGTCGAAGCGGGCGGAAGCCTGGGCGCGCAAGGCGGGGTCTTCGGCATGGGCCATGTCGTGGGCGGCCTGTTCCAGTTCGGCCTGGGCGGCAAGCACCTCGCCCAAGGCGCGGCGCGCCTCGCCAATGAGCGTGGCGCCGGGGGCGAAGTCGGGCTGCTGCGACAGAAGGGCGGAGCGGGCGCCGGCATGCAGGTCGACATCGCCGGTGTCGGGCCGGTCGCGGCCGGCGAGGATTCTCAGGAGGGTTGTCTTGCCGCAACCGTTGGGCCCGACGATGCCGACGCGCTCCCCGGCATAGACCTCCAGTCCGATTCCGTGGAACAACGGGTCGCGGTCGAACCCTCGGGACAGGTCGCGGGCGCTGAGAAGGAGGGTGGGCATGGGCTTGGGAATCAGTCGGGATGTCGCACCAGCACCCGGGAAGCGACGGCGCGGTCGGGAGCGTGGGCGGCGAGGCGCTTCCAGTGGGGGCGGGCGAGGGCGTCGTGCCCCGCCAAGGTGCGCCCCTGGGCCTCAAGGAACACGATATCCGGATCATCGGGGAAGCGGGCCCTCAGGGCCTCCAGCTTGTCGAGGGCTGACCGGAATTTTGGCGAGTCGGCGATGCCTGCCAACCAGCCGCGCATATCGGCCACCAGAACGCCCTCATCGGCCCAGGCCGCGCGCAACAACTTGGAGGCGGCATGGTGCTTGCCCAGGAGCAGCAGGGTCTCACCCAGCAAGACCTCGATGCGCCGGCTGTCGGGATCGAGAGCGCGCGCCGCCTGAAGGTGGTTGCGGGCGAGGCCCGGAAGTTCAAGCTCGAGGGCCTCGCGGGCCTGCTCCACCAGACGGTCGGCCTGCTCGCGGGGCGACAATTTCGCGCGCCTGCGGTCTCCCGAGGGAGGGAACGCCGGGGTGAGGCCCGGTTGGTGGCCAGAACCATGGGCGATGTTGGCGGCCACGGGCACGGCCAACGGCCCGAACGGGAACAGGGGCGCCGGCGCGGGTGCCAGCATGGCGACGCCGGGGAACCCATACCCGTACGGGGAACAGAGGCAGGGACCACGCCACCAGACGCCATAGGCGGGGACCACGGCGCCATAGCGGAAACACGAGGAATACCCTGAAGCCCCCAAATTCACACGAATGTAGGACGCTTGGCTCACGGCCACGAGGCCCGGAGCGCACCAGCGCATGCCGGAATAGCTGAAAAACCAGAAGGTTCCCGCCTTGGCGGGCGTGGAAACCGCCAGAAGCACCAGCAAGGCGCAAGCCAGACGCATGAGGCGACGCCCTCCCCGAAAACACGGCGCTTCTGAATTATTATCGTATCGGCGTGGTTCGCGCGTTCACTTCGCGGGTCGGAACGCGATTTTCCTTGGAAATTTCCATGGCGACAACAATGAAGCCCAGGATCTTGGTGGTGGGAACCGCGGACACCAAGGGGCGGGAACTGGCCTATGTGGCGGCTTGCGCGCGCGAAATGGGGTGCGCCGCCGAAACCGTGGATGTCGGCACGCTGGGGGCCGCCGATCCTCCCACCGACATTTCACGGGAAGTCGTGATTTCGGCGGCGGGTGTTGGCGTTCCCGAAGGTGACAGGGCCGAAAGGATCGGGAAAATGGGCGGGGCGCTGGCCCAATATCTGGCTGGCGAGCATGCCGGGGGAAGGCTGGCCGGAGTGCTGGGCCTGGGAGGCAGCGGAGGCACGGCGCTGCTGGCGGCGGGGTTCGGGGCATTGCCGGTGGGCGTGCCGAAGATGATCGTCTCGACGATGGCCTCGGGCCGGGTGGACGGCTATGTGGGCGCCACCGATTTGATCCTGGTGCCAAGCCTGGTGGATGTCGCGGGCCTCAACCGGGTGCTGAGACCCATCCTGAGGCGCGCCGCGGCGGCGATGGCGGGCATGGCGCTGGCTCCCGCTGAGGCGGGGGCCGTCGCCGACCGGCCCGTGGCGGCGATGACCATGTTCGGGGTGACGACTCCCTGCGTGACCGGGGCCAGCCGGATCGTGGAGCGCTCGGGATGGGAACCGATGGTGTTCCATGCCACCGGAACGGGCGGGAAGATCATGGAACGGCTCGTGGCCTCGGGAAGCATCGCCGGGGTGATCGACGCGACAACGACGGAAGTGGCCGACGAGATTGTCGGCGGCGTGATGCCGGGGGGGCCGGGGCGGATGGAGGCGATCGTTCGGGCGGGAGTGCCTTATGTGGTGTCGGCGGGGGCGCTCGACATGGTGAACTTCGGGCCGTTCGAGACGGTACCCGACAGGTTCAAGGGGCGGAAATTCCACAGGCACAACGCCCAGGTGACGCTGATGCGGACGACGGCGGAGGAGAACCGGGCGATCGGCCGCTTCATCGCCGGGAAGCTGAACGCCTCAAAGGCCCCCTGGTCGGTGGTGCTGCCGATGGGCGGCGTGTCGGCGCTCGACGCTCCCGGGCAGCCGTTTCATGATCCGGCGGCCACGGGGGCGCTCCTTGAGACATTGCTGGCGGAGCTGAGGCCCGGCCCGGGGCGGACCGTGGCCCGGCACGATGGTCATATCAACGACCCTGAATGTTCTGAATTAATGGCCGCCGAGTTCCTGCGGCTGGCGGGGAGGAAGTCATGAGGCGGCATGAGCGGGGAGCCCTGTTGGCGCGCTTCGGGGAGATGCGGAAGGCCGGCGCGCCGATCATCGGCGGAGGGGCTGGAACCGGCATTTCGGCGAAGGCCGCCGAGGCCGGCGGGATCGACCTGATCGTCATTTACAACTCCGGCAAGTTCCGCATGGCCGGGCGCGGCTCACTCGCCGGCCTGATGCCCTATGGCAACGCCAACGACATCGTGCGCGAGTTGGGGCGCGAGGTGCTCACCGTGGCGCGAAACACGCCTGTGCTGGCCGGGGTGTGCGCGACCGACCCGTTCCTGCTCCTGGAGCCGTTTTTGGTGGAACTGCGCGCCATGGGGTTCGCCGGCGTGCAGAATTTCCCCACCGTGGGCCTCATCGACGGCGTGTTCCGCCAGAACCTCGAGGAGACGGGGATGGGGTTCGGCGCCGAGATCGAGATGATCGCCCGCGCCGGGGCGATGGACATGCTCACCACCCCCTACGCCTTCGACCCCGCGCAGGCCGACCTGCTGGCCCGCGCCGGCGCCGACATCATCGTCGCGCACATGGGACTCACCACCTCGGGCACCATCGGCGCGCGAACGGCCCGGACCCTGGAGCAATGCGTCGGGGAGGTGGGGGTGATCGCCCGTGCCGCGCGCGCCGCCAAGCCCGGTGTCTTCGTGCTGTGCCACGGCGGGCCGATCGCCGAGCCCGAGGACGCCCGTTTCGTGCTCGAGAGGGTGCCCGAATGCGACGGCTTCTACGGCGCCAGCAGCATGGAACGACTGCCGACGGAGGTGGCCATCCGCGACACGGTGGCACGGTTCAAGGCGCTGGGTGTATCCTGAGGGGGTTCCAAACCCTCTTCCCGGAGCCACCGCCATGCTGCTCTGCCTGGCCCTCGCCGCCTTGGCCCAACCTGATTTCGACCCCCGGCGCCTCGAGCGCGTCCCCCTGGCCACAGGCCTCGCCGACGCCATGGGCATCGATGTGCTGGAAGACGGCAGCGTCATCATCATCGAGAGGCCGGGCGGCGTGCTGCTGCTTCCCCAGGGAGGGCAGGCGCGCCGCGTCGGCCGGGTGAAGGCCGCAGTGTTCGGCGAGGTGGGGCTGATGGGGGTGGCGTTCGACCCCGCCTTCCGCGACAACGGCGCCTTCTATGTGTTTTTCAGCCCGGAGGAGAAGAAATCGGTCATGCGCCTGACGCGCATGGTGATCCATGACGGACGGATCGACCCGGCCCGGGACAAGACCATCATCGAGGTGCCGATCGACCAGGACGGCGCCATCCACCTGGGCGGGGGCATCGCGCGCGACGCCAAGGGGCGCATCCTCATCGGCATCGGCGACAATTCACCTCCCATTCCCGAGCTTCCCATCGACCAAAGGCCCGGCAAGTTCATGGCCGACGCCCTCCGCAGCTCCGCCAACACCAACGACCTCCGCGGCAAGATCCTCAGGATCGAGCCGAAGCCCGAAGGCGGCTACCGGATCCCCGGCGGCAACCTGTTCAAGGACGCCAAGGACGGCCGGCCCGAGATCTTCGCCATGGGCTGCCGCAACCCGTTCCGCGTCATGTGCGACCACGCCACCGGCGAGGTCATGTGGGGCGATGTCGGCGTGAATGTCGATCCGAAGTGCGGCATCACCCCCTCGGGATACGACGAGATCAACCGCACGGGCACGCCGGGCAACTTCGGCTGGCCGCTGTTCAGCGGGCCCAACGAGCCGTTCACGAGCTTCGACTTCGAGACCCGCAAGGTGGGCCCGAAGTTCGATCCCCTTCATCCGGTGAACTTCAGCCGGAACAACACGGGGGCGAAGGAACTGCCGCCGGCGCGCGGCGCGGCGCTGTGGTATTCGAGCGTGGCGTCGGCGCGGTGGCCGGCGCTGGGCTCCGGAAGCCGGAGCGTCGTGTGCGGGCCGGTGGTTCGCCCGCCGGAAAAGCCCGGCGAGCACCGCATGCACGAGCGGCACCAGGGCAAGCTGCTCGTGGCCGACTGGATGCGCAACTGGATCGTCGCCTGCGACATGAAGGCCGACGGGACGCTCGGCGACGCCGAACCGTTCGCCCAGAACCTCGTCTTCCGCAGGCCCATGGACATCCGCATGGCGCCCGACGGAACCCTGCTGGTGCTGGAATACGGCGACAAGTGGAACGAGAACAACGACGGCGCCCTGAGCCGCCTCGTCTACCGCAGGGGGAACCGCCCGCCGGTCGCGCGAGCCACCGCGAATCCGCCCGCGGGCAAGGCCGGCATCGCGGTGAAGCTCGACGCCACTCCGTCGAGCGACGCGGACGGCGACGCCCTGAAGTACGAGTGGCGCGACGCCGCGGGTGCCGTCATCGCCGGGGAAGGCCCATCACGCGAGGTGAGGCCAGCGACCGCGGGCGCGCACGCCTACACCGTCACCGTCACCGACGCCAAGGGCGCCTCGGCCACGGCCAAGGTCGAGGTGCGGGTGGGCAACGCCATGCCGGCGGTTTCCATCCGCGCCCCCGCCGGCGGCGGGTTCTTCGACTGGAACCAGCCGGTGCTTCTGCAGGCCGATGTCTCCGACGAGGAGGACGGCTCCACGGCCAAGGGAACCATTCCCTCGGAAAAAATCGTTTGGCGGGCGATGTACCTGCCCAGGGGCGCCGGCGAGGCGGAAGCCAGCCATCCGGGCCTGGCCCTGATGCGCGCGAGCACCTGCTTCGGCTGCCACATGGCGGGCGAGGCCTCGCGCGGACCGGCCTATTCCCTCGTGGGCGCCCGCTACCGACCCGAGGAAGGGGCGCGTGAAAAACTGACGAAAAAAATCGTTGAAGGAGGCAACGGATCCTGGGGAAGCTACCCGATGCCCCCGCACCCGCAGCACACCCCGGCCCAGGCGCGGCAGATGGTGGACTGGATCCTCGACGAGGCCGGCACCGGCCTGCAGGGCTCCACGGGCGCCACCGCCGCCATCATGCTGCCCCATCCCGGGCACAAGGGGGACGGGGGAGTCTGGCGCGTGACCGCCTCGTACACCGACCTCGGCGCCAAGGGACAGCCCGCCCTCACCGGCGAGGCGACCGTGATCATCCACGCCCGCCAGCGCAAGGCCGCCTTCGCCGATTCCCAGCAGGGCGCCCTGGTGATTGACGACATCGAGCAGGAACGCGACGCCCTGGCCTGGCTCGCCAAGGACGGGTTCATCGGCTTCACCGGCCTGAGGCTCGACGGGATCTCGGCGTTGCGGGTGCGCGCCTCGGCCACCATCGCCGGTGCCCGGCTCGAGGCGCGACTGGGCGGCCCCGACGGCCGCATCGTCGGAAAGGTCGAACCCGCGCAGGCGTTCGGGGAACATGTGATCCCGCTTGCCGAGACCGCTGGAATCCACGACCTGGTGCTGGTGGCGAGGCTTGACGGCCCGTCGCCGACCGGCGCCAAACCGCTCGGCGCGCACTGGGTGCGTTTCGAACCGGGCGCGGAGGCTTCCAAGGCGATCGCCTTGGAAAGGGAAAAGGCCAAGCCCCTGGTGCGGGTGGCATCGGCCAAGGCCGCCTCGGGGGCGCCGGCCAAGCCTTGGAAACTTGCCGACTTCACCGACGCCGAGTTATCGGCCGTCACCAAGCGCGACGGCAAGGCGGGTGAGGCGTTGCTCGGCAGGCTTGGTTGCGTCGGGTGCCACAGCGTCGGTGCCCGCAAGGGAGGCCAGTTGGGGCCGAACATCGCCGAGAGCCTGCCAAGGCTGGAAAAGGAAAAGGACCCCGTGAGGGCCTTGCTGGGTGAGATCCTCGATCCGTCGAAGACCGTGGATCCGAAATGGCGCACCCGCGTGGTGGTGCTCGACAGCGGCCGGACGGTGGCGGGCCTTGTGCTCTCGCAAACCGACAGCGAGGTTCACCTGGTCTCGGATCCGACACGGCCGGAGCAGGTTCAGGTGATCCCCCGTGACCGGATCGAGGAGATGCGGGAAACACCCGCGTCCCTGATGCCGGCCGGGCTGCTCGACGGCCTGGGTCGCGACGAGGTGCTCGACCTGCTGGCCCGGTTGTTGAAGGATTCGAAGGGGAAGTAGGACCCGGCGCCTGACGGCGCTCGGCTCTTTCTTTTCCCTCCCGGCGCCTGACGGCGCCCGGCTCCGTATTTCTCCTTGAACGCGCCAAGAATGTTCATGCATTGACATGTTTCAAGTTTTAAACATATAAATCCGATGAGGTGACCATGGACTCCGCGACCGCCATCCCCTGGGAATCGCTCGAGAAGGCCGCGGAATGCTTCCGCGTGCTGGCCCATCCGGCGCGCCTGCGCATCATCGAGACCGTCCTCGACAAGCGCGCCACGGTGGGAGAACTTGCCGAGGCGTGCCACCTGCCACCCGCGATGACATCCGCCCACCTGCGCCTGATGCAGCGCTGCGGACTGCTGGTGCCCGAACGGGACGGCCGGTTCTGCCACTACCGCGCCGCCAACGATTGCCTCGCCGACCTGATGAACTGCATCCGCCACCGCTTCGGCGGAGAAACCCATCCAAGGAGAAAACGATGAACATGATCCGCGTCGCATGCGCCTGCTTGGCCTTCTCGGCCGCCTTCGCGATCGCCCAGGCCCCCGCCGACCTGAAGGCTGTCCGGGAGAAAGTCGCCAAGGGCCAGGCCAGGCTCGTGGATGTGCGCGAGGAAGGCGAGTGGAAGGAGGGGCACCTCAACAACGCCACCCTGACTCCGTTGAGCCGGATTTCCAAGGGACTCGATGCCAAGGCCATGGCCGAGCTGAAAGAAAAGCCGGTTTTCGTGCATTGCAGGGCGGGCATCCGGGCCCAGAAGGCCGCGGCGCTGCTCAAGGCCGCCGGCGTGGACGCGACGCCCCTCAAGGCCAGCTACGACGAGCTTGAAGCCGTGTTCGGCAAGGCGAAGTGACCAGCCAATCCTGAAGGAGCCAGGACATGCAGACCCTTTCCACCGCGCAACTCCATTCGATGGCCTCCACAGGCGATTCCATGCTTGTGGTCGATGTTCGCAGTCCCGCGGAATTCGGCGAAGCCCATGTGCCGTTCGCCGTGAACCACCCCCTGCCCGACCTCGACGCCGGCGCCCTGAACGCCGAGGCCGAAAGGTCCGGCAAGCGCCTGGTGTTCATCTGCAAGTCGGGGGCCCGCGGCCGTTCGGCATGCGAGAAGGCCATGGCCGCGGGAATTTCCGCCGTCTGGAATGTGGATGGCGGAACGGGGGCGTGGATCGAGGCCGGTTACCCGGTGGTCCGGGGAGCGAAGTCGTTTTTCGTGGAACGGCAGACCCGGGTCGTGATCGGCGGGATGGTCCTGTTGGGAACCGCGCTGGGCGCCTTCGTTCATCCGGGTTTCCCGGGAATTTCAGCGTTCTTCGGCGCCGGACTTGTCTATGCCGGATTATCCGACTCCTGCATGCTGGCCGTGCTGATCGCCTCGATGCCGTGGAACCGCCGCAAGCCGGGATGCTGCGCCTGAACGCGTCAATCGGCCCAAGGAGGGGGAAAGCGGATGAAACTGGTGATCGTGGGAGGGTTGGCGGCGGCCCATTGGTGGTCTTTTGCCAGGTCGGGATGAGGGGTTACCTGGCCACGCGGATTTTGCTGCCACATGGCATCGGGGCACAAAACCTGTCAGGCGGATACACAAGTTGGACCCGGGCCTGACCTATTTTCTCAGCAATTTCTCATTCTTTCGGGAAAACGGAACCTTGCGTCCGCTCCCGGGTTTAGAAAGATGGAGGCTGGAGGATTTGGAATCATGAAAAACATATTGGCGGCATGGGCGTTGGCGGCCCTCACGACCCAAGCCATGGCATGGCCGGAAAAATCACCCGAGTCAACCAAACCCTCCGCCGCGGTGACCGCTGCCGCCACGGCCTTGGCCAAGTCGGTGGACAGCGCCGTGGCCGCCAAGTGCAAGGAATCGGGCATCGCCCTGTCGCCCCGCACCACGGATGCCGAGTTCCTGCGCCGGGTTCACCTCGACCTCGTTGGCAAGATTCCCGCCATTGAGAAGGCCCGCGCCTTCCTCGACAGCAACGACCCCGAAAAGCGTGCCAAACTAATCGACGAACTCCTGGCGAGTCCCGATTTCGGCAGGCACATGGCCGATATCTGGCAAACCCTGCTCCTGAGCAAGAACAGCACGGCCCGCCGCCTCGACACCGGCGTGTTCGTGGATTGGCTGGCGCATCAGTTCAATGAGAACCGCCCATGGGACGGATTGGTCCGCGACATCGTCATGGCCAAGGGCCCCCAAGACAAGAACCCCGCCACCACCTTCTGGCTATCGCAGGTCAGCGTTGACAACATGACCGACACGGTGTGCAAGGTGTTCCTTGGCGTGCAGTTGCAATGCGCCCAATGCCACAACCATCCGTTCACCGGCTGGAAGCAGGATGAATACTGGGGCTTGGCGGGCTTCTTCCTGAATGTGCGGGCCCAACCACCAGGCAACAAGCAAACCGCCTCGCCGGTGGTGGCCGAGACCAAGGCGGCCCGCAACCGCAAGAACGCGCTGCCCGAATCAGCCAAGATGGTGCCCCCCAAATTCTTCAGGGGTGAAGTAGCCAAGCTTGGCACAGGACACGAAATCCGGCCCGTTTTCGCCGAGTGGCTGTGCGGGGAAAACAATCCCTATCTGGCCCGAGCGATGGTGAACCGGTTGTGGGCCCAGATGTTCAGCCGGGGCCTCGTCCATCCCGTGGACAACATCCACGACGGCAATCCCGCCAGCCACCCCGAACTGCTGGAAGACCTCACCCAGCGCTTCAAGTCGGGCAGGTTTGATGTGAAGGCCTTCATCAAGGCACTTTGCCTGTCGGAGACCTACCAGAGGTCGAGCAAGCCGGTGGAAGGCAACAAGGACGCCGTGATCGACAGCTACGCCCGCATGCCGGTGAAGGTGCTCACCCCCGAGCAGATGTACGACAGCCTGCAGATGGTACTGGGTGTGGCTACGGGTCCGGCCGCGCGGAAGATGGCCGCCGCAGGGCCCAAGGGAGGCAAGGGCGCCCGAGCCCAATTCGTCGCCTTCTTCGCCGGCGAGGAGGATGCCGAGGCCACCGAATACCAGGCGGGCATTCCCCAGGCCCTTCAGCTCATGAACGCTGCCAGAATGAACTCGCCCGCCCCGGCCCTGAAGCTTGTTTCCGGCGCTTCGGACCCGGCCGTGGCCGTGGAAACCCTTTACCTGGCCACCCTTTCCCGGAAACCGACCAGCGCCGAGGTCGCCATGGCCAAGGAGCATGCCAAGAAAATGGATACCCCCCGGCAGGCCCCCGCCGACCTGCTTTGGGCCCTTGTGAACTCAAGCGAATTCGCCACCAACCACTAAGCGCCAACCACAAGCGAAGGAAAAAGATCCCATGACCTCGATCATCGACATCGCCGCCGCCTCCGGACTGAATCGCCGCGACGCCATGCGCCTTTCCGCCGCGGGCGTTGGCGCCTGCTCCTTCTCCGGCTGGTTGCCGGTGCTGGCCCAGGCCGAAGCCAAGCTCAAGTCAAACGCCAAGGCGTGCATCGTGCTTTACATGGATGGTGGTCCGAGCCACAAGGACACCTTCGACCTGAAGCCTGAGAGCCAGGGAGCGGGCGAGTTCAAGCCGATCGGCACCTCGGCCACCGGCGTGGCCATCAGCGAGCACCTGCCCAACCTGGCCAAGCAGATGCACCGGATCGCCCTCCTCCGCGGCATGAGCACCCCCGAGGGCGCCCACTCCCGCGCCAAGTACATGCTTCACACCGGCTACCGCGAAGGCCAGGGCGGCATCCAGTACCCTTCGCTGGGATCGATCGTTTCCAGCGAGATCGGCAAGCCCGACCTCGCCATCCCCAATTTTGTCTGCGTCGGCAACCGCGCCTATGGAGCGGCCTACCTCGGCCCCCGCCACCAACCGCTCGTGGTGAACGACCCGTCCAAGGGCGTGGAAAACCTCAAGACGGCCCTCGGCATGGGACAGTTTGACAAGCGCGTCGGCCTGCTCGAGCAGATGGAAGCAGGTTTCCGCAAGGAATACCCCGTGGGCGCCGGTGTCGACCACCAGGTGAACTACCAGCGCGCCGTGACCATGATGAAAAGCCGCGAGGCCGCGGCATTCGACTTGTCGAAGGAATCCGAGGCGATCGTGGCCAAGTACGGATCCGGCAAGTTCGCCCAAGGATGCCTGATGGCCCGACGGCTTGTTGAAACTGGAGTGAAGTTTGTCGAGGTGAACCTCGGCGGGTGGGATACGCATGAAAACAACTTCGAGCGGGTGAAGAACCTGTCGGCAACCATCGACAAACCGATCGCCGCCCTGCTGGACGACCTGTCCTCCCGCGGCATGCTCGATAGCACCCTCGTGGTGTGGATGGGCGACTTTGGCCGCACTCCGAAGATCAACCAGCGGGGCGAAAAGCCGGGCCGAGACCACTATCCCCGCGCCTGGACATCCTTCATGGCCGGCGGCGGCGTGAAGGGCGGCCAGGTGATCGGACGCACCGACAAGGAAGGCGGCACCGTGGAAGACCGCCCGATCTCGGTCTTGGATTTCATGGCCACCGTCTGCACCCTCATGGGCATTGATCACACCAAGCAGATCCAGACCAGTATCGGCCGGCCGATCCGCATCGTGGACAAGGGCGCCAAGCTCATCGAGGTCTGCTAGCGAACCTAACCCGCACAAACCGACCTGTTGATTGGCGGCCCAGGGCCGCCAATCAACGTTTTCGCACCCACATTGGGTATAATTGAACAGCCATTGGATAGCTGACTGAGGCCGATTCCATCCTTGTTGATGTGCGAGGACCAGGCTCAACCTCACTTCGCTCATCCGCCCGATCCAACCGCTGCCGCCCGCCGATAAGCGGCAGAACCCACCGATGTTCATTGGCAAGCCGTTCGATGGCGAAAATTTGTCCGACCTGTGGCGGGGAATGGACCGCAAGCGCTCGACAATGTTATTGTGGAAGTCCAACAACATCAGCCCGGAGATGGTCGCGCTTGACGGCGGGTGGAAATTGTTCGAACCGAACAGGCGGTGGGAAGAGGACCGCCTGCCCGATGTCAAATCCAACCCTGCCGAGTCGGTGAGCCTCGCGACACGGAACCCGGGCGTGACCAAAATCTCGCGGGAGGCGATCGCCAAGTGGAACAGCACCCTGCCGAAGACTTACTCTTAACCCTTGGACAAGGACTGAACCGCGGGGATTCCGCCCTTGGTGCCTTCGGCAACAAAACGACTTCCACGCCTCGACTCACGGCCCATCTACCATTCAGCTTTCCAAGCATGCCAAGAAAAGCCGCCAGCGTGGCGGAACAATCGCCTTGGCCTTTGCAGCCGACAGAACGAATGCCCTCGCCCCAAGCCGCTGAACCCTCGCGGGCGAACCGCGCCAGCCATTTTCCCGCGAAGGAGGTCCGGCCATGAACTCCGTCTGGCTCGCGACCATTTTGATTCCATATGCCCAACCGGCCGACACAACCGCGTTCACCAAGGAGCAGACCGACTTCTTCGAGTCGAGGATCCGTCCCGTTCTCGTGGAACATTGCCACAAATGCCATTCCCCGGACGCCGCCATCATCAAGGGTGGCCTGCGCCTCGACCACCGCGACGGGCTGCTCAAGGGCGGTGACAGCGGGCCCGCCGCCGTGCCCGGCAAGCCTGACGACAGCCTCATCATCAAGGCGCTGAGGCATTCCGAACTCCGGATGCCCCCCAAGGGAAAGCTGCCCGGCCAGGTGATCCGCGATTTCGAGCAGTGGATCAAAGCCGGGATGGCGGACCCCCGGCGGGCCGAAAAGCCGGTTGAAACCCGCAAGATTGACATCGAGCAGGGGCGGAAGTTCTGGGCGTTCCAGCCGGTGAAGGATCCGCGCCCGCCCCGGGTATCCGATGAAGCCTGGCCGCTTGATCCCATCGACCGGTTCATCCGGCAAAAGCAGGATGAAAAAGGGATACTTCCCGTCAAGGACGCCGGGAAGCACCTCTGGCTGCGCAGGGTGACCATCGACCTCACGGGTCTGCCGCCCACGCCCGCGGATATCAATTCTTTCCTCGGGGACGCCGGGCCCGGCGCGCGCGAACGCGTCGTCGACCGGTTGCTGGCATCACGGGCCTACGGGGAGCGATGGGCCCGCCACTGGCTCGACCTCACCGGCTATGCCGACATGATGGGCACATCGAACAATGTCTACGCCGAGCATGCCTGGAGATACCGCGATTACCTGATCGGGGCGTTCCACAAGGACAAGCCGTTCAACCGCTTCATCCTCGAGCAGGTCGCCGGCGACCTGCTTCCGGCCGGATCGGCCTTGGAGCGGGCCGGGAACATCACGGCGACAGGCTTCCTGATGGTGGGTGATGTCGAGATCGTGGAACCCGACAAGGCCAAGATGGAGGCAGACCATGTCGACACACAGGTTTCCAAGATCGGCACGGCTTTCCTGGGCATGACGCTCGGTTGCGCGCGCTGCCATGACCACAAGTTCGATCCGATCGGTCTGGAGGATTATTACGGCATCGCCGGGATGCTGCGAAGTTCACCCTCGACCCACAAGATCCCTTTCGGGGTGTGGAGCCAGCTCAACGCGACCAAGTTGCCCGAAACAGCGGAACAGGCGGCGGCGCGGAAGGAGGCCGAAGACGGGCACGAGCGGAAAATCGTGTCGATGGTTGCCGAAAGGGAGAACCTGACGGCAAAAAAGAAAGCGGTGGAGTCGGAACTGGCGGCAAACAAGGATGACGATGGTCGCAGGGCCGGCCTGGCGAAGCAGCGAGACGACCTCGCCGAGCAAGTCAGGAAGCTTGCCGCCGCCATTCAGCACGCGGAATTCTTCAGGTCCAAGGCGCCCATGGCCTACGCCATGGGCGATGGCGCCAACCCATCCGACATGCCGATCCACATCCGCGGGAACCCCTATGCCCCGGGCAGGGTGGTACCCCGAGGCGTGGTTCGGGTCGCCACGGACGGCCGTTTTCCGCCTATTCCCGAGGGACAAAGCGGCCGGCTGCAATTGGCCCGCTGGCTGGCCGACAACCGCAACCCGCTCACCGCGCGCGTGACCGTGAACCGAATCTGGCAGAAGCTGTTCGGCGAGGGGATCGTCCCAAGCGTGGATTACTTCGGCGCGAGGGGGGAACAACCGAGCCATCCGGATTTGCTCGACCACCTGGCGTTCCGGTTCATGGCCGATGGCTGGTCGCAGAAGAAGCTGATTCGCGCCATCGTGCTTACGCGCACCTATGGCCTAGGCAGCGCCAACAGCCAGGCCGGATTGGAAACCGACCCTGACAACCGGCTGCTGTGGCGCATGAACCGCGTGCGCCTCGACGCGGAAGCAATTCGCGACGGACTCCTCGCCGCCAGCGGTGAACTCACCGAAAGCGGTGGCGGCCCAGCCCTCGTGCTCGAGGAAGTCGAGAACTGCGGGTCTCTCGCGAGGAAGGGCGTCAATCCCCCCAATTACACCCACAGGAAGCCAAGGCCGACCCAGGAATTCCAGCGGACCATCTACCTGCCCGTCATGCGCAACAATCCCACGGCCGATGATCGCATCAGGGCCTTCTTTGATTTCGTGAATCCGGCCCAGATATCCGGCCAGCGCTCGAGGACGGTGGCTCCGACCCAGTCGCTGTTCGCCATGAACAACGACCTGTTCAGGAAAAGGGCGAAATCCCTGGCCGGAAAGCTCATGTCGCGCCATGCCGCCGAGGCGGCGCGGATGGAGGAGCTTTGGTTGGTGGTCTACAACCGGCCGATCACGCCCGCCGAAAGAGAGGAAGCCGGCAGGTTCCTGCGCGAAACACGGGAGCGGGCCAGTGAAGCGCGGGATGCCGAAACAACGGCCTGGATCGAGATGTGCCACGCCCTGCTCGCTTCCAATGAATTCGTATTTCGCCTGTGACGGGAGACCCGCCATGCTGCCGGCATTGATCGCGGCCATCCAACTGCTGGCGAACCAGCCACCGGCGACCGGTGCCCAAGGCAGGCCGCCGGTATCGACGAATTCCATCGGGATCAGGCTCGCGGCCTTGGAACCGGGTTCCTTCACGATGGGACAGGACGGGCCACCGCTCGAGGATTACCTCCGGCAAAAGCCCTTGGCCGATGTCGCCAAGGCAACCAGCCGGATTGATTTCGATGAAAAGCCGGCGCACATGGTCACGATCACCCGGCCTTTCCTGATGGGAGTCACCGAGGTGACCGTGGGCCAGTACCGCCATTTCGACTCCGGCTTCAAAAGAAATGCGCCGCGCTCGAACACGGCCGATGATGACGCAGCTTGCGGGGTGACATAGGAGCGGGCGAATGCCTTTTGCGAATGGCTTTCCCGGAAGGAAGGGCAACCCTACCGCTTGCCCACGGAGGCGGAATGGGAATATGCCTGCCGCGCCGGAACAAAAACCCTCTTCCACATGGGCGACACCCTGCCCGATGGCCACCAGAAGTGGTTCGGCAACGATAATTTCCGCGCCGTTTATTTCCCCGATGGAACGATGCCGCGCGAGTACGACTGGCGCGTTCCGGGCAAGGGTACCACCGGACGGCAAGGAAATGGCATCGGGATGAAAAAGACTGATGATGAATCCCGGGCTGGTGGAACGGGTTCCCTGAAAGTCGGCGTGAAGACCCCAAATGCCTGGGGCCTTCACGACATGCATGGCAATGTCGCCGAATGGTGCCTTGATTGGCATGGGCCCTACGAGTCGGGCCCCCAGACCGACCCGGTCGGACGGGCCGATGGTGACTGCCGCGTTTTCCGGGGCGGGTTTCATTCCACCGCGGCGAGGTTTCTCCGCTCGGCAAATCGGGGATCATGGGTTCCCAACTCGCCAGCCGAACAGATCGGGTTTCGGATCGTGCGGGGCGAATCACCCAAGGGCAAGGCCCTTCCACCGGCCGAACCGCCGCCGAACGCCCGGAATGTCAGCCAAGCCGTGCCGAAACAGCAACCGCCCGCTGCGAATGAGCCGTTCTTTGAGGGGCCGAAGCCCTTCGTGCGGATACCGGACGGGGCGGTGGGCCCCGTGTTCATCAGCCAGAACCACAGCCCGTCGATCACCGAATGCCCCAACGGCGACCTGCTTGCCGTCTGGTTCTCGACAATTGGTGAAACCGACCTCACAACCTCGAATGCCGCGTCACGCCTGCGCCTTGGCGCGAAGGAATGGGAACCGGCGTCGCCCTTCTGGGACGCCCAGGATGTGAATGATCACGCGCCGAAAATCTGGTGGGACGGCGACAGGACGCTTTACCACTTCGTCGAGGCGCGCAACCACGGAGACAACCTGGTCAGGCGCTCAACCGACAATGGCGTGACTTGGACAAAGGCCGAAGCCATCCGCCCGCGCGGCGAGCCGGCGAACAACCCCATCCGCCTCAAGGATGGCGTGATCGCGATGCCCTACGACAACGCCTCCCTCCTCATCAGCCGCGACAACGGCAGGACATGGCAGTCAAGGGGGCGCGACCTGCGCGGCACCGACGACATCCGTCCCGGCTCCAGCGGCCCGCTCATCGCCGGCTACCATTCCCCCATCGTGGAACTCGCCGACGGCCGGCTCCTGGGATTCAGCCGGCTGGACTCCGTTTTCCTGCAAGCACGCTTCAGCCGCAGGATACCATCGAACCATTCAGCCGACCTGGGCGAGACCTGGCAATGGGGCGTCAGCGAGTTCCCCGTTGTCAGCAGCGTGCAAAAGCCGGCGATGCTGCGGCTCAAGGAAGGTCCGATCATGCTCTGCTCCTTCACCGACCAGTGGCGGGAGTGGAAGGATCGCGCGGGGCTCCGCTTCAGCGGAACGGGAGGGGAATACACGGGATTCGGATTGTTCGCCGCCGTGAGCCTTGACGAGGGCAAGACTTGGCCGCACCGCCGCCTGCTGGCGCCCGCGGGGAAACCAATCGCCGACGGTTACGGCTACCTCGCCGCCACCGAGACCCGCGACGGCCGCATCCAATTGATCACCAGCCAGAACCATTATTCGTTTAATCTGGCATGGATCAGGGAATTGCCTCCCACACCGGGCCGGCCGACACCAGGGAACTGAAGCCATCAGGAGATTCTCCATGCATTCATTCCATCACTTCTCACGCCGACAGGCGCTGTGCTCGGCGGCGTGCGGGTTCGGCTCGCTGGCCCTGGCTGACATCGCGAAGGCGATGAATCCGCTGGCGCCCCGGGCACCCGGCGCCCCCGCCAAGGCCAGCAGGGTGATCTTCCTGTTCATGGCGGGCGGGCCTTCCCAGCACGACCTGTTCGATCCGAAGGATTTCATCCGCAAGAGGCACGGCCAGCCGATCGACTCGCCGCTGCGACCCGAAGTGACCCAGGTGGGAACGGAAAAGTTCCTCGCCCTGGGCGAGGTCGCCCCCGTCAGGCCGCGCGGGAAATCAGGCATGATGATTTCCGACCTGATGCCCCACCTCGCGAGCGTTGCCGACGACATCTGCCTGCTGCGCGGCATGAACGCCGACAACCCGCAGCACGCCAGCGCCACGAACCAGTTCCACACGGGGGTGTTCACCGAGGTCCGCCCTTCGATGGGTTCCTGGATCAGCTACGGCCTCGGAACGGAAAACAGCAACCTTCCAAGCTTCGTCACGATCCACGCGCCCGGAGTGCGCACCTACAACTCCAGCTTCCTTCCAGCGGCGCACCAGGGCACACCGCTGACGGTTCCCCTGGATCCGAATTCGCTTCCCATCGAAAACCTCCGCAACGCCTCGAAAAGCGAATCGTTGCAGAGGCAGCGGCTCGACCTCACGGCCCGGCTCAACCGGAGGCTTGTGGGGGAACTGGAAGGCGACCGCGAGATGGAGGGAATGATCCAGAACATGGAACTGGCGTTCCGCATGCAAACCACGACTCCCGGCCTGGTGGACCTGTCGGGGGAAAGCCGCGCCACACTCGAGCTTTACGGCGTGAACGGCAAGGAAACCGACAAGCACGCCCGCGCCTGCCTGCTGGCGCGCAAGCTGAGCGAGTCGGGAGTCAGGTTCGTGCAGGTCACGATGGACGGCTGGGATCATCATGGAGACATCGCCGGAAACATCCCCCGGCTGTGCCGGCAGACCGACCAACCGGTCGCGGCGCTGCTCAAGGACCTGAAGCAGCGCGGATTGCTTGATGAGACGCTCGTGATTTGGTCGGGCGAGTTCGGCCGCACGCCCTGGAGCCAGGACCTGAGCGGAACCGCGCCCATCTCCAAGCATGGCCGGGAACACCAGCCCGAAAGCTTCTGCGCTTGGATGGCCGGGGCCGGAATCAGGCCCGGGTTCACCCATGGCGAAACCGATCACCAGGGATATTCGGTCGTCGCCGGGAAAGTCCACATCCACGATCTTCACGCCACCATGCTTCACCTGCTCGGGATCGACCACACCAGGCTCACCTGGCGTCATCTCGGACGCGATTTCCGCCTCACGGATGTGCATGGCTCGGTTGTCAGGGAGGTGCTGGCATGAACCTGCGAAGGATGGCGGCGCTGCTGGTGTTGTTGTCGCTGGCGACCCCCGGCAGGACCGAGGTCGAGACCGTGAAGGTCGCCATGCGGGATGGTGTCAGGCTCGCGACCGATGTGCATCGGGACGCCGCTCCCAAGCGGACTCCGGTCGTCCTGATCCGCACGCCTTACGACCGGACGAAGCAGAAGGCGGCGGCCGACCGCTGGGTCAAGGCAGGCTACGCATTCGTGGCCCAGGATTGCCGCGGCACGCGGGAATCGGAAGGGGTCATGGCTCCATACAACAACGAGGGGCAGGACGGATATGACACCCTTGAATGGATCACGCGCCAGCCATGGTGCGACGGGCGCGTCGGCATGGTGGGCGGCTCGTATGTGGGCGCGGTCCAGTGGCAGGCGGCCGTTGAGAACCCACCGGGCCTGGCGGTCATCGCGCCGCAGGCAACATGGAGCAGTTTTCACCGCAACCTTTACCTGGGAGGGTCGGTTCGCCTCTCGCTGATCTCGAACTGGATCGCGGGCAACACCCCGAGGCCCAAGGACGCCAAGCCCCGCGACATGGATGAGGCGCTGATGCGCCTGCCCCTGGGCGATGTGGACAACGCCATCGGTTGGGACATGCCGTGGCTGGACGCCTACCTCACCCATCCGGAACCCAACGGATTCTGGACCCGGCTCGACCTCACGCCGAAGCTGCCCGATCTCAAGCTCCCGGCCCTTCATGTGGTCGGCTATTACGACTTCTTCTCGCGAGAATCGGTGGACAATTTCATGCTGATGAGGAACAAGGCCCGCGATCCCGGGACACGCGCCAAGCAAAGGCTCGTGCTGGGCCCCTGGGATCATGGAACGATCGGCAAGTCGAAGGTCGCCGACATCGATTTCGGACCCGCCGCGGCGCTGGATGTCGCGTCGATCCAGCAGGACTGGTTTGATCGCCACCTGAAGGAAGACGCATCCGCCCGGTGGGCGCCGTTTCCTCCGGTGATGTATTTCTCGATGGGAGACAACCGCTGGCGCGAGTCGGAAAACTGGCCTCCCCCCGGCGCCAAGCCCACCGAGTTCTTCCTCCAATCCAAGGGCAAGGCAAATTCGCGCAAGGGCGACGGGATGCTGTCGCGAGAGGCCCCAGCCGGAATCCAGCCGGACGACACATTCATGGCCGATCCCTCGAAGCCGGTTCCCGCCTGCCCCGTGACGCCGGCGCGCCCGCTGAAGGCGGCCGTATGGGGCCCTGTCGACCAAGGCCCCCTCGAGGACCGGGATGATGTGCTCGTGTATGGCACCGGCCCCTTGGCGGAACCGCTAACCTTCGCGGGCAACATCCAAGCCAAGCTGTTCGTGAGCACCGACACGCCCGATGCCGACTGGGTTGTCAAGGTTGTCGCGGTGCGCCGGGGAGGCTTCGCGCAAAACCTGGCCACGGGCATCCTGAGGGGACGCTACCGCCATTCACTTCTGAAGCCGGAATTGATGAAACCCGGTGAAGTCTGCGAGATCACGGTCGACCTCGGCCCCTGCGCCGCCAGGATCGACAAGGGGGAGCAACTCAGGGTGGACATCTGCGGATCCCTGTTTCCCCTGCATGACCGCAACCCCAACACGGCTGAAGGAATTTTCGGATCCACAATCCGGGTGGCGACGGAGAAGGTCCGGCACCGGGCAGGGTCGGCCTCGAGGCTGATCCTGCCCATCATGGAATGAGGCGGGCCATGACCCGCCGGGAATCTTTGGTTTCGCACCGCGACCAGGCATGGCTCCCATCCGAACAGGACAGATCACCTTGAAGAATCCAATCATGTTGCCACTGGCGGCGCTTGCGTTGTTGACAACGCACGAGGCCCGGGCTTCCTCCCTCGACATCGTCAAGGACGGCAAGGTCATCAACCTCGTGCATCCCGAACCGGGCCATGCCTTTGGAAACCGGCAAGGCACCGCCGAGGTTCGGGACGCGCGCAGGATTTTTGTCATGGACGCGAAACTCGGACAAGACTTCGTCGTGAAGGGCCGGCTGAGAATCGAGCGGGCCGAAAAATCGGCAGTCACCGTGGTCTTTGATGACAGGGACATGTTCGGTTTCGGCGGATCCGCCGGGAAGATGTTCCTCCATTCGGCGCGATTCAAGGGGGTGAAGCTGGACAGGCCTGCGCCGAAAGCGGTGCTTGAGGGAAAGCTTTTCGACATGGAAATCTGCCGGGGGCCATCCAAGTTCACGATCAGGATTGATGGCGAGACCATTGTTGAGGTGACGGACAAGGTTCCCGAGATCCATTCGCTGGGGTTGAGGCCTTGGAACGGGGTGATGTGGATCGAGTCCCTCGTCATCACCGGGGATGTCGCGAAGGACAACAAGGCCGAGACCTTGCGGACCGGCAACGGTCCGGCTGATTCGGAGCGCAATCCAAGGAACGCGACCGCCGGCCAGAAGTCGTCGTGGGCGGAGCATTTGGCAAGGCTTCAGCGAATTGACTTGTCGGATCGGTTGAAGCGATCGGTGTTGGCGCGTGGAATCAAGGAGGACGGAAAGCACACCCAGGAGGGTTATTGGGCCCATCCCACCACCGCGATGCTTGGCAATGGCCGGACGATACTGGCCGTGTGGACCTATTACCACGGCGGCCACGCGGGGCCGATGGCCCGCAGCGACGATGGCGGAATCACATGGTCGAGGGTGGATGATTCGCTTCCAGCAAACTACTGGAACTTCAAGAATTGCCCCAGCATCTACCGCATCGCCGATGCCACAGGCAAGGAACGACTCTGGGTTTTCGCGGCGCGCACCCTTGGCAAGGCCGAGGAACATGTTCACGATTTTCCCGGCCGAGTCGAAGGTTTCATGCCGAGGATCGTCAGCGAGGATGATGGGAAGACCTGGAAGGAAATGCCTCCGCTAGGACCTTTCATCCGCCAAAGCCCATGGCGATGCGTGATGACCTTTTCAAGCATGGTGAGGCTCACCGACGGCAGCCATCTGGGGATGTTCCACCGGTTCAAGAGCCCCCTGAACGATGACCACTATCAAGTCATGCAAAGCATCTCCCGCGACGGGGGCATGACCTGGAGCGAGCCGACCGTTGCCTTTGATGGGGAGACGATGGAACGGAAAAAGCCATGCGAGCCCTATGTCTTCCGTTCACCCGAAGGCGGCGAGCTTTGCTGCATCATGCGGGAAAACTGGCGTAGCGGCGCAAGCCTGATGATGTTCAGCCGCGACGAGGGCAAGACATGGAGCCGGCCGGTGGACACGCCGTGGGGCCTCACCGGCGACAGGCACCAGCATCTCCAGCTACCTGATGGAAGGCTGCTTTTCGTGTTTCGTGACAGCGCTCCCCAGTTCCGCGACGAGGTGAAGACCGGCCCGCAGCGCTTCTTAAGGCTCGACGGTTTTGTCGGCTGGGTCGGCACCTATGACGACATCAAGCAGGGCAGGCCCGGCCAATACGCGCTGCGTTTGCTGCCCCGACTTGGTGACAGCGGATATCCCGGGTTGCACCAACTCGCCGACGTTCAGAGGTCACTCGCGCCGTTCGACGCTTCATGGACATGAAAGGGCTAACAGAATGATGGCGGGTGCCGGGGTCTTGAGCAGATCAGTCATTTGAAGTCTGCTCTAAACCCATAGACCAAGGAAAAATTGCTATCTTTCAATCACTAGAAATGGCGTGGTGCGTCGATGCCTACCCAATCCGCTTCCTTTGCAAATGAAATCACATTGGTTTTGATTTTGGGTTGTGATGCGCTCGCTGCAAATAGGGATCGCCATCCCGCGGCATCGTTAGCGCCAATGACGATTGCGCTCCCATGCGTGAACAAGGTCGACTCCCATGGCAAACCTGCGGAAAGGGGATTTGCCATAGGGTGGAATAAGACCGATCTCGCCATGTTTGACGGTGATGGCAACGACCTTGTCAACCAGCGGGTGCAAGGCGTTTCGACAATATGCCGGTATTCATGACCGCTGCCGAACCGGCCAAGCCGAAGGATGCCTCGGAATCGGACCTTGCCAAGCTGCCATTTCTTGGCATGAACCGGGATTCGGTGATCAGGCTTTGCGGCAAACCGCTGGAGGAAAAAATCTTGCCACCAGCTGATCCGAATGTGGGAGGCATCAACTGAATGCGTTTCCAGGCGGGTGACTACCGGTTGATTGTCGAAATCGCTCCGAACACAAGAAAAGTCGTGCAAATCTACCACTTTCTGAAAAGGCCGATCACCGACCATGAGATGGCCGGTTTGCTCGAGCGAAACGCGAAAGGCCATCATTGGACGGGTGAAAAGTTCGCTTGGAAGCGATCCGATGGCGCCACGGCCCGCGGAGGCGTCAATCAAGGGGGTGAATCGCAGATCATTCTTCTTGATCCTTTATGGAACAACCGTCCATAACAATCAAATCGAATAGAACACCGGGCTCGAATGTATTTCCATTACCCAGTTGAAAAACGATCAGGTTTGGATTCCAAGAAAGGACGCCAAGGAAAACCTGTACCTATTAATAATATAAGATTGATTAATATGTCCCATCAATTGCTTTTGTTTTTACCTGGATTCATTGCGTATTGAATAATCTGTTGTGAGAATGAGAATTGAGGGTTGAATCCTTGGCCACGATCATCCCGGCCACTGCACAAGCCTTTAGATCCCGCCGATAGTTTCTTGGTGAAAGCCATGCTTGAGATGCGGATTCATCACCGGTTGCTGGCGATCTTCGCCGCCTTCATTGGCCTGGGTGATGTCGTTCGCGCCGTGGAACCTCACGAAGCCTTCCTGGAAAAGCACTGCGCCCGCTGCCACGGTCCGGAAAAAATGAAGGGCGAACTGCGGATCGATCGCCTGTCCCGTGATTTCAAGACGGGCGCCGACGCGACCCGATGGGCCGAGGTGATCGAGCGCGTCAACGCCGGTGAGATGCCCCCGAAGTCGGAACCGAAACCCACCCAGCAGGAAATCGCGGGGTTCGTCACCAAGCTCGATTCCCTGATCAAGGAGGGGCGCGCCTCCCGCATGGGCGCCCGATCTCCGGTCGCGCATTACCGGCTGAGCCGAAAGGAATACCAGAACACGATCTACGATCTTCTGGGAGTTCGATACGATCCGACCAAGCCGGGCGAACTGAATGCCGACTCCCTGTGGCACGGGTACGAGAGGCTCGGATCCGAACTGACCCTTTCCCCGTCCCATGTCGATCGTTACTACCGCGCGGCGGAACTGATCCTCGAAAGGGCCTTCCCGGCCACGAGCGTTGACGCCCGCAAGGTCCGCATGACCGCCGCCCAGTTGCGCTACGACGGCGGCAAGCAGCAGCAGGAGGCGCTCGACCGCTTCGGCATCAAGCGCCCGCTGCGCTACCTGCTATACCCCGGCAGCGTCAAGAACGCCCTCTCTCCCCACTGGCTAGGCAAGACCGGCCCGGAACACAGCGGCCTGTACAAGCTGCGCATCCAGGCCAGCGGCATCCGCCCCCCCGGCGGCCAGACGGCCCACCTGAGCATCGGCAAGCGAACCGGGGAGGAGACGGTCGACGGCCTCATCGAAACGGACATCACGGCGCCAGAAGACAAGCCGCAGGTCCTCGAGTTCGAGATCTTCCTCGAGATGCCGGCCTCGCTCGACTTCTGCGTGGTGGCCACCGATGTCGTCGACCGCAGGGCCGGCGCGGCCTTCCGTAACGCTCTCGGCAGCAGGTCTGGCTACATCTTCACCCACAGCAGCGAGACAACGCTCCTGAACCCGAACGCCCCCCAGATGTTCGATGACAAGGGCAACGGCATCTTCTCCACCGTGCTTCTCGACTGGATCGAATGGGAGGGCCCCATCCAGACGGAGGCGGAGAAAGCCAAGCGCGACGACATCCTTCCAGCCAAGGACTCAGGTCCCGAAGTCGTGGCGGAACACCTCAGGCGTTTCGCCGAAAGGGCGTGGCGAAGGCCCGTCCAGCCCGAGGAACTGTCAAACTACATGAAGTCGTATGCCGACGAGGTCAAGGCCGGTGAAAAGCAACCCGACGCCTACAGGACCGCTCTTCTAGGAGTCCTGACATCCAGGAACTTTATTTATCACATCGAGGGCGAAACGGTTGCCCGCGACCGCCTGAACGACTGGGAACTCGCCTCGAGGCTTTCCTATTTCCTGTGGAGTTCGATGCCCGACGCGGCGCTCTCGAAGGCCGCGGGTTCCGGTTCGCTCCAGGGGGACGGCCTCGGCAAGGAAGTCGACCGGTTGCTCTCGGACGGCAGGATCAACCGCTTCATCGACGATTTCCCGAGGCAGTGGCTCCAGTTGCACCGCCTTGGCACCTTCCCGCCCGAAAAGAAGCTCTATCCGACCTATGACGCCTGGCTCGAGGCCAGCATGCGGCTGGAGCCGGTGGAATATTTCCGGGAGATGTACGCGAAGAACCTGCCCATCGAGGCGTTCCTCGACTCCGGTTGGACCATGGCCAACCCCCGCCTCTGCGACTTCTACGGACTGCCCGCGCCAAGGGGCGGCGGGTTCGAGCGCGTCGCGCTGAATCCCGATGCCCATCGGGGCGGACTGCTCACGATGGGTGCCGTGCTCGGCCTGACATCGGATGGCACGCGCCACCGTCCCGTTCACCGGGGCGTGTGGGTCAGCGAGGCGATCTTCAACAAGACCCCTCCCCCACCGCCCGCGAATGTCAGCGCCATCGAGCCCAACCCGCCCAACAGCCCCAAGGCGACCCTTCGCCAGAAGATCGAGGCCCACAGGAACAACGCCAACTGCGCCGCCTGCCACGCGAAGATCGACCCCCTCGGACTCGCGTGGGACAACTACGACGCCATCGGCCAATGGCGCACGCACGAGAAGGTGCCCCAGGGCACGGGCAAGGATCCGGCGGTCGATCCCTCCGGCGTGATGCCCGATGGCCGCGAGTTCAAGGACCCTGTCCAGTTCAAGAAGCTTTTGCTTGAGGATCGCGACCGGTTCCTGCATGCCTTCATCGAGCACCTCGGCACCTACGCCTTGCGCAGGGTGCTGACAGTTGACGACCGTGAATCCATCTCCGCCATCGTGGCGGAGGCAGGGAAGAACGGATACGGTCTCAAGGATGTCGTCCGCGCCGTGGCCCTTTCCGACCTGGTTCGCAAACGCTGACAAGGAGACTAGCCGTGAGCAATATCGTTTCGCAGTCCTGGCTGATCAATAGGCGGCACGCCCTGCGCGCCACGGGCACCTGCATCTCGCTGCCTTTCCTCGAATGCATGGTCTCGGCCAGCGCGGGCGGCCAGGAAACCTCCACGCCGAGGCGCAGCGCCTTCATATACCTTGCCAATGGCGTCCACTCGCTGAACTACCAGATCACGAAGCAGGGAAGGGACTACGAATTCTCCCGCTCGCTCAAGCCTCTTGAGAAGCATCGCCAATCGGTCACCCCCATCAGCGGGCTGCATCATCCGGGGGCCCTTGGCCACCACCACAACTGCATCTCGGTGTGGTTGACGGGAGGCAAGCTCGGTCCTTCCGACAAGAACACGATCTCCGTCGACCAGAAGATGTCCGAGATTACCGCCAAGCACACCCGCTATCCATCGATGGAGGTGGCCCTGACCGGGGATTCACTGGCTTGGACCGCTGATGGCGTTCGCCTCCCGTCGATGCGCCGCTGCAGCGAGATCTTCGCCTCGCTGTTCGAGGCGCCCAAGGGGGGAACCGCGGCCCAGCGAAGGTCGCTGCGCCGCAGGGGGAGCGTCCTGGACGCCAACCTCGCGGAAGTTCGGAAGCTCGAGCAGAAGATGGGCACGGCGGACAAGGGCCGGATGGACCAATACCTGACTTCGGTCCGCGAGGCTGAGATCCGCACCAGGCGGGCCGACGCCTGGCTCGACACCCCGCTGCCCACCATCTCCGATTCCGACAGATCCCGCACGAACAGGGATGTCGCCGCCACCATGGCGGGCGACTATTTCCGCACCGTGTACGACCTGATCGTTTTGGCCTTCCAGACGGATGTGACCCGAGTGGCCACCTTCAGCCTCGGGGGAGAGGGTGACGCCTTCGCGATTCCCGAAATCGGCATCACCGAATCGAGGCACCAACTGAGCCATCATGGCGGAGACGCCGGATACATGGAGAAACTCACCAAGTACGACACCTTCGCCATCGAGCAGTTCAGCTACTTCCTCACCCGCCTCGCCGAGACGAAGGATTTGAACGGCAAGCCGCTTCTGGGCACGACGATGGCCCTGTTCGGCAGCGGCATGTCCTACGGCCACAGCCATGGGAACGCGAACCTGCCGCTAGTGCTCGCCGGAGGATCCGACCTCGGGCTCAAGCACGGAAGCCACCTCGACTTCAACCAGGGGCACTTCAAGGGATACCAGCTCGACAAGCCGGGGGAGCACTACTCCCTGTGCAGCCGTCCGGCGAACACCAACGCCCACATGAGCAACCTGCTGCTCCTGATGGCCCAGCGCATGGGGGTCGAGACCGACCGCTTCGGTGACAGCAACCGGATCATCGACCTATGACCGGCTTGAATTTTCCGGCAAGCGTCCCGGCGTGGTGCCTTTGCCTGTCGCTGGGCGCCTCCATGGCGGCGGCACAGGAACAGCCATTCCGTCCCGAACCGGGCAAGTTCCCCCCGCTTGACAAGGCGCTCGCCTACCGGGGCGAGCTTGTCTTCGTGGATCATGTGAACCGTCGCGGCAGCATCCGCGTGGAGGGAGCGGGCACCTACTTCCGCAACGCTCCCCACCCCTTCGCCATGCTGCCTTACGGGGTCGTGCGTTACCACGGCGCCCCCGCGGAACTCCGTAACATTCCGCTGGGAACCGTCCTGCATGTCCGGGGGTTCCTGCCTCCCGATCCCAAGAATTCGCCCGTGCCGGTTTTTCCCGTCAACAACCGCACCAAGAACTCAGGCCGCAGCGGCGCCGGAACAGCTCCCGCCGAGAACCATGTCCTGCTGCTGGAGGATGAGCCCAGCCATTGCCTGCGCGAGGGCCTTGCCTGGAAGCTCAAGGAAGTCGAGGTCCAGAATAACGAGGGCCTGGTCGTCGCGACCCGCGCGTCCAAGGCCGACAAGGGCGAAAAGCCCGTCGAGGAGAAGCTTAGCTTCGACGCCACCACGCGACTCTGGCGGGGAAGGGAAAGCCTGCGGATGGACGAGTTCATCGCGGAAGGCGGGTTTCCGGCCAGCGGCAAGAAATCGCTGGATGGCAAGTCCGTGCTACTGGGGATCAACTGGAAGCCGACTCCCGGCAACATCTTCACCCGGTTCCACATTTCCGACATCTGGCTTGACGATGCCGCGATGGAACGGGCTTCCCGCCACCAGTCGGATGTCCACAAGGCTTTCATCCGCAGCCGCTGGATGCCCGCCTGGGTCGATGCTGTCGAGTACGGCAAGTTCGGACGGGCCGTCATCACCGCCACCCTGTTCGGCGGCATGGACAACTCGCTTTATGCCGACTTCAAGAAAGGCGGGTCCGCCATCATGAACTCGGCCGAGAACACCCTCAAGCACACCAATGGCGCCTACGGCCCGGCTCACATGGCCTCAAGGGGAACCCTTCTCGATGTCGCCAAGGCGTCGGGCGAACCTCCGCTTGGAAGCAGCGGCATCCAGATCCGGATGGAAACCGACCTGATCATCGAGGGGATTCGTCCGCCCCGGGTGGTGCGTGTCCGCCCTTCCTCCTGGGCGCAGGTCGACATCCCCCGCGAGGAGTATTTCGAAAACGGCAACATGGACGAGCGCTTCCCGAGCCCGGCGATTTTTCCAAGGTACTGAGATTCATTAGTCCTCGAAAATCCACGATACTTTCAGGGTTCAAAAGTGTTGATGAATATAGGTTCGGGGAGTTCGCAGCACATGCTCGCCACCGTGGCAATCATCCTGCTTGTCGCCACGGCTCCGGCGGCCGATTCCCCCGGCGATTTTGAGAAAAACCTCCTGCCCTTCCTCCAGGCCCACTGCCACCGCTGCCACAACGGCGCCAAGGCTTCGGGCGACTTCCGAATCGACACGCTCTCAAGGAATGTCGGCAATGAAAACAACCCCCAGTGGCTCGAGGTCTTGGACCGGATCAACTCCGGGGAGATGCCTCCCAGGAAGGAGCCGAAGCGCCCCACGGCGGCCGAAAGCGCCAAGGCCGTGGAATGGATCGCCGGGCGCATGAGGGACGGCGAAACGGCGCGCATGGCCTCCCGCGCCAAGGTCACCTACAACCGGCTCACCCGTGACGAGTATGTCAACACCGTGAGGGACCTGATCGGCGTGCATTATGACGCCCGGGATCCGGGCAACTTCCTCGAGGACCCAGAATGGCACGGATTCGAGCGCATCGGGTCGGTCCTCACCTTGTCGCCCTCCAACATTGAAAAGTATATCGCCGCTGCCGAAACGATCGTGAACGAGGCTTATCCGCCGGTTCCGCCCCCGCTGCGCAAGGGGCAAAAGCCGCCCGAGCCTTTCGGAGGCACCAAGCCCGCGCTCTACGAGGAGCAGATCAGCGAACGGCACCGGGAGCGGCTTCGGGAAATGGGCCTCCTCGACAAGGTCAGGTATGAAATGTGGCCCGGCGACATATACCGCTACTCGCTGCTCAAGGATCCCTTGCCGGAAACGGGAATCTATGAGGTGACCTACAAGCTGAGCGGACTCCGGCCGCCCGATGGACGCGCCCCGCGGATCAAGGTTTACGAGGAAAGGCTCGATCGAGTCCTTTTCGAACAGGACATCGTCGCGCCCGAGGACAAGCCGATCACCGTGACCTTCCAGGCCCATCTGCCCAAGGGACGCCCCAACATCCGTGTCTACAACGATGTCCCGGGCCCCTCGAACCTGCCCCGGTCCGGCCGGCACAGCGACCTGCCCTTCATCAGCACCAAGATGGGCCGGGCCCCATGGCAAATGAAGCTCACCGATGAGGAAGGTGTCGCCCGCTACCCGTTCCTCATCCTTGATTCGGTGACCTGGCGCGGCCCCATCCTGAGCGACTCGGAACGGAAGCTGCGCGCCGATTACTTGCCCGAAACCGAAGGCGACATGGCCAGGGCCAGGGAATGCCTCGCAACCTTGGCCAGGCGCGCGTTCCGGCGTCCGGCAACCGACACCGAAGTAGACGGATTCATGAAGATCGTGGAGGGCGAACTCGCCGCCAAGGAAAAGTTTCGCGACGCGATGAAGGCCGGCCTGATCGCCATCCTCAACTCCAAGAGTTTCCTGTTCATCTCCGAAGGTGACGAGAAATCGAGCCGCTTCACGCTCAACGACTGGGAGATCGCCTCTCGGCTTTCCTACCTTCTCTGGAGCACGATGCCCGATGAGGAGCTTTTCACGCTTGCCGAACAAGGCAAGCTGCGTGACAAGTCGGTGCTCGCGGGGCAGTTCAAGCGAATGATTGCCGATCCCAGGGCCCGGCGATTCAGCGAATCTTTCGCGACGCAATGGCTCAGGCTGCGGAAGGTTGGCATGTTCCAGCCGGACAAGAAGCTTTATCCCGATTACGACAAGGCGCTGGAAAACAGCATGGTCTCCGAGACCGTCGCCTTCTTCCGGGAAGTCCTTGAGAAGGGCCTCTCGCTCAGGGAGTTCCTCGCCTCCGACTGGAGCATGCTCAACGAGCTTTTGGCAAAACATTATGGCCTCGCGGAAGCCTTCCGCGAGGCGCGGACGCGATACGGGGAACAAGGGGAGTTCATCCGCGTCGCGTTGCCCGCCGACTCCCACCGGGGCGGCTTGCTCACCCAGGCCTCGATCCTGTCGCTGACCAGCGACGGGGTGAGGCACCGACCGGTTCACCGGGGAGTCTGGGTAAGTGAGGCCATCTTCGGCCGGTCGCCGCCACCCCCGCCGGTCAATGTCGACCCGATCGCCACCAATCCCGCCGGCCCCAAGTCCACCCTAAGGCAGAAGCTCGAGGCGCATGTCCACGACGCCCGTTGCGCCGCCTGCCACTCGAGGATCGATCCCCTCGGCCTGGCCTTCGAGAATTTCGACGCCATCGGCCGATGGAGAACCGAGGAAATCACCGACGGCATCGGGGCCAACCCCAAGGTCGTCTCCTCGGGCAAGCTTGCCGACGGACGGGAATACCGCGACAGCGACCAGTTCAAGCGGGTTCTCCTCGAGGACCTGGACTCCTTCAACGCCAATGTCGTCGAGAAGCTGGCCACCTACGGCCTGCGCCGCGCGATGGGATTCAACGACCGCGAGAAACTGGACAGGATCGCAGCGGCTGGCAAGGCCGGCGGCTACCGCCTCCGCGACATTCTCGAGGCCCTTGTTTGTTCCGACCTTTTCCAGCTACGCTAACCCTCGTTCCACAGGAGACCGACCGATGGCCAACCTCAACCTCCGCAAGTGGCAGATTCCCAGGCGCACGATGCTGCGGGGCCTCGGCGTGACCATCTCGCTGCCCCTTCTCGACTCGATGGCCGCGGTCCCCGCGCCATCGAAGCCCAAGCGCAGCGTCTTTTTGTACATTCCCAATGGCGTCAACACGCTCACCTGGCAGATCCAGAAGTCCGGCAAGGACTACGAGTTCACGAAGCCACTGGCTCCCCTCGAGAAGCATCGCGCCGACATCACCCCGATCAGCGGCCTGCACCATCCGATGGTGATCGGCAAGCACCACAACTGCGAAAGGGTGTGGCTCACGGGCGCGAATGTTCCCGGGGACGGCGGCGCCTTCCGCAACACCGTCTCCGCCGACCAGCTCATCGCCGAGGCGCAGGGAGCCTCAACGCGTTTCCAGTCGCTGGAACTCGCCATCGAGGGAACCTCGCTGGCATGGTCGCGCGACGGCATCCAGTTGCCCGCCGAGCGCAGCACCCAGCAGATCTTCAACATCCTTTTCGGCGTGGAGAAGGAGAGCAAGGAAACCATCAGGAGGCGGCTCAGCCGCCGCGGCAGCATCCTCGACCTCGTCGCCGACGACGCCAAGCGCGTGACGGGCAACCTCGGCAGCGCCGACCGCGGCAAGCTCGAGGAATACCTCACCGCCGTGCGCCAAGTTGAGGAGCGCACCAAGCGAGCCGACGAGTGGCTCAACATCCCCAAGCCGAATGTTCCCGCGAGCGAGTCGGCCCGCCTCCAGCGCAGGTTAAGCATGGCCGAGGCCGGCGAATACTACCGGCTTTTCTACGACCTCATGGCGATGGCGCTGAAGACCGACTCGACCCGCGTCATCACCTGCGGCATCGGCGGCGAGGGACACGCCAGCGGCATACCCGAAATCGGCATCCTGCAAACAAGGCACGGACTCAGCCACCACAATGGCGACCCCGAGCAGTTGCGCCGCCTCACCGAGACCGACACATTCCTGGTCGGGCAGTTCAGCTACTTCCTCGACCTGCTCAAGCAGCACAAGGAAGGCGAGCAGAGCCTGCTCGACAGCACCCAGGTCCTCTGGGGCAGCGGCATGGCCTACGGCCACAGCCACGGCAACGCCAACCTGCCGCTCATCCTCGCCGGCGGCAAGGCGCTCGGGTACAGCCACGGCACGCATGTCGACTTCAACCTTCCCAAGATCGGCAAGTATGACATGGCCGATGCGCAGGCCCACTACAAGATCTGCTCCAGGCCCGTTGATTCCGACGCGCGCGTGAGCAACCTCCTGCTCACCATGCTGCAGCGGGCCGATGTGAAGGCGGAAAGGTTCCAGGACAGCGTCGGCCCGATCCGCCAAATCGTCTCCTGACAGCGGGCGCTGCTCCCGGGGGCCAGACTTCCATGAGATCAATCATCGCCACCTGCCTCGCCATCGCCATGGGGATCGTCCTTGCCGCGGACACCCCCAGGTTTCGCACCGACGCCGACGGCCCGGTCACCGGCGAGCAGAAAAAGGCCAAGCTTAAGGACAGGAAACCGGGAGACAAGCCCGACTGGTTCCAGATTGTCGAAGGCCAGTTTCCGCCGGAAGGATCGGCGCACGCGGTGTCCGGCGAATTGATAAGGGCCGATCACCTGGAGCGGCGCCTGACCATCCGCGTGGACAGGAACGACAGCCAGGACCGGGGCGTGTGGGACCTGTCGCTTGACGCGGGAATGCTGCCCTATGGATCGGTATGGCACCAAGGCGCCATGGCCTCGCTGCGGGACATTCCCGTCGGCACGCACCTCCGGGGCCTGTTCTACCGCCATGATCCCGCCGACAAGACACCCCTTCCCGACACCTCATATCGCAGGAAGACGCCGGAATGGGAATTCCGCAAGTGCTTCCTCGTGGAGGATGACTTCAGCCACCATGCCAGGAAAAACCAGTCGTGGCGGATCGACAGCGTGGACCTTGCCACCCGCAAGCTCACCGCCACGCTCGTGGAAAACGGCAAGCCGGCGGGGGAGTCAAAGGCGCGCACCTTCGACCTGCAGTCCCACACGCGCGTGTTCAAGGGCGGAGGATTCGGCGAACTGACGGACATCCAACCCGGCCAGTCGGTTCTCTTCAACCTCACCTGGGCCACGCTTTACGGACCCGGAAGAATCACCGACATATGGCTGGACGAACCTTCCCGCGCCCAGGCCACCGCCCGGCAGGCCGAAAGGCATCGCAACGACATCCGCGAAAGAGGGTTGCCCGGCTGGGTTTCCTCGGTGGACGACAAGCAACAACTCGTCACCGTGACTTTTTTCGGGAATGTCGATCCCAAGTTGTTCGACGAGGTCGCCCTCAAGGATCCCAACGCCCCGGCACCCAAGGATGGCTCTCCTCCCCCTTCCGAACCCCGCGGGGCGCTCGCGGTGGCCCGCGACACCCTCATGACTTACGATCCCGTCAACGACCGCAAGGGCGCCGCCGTGCTCGAGGTCAGGAAAATCACGCCCGAACCGGGCAGCGGCGGGGTCCAGGTGAAACTCCGCATGGACATGATGCTCGAAGGCTTCCGCCCCAAGCGGGTCGTCCGTTTCTATCCACCCACCTGGAAGGTGCTTGCCCTTCCCAAGGAGGAGGAGTTGCACGGACGGGAATGACAGCCCCCGACTTGCCCCTTTCCAAATCCATGGACAAACTCCCATGAAGCCACCCGCCTTGGCCATTCTGGCACTCACGATCTGCGCCATGTCCGTCTTGGCCATCGACCCCCATGTGGAGGCCGTCACCAAGGCGGTCGTCGCCGCCAAGGGAAAAGTTGAAAAAACCGCCGACGGCGCCAGCCTCAAGCTTGTCGATTTGGCCGTGCCGGGAGCGGGCCCGCACGACCACCGGAAGGATGACCCGTATGACGCGGCCTTCTTCGAGCACCTCGGGCACATTTCCACCCTTGAATCGCTCAACATCATCCAGACCAAGTTCTCCGACGCATGGATGCCGAACATCGCGAAACTCAAGAACCTCAAGAGCCTCCGGTTCGTCAACAACGGCAAGCTCACCGACGCGGGAATGGAACAACTCGCGGGGCTGACGCGCCTGGAACAATTCTCATTCGTCGGCACCCAGATCACCGGAAAGGCGTACGCCAAGTTCCAGGGCTTCGACAAGCTGGTGCGGGTGAGCCACCGCGGAAGCCAGATCGGCGACGAGGGACTGAAGGAGCTTTGCGATCACCTTCCCAACCTCGAAAGCATCAGCCTGGCCCACGCCAAATTCACCGACACCGGCGCACCCCACCTGGCCAAGCTGAGGAAGCTCAAGGGGCTGGAACTGGGGGCTCATGCCACGCCCGAGGCGCTGCGCCACATCACCGGGCTGCCACTGGAATACCTTCAGCTCGGCGAAGGATTCGACAAGTCGGAATCCTTGCCGATCATCAAGGAAATCAAGACGCTCAAGCGGCTCACCCTGACGAACTGCAAGAACACCACGGACACCGATCTCGAAGTGCTCTCGGGCATCGGGCAACTCGAAAGCCTGGAACTTGGAGGGCTGCCATTGACCGGCGAAAGGGCCGCCAAACTCAAGGGGTTGGGCCATCTCAAGGAACTCAAGCTGATCAGCCGGCCCAAGGGGTATCCCGAAGAGCTTCAGTCCTTGGTGAAATCCCTGCTGCCCAAGGTCGCCGTCAAGTTCCAGTAATCCCTCCGGGCCCCACTGGCGATACCTCCGGTGATCGAGGCTCCGTGTCATGCTGGCCCGGCGTTCTTTTGGCGAATCCGCCGCGCACATCCCATCCCGGCCAACAATCCCGATGGGGGAAACAAACCCGTCCCGAGCGGAAGACATTCGCCCGCGGAGTCCTGGCCGAGGTAAGGGCCAAGCCGATGGGTGCGGGCCATGGCAAGGCGCGCCATTCGTGACTCAAAAACCGGATTGTGGTTTCGCAACCGGGAAGGCACCGAAGTCCCGATTCAACCGCCACGGTCGCCCGGTGAGAATTTCACCTGGCCGGGGCTGATCAGGGTCTGGGTTTCCTTGATCAGCGTTCCCAGTTTCATCACCGTCAGCGTGAACCTTGTCAGTTCATCCTGATGGGCGGGGTCCACCCAGACCCATGTTTTGTTGTGGCAACCGACAAACCGGGCGTTCCGCGGGACATCGCACCAACGGCCGACCCGGTACCATCCCGGCTCGATTTCCATCAATTCCCTTTCGACGATCTTCACTTGGCGGGCGACATCCCGCGCCAGCGGAGAGCGGTCGCGCCGGGGGACATCGGGCGGGGCCACCACCGACTCGGTGTTCGTGGTGACCACGCTTTGCTCGAAGCGGGGGTAGTTGGGGTTCTGGCGGGCGTGGTATTCGAAGAACAACTCCGTTTCGTCATGCAGGTCGGGGTTGTTGGGCACCTGCGCCTTGAGTTCGTGGCCAAGATCCTGCAGGGTGTCCTCATTCGGCATGTCGGGCAAGCCTGTGGCGCGACGGTAGGCGACGCGCAACAACTTGAGTTCCAACGGATCGATGACAGGCTGCATGCCCCACTGGGCCACGACGGTGCGCTGGCCGAAAAGTTGGGGCAGCCAATTGGTGGGAGGTCCCAAATCCACCGCCGCGCCACCCGAAACCGAGTCGGTCACCTGGGTGGTGCCTTCGCGCAGGTTCACATGGGATGGCATGGCGCCGGGGTTTTCACTGAACCGCGCCAGGTTGTCGAGCACCTGACGGTATTGCAAGTCGGGCAGGGTGGCACCGAAATGAGCGGTTCGCTGGCGCAAGCGGGTCGCGGTGCAGCCCGAGGACAGGCACAGGATGGCCAAGACCGTCAGCAGGCAGGAAAACTTGGCCGACCGCCTCGCCATGAGGTTTCTTATCCCGAAAGAATGCGGATTCTTCCGGTTGTATCGGCTGGTGGGTTCACCCGAGTGGAGGGAAAACCTGATTGTTCAAGGGCCTGCCGGCCAAGCACGGCCCCGCATGTAGGGCTATCGCGCAATGGAAGCCCCGAGGTTGAAGCCGGGTTCGATAGGCTTGGCACCCCTGGATGTTCAGCGTGCCTGCCGCTTCTGTGCGAACATCCAGGGCAGGAGATCCTTTTCGGCGTATGCCGGATCCCATGAATTATGGCCGACGCCCGGGTATTCGGTGTATTTCACAGCGCCGCCGGCCTTCTTGACAGCCTCAACCATGCGGCGCGACCGCTCGGGAATCACAACGGCGTCCTTGTCGCCATGAAAGGCCCAGATGGGCACGCCCTTCATGGCGGGAGCCTTGGTCTCGTCGCCGCCGCCGCATACAGGCGCCGCGGCGGCGAACAGGTCGGCATGCCGCGACAGGAGGTCCCATGTGCCGTAACCGCCCATGGAGAGCCCGGTCACATAAACGCGGTCGGAGTCGATCGGCTTTTCCTTCTTGAGCTTTTCAAGGAGGCCCAGAAGCCAGTTCAGCGGCTCACTGGCCTTGGGCGGCATCTCATGCTGCTTGGCCGACCAATCGACCTCCACCCAGCGCTTGCCGGTGGGGCACTGAGGCGCGATCACGAAACACGGAAATTTTTCGCGAGCCTCGGCGCTGGCGAACGCCTTCACGCCATGGATCAGCTGGATGGAGTTGTCGTTGCCCCGCTCGCCGGCTCCATGCAGGAAAATGACAAGGGGGTATTTCTTGCCTTCCTCGATTTTGGCTGGCGCCATGAAGCGATAAGGCAGCACATTGTCACCAAAGCGGAACTGTTCCTTGGCCAGGAGGGAATGCCATTCCATCGGTTTGAGTCCCTGGTTGGAGGCGAGGATGCAGGCAACGGCTAACCACGACATGCGAAGGCTCCGGGAAGTTGGTATGGGCTTCTACATAAGGCTACGAACGCTGGAAGACGATTCCAGCGTCCGCGCGGTTGCCGAAGAACGGGCCGGTTACTTCTTGGAATCGAGTGCCTGGCTGATCTCGGCGCCCAAGTCCTTCAAGTGGGCCACGGTGGCGGGGTCCTTCGCCTTGGCGATCGCCCCGGCGATCTCCTTGGAAAGGACCTCAAGCGAGACGCGGGCCACGCCGCGAAGTTCACTGGTGCGGGCGGGGGGGCTGAATCCGCCGCGCCTTGTGGGCGGGCCGACGGGCAAGGTCACGGTGGCATCCGCCGGCGGGTTGAATTCGCGGGACAGGATGTCGACATAGGCCCGTTGCAGTTGCCTGCGAAGCGGGTCCACCTTGGGGGCATCCGCCTTCAGTTCGGAGAAAATTCCCGACTGCAGGTCGCCCACCAGTTCCGTAGCCGTGTAAGCCTTTTCTCCAACCTGCTGCTCGGCATCGAACAACCGACCCATCACGGAAGATGAAAGGAGGGTATTGAGCAGGCCGCGCTGCTGGTTGGACACCTCGCTGGTGTTCCCCGAGTAGCGGAACAGGTTCACGATCGCCGGATTCACCAGCTTGCCCGGCGTGTTGAAGGCGTTCTCAAGGAGGAACTTCACGGCGGCGCGCTGCTTATCCTCGGGAACGCGCACGAAGGTTTCGGAACCCCGGCCTCCCAGGGTGCGGTTCTCGATGACCCCGCCCACCTGCTTGGCGACGGCGGCGAGCCACTTGCCTCGGGCGGCCACGATCTCCTTCCATGTCTCCTCCAAAAGCGCGTAATCCTCGCCCTTGGTTGTCGTGGCCTGCAGGAGATGGTCGAGCACCTTGTCGGTGTTCTTGATGCCCAGCGTGGTGGCCTCGATGGGGTCGTTACCGATGTTTTCCGTCAGCACGGTGGGGTCCACCATGCTGGGGCCGTCCTCGCCACCGAAGCGGAGGAACGGTTCCTTGATCTGCCGTGAGGCCCATTCGTCGAGGGTGGACTTCTCGGCATCAGGCGCCATGGCGTTGGCGATCGGCTTGTAGCCCCATTCGATGGCGAAGAAATCGTAGGGAGCCAGCTTGGGAATGAGGTCCTTGACCGGAATCTTGTCCTCCGGCTGGCACACATAGTTGTAACGGCCGTAGGACATGATCGAGCCGACGCTGCCATGCACCTCGGTGAACTTGGGATCTCGCAACTGGGCGATGGAGTAGGCCTGGCTGGCGCGGTGGTTGTGCCTCAGGCCGATGGTGTGTCCCACCTCGTGGGCGCAGATGTAGCGGAGAAGCTCGCCGGTCACCTCGTCGGGCAGCGGCAGCTTGCGGGCGCGGGCATCCTGCGCCGAGCACTGCACGAAGTACCACATCTGCGCGAGCTTCACGATATCGTGCCAGAAGATGATGTGCGCGGAGATGATCTCGCCGCTGCGGGGATCATGGACATGGGGCCCCATGGCGTTGGCCACCGGTTCGGCGACCCAGCGGATGACGGAATAGCGGGCATCCTCGGGATCGAAGTTCGGGTCCTCGGCCCGGGTGGGGGCATCCCGGCAGACAATGGCGTTCTTGAAGCCCGCCTTCTCGAAGGCGGGAGCCCAATCCTCGACCCCCTTCTTCATGTAAGGCCGCCACTTCTCGGGGATTTCCTTGGAGAGGTAGTAGGTGATCGGCTTCACAACCTCGCTGACAGCGGCGGACGGATCCTTCTTTTCCAGACGGTACCGCGCGATGAACTGCTTGGTTTGCGACCAACCTAGAGGATGGGCATAGTCAACGAAGGATTCGGTGAAGTATCCGACCCGGGGATCGAAGTACCGGCCCATCATCGGGGATTCGGGAAGCTGCACGAGCGTGTGGTGAACCACGGATGTGACGCTGCGGGCGCCGGGTTGGCCCGGCCCGCCCACGCGGAAGGTGATCGTGGCATTGACATTGATGTTGGTCGGGAAGGCCTTTACATCCGAAAGGAACGAGCGGCCGGCATCGGCGGAGGCGCCGGGGGCCCCCGCGGCGGCGTTCAGCGGCAGGTCGGCCAGGCCGTTGATGAAGACATCTCCCACGGAAATGACCGCGCTTCGGTCCTTGCCTTCGGCCTCGACATTGAAGGTGGTCAGGATGGAGTCGGTGTTGCTGGCCTCAATGGCGCTTTGAATGGCCTTGCCGTCGGAGCGCTTGCCGAACTGGCTTTTCCAGAGGTAGATCTTGTTTCCGCGCCGCTCAAACCGCACGACTTCCTCGCCAAGGGACGCGCCACCCCAACTGCTGCCTCCGGGTCCCTTGGCCACCTCGGCGCGCCACATGAAAAGCTTGCCGAGCTTGTCTTGGGGGATCTCGAGAAGGATCTTCTCCTCAAGGCGATGGACGGCGAAGACGCCGGGCTGGGATGTGAACTCCTTGGTGACGACATCGTCGTATTTCTTGAGTTCTCCCGCCTTGGCGGGTGCCGCGGGCGCACCGCCGGCGGGTGCACCGGGTGGCCTGACGGGCCTGCCAGGTTGTTGGGCCACGGCGAGGTGATTGGACAGGGTACCCCAAGTGATAAGCGCCAAACCAGCGGCGCCTATCGGCAGAAATCTATTGATATTCATTTGTGCGATTCCAGAGAAATCGGGAGGAATCATCATTTCAACACAATCAACCGTGAAAGCAAGCCACGGATAAAGGGAAAACAAGGAAGCCGGGTCAATCTGCGTCGATCTTCCTGATTGTGATGGGTTCCGATTGTGAACAAACCCGCCTTCCCGCCAGCCCAACGCGACATTCTTCGTTCATGCACGCATTCACACCATCTGTATCATGATGGTTGGATGACGAGTCTGCGGGCTGGCTTGACCCTGAAGGTTGTTCTGGGGTTCCATTTCCCGTTCGAACCGGGATTTCCGGCTTGACGAAAGGCAGCGGTGGGATGAGCGCGACGACCAACCAGATCGGCTCCTCGTGGATGGACCGTTGGAACGACCTGACCGCAAGGATCACCGACAGATTCAACCGCGTGCTGCTGACGCTGTTCGGATCCAGCAATGAAAGGTTCGTCCGCAGGATAGGCTATTCGCGGGCCAACCGCGCCGGTGCGGTGCATCAGGTGACAGCCGGATCGATCCTGGACGGGATCAACAAGTTCGAGGAGTTTTTCCGCGGCCAAAGCGACGAGGAACTGCGCGGCACCACAACCCGCCTGAAGGCCAAGTTGGCGGATGGCCAAGCCCTTGACGACATCCTTCCCGAGGCGTTCGCGGCCGTCCGGGAATCGGGTCGGCGCTACAAGGGAATGCGCCATTACGATGTGCAAATGGTGGGCGGCGTCGTGCTCCACAAGGGTAACATCGCCGAGATGGTCACGGGCGAGGGCAAGACCCTCGTCGCCACCCTGCCGGCCTACCTGAACGGGTTGAGGGGCTTGGGTGTCCATGTCATCACCGTCAACGACTACCTGGCGCGCCGAGACTGTGAATGGATGTTGCCGATTTACCGCGGCCTCGGAATGGAGGCGGCCTTCATCCAGTCGGACATGGATCCGCTGACGCGCAAGGCCGCATACGACCGTGACATCACCTACGGCACCGCCAGCGAGTTCGGCTTCGATTACCTGCGCGACAACATGAAGCGCGCCCGACGGGGCGACGACAGGCACAGTCCTTACCAGCAGCAGTGCATGCGCATGCTGCTCGACGAGCACACGGGCGACTTCCGGCTGAACTTCGCGATCATCGACGAGGTGGACAACATCCTCATCGACGAGGCCCGCACGCCCTTGATCATCTCGGGCCAGGCGTTTTCCGACCTGAAGCGGTACGAGCAGGCCAACATGGTGGCGGCGCGCCTGACCGAGGAGGAAAGGCGGGAAAGGAACTCGCAGCTTGGCTCATTGCGCGCCGAGGCGGAGAAGCACAGGGACGAATACGAGGATCCGACCGCGCTGACGCCCGACGGCGTTGAAGGCTCGAACCTGCCGATCCTGCCTCGCAAGAAGCGCCGCCCGGGTGATCCGCCCGTTTCCACGGGCATCCTGTTCGAGGTGAGAGAGAAGGAACACACGGTGTTCCTCACCGAGAAGGGGGTGCGCCGGGCCGAGGAACTGGTGGGCGTGGAGAGTTTCTTCACCGCCGGCAACACCGAGTGGCCCCACCTGATCGACAACGCCCTCAAGGCCTACCACCTCTACAGGCAAAACCGCCATTACGCCGTGATGAACCACCCGGAATCGCAGGAACTGTCGGTGATCATCATCGACGAGTTCACCGGGCGGTTGATGGTGGGGCGGCAGTGGTCCGACGGCCTGCACCAGGCCGTCGAGGCCAAGCACATGCGCGACGGCGTCAGGATCAAGGAGGAAACGCAGACACTGGCGACAATCACGCTCCAGAATTTCTTCAAGCTGTACCACAAGCGCGCGGGCATGACGGGCACCGCCATGACCGAGGCCGGCGAATTCTGGAAGATCTACGCCCTTGAGGTGGTCGCCATTCCCACCAACAGGCCGATGATCCGCAAGGAGTTCAACGATGTCGTCTACCGGTTCGGCCGGGAGAAGTGGGCCGCGGTTGTCGAGGAGGTCGCGGAGGTCCACAAGACCGGCCGGCCGATCCTGATCGGCACCACCGATGTCGCCAAGTCCCTCGAGCTTTCCAAGCTGCTCAAGAAGCGAAAGGTTCCGCACGAACTGCTCAACGCCCTGCCCGAGCACGCGGCCCGGGAGGCGGAGATCGTGGCCCAGGCGGGCCGCGTGAACGCCGTGACCATCTCGACCAACATGGCCGGCCGCGGCACCGACATCGTGCTCGGAGGCAACCCGGAGACGATGGCCTGGGCCAGGCTGAAGGACCATTATCCCAGCCGCCTCGATGTTCCCGAGGACGACTGGAAGTCGCTGGTGGATGAAATCGAGGCTAGGGAACGGCTGAGGGATGAGGGCCGCAGGGTCGCTGAACTCGGCGGCCTGCACATCGTCGGCACCGAAAGGCACGAGTCGCGCCGCATCGACAACCAGTTGCGCGGCCGCGCCGGAAGGCAGGGCGATCCCGGCTCGAGCAAGTTCTTCCTCGCCCTGGATGACGACCTGATGCGCCTTTACAACGGCGAGTGGGTCGCCAATGTCATGACCCGGATGGGCATGAAGGAAGGCGACGCCATCGAGGGAACCTTCCTTTCCTGGCAGATCGCCAAGGCCCAGAAGCGTGTCGAGCAGAACCACTTTTACAGCCGCAAGGAACTCCTTGAATACGACGAGGTGATGAACGCCCAGCGCAAGCAGATTTACGGCATGCGGCAAAGGCTCCTCAATGACGACAACCCCCGGCACACCATCCACCAGATGCTGGAATTCGTGGTGCGGGAGCAGTCGGTGCGGTTTTTGGCTCCCGACTACGGCCCTTCCTGCTTCGCCGAGTCGGCGGGAAGGAAGGCAAACCTCGAGTTTTCGGCGCGCGACTTCGCCCGCTGCGACCTCAAGACCGCCGAGGACATCGTGCGCCGCCGCGCCTCGGGCGCCGTCAGCAGCCATGTCAGCGACCTGATGGAGGAAAACATGCCGGGAGAGGATTCCGGCGAGTGGAACTACCAGGCTCTCTCCCAGGCCGCCAACCGCCGATGGGGCCTCAATGTGGCCGACGGCGAACTGAGGCGGATGGACAAGGTCGAGATCTCGAATCATCTCAACGACCTCGGCCGGGCTGCTTGCGAAACCATCTCCATGGCCGAGGATGCCCCGCTTCTTGACCCGCAATTCGGCAAGGACGGCCTGCTGGCCTGGGTGAACCACTCCTTCGGCACCCGGGTCTCGCGGGAGGACATCCCCGGCGATGATCCCAACCAGGTGAGCGGCTCGCTCCTCGACCGTTTGCTGGCGCTCTACAGGGAAAAGGACGCCACATTCCCGGTCCGCGCCGGCCTTGAGCAGTTCATGAAGCCGGGAAACAAGGGCGAAGGGTCACGGTACGACCGGGAAGGCTTGTTCGGCTGGGCGAGACACCGTTTCCCCCAGGCGTCGGATCGGATCCGGGAGGATGATTTCCGCACGCTATCCCGCGACCAATTGGGACGCATCCTGGAGGAAGTGGCGAAATCGTGCGCGGCGCCGTTGTCACCCCGGCAGGTGGAGGAGCGGATCGAGGAGGTGTTCGCGGGCACGAACCTCGCCGAGCGCGACGACGCCGTGGAACTCGCCGACTGGTGCGCGAAGGAACTCGGGTTGCAGATCGACGCCGAGGGCCTTACCGACTCGACGGAAGCCAACGCGCTCAGGATCGTGCTGAACGCCTACGACGCCATCTACAGGCCCGAACTGCACGCGATGGAACGGGTTCTCCTGCTCGACATGATCGACCAGCATTGGAAGCAGCACTTGTATGTGATGGACCAGTTGCGCAGCACGATCGGCCTGCGGGGCAACTCGGGCGAAGACCCCAAGGCGATCTACAAGCGCGAGGGCATGCAGGAATTCCAGAAAATGCTGGGAGTGGCCCGGGACCGCATCTGCGAACTGGCCTTCGGAATGGAGGAAGTCGGCGGCATGGAGGACAGCATCTGGGTCATCCAGCAAGCCCGGCACGATTCGGCCGCCCCCATGTCGGCCAACGCTCCCGGCACCGCCACCAACAGCGCCGAAGCCCCCAAGAAGGCCCCGCAAGCCCGCAAGATCGGACCCGCCGTGGGCAGGAACGACCCTTGCACCTGCGGAAGCGGAAAGAAATACAAGAACTGCTGCATGAAGTCGGTCGCCAACTGAAGGCGCCCGCCGGGGAAGGATGCCCCATGGGATGGTTCCACGATTGCGCCCTCACCGCCGCCGTCGCCATCGCAAGCCCCTGGCTTGCCTGGCGCCGCCGCGCCGGCCGACCGGGCCCATGGGAGCTTTGGCGGGGACCGTCGTTTCCCGTTCCGGCCACCGACAGGCCCGTCGCGTGGTTTCATGGGGTGAGCGTCGGGGAAATCCACCTGCTCGCGCCCGTTGTGGGGCAATTCCGCCAACGGCATCCTGAAATGGAGGTGGTGCTTTCCTCCACCACCCCCACGGGGCTGGCCGAGGCCCGGAAGCGTTTCCCCGACCTGGTCGTTTCCCCCTTCCCGTTTGACCTGTCGTGGCAGTTGAAGGCGGCATTCGACTCACTGCGTCCCGAGGTGGTGGTTTTGGCCGAGAGCGAACTTTGGCCATGCTTCCTTTCCGAGGCGGCACGAAGGCGAGTGCCCGTCGCCATCATCAACGGCCGCATGAGCCCGCGCAGCGCGCGGCGTTGGCGAATGGCGGGACCGTTGGCCAGGATGGTTCTTGGAAAGGTTCATACCTGGGCTGTCCAGGATGAGTCGCATCGCGAGGCCCTCATATCGGTCGGCGTTTCCACGGAGGCCGTCCGCGTGACAGGCTCCGTGAAATTCGACGGGGCGCTGGTATCACGCGAGGCCCAAGCCGCGGCGCTGAAATCCGCCTTGGGCATCGACGACAGCCAGATCATCCTGGTGGCCGGAAGCACCCAGGAATGCGAGGAACGACACCTGCTGGCGGCGTGGCGGAACCTCGTCGCGGATCATCCATCGCTCAGGCTCGCACTGGTTCCCAGGCATCCTGAACGGTTCGATTCGGTCGCCTCATGGCTGGCCGCGTGCGGAGTCCCGTTCGCCCGGCGGAGCGCCCTCCCTGCGGATAGACCGGCCTCAGCCGGCGTGATCCTGCTAGACACGCTTGGAGAACTGGGCGCGCTCTGGACGCTGGCCGACATGGGATTCGTGGGAGGTAGCCTCGACGGCAAGCGGGGCGGGCAAAGCATGATTGAGCCGGCGGCGCGAGGAGTTCCGGCATGCTTCGGACCCCATATTTGGAACTTCAAGGATATATCCCGGCAACTTGTGGCCTGTGGAGGCGCCATCATGCTGGAAGGCCCCCAAGGCCTTGAAGGCACACTCAGGGAGTGGCTTGACTACCCCGCCAGGCGCGAGGCCGTCGGCCGGGCCGCGAAAGCCTTCGTGGCGACCCAGCAAGGCGCCACGGCGCGAACGCTCGACTTCCTCGACTCGCGCATCCCGGCCTTTGGCGCGACAGACGCCGACCGGCGAGCCGGCTGACACCATGGAATTCCAAGCCTGGATCAACGGAACCTGGCAGACCGAAAACGAAGTTCGGCTGCCGCTCGACGACGCCATGGTTACCCATGGCGCGGGCCTCGTCGAGGTGCTTCGAACCTGGAATGGCCGGCCCGTATTCCTGAACAGGCATTTGGATCGCTTCATCGAATCAGCCCGGGAAATGGATCTTCACCTTCCGCTGGATCGCGAAGCACTCGTTTCAGTTGTTCACGAATACCTTGGGCGGCAACCGCTGGCCATGTCGGGCCAGGACAGGCATGTTGTCCTGCTGGCGACCCCGGGCGCTCCCGGCCAACCAGTGGCCACCCTCATCGTTCATGGGCGGGCGCTCCAGTCGGCCCTCCACCGGGAGTTCAAGGAGAACGGCGCGGAACTGAGGCGTTCCCCGGTGAAGGCGCTACCGCCCGAAACGATTCCCGCACGCTGGAAGCACAGAAGCCGGCTGCACTGGTATTTGGCAGGACGGCAATCCGGCGGCCTCGCGCTCCTTGAGACTCCCGCCGGCATCGTCACCGAAACGGCCATCGGCCATGTTGTGATGGTGGCGCGTGAAAAGGAGACAACGCTGCTGGTGACGCCACCCACCGACCTTGTGCTACCAGGCGTCACCCTTGGCGTGTTGCAAGAACTGGCCCACAAGCGCCGCTATGGATGGACATCGCGGCCGTTTGGTTGGGATGAACTGGCCAAGGCGGCCGAAGTCATGCTGGTGGGTTCGGGGTTCGGCATCGCGGGAGTCAGCCGGGTGTGCGGCGCGCCCTTGCCTTGGCCCGGCCCTGTGACCATGGAACTCGCGGCGGACTTCGACTCATTCATCGGCATCCCGACCGGATAGCCTTCGAACCATACGGTGTTCTGGAAATAAAAGGGGGAGCGGCCAGACTCCGCCACCCTTCACGATTGTTGAGCCCCGGAGGATCAGGAGGCCTTGGCATCCTTGCGGATGCGCATGCCATAGAACGAAAGCCAGATGAAGACCAGGGCCACGGCGCAGAAACCGATGGCCAGCCAGTTGGCGAGGTCGCCTTGCGAGTGGGCGGAGCCCCGGAGTTCCACAGCCAATTGAACGGCCAGCAGGCCGAACAGGGTGGTGAACTTGATCACAGGGTTGAGGGCCACGCTCGAGGTGTCCTTGAACGGATCGCCCACCGTGTCGCCAACCACCGTGGCCTTGTGCAAGTCGCTGCCCTTTTCCTTGAGTTCCACCTCGACGATCTTCTTGGCGTTGTCCCACGCCCCGCCCGCGTTCGCCATGAAAATGGCCTGATAAAGGCCAAAAATGGCGATCGAGAAAAGATACCCAATGAAGAAGTAGGGGTCGATGAACGCGAATCCCAAGGTGATGAAGAACACCGACATGAAGATGTTGAACATTCCCAGTTGGGCGTACTGGGTGCAGATCGCGACCACCTTCTTGCTGTCCTCGACGGATGCCTTGGTGACCCCGTCGAGCCGGATGTTCTTCTTGATGAACTCGACGGCCCTGTAGGCGCCCGTGGTGACGGCCTGGGTGGAGGCGCCGGTGAACCAGTAGATGATGGCGCCGCCACTGATGAGGCCAAGGACGAAGGGCCCATAGAGGAGTGAAAGCTTCTCGATGGCCACCTTGTTCGTGGTGCCATCCGTGAGGCCCATGATGATCGAGAAGATCATCGTGGTGGCGCCGACGACCGCCGTGCCGATGAGCACGGGCTTGGCGGTGGCCTTGAAGGTGTTTCCGGCGCCGTCATTCTCCTCCAGGAGGTGCTTGGCGCTTTCAAAATTGGCATCAACGCCGTGCTTGTCGAGAAGTTCCTGCCGGATGCCGGGAACCTGTTCAATGAGGGAAAGCTCATAGACGCTTTGGGCGTTGTCGGTGACAGGGCCGTAGGAATCGACGGCGATGGTGACAGGCCCCATCCCGAGGAATCCGAAGGCCACCAAGCCGAATGCGAAGACCGCCGGCGCGACCATCAATCCTTCGAGGCCCTGATTGGCCATGAGATAGGCCACCGCCATGAGAGCCACGATGCTGAATCCCAGCCACAGGCATGAGAAATTACCTGCCACCAATCCTGAGAGGATGTTGAGCGAGGCACCGCCCTCCCGGCTTGAGGTGACCACTTCCTGCACATGCCCGGACGATGTGGAGGTGAACACCTTCACCAGTTCGGGGATGACCGCTCCGGCCAGCGTGCCGCAGGAGATGATGGTTGAAAGCTGCCACCAAAGGCTCGTGTTGCCGCCAAGGCTAGGAATCACCAGCCAGGAAACCACATAGGTCAGGGCGATCGAAATGATGCTCGTGATCCACACCAGGCGGGTCAGGGGCATCTCGAAATCCATCTTGGGGGCGCTGCCGTACTTGGCCTCGGTCAGTATTTCGTTGAGGAAGTAGGAACCGGCCGAGGCGATGATCATCATCACCCGCATGACGAACAACCAGACAAGCAACTGCACCTGCACCTTCTCAAAATCGGCACCGGCCATTTTCTGGGTAACGGCCAGGAGAATGAAGGTGATGAGCGCCACGCCCGTCACGCCATAGGTCTCGAAGCCATCGGCGCTGGGGCCGACCGAGTCGCCGGCATTGTCACCCGTGCAGTCAGCCACGACGCCGGGGTTGCGCGCATCATCCTCCTTGATGTCGAAAACAATCTTCATGAGATCCGACCCGATGTCGGCGATCTTGGTGAAGATGCCGCCGGCGATCCGCAGGGCCGCGGCGCCAAGGCTCTCGCCCACGGCGAATCCAATGAAGCAGGATCCGGCGTATTCAGCGGGAAGGAACAGCAAAATGCACAGCATCAGGAACAATTCCACGCTGATGAGCATCATGCCGATGCTCATGCCGGCCTTCAGCGGAATCGCATATACGGGATACGGAAGTCCCTTGAGGCTGGCGAACGCCGTGCGCGAGTTGGCGAAGGTGTTCACCCGGATGCCGAACCAAGCGACTCCATAGCTGCCCAGGATGCCGATGATGCTGAACAGCACGATGATGGCGACCTGGGTGTGGGATTTCTGGAGCAGCCAGCCGAAGTACATGACAATGACGGCGGCGATGATGGCCCAGAGGACCGCGAGAAACTTGCCTTGGTTGATGAGGTAGGTTTTGCAGGTTTCGTAGATGAGTTCGGAAACCTCGAGCATCGATTGGTGGACCGGCATGCCCTTGAGTTCCAAGTAAATTTTCATGCCGAAGTACAGGCCGCCAAAACAGACCAAGAGGCCGCCGTAAAGCAGGATGTAACCGCTGACTCCGAAGAAAGTGGCCTTGCCCAGGTCGGGCAGCACAAGGTCGGCTTCGCTGACATGCTTGGTTTCACCGGAACCGGCGGCATGAGCCGCGGCGGGGGTATCCCCCGGGGCCGTCTCCTTGGCGTGGAGGGTCGGGCCATTGAAGGAAACAAGGGCCACAAGCGCCAATGCAATGAGGCTTAGGCGGGACATTGATCCGGAAAGCATGGGGGAATCCAATTCCAGGAATGAAAACCGGTCATCTTTCAGCTTGGATAGCTGAATCCTTATAAAGTATTCAGCATACGGCAGGTGATCAAGAACCCCGTGATTCTTTCCTGCCTAACCATTCAGCTTGTCCAACCCGGGAATCCCGGTTTGACGATCCCCACAAGCTGGCATGGATCAGGGCTTCCCCGCCCGGTCGCATGAGGAAAAGGCGATGCCACCGCGCAATTTCTTCCGCTTGGCAATCATCGGATTGGTGGCCGTTGCGGCATGGCTTGCCTATCGCTGGCCGGGCAACGCTGAGGGATTGGCCGAAGGGCCATCCAACGACAACACCAACGCCAACGATCCACCGTTGCTGGCGGGAGTCGCCAAGGTTGACATCACCGCGACAGACAATCTTCCCCCAGGCGACCCACTCTTCGCCAAGGCCTTGGTCATCCAAAAAGGCAAAGAAACCATCGCCGTGGTCACCGTTGATGCCGTGGCCATTGGTGGAATTGGCCCGATTGGTGACGATTTCATGCCCAAGCTTAGGGAATCATTGGGTCGGGTACCTGGACTGGCTCCCGACCGCCTTCTGGTGAATGCCAGCCATTGCCATGGAATTGTTGTTCCGAATGCCTGGGAGTTGGCGGCGGGCGCCGTGCGGCAAGCCGCCAAGGCCATGGTGCCGGTGCGCGCGGGCACTGGGTTGGCCCGTGAGAACCGCATTCAGGAAAACCGGAGGCTCCGGTTGCGCGATGGGAGGGAATCCGATGTCCGTCACGCCTATTCGTTACCCCCCGACGAACTCGTGGCGGGCACTGGGCCGGTCGATCCCGAAATCGGCATCCTGAAACTGGAACGGATGGATGGATCGGTCTTGGCGGTGCTATACAACTTCGCCTGCCACCCGATCATGGGACGCGCCGATGGCGGCAACACGGCCGACCTGAGCGGTTTCGCCTCCAAGGTGATTGAGGATAGCCTTGGCCGCGGGTGCGTCGCCTTGTTCATCCAGGGATGTGGCGGGGACATCAACCCCGCGCGCTACAAGGATGTCAGCCAACCGCGTGACGCCGAACCCCTTGGAAACACCCTTGGCCTCACTGTGCTTCGTGGCGTCCAAGAAATTCGCTGCGGCGATGACCGGCGATTGGCGATGTCCCGCCAGGTGATGAGCCTGCCGCGGGCGAACCAGACGGAGCGCATCGCTTCGCTGGAGGCTGAAAGGGACAGGCTCGTGAAGTCGCTCAAGGGAACCACCCTCGACCTGAAAACCTTCCTTCCGCTGGCCGTGCGCTATCAACTCGACCCGAGGCATCCTTCCTATTCGTCCCACGCCTACCTGACTGAAAAATCCCGTGGACAGTCAGGACTCGACAGGCTCGATGAGCAGAACAAGGCGGCGCTGGCGGCCTATGTCGCCAACATTCGGACCATGGAGGAACTGACCCGGATCCAGACCAACCTGGCCCTTCTGGAAAGGCACCGGAAGGATGGAGAAAAGGCCGGGTGGACAAAACTTGAGGCGGAAGTGATGGCGATGCGCGTGGCGGGATTCGCGATGGTGACTTTTCCCGGGGAGGTCACCACGCAGGTCGGGCTCAACATCAAGAAGGCGAGTCCGGTGAAACCGTCTTTTGTCGCCGGTTACACGAACGGATATCTCTTCTACGCTCCCACGGCGGAACAGGCCCGCAACCCGGGATCGGCCCAGGAGGACAGCGACTGCAAGCTGGCCCCGGAATGGCAGGCGATGTTCGAGGAAAAAGCCGCACGCATGCTCGGGGGCATCTAGAACAGGCTTCGAACATATGAGTTAAATTGATAGTGCTGATAAAATTGCCAATTGATCATATTAAAAAAAGCCCCGAACGCAGGTGCGAAGCATTGGAGTGAGTGGTTCATTTGCATACGCCCCACTCACTCCGCCTTGGCTCCGCTGCGGGCTCTTTTTGGTTTCTGGAATATGATCCTTTTTGCAGTTTGCCAAATTGATGGCTGATCCAATCCCGGCCTTGCGTTGAAATCCAAATCAATAGGGGGCATTGGGGAACGGCCTCGTTTCACTTGCCCCATCATTTTGAAGTCTGCCGCGGGCGCGCGGAAAACATGGCCTCAGGGCAAAGCCCGCGTGGCCCTGAGCTTGAACCGCACCCCGTCAACCTCGAACAAACGGCCTGTGCTGGACGCGACCAGCAGCGGGTTGGCGCCATCTGGCGCCTCGATTCCGGTGAGGGGCGCGGAATCCAGCCCGATCGAGGCGGCCTCTTCCTTGGAATTGATATCCCAGACGCGGAGGGAGCCATCCCGGCCGACCGAAATGATTCGGGAACCGGATTGTGCGAAAAGAAGACCCGTCACGCCTCCCTTGTGGCCTGGGAAACTGGTGATCAGCTTTCCCGACTGCAGGTTCCAAAGCATCACGAGCCCGTCGTCACCGCCCGTGGCCAGCCGGTAGCCGTCGGAAGCGAAGGCCAGGCACGATATCTCGTGGCGGTGCGCCGCCCGCCCCGATGTCTGTTCAAAGCTCTCGCAATCCCAAACGCGCCAGAAACGGTCGGCGGCTCCACTGGCGACCATGCTCCCATCGGGCGAGAAGCACAGGGAGGCCACCTGCTCCTCGCTTCCCTTGAGAACCGCCAGCAGAGTCGCCGAGGAGATGTCCCAAAGGCGGATGGTCCGGTCGCCGGAAGCCGAGGCCAGCAATCTCCCGTCGGGGGAGAAGGCCAGCGCGCGAATCGTCCATGAATGGCCGCGGAAGGTGGCGCCCCGTTCACGGACGGAGAGGTCCCAGAGGTGAACGAGGTTATCCGCCCCACCCGTGGCGACCCGCATCCCGTCGGGATGAAAAGCGACGGCGGTCACCGGCTTTTCGTGGGCGACGACGATCCAGTCAGGCGTGGGATTGCCTAATTCCCTCAGGACGAGGGTGTTGTCCAAACCGATCGCGACGAACCTTCCCTGGCGATTGGCGGCGAGGGGCACAAGCCTCGCGACCGTGGAGCCGATCAGGATCCGGCTCCTGCGGATGGCAAAAGGCACCGCCGTCGCCGTGGCGAGCGCGAGCATCGACATTGTCAGGGTGATTCGCCAGTTGATTCCGAAGGTGAGTCCGGCCAAGGCGATCATCGCGGCGATGACGCCACCCACCGCGGCGCCAAGCCATGGCGAATCCGCGAGGGATTTCTTTTCCTGTGGATCCGCTTTGTCCTTGTCGCCCGAACCGGTCGCGGACTTCCGCTGGGAAGGGTCGGATCCGGGACGATATTCTCCGGGCAAAGGCTCGGGGCTTGAATCGGGGGAAGCCGCCTGCCTGAGCAATTCATCTACCCAAGGGATCTCGTCGGGTGCCTGACGGCAGGCGGCGGCCAGGGCATTGGCCATCGCGCTGATCTCGGGCCGCGGGTGGGCCTTGAGCTGGGCGAGCAGGCGCGACTGGTTCGGCCGCAGGTAATCAAGGGCGCGGAAAATCAAGTTTCGCTTGATATGGAACTTGTTCCAAAGCTTGCCTCCCTCCTCCCGCAACGCGGCGAAGGTGAGGGCGATGACCAAAGCGGGAAACCTGTCGAGGTAGCGGTGATATGGCTCATGGGCCCGGTAAGGATGCTGGTAGGCGCGGTGGCCCGTCTCAAGGGAAGGCAAGTCGGCGATGTCCTCGAGCCACATTCCGTCGAGGTCGACCAGCTTGACGCTGTAGCGCATCGGCCCATCGGGAACGAGGAGGATGTTGTGGTGCTGGAGGTCTCCATGGGCCGTGCCAGAGGCCCTCAACTGGGCCACAAGACGCATCCAGATCGTGAACAACGCCTCGCACACCTCGGGTGAGCCATGGTGTTCCTCAAGGAACTTGTGGAGGCAAACCCCTTCCACCCAGGGCATCTGCACGATGGGCAGGACCTGATCCCCGATGAGCAGGCCCTTCTCATGCCATGTGAACTTGACGAGATAAGGAAGATCGTGCTTGGAAAGATAAGCGCTAATGCCCCTGTAACGGCGGCGAAGCCCCGGAGTCTTCTTGTGGAAGCACTTGATGGCCCAGCGCCTGCCATCGGGAGTGGTGTATTCGAATACCGCGCCGAATCCGCCGACATGGGCCTTCGGCAGTCCCTTGTCATCAAGGCGAACGGTTCCACCGGCCAGCGCGGGAACCTGCAGGATCCTTTCGGGATGCCGCCAGGCAAGCACATACTGTTTGGCGGACGGCCAGCGCATGGCGTGCCCCGGTAATCCAAAATAAAGTTATAGGATTCTACGACCCGGGGCCGGATTCGTCATTCGGCGAAACCAGCCGGCACACCACGGACGCGTCAAGCACCGACAGGTTGGGCACCACCATCGAGGCGCCCGCCGCCCTGAGCGCCTCCTCCGAGTGGTGGGCGACGAAGGTGACGGCGATGCTTCTCATTCCAGCGGCGGTCGCCGCCTCGATGCCGGCGACGGCATCCTCGAGGACAACGCATCGGGAAGGATCCACTCCCAGCCGGCTGGCACCCTTCAGGAAAACCTCGGGGTCGGGCTTGCCCCTGCTTGTGTCCTCCATGCCCACCAGGGCGCCCAGGAGGTCGCCGATGTTGGTCAGCTCAAGGATAAGCTCAAGGTTCTCCCTCGGCGCGCTCGAACCGATCGCTTGCCCGGCACCCGCCTTGCCCAGCGCATTCATGAGATTCCAGGCACCCGGCAACAACTCGACCCCTTTCTCACGGGCCGCGGCCCGGTACATCAATTCCTTTTCCCCACCCAGTCTGGCCGATTCCGATTCACTGATTCCCCCGGGAAAAAGATAATGAAAAATCTCGGGGTTGCGCCTGCCGAAGGTCGCCTTGAAATCGGCGCGGGTGAACGGGCTCCCAAGACCGGCGCACAGGCGACTCCAGGCGTCGAAATGCAGTTCCGCCGTGTCAACCAGCGTTCCGTCCATGTCCCAAAGAACGGCCCAGGGTGCGGGTGAAATCACGGCCTTCTCCTCGAATGCGACGAATTCCAACCCGGACAATCTAGCAACCCAAGCCCGCGCGAAGGCGAAATCGCACCGGGATTCATATCCTGATATGGGTGATATGCGGAAGGGAGCCGGCATGGCGGTGTGGGACATCAGGCGCCTGCAGGAATTCGCGCAGTCGCTCGACCCGCGAGCCCGGCTTGTTTCTCCCGGACACCTCAGGCGGCTCATCAAGGAAAGCCTCGACATGGTGGGGCCCGCCCTGTTGGTCCCGCACCGGTTCGGTTGGGTCGTCGACGCGGGGCGCTACACCTCGTCCGGGCTGGGCTCTCCGCTTCCCGCCGATTGCGGACATGCCTTGGCGATGGCCACGCCCGGTCCGGGAGAATTGGAACGATGGAGCGAGGAGGATGGCGAGCGCTGGGCGCGTGGCCTTGTTGCCCATTTGGCCGCCGATCAGGCACTATCGAAAATCGACCTGTCGGCGATGCGGAAGGCGATTGGTGAACCGGCGTGGGAGGAGGTCGCGGGAGTCCTGCGGGAGGAGAGGCGCCTGGCGCCGCAGGCCAGCGACAACGAAACCGCGCGCGAATTCCTTGCCGCGTGGAGGGAACTGGAAGCATCAGGCGCCGACCGGGCAACCTCGACCTGGTTTCCGGCCATCCGGGTGGAATCGATAGCCGGCTGGCTGCCCCCCGTGACCGTGCATCCTCCGCCGTTGCTTCCCTTGAGGGGGCCGATTGAGGAAGGCGCCGCGCCGTTGCCGCCCGGCCTGGCCTGGTTGCTGGATGGAACCGATGACCCGGCCGCGACCGGGGCGCTGGCAAGGCTCTCACGGCTGGCCCGGGAACCGGGAAGGAGGCTTGCCGCCGCCTTGGTCGCCGACCTCGAAGCCGCGTCGGGCGTCGAGGGTGAGGTGCTCGAAAGGATCGATTTCTTCGCCTGGCTTGTGACACTTGGGCAGGTGCCGGTGCGCCAGACCATGGCCGAGCGAGGCTATCTGCTGGCCATCCGCGGCCTGAAGCGGTGCATCCGCAACTTGCCGAAAGTTGGCCTCGAAGCTGCCGACTTGAAGGCGCTTGAGAAGTCGCTGCGCCACAGGCTGGAAACCACCGACGCCAGGCTTTCAGGCACGGTGAGGCCGGCGATCATGCGGGCGCTAGAGGAATCCGGCCTCAAGGGCGAGAGCTTCCTCGAAAACATCGCCACTGAAAAGATCGTGGATGAACTCCTGGCGCGCCTTGTCGACCATGGATCTCTTTCGCTGTCCGACTTGCGCGACGCCATCGCGCGTTCGCGGCTCAAGCTTGCCGACCTGTCCGGTCCGCTCGAACTCGCGCGCGGAGACTGCCTGCTGCGCGCCGACCGGGCCTTATCCTCATCACTGCCCGGCGGCTACCGCCGGGGCGAGGCTTACAACAGAAACATCCAGCGGTTCAGCTCGCTCTTCTTCGGCACGAACATCGGAAGGATGCTCTTCCTCAACCTGATTCTCCCATTCGCAATCTGTTTTGTGACTTTCAAGGGTTTCCAGGAACTCGCCCACTACGGCCTCCTGGCCACTTTCCAGAAGGATGAGATCCTGGCCGGGCTCAAGGAAGGGCTGCCAACCCGTTCACCGTGGTGGCTCCCCGTTGAAATCGTCGAATCGGGCCACAACAAGCCGACTCCAATCGATGATGGAAAAGATGAAAGCGCCCACCTCGAAATGCTCCTCGGCAACCCTGCGTGCTATGCCGCGGGCACGCTTTTCGGGATGACCCTCATCCGCTTCCAGTCGTTCCGCCATTGCCTGGCCCGTTTCCTTTGGGTGGCCGGGGTGCTGCTTCACAGGGTGTTGATCGACCTGCCCGCGGCGATCCTGAGGCTGCTCACCTGGTTCATCCGACTGCCGGTGGTCCGCCCCCTCTTCCAGTTCGCCCTGAGGCCCTCCCTTTTGGCGTGGATTGGATTAGTCGCCGCCGTCAGGCTGCAGGCGCACTTCGGCCTCCCCACCGACCGACTCACGCGGCTTGCAACCTTCTCCTGCCTCTTCCTTGTGTTCATCACGCCGGCATGGCGCCGGGCGGAGGAACTCCTCCTCGACGCGCTGGCCTGGGTCTGGAACCATCTGGGATTGGCCCTGTTGCTGGCCATCGTGGATTGGATCCTGGCGGTGTTCCGCCAGGTCACCGATATCGTGAGCCTGTGGCTGGGGTGGATGGAACGCCGCCTGGTTCGCAAGCCCGGCGGCGGTTGGTTGAATCTGGCGGCCTTGTCGATCCTCAGCCTGGTCTTGTCTCCCTTGGTCTATCTCTTCAGATTCGGCTTCACCGTGCTGCTTGAACCGCAGGTCAATCCGGTGAAGCATTTTCCCGTGGTATCCGTCGGACACAAGATCATGCTGCTGCTGGTTCCCTCGGTGGCCCAATTTGTCAGTGATCGAACGGGTTGGTCGTTCGATTATTGCATCGTGGTGGTGTTCACGGTGATCGGGCTGATTCCAGGATTTTTGGGCTTCATGGTTTGGGAATTGAAGGAGAACTGGAGGCTTTACCGGGCCAACATGCCGGCGAGGCTTGTGCCGGTTTCCTTCGGATCCCATGGGGAGACGGCGAGGGGAATGCTGGCTCCCGGGTTTCACTCGGGCACGATACCGTCATTGTTCAGGCGGGCGCGTCACGGGCGCGCCGGCGCCGATGACTTTCACCACGTCACCGCGGCCATCGAGTCGTTCTTGCGAACCGAGTTCATCGCGCCACTTGCCGGCACCCGGGGATTTCCCCCCGTGAAGCTCGATGATATCCGGCTAACCAAGGCCTCCATCGGCGCCCGGGTTTGGTGCGGAGGCGAGTGCGCAACCCTCAAGATCCGCTGGCGGGTCGAATGGCTGGAAGCGGATTGGGAAGACCGCGCGCTGGTTGACAGTCTGGCTCCAGCCCATGGGGCGGCATGGAACGATGCCAAGTCGGGCCTATGGCAATTGTCGGGGGTCGAGGTCCTGGCTCCGGCCCTCACCGGGGCGACCGCCGCCATCTCTCATGGGGCCCTGGCCGGCGGATGCTGGGTTGAAACCCATTCAGGCAAGCTTCACTACAAGTGGGAGGATGCCTCGGGTGCGGTCGGGCCCGAGGAAGGAACCGGACCGACGCTTGAGTTGAGGGACATTCTCCCGAGGGAAACGCCCATCGCCTGGAACGAATGGCGCGAGCGATGGCAGCGGCGCGCCTTGGCCTGAGACTGCCTGTTTCATCAGGCGGAAACCCGCGGATCGACCGTTTGGCCGTCAACCGCGGGCATTCAGCTTGACAGCCGGATCGTCCGCCACATTCACCCAGACATGCACATGGGGAGTGCCGCGGAAATGCCACACGAATGCCGGCCCCTCAAGGCGCCAGTTGTCCCATACGCCGTCCCCGCCAAGGTCGGATTCCTTGTAGAAGGTGAGGCAGCAATTCTTGAGCCCGCCACGCGCCGCGAGGCAGGCGCGAACCTCATCGCGGTCCTCCTTGCGGAAGGGTTCCAGGAGGGTTCCCAAGGCGGCCTCAACCTTGGCCAGGGCGTCGGGCTTGACCTCGCCCAGATGCAGCCCGGGGATGTCATTGGCATCCTTGCGGAAAGCGACGGCCGATTCGGGCGGCCTGCGATCGACCAGTGATTTCTTTTTCTGAGCCTCATCCAATGCGGCAAAGACCTCGTTCGCCGCGACGGCCTGGGGCCAGAAGACATTTCCGGGGTGCCCGGGCTTTTCCGTGAAACCGCTGGCCGCATGGCCGTAGAAAATCGGACCGCCGAAAGCCACATGGGGCTCGGCATCGCCATCGCTGCGAAGGGTGAGGTGGCGGCCGGTCATCACGAATTGGAACTTCCCATCGGGTTCGCCGAACAGGGCGATGCTTTGCTCCTCGCCCCAGGGACGGCCATCGGTGTCATCCTTGAGTTGCTTCACGAACTTCGGATACCACTGGGGATCGACCAGCGCCTTGAAGATGTCGTGGATCAGTCCCTGCTGCTTTTTGGAATAAAAGTCGGAAATGACATGGGGCTGGGTGACTTGCCAGTTGTTGCTCACGAAGGTTCGAAGGAGGCCCCGGTTCTTGTCGATATGGTCCCAGGCGAAGGCGACCTTCCGGCGCTGCTCCGGGGTGAGGGTCTTGAACAATTCCACCACGGCGCGCTCGGCATCGGATGAACGGGTGGGGGCGGCTGAGGCCACCGGGGAAAGCGCGGCGCCCGCGGCGGTTGCCGCCACCCCTCCCAGGAATGATCGGCGATCGACGGTTGCTGACATGGTTCGGGCCTCCTTGGCTTGGTTCGGTTAAGCTCTGGTCTGGCGATCGCACGAGTCTAGCATGATCCGGGCGATCTTGTCACTCCCCGCGACCATGTTCCCGCCGGTGCCCCGATGTCCCAAACCCCCGGTGAAACCGACCACCCGGTGAACGCCCAGCCCGCCAGGCCGATCATCGTGTGCGGCCTTGGCCGGGTGGGCCAGAACCTGACACGGTACCTGGTCTCGCTCGGGGCCAAGGTCGTGTGCATCGACACGGAGGCGCCGGCCGACTCGCTTCGCGCCGACGGCGTGCAGATCATTTCAGGCGATTGCCGGGACGACGCTGCCTTGAGGCGCGCGGGCATCGACCAGGCGTCGGCCCTCGTCGCGGTGACGAGCGACGACCAGTCGAACCTGAAGGCTGCGCTCGCCGCCCGGGCGATGCGGGACGACCTCCGCGTTGTCGTGAGACTTCACAATGAGGTGCTGATGGAGCGGCTGGGAACGGCGATTCCCAACCTCCAGGCCCTCAGCACCTCAAGGCTGGCCGCGCCGATGATCGCCGCGGAGGCGCTCAAGGGCGGCGAGGCGGACCGGGTGAGCCTGGGCGGATTCTCCACCAGCCTGGACGACCAGCATCCATGGGAACTGGCGCAGGTTGTTGTGCCCAGAAATTCCCAGTTGGTGGGCCTTAAGCCCTCCGAGGTTCCAGGGAAACTTGAAATAGTCGTGGCCGGGGCGTCCCGCGACCCATCACCGCTGCGCCTCGTGGAGCCAACGGAACCCGAGGATCCCATCAGGCCCGGTGACAGCCTCCTGGTTGCCGGTTCACCCACCAAGCTCCGCGCCTCCCTGCTGGCTGGCCACACCCTCGCCGACGAGTTACGCTGGGCCACCTGGAGTCGGCGGGCATACCATGCGGCACGCCTGGCTTTTCCGTACGATCTTTCCGTGCCCGTGGCGTCGATCATATTGGTGCTGGTGCTGCTCGCCAGCACGATCCTGTTTTCCTCAGTCCTTGAAAAGTCGCTCGCCGACGCGATGTTCCGGACGGTCTCGATCATTGCCACGGGCGCGGACATGCACGAGGGGGATTACCACCAGAAGCCGTGGCTCAAGGTATTCGTGAGCGTGCTCAGGATCGCCGGCGCCGCGCTCCTCGCGTTGTTCACGGCCCTGCTGACCAACTACTTCGTCAAGGCCCGCCTGGGGGAGGCCCTTCTTGTGACCCGGGTGCCCGATTCCGGGCATGTCGTGGTCTGCGGCCTCGGCAAAGTCGGCTTCGAACTGGCCAAGCTTCTCAAGAACGCGGGAATGCCGACCGCGGTGATCGAGGTCGAGGGACAATCTCCCTACATCCTTCCTCTCAAGAGGATGGGGATTCCCGTGATCAATGGCGACGGGGGCAATGCGATTGTGCTGGGCCAGGCGTCGGCGGCCGGAGCTCGGGCCGTGATCGCCGTCACCTCCAGCGACCTCGTGAACCTGCAGATCGCCCTGGTCGCCAAAAGCATGGGTGACCCCAGAAAGGCCGTCGTGCTTCTTCAGGCCGATGAGTCGTTCGCGTCACGGCTTCGGGAGGAAGTCGACCTGAACAGCGCGCTGTCGATTCCCGAACTGACGGCGCCGGCAATCGCCGCGGCGGTCTTCGGCGACCGGGTCCATGCCTTGTTCCGCGTGGGCAGGAATGTCCATGCCGTGGTGAGCCGGCAGGTGGACGGCCCCGGCCCGTCCACATGGAACATGCTGCTCGGCCATCCCGCCTGCCAGAAGATCGTGCCGCTTTTCGTCATCGACACGGATGGACAGCGGCACCTTCCGGGCCGGGGAGACTTCCCCGCGGGCGCCATCCGCCTCGTGGGGATCGAGAAGCTTGAATCGATGCGCGAACGCGCCGGACAACACACCATGGCCATGACAAGCTCGAAGGCTTTCCCCGCGCCCTGACTGGACTTGATTCCACGCTTGATCTCCCGTTATCCGCCCGGATTCGTAGGGAGAACAGGGAGTGATGCCAGCGCGCGGCGCGAACTGGATGGCACTCGCGGCATTGGCTGCGATCGCGGCCTGCGCACCGGGCCAATTCCCGCCACCCGTGGCGTTGGGGCCGCCCCAATTCGGCACCGAGGCCCTTCCGGCCCTGCCTCCCGTCCCGACGATACCGCCAGCGCCCGACATGGTTCCGCCCCCGGCATTCGCCAACGGCATGCCGCTCCCGGCCTGGCTCGAATCCAAGCCCAAGCCGGCCTGGTCATCGATGGGGCCGGACGGTTCCATTTGGATTGATGGCGCGGTTGGAATCGTTTATCCCGCCGTGGGACAAAAGCTCCAAGGGGAGGTCGCGCTTGGGTCGCTTCCCGTGACCGTGATCGCCCCGCAGGCAAAGCTCGACTGGACCGGCATGCCGGGTATCACCCTCGGCTACCACATCCCTGAAAACGGCGGCGCGTTCCTGGCCCGCTACCAATTGCTGGCCTCGCAGGGAACCGACCCCTTCCTGGTCGATGGCGTCAGCACCTCGGTGACCAGCCGCCTCAACACCAACATCATCGACCTCGGATACCTGACAAACAACCTCGTCAAGGCTCCCAGGTACGACATCAGGGCTGGTTTTGGCGCCCGCTACAACGGCGTTTATTTCGATTCGGTCGCCGGGGGTGCCAACGGCTTTTTCCGAAAGGTTGCCAACTTCTATTCCGGCGCCGGCCCGACGGCGCGGATCGACCTGATGCGGCAGGTCGCGCTTGTTCCCGGATTGGCCCTGTCGGGCCATGTTGAGGCGGGAGTGCTCATCGGCAACATGGACCAGACCTTCGCGGCCGGCCAGACCATCGGAGGCATCCTTTACAACAGCCAGTCGGAACTCAACAGGTCGGTGACAACCTACGACCTCAAGGTGAACGCGGGCCTTTCCTACCGTCCGCCATCCGCTGAATTTTTCCAAGTCTTCGCCGGATACACCTTCGAGGAGTTTTTCAATGTGGGGGGAATCAGTCCCTCCTCGGCGAACCTGATCTACCAGGGAGTTCTCCTCTCCTTCAGACTGGACTACTGAACGCCTTTAAGCGGCCGGCAACTCATAGGGTTGGAAACCATCCGCCATGGCTCACCTGTCGTTCGCCAGGACCGGGCACCGCCCATGGCCGATTCCCTCGGGAGCCTGGACATGGAGGCAGGATTGGCGCGACCTCCTGTTCGCCCATTGGCCTGTTTCCAGTTCCAGCCTGAGACCCTTGGTGCCACCACAACTCGCGATCAGGGAATTTTCGGGAACCGCGTGGATTGGAATCGTGCCATTCCGGATGGGCGCCACTCTCCGCCCATTTCCCTTCATCCCGTTCCTTTCACGGTTCCCCGAATTGAATGTGCGCACCTATGTCGAGAAGGACGGAAAGCCCGGGGTCTGGTTCCTCAGCCTTGACGCCGACAGCCTTCCCGCGGTTTGGGCCGCCAGGCGTTTTTACCACCTTCCGTACCACAAATCATCGATGCGCGTTAGCGCGGCGGGCGGATGGACAAGCCTTGAGTCGGCCAGGCCGTGCCCGTCGGGATTGGTTTGTTTCAAGGGACGATACCGGCCGACATCGGATCACCACGAGGCCGCCCCGGGGTCAATCGACCATTTCTTCGCTGAAAATTACCGCCTGTATTGCCAAGCTCCCGGTGGAGCACTTCATTCGATCGACATCCACCACTTTCCGTGGCCGCTGCAAGCGGCCGAGGCGGAACTCGAACCCTTGAACCTCGTGGAAGCGTTTGGAATTTCGTTGCCTGGGCCGCCGGCGCACCTGCATTACAGCGCGGGGGTGGAAGTTGTGGCCTGGCCGATGCGCCCGGCCTGATGGCGGGCGGTCAGCCCCGCCTGGAACGCTGCTGGAGATATTCCAGCAACGCGTCGCCGAAATTCCTTCCGGTGTCCATCGCCACATAATCGATCTGCCCCTTGTGGCATGCCTCGCGATACTTCTCCTCAAAACCGGCAAGGGCCTTGAGGTAATCGGCGCGGATGGAATCGGCGTCAAGCAGGATTTTCTGGTCAGTCTCCACATCCTGAAACTCGCAATATCCCTCGAAGGGGAAGCGCCTTTCGGCCTCGTCAAGGATGTGGAAAAGGATGATGTCGTGGCCCGAGTGGCGAAGCCGCATCATGCCGTCGATGATGGGCTGGGGCTCAGCAAGCAGGTCGGAGAAGATCACCACGAGACCCTTGCCCCGGGCGATCCCGGCCAACTGCATCAGGCAATCGCCAAGGGAAACCTCGCCCGAAGGCGACAACCCGGCAAGGAAGGACAGAATGGACGAAAGCTGGGTTCTGGTCGCCTTCGGCCGCAGCACCGACTCGATCCTCTGCCCGCACACCGCCAGGCCCACGGGATCCTGCTGGTGGATCATCAGGTGGGCCAACGCCGCGGCGAGGCTGATTCCGTACTCGAACTTGGTCAGATCCTGACGATGGGTCCAACCCATGCTGGCGCTGCGGTCGACCACCAGCCAGCCCTGCATGGTGGTCTCGGCCTTGAACTTCTTGACATAATATTTCTCCGTCTTGGCGTAGACTCCCCAGTCGATGTCCTTGATGTCGTCGCCGGGCACATATTTCCGGTGCTCGGAAAACTCGACGGAAAACCCCTGGAACGGACTGCCATGCAGTCCTGAAAGAAACCCCTCGACAATGAATCGGGCGCGCAGGTCGAGCCTGCCGATCGTGCGGATGACATCCGGCCGAAGATACCGTTCCGTTCCCGCCACGGTCCGCCCCCGCTCAGTATTCCTGGAGGAGTTTCTCCCCCGAGGCATCGTACAGGCCTTCGCCATCGGCCTGCCAGATTCCATCAAGGACCAAGGCGAGGTGCCGGCAAATGCCGGTGGATAGCTTTTCAATCGCCAGGTCGTTGGAAGCGGCGAGCGGACGACGCAATGTGAAAAACTGCCTCGACTGGATCACCCATTCCATGAGTTCGTCGACGCGGTCGGAGTAATCGCATGTTTCAATCCAGGCCGCCCAGGTGTTGAGGTCCCGGCGAACACCCTCCTCCTCGGCAAGGTAACGGTCGAGGTTGAGCACGGCGCCGTCGGGAAGGCGGATCTCGCAGGAAAACCAGCCGTCATTATCCGCGCCGAAGTGGCATGTCGTGCCGGCGTGGGTGGCTTGCGCCAACTCGGCGAGGGCAACGGGATCGGGGTTGGCTTCAGAACGGGCGAAAACTCGGTGCCAGAAACTCATGTTTTTCTTCCAGAAACGAGCCGGGGCGCGTGCGGCACGCGCCCCGGGCGCCCTGATTGAGCGGTTATTCCCGAATCAGGGGGTGGTGAGGATGGAGTCGCACGACTCACCCTGAAGCCCGCGCATGAAAAGAACGAGATCATTCTTTTCCTGGTCGGTCAGGAGGAGTTTGCGCGGCACGACCGCCGACTTGCCGGACTTGGCAACCTCGCGCTCGGCATCGAAGTCCCGCATCTTGCCGTCGAGATGGGGGTTGAGGTTGCCACCGCGGTTGTAGAGTTCGACCACGGCTTCCAGCGTCGCCTCCTTGCCATCATGCATGTAGGGGGCGGTGCTGAGGAGTTGGCGCAGGGTGGGCGTCTTGTAGGCGCCGACGAGCGAAGGATCCTTGTGCCCGGTGGGTTGCGCGCCATACCGGCCTGATTCACTAGCCGGCAAGACACCATCCTTGGCGCCGACTCCCAGGTTGTGGAAGGCGCCATCGGAGTAGTTGTCTCCGACATGGCATGAATTGCATCGGGCCTTGCCATAGAAAAGGGAGCGCCCGCTGGCCAGCGATGCGGCGACGCCCTTCACCTTGCCCTCGTCCTTGGCACCGGCCAGGTTGAGGGCCGCAAGGGCCGTATCGTCCTTGGCGGCGTACGCGGCGTTGAGAACCTTGGCAAAGTCGGCGGCGTTGGGTTCCAGCTTGCCACCACCTTCCTCCTCCACACGCTCACGCATCGCCAGTTCGGCGCGGTCGACAATGGAGTTTCCAGTCAGGACGAGCCTTTCGTAAGCCGCGATGGCCTTGGCGACGGCGTCACGGGTGGGCGAGGTGCCAAACACACGGGCGAAGGATTTCACATATTCAGGGCTGGCCTTGAGACGCTCGACGGCCTTGAACCAGGCGTTGCCCTTGCCATCGTGCATTTCAGAAGGGTTCTGGGGTGGACCCTGCGCCTGCTCCTCAAGGGAGGCGGCGCGACCATTCCAGAACTGAAGGGGACTGAAGCTCGAGTTGAAAACCGTCGGGGCGTTCATGCCGCCCTTCTGGTCGAATATGCCTGTGGAGGTGACCAGCTGGTCGGTGTAGCCAAGCTGGGGGTTGTGGCAAGAGGCGCAAGACACTTTGTTGTTGGCCGAGAGAATGGGATCGAAATAGAGCTTCTTGCCCAGCATCACCTTCTCAACCGTGAGCGGGTTTTCCGCCGGGATGGAAGGCGCCGTGTTCAGGCCCAGGGGCACCTTGATGAACACCCCCTGCCGCGTGACCTTCTCCCCGGTGGAGGGATCGACCGACTCGACGGGGCCGGGGTTCCAGTACTTCTTGAGGCCGGCCCACGCCTCGGGCTTGCGGGGATCGCGAACCACAAGGATGACCGGTTGCTGTTCCTTGAATGGGGCCATGAGGGCGGGATTGGGCAGCTGTGATTCCGAGGCGGCCAGGGCCGCGGCATCCGGTTGGCCGGCGTCCGCGGCGCCCACGGGGCTTGTCCATGCAGACGCGACCATCAGGCAGCCTGCCATGAGGGGGAGTCCAAAGCGAGTCATCGTTGACAAACCTCCGGAAAGTTTCAAAGCGGCAATCACACAACATTATTAGCGGCGCTGGCCGCGGGCAAAAGTCTCAACCTTGGGTTCGGCAATCGCATCCAGCAGCATCTGGACGATATCCTCGGCCTTCTTGCCCTCCGCCTGGGCCTGGAAGTTCACCCCAATCCGGTGCCTCAGCACGGGTTCGGCCGCCTTGCGGATGTCGGCCAGCGAGACGCTGTACCTGCCATCCATGGCGGCGAAGGCCTGGCCGGCGCGCACCAGGTTTTGCCCGGCCCTGGGACCGGCGCCGTAGTCGATCCACTTGGTGATGAACGGCGGCGCTTCCGTTGTTCCGGGGCGGGTGGCGCGGACAAGGCGGGCCACATAGTCGAGCACAAATTCCCCCACCGGCACGCTGCGGACCAGCTTTTGCAGGTTGAGGATCGCCTTGGCGCTCAGGACCCGGCGCAGTTCGGGGGTATCGTCCTTGGTGGTTGTGGCCAGGATCTTCTTTTCTTCCTCCAAGGTCGGGTAATCAACTCTCACCGTGAACATGAACCGATCCAATTGGGCCTCGGGCAACGGGTAGGTTCCCTCCTGTTCGATCGGGTTCTGGGTGGCGATGACAAAAAACGGGTCGGGCAGCTTGTAGGTCTCCTGACCCGCCGTGACCTCCTTTTCAGCCATGGCCTGAAGCAGGGCCGCCTGGGTCTTGGGAGGCGTGCGGTTGATCTCATCGGCCAGCAGGATGTTGGTGAAGACCGGGCCCTTCACGAAGCGGAATTCCCTGGTTCCGGAGGACTCGTCAAGCACCATGGTTCCAGTGATGTCGGAAGGCATCAGGTCCGGCGTGAACTGCACCCGCTTGAATGCCAGTTCCATGATTTGGCTGATGCTGCTGACAACCAGCGTTTTCGCGAGCCCGGGCACGCCAATCAGCAGGCAATGTCCCCGGGTGAAGACGGCGGCGAGAATCTGCTCGATCACGCCGGCCTGGCCGACAATCACCTTGCGGAGTTGCTCCATCATCTCCTGCCGGGACTGGGCGAACTGCTGGAGGTATTCGGTGATCTTGTCGGAACTCACGGCCGGAGCACCCCTCGAAAGAAAAAGAGATTGGCGTCATTCTATGGGAAAAGGCTTGATGATCCCCCCCGCGCGACGGTTCCATGGGATGACGGTTCCGACAATCGTCTAGGGATGAGACTGGAAGAGGAATCGGCCATGAGCATCGAGGGCGCCAGCAAGCCGGCCTGGAGCTTCTGGCAGCTCAATCCCCGATTTTACCGCCGCCCCCGGCGCCCCCCCAATTACCAAGAACTCTACTGGATCGTCGGGTTTGAGGTCTTCGCCACTGTGGCCTTGGGCATCGGTGTTTATCTCTTTTCCATCGCCCCGGGCATGGAACAGCACAGGCGACGGATGGAAATTTACTTGAAGCTGCGGGATATTCAGGGGCCGGCCCCTTCAACCGAAGACCGCGCGCGCTAAGGCGGGGCTTGCCCCCGGAAAGGCCTGACGATGCTGCTGACGCTGATTCTCGCCACCATCGCCCCTTCGCAGGGCCCATCGGAAAACCCCGCCGTCAACCGGCTTGTCGAGGCGATCCGAAAACCGAACAAGTCCATCGCGCGCGAGGTGCTTGCCAACGGCCTCGAGGTTTACATCGTGCCGGTTGAAAAAGCCAGCACCGTGACAACCATGCTGGTGTACCGCGTTGGCAGCGCCGACGAGAAACTCGACCAGACCGGCCTGTCCCATTATCTCGAGCACCTCATGTTCAAGGGCACCGCCAAGCTCATGCCGGGCGACATCGACCGCGTCACCCTGCGCAATGGAGGCGCCAACAACGCCTTCACATCGGAGGACATCACCGCCTACCACTTCGACTTTTCGGCCGACCGCTGGGAGGAGGCGCTTAAGATCGAGGCCGACCGGATGCGCAACCTCGTCATCGATGAGAAGCATGAGTTCGAGCAGGAAAAGGGAGCGGTGATCGAGGAATTGAACCGGGGCGAGGATGAGCCCTGGGACCTGGAATCCAAGGCGCTGCTGCCGCACCTGTTTGGAAAAACCGGGCCCTATGGCCATCCGGTGATCGGTGAAAAGTCGCATGTGCGCGCGGCGACGGCTGCGATCATCAAGGCGCACCACGACCGCTGGTACCACCCCAACAATGCCGTGCTGGTGGTGGCCGGCGGTGTTGAAACCGCCACGGCGCTCCGACTTGTCAGGAAACACCTCGGCGCGATTCCCAAGGCTGTCCTGCCCGAGCGCCCCTCGCCACCCAAGGAACTCCCGAAGCTTCCAGTCCGGCAGGAAATGCCATCCAAGTTCGATGTCGTGAGGCTGGCGCTGGCCTACCGCACGGTGCCGGCGGGACATCCCGACGAGGCGCCGATCGACTTCCTTTCGATCCTCCTGGCCGAGGGACGGACATCCCGCCTTCACACCCGGCTTGTCGAGGAGGATGGACTCGCGTCTGAAATCTCATCGGCACACACGGCGGGTCGGCATCCCGGTTGGATGCAGGTGGATGTTGAACTGCTTCCCGACTCGGACCTCAAGGAGACCGAACAAGCCCTTTTCGAGGAGATCGACAGGCTAAGGGACAAGGCCCCCACCATGGCGGAAACCGAGAGGGTAAGGAGGAAAATCCTCGCCTCGCTCGTTTTCGAGCAATCCACGGTGCATGGCAGGGCGCAAGGCGTGGCGATCGGGGTCATGCAGGGGGGAATGGCCCGCCTGGATGCCTACATCGACTCGGTGGCGCGGGTGACCCCCGAAGATCTGCTTCGCGCGGCCAAAACCTACCTCGGGGATGATCGCAGGGCGATGATCGTCTCGAAACCCGGCATGGCGGCGGCCTTCCACGCGGCGCCCGGCACCCGCCGCGCCAAATCCGCCAAGGCACGCTCCCCGGCCGGGGCCTCCCCCCAGGCCAACCCACTCGATGGCGCCCGGAGGGTGATCCTGCCGAACGGCATCGTGGCCCTGCTTCTGGAGCGGAAAGGCCTGCCCGTGATCGCCGCGGAGGCCCGTTGGCGTGAACTACGGCGGCATGAACCCGAGTCGAAAGCCGGCTTGGCGATGCTCACGAGTTACCTGCTGGAGGAGGGTTCCGACGGAAGAACCGGAATCCAGTTCGCCTCGGACATTGAGGACATGGGGGCTTCCATTTCGTTCGACCTGAGCGGGGCCTCGCTGACGGCGCTTTCGCAGGACAAGGCGAAGGCGCTCGGCCTGATGTTCGCCGCCTTGGACAGGCCTGATTTCCCCGAGGAGGCCTTTGAGCAGATGCGCGACGGACAGTTGGCCACCATCCTCAACAACGAGAAGGATGGGACCACCCGGGCCCGCCAGGCGCTCCATGGGGCGGTTTACGGGCAGAAGCATTACCTTGGCAGGCCCGCCTTCGGTGAAAGGAAATCGGTGGAGAAATTGGAGCGGGATGACTGCGTCGATTTCCATCGCCGCGTCATGACTCCCGACAACCTTGTCGTCGCCGTGGTGGGGGATTTCGAAATCCTGGAAATGGAAAAGCTGCTGGTGGAATTGGCAGGCAAGGCCAAGGCGCGCAAGGCGTCCTTGCCACCGGCGTTGCCGCCGATTCCCGCGCCTCGACCATCGAGGGAATACATTTCGATTCCCGGATCCGCCCAGCTTCAATTCTTCATGGGACATGCGGGCATCACCCGTGATCATCCCGACTATCACGCGCTGCTGGTGATGGATCATGTGCTGGGCACGGGCCCGGGATTCACCGACAGGCTTTCCGCGCGCCTGCGTGACCGCGAAGGCCTCGCCTACACCGTTCGCGCCGAAATTTGCTCGTCCTCCGACCTGCTGCCGGGGGTGTTCGCCTGCTACATCGGCACCGACGCCTCCAACCTCGAGCGGGTCGAGAAGGAATTCCGCGAGGAGATCGACCGCCTGCGCAATGAGGAGGCATCGGCGCAGGAAGTCGCGGACGCCAAAAGTTATCTGCTGGGCAACCTGCCATTCAAATACGACGGCCATTCAGCGCTGGCGGACCAACTTCAGGCGTATGAGCGTTTTGGCTGGAAACCCGGCCATCTCGACAGTTTCCGCAAGGCCATATCCGAAGTCACACCCGCGATGGTGCTTGAAGTGGCGAAAAAGCATATCAATCCGGAAAAGTTCCACCTTGTCGCCGCCGGGGCCATCGACAAGAAAACCGGCAAGCCGCTGAAGTAATGATGAATTCAGCGCACACGCACTTCAAGAAAGCAAGTCCCGGTTGATGCCTGATCGTCGGCGTGGACAATTAGGCATCACGATTGGAGCAGACTTCAAATGACTGAGCTGCTCAAGAGCCCGGCGCCAGCCATCTTCTGTTAGCTCTTTCATGTCCATGAAGCGTCGAACGGCGCAAGTGACCTGTGAACTGGCGCCAGATTGTTGATTGTCCGCGAGGGCCCCTCACTCCGCTGGGGGCTCCTAAGCATCGTCATCCTTTGTGTGGCCTTCATATTGAGATCCATTCATCGTTTAGGAGCCCTGAACGAAGTGAGGGGCGAGTCGATCAAGGAACAAATACATGAGCCATAACAGAAACGAAAGAGCCCCGAACGCAGGCGCGTAGCGCCGGAGTGAGCGGGTCGATTCCGGATCCAAACCCGCTCATTCCGCCTTCGACTGCGTTCGGGGCTCTATTGATTTTACTCACCGCACATTTGTGTTTGTTCTGTCAGCGTCAACAATTCAACTCACCCATTTGAAGCCTGCGCTAAATAGCCGAATATTGGCTCACGGGGCTAATGCCCCATGATCGCCTCAAGATCGAACGCTTGCTTGCAAGGGCAAGGGTTGGCCAACGCCCACGGCATGGGTCACAGGTCCTCGTCGGAGGAACCGCCCTTCTTCATCTTGCCGGCGGCCTTGGTGCGCAGGTAGGCCTGGATGAACGGGTCGAGGTCGCCGTCGAGCACGACATTCACCTGCGGGGTTTGCTGATCGGTGCGCACATCCTTGCACAAGGTGTATGGCTGCATCACATAGTTGCGGATCTGGTTGCCCCAGGCCACCTCGCCCTTCTCGTCATAGGCCTTTTCCACCTCGGCCTTGCGCTTCTGCTCCTCGATCTTGAAGAGGCGCGACTTCAGCAACTTCATCGCGTTGTCATCGTTCTTGTGCTGGCTGCGCTCGGTGCGGCTTTCCGCGGCGATGCCCGTGGGCTTGTGGATGTAGCGGACACCCGACTGCGTCTTGTTCTGGTGCTGCCCGCCGGGGCCACCCGAGCAAAATGTCTGGCGGACCAGGTCGTCGGGCTTGATGACGATGTCGATTTCACCGTCAATCTCGGGGGTCACATCCACCGCCGCGAATGAGGTTTGCCGGCGGGCGTTGGAATCGAAAGGACTGATCCTGACAAGCCTGTGGACGCCCGTTTCGGATTGAAGGTTGCCGTAGGCGTAGTCGCCGATGATGTAGAGAGTGGCGGTGCGGACGCCGGCGCTGTCGTTTCTGAGTTCATCGACCAGCTCGATCTTGTAGCCCTTGGTTTCGGCCCAACGGGAATACATGCGGACGATCATTTGCGCCCAGTCGCACGCCTCGGTGCCGCCGGCCCCGGCCTGCACGCGGATATAGGCGTTGGAGGCGTCCTGCGGGCCGCTCAGCATGCTCCTGAGTTCGAAGGCCTCAAGCAGGGGAATCACCTTCTTGGTTTCGCCGCCCAGTTCAGTCTCAAGCGACGGATCCTCGGAGCACAGTTCCTCGAGGGCCTTCAGGTCTTCCAGCGACTTCTCAACCTCCTCGTAGGCCTTGAGGATCTCGCCAACCGGCTTGAAGGCGCTGATTTGCTTCTGGGCCTTTTCGGGGTTGTCCCAAAAGGTTGGTTCCGACTGGGTTGCGTTGAACTTTTCGCGTTCCTTGCGCTTCCTGACGATGTCAAAGAGAGTCTCGGAGGAAAGCCAGGCGGTTGACCATGTCGTTGATCAGGTTTTGCGATTCCGACAGCAGCATCATCGTGACATCTCCTAGCAAGTCCCATTTCAGTGTAACCTAACGGACAGCTTCCTTGGGGCCAACGGCAACCACGGTTGAGGGCGACTCGATGTCGGATCTGAATGGACGGGGCGTGTTGATCACGGGGGGTGGAAGCGGCATCGGCCTGGCCACCGCCAAGTTAATGATGGAGGCGGGGGCCAGGGTCGCCATCGCCGGCCGCGACCGGTCGCGGCTTGAACGCGCCGCGGCCCAATTGTCCGGCCTGGGATTGGGCGATGCCACCATCTGCGTGGGCGACCTCTCCGACCCCGAGCAGGCGAACACGATCATCGCGTCGGCCGAGGCGGGCATCGGCCCGATCGACATTTTGGTGGCCAACGCGGGAGCCAACCTCAAGGAGCGAACCCTGCCCGAACTCACCCCCACGCGTTGGCAATCGATGCTGGGAAGCAACCTCGACGCCGCTTTCCACGCGATCACCTCCACCCTGCCCGGGATGAGGGCCCGGAAAAAGGGCCTCGTGGTCGTCATCAACTCCATCGCCGGCAAGAGGGGAAACCCGCTGGGAGGCTCGGCCTATGTGGCCGCCAAGTTCGGGCTGCATGGCTTCGTCGTCGCGGCGGCGGTCGAGGAGAAGCCGAGGGGCATCCGTTTCTCGAGCATTTACCCGGGTGAAGTGAACACGCCGATCCTCGATCAGCGGCCCAACCCGGTGACCGACGAGCACCGCATGGCCATCCTCCAACCGGAAGATGTCGCCGAGGCCGTGATGTTCGTGGCCAGGCTGCCTGAAAGGGCCCAGGTGCCCGAACTGATCATCACGCCCACGGCCTACAACTACATCTGACGAATCTTGATCACTTAGGGGGGATCGAGTTGAGGGTGTAGTACGCCTTGGCGTGCAACAAGGGCTGTCCGGCTGACGACTTGACCCCGTCCAGCGACAGGTCATGGACATGGCCTTCCTTCAACCCCTCGACCTTCAGCTTCACGGAAAGCCCGTCCGCCGACGGGGTGGCGGACACGATCTTCGGTGTCGAATGGTCGACCTCGGGGCTTCCGTAGCTTGATTGGTAAATGTAGGTGTAGGTGGCCAGCTTGAATGAGCCGGGCTGGGAAAGGCTCTCCTTGTCGGCTGGCTGAGTGAAGGAAAGCACAAAGCCCTCGGGCGTCGCCTTCATCTCGTGGACTTCGAACGGAACCTTGCCCGTCCAGACCAGCCGTTCAACCGAAAACGGTTTCGGGCCGCGGGATCCCCAGCCACGGTTGGTTCCGCCGACAAACATGGATCCGTCATCGCCCTGGCGGACCGGCACAACTCCGGATCCGAATCCCTGCCGGAACGGGAACAACGCTCCCTGGTATCGCCCGTTGACCTTCTCAAGGAAGACGCGCATGAGCGTGCTGTGGGTCTGGTCGCCGACAAAAAGCTGGCCGGCAAATGGTCCGAACTTGCCCTTGGAGAGGTCGCAGTCGAGGCCGCTGGCTGATTGGCCCATCTTGCCATAGGGGAACAAGATGGCCGTGGGAACCAGTTCGGGAATGCGCTTGGCCTCCACGACGATCCTGCTGCCGCTCTTGGGTTGTTCCGGGGGCTTGCCCAAGTAGGCGGCATCCTTCTCCGCGTACCACTTGAAGCTGTCGGGGTGCCCGACAAAGCCGCCGGGAACAATATGCTTGAGACCGCAGGTTCCGTTCCAGGGCCCCTGGTTGTCGGTGTAGAAGACATCTCCCGCGGCATTGAGGCCGATGCCTCCGGGCGAGCGCACACCCGAGGTCGTGGGAATGAACTTGCCCTCGGGAGTGACCTTACCGGCCCAGCCCCTGAACTTGCTCGAGCTGTTGAACGATCCCGTGAGGCAAAGGGCGAACCAAAGGTCTCCCTTGGCGTCGAAGCGCGACCCGAACGCGTACTCGTGGTAGTCGCCGTTGACATCCCAGCCCTCGGCATAGACCTCGAAGAGGTCGGCCTTGCCGTCGCCGTTGGTGTCCTTCACCCGGGTGATGTCGGGGCGCTGGGTCACATAGAGCCAGCCGTCCTTCCACGCCAGCCCGAGGATTTCGTGCATGCCGTGGGCAAACCTTGAGAACTTGACCTTGGCGGGATCGGGATCATAGGCGTTCTCCAAGATCCAGATTTCGCCGCGCCGCGTTCCCAGGGCGACCTTTCCACCAGGCAGGGTCTCAAGGGCCCCGGCCTCGAGGACCTCACCCGCGGGCGTGGTGAAGGAAAGGATCCGGTAGTAGTCGTCCTCAGGCGAGGACTTCGCCTTGTTCTGGGCCGAGGCGCCGGAAGCCAGCCAGGCCAGGATAGCCAGGGTAAGGGCCAACGCCGAGCAACCCGCCAGCCGGGCTTGGAAGGGCCTGTCCATGTTTCTCTTCTCCATCATGTCACCATTTGTACTCAAGGCTGATCGTCGCGTTGCCATCGGGGATGTCGACGAGCAGTTCCGCCTTGTCGGCGACCTTGCGGATTTTGGCCCCCGACCCGGCTTTCACCTTGAGCCCGCCATCCACGCGGAACCAGCCGTCTCCCGACGCCTCGATGACCTTGCCGGCTGCGGCGCGGAAAACCAGCCCCGCGGGAGCGCCGCTCACCGTCAATTCCCGCTTGATGGCCGGATCCTTGTCTCCCATCAAGGGCAGCGGTTTGTCGAGCACCGTCACCGTCCCGGTTCCGTAACGGAACGAAGGCCTGTCCTCCGGGTCCAGTGAATATCCCATGAACTTCCAACCCGCCTGACGGGCGGCGACCGTGGGCCACGGGGAATCCGGTTTCTCGAGGCGGGCGAATGGCAGGCCCGGGGGCAGCGACACGATATTGTCACCCAACGGTCCCTCGAATCCGACGCCGCGGTCGCTCCAGTGCCGAGCGGCGTCGATGAACCCTCCATGCCAGAGCAGGGCCAGCCTGAGGTCGTTGGCGTCGAAGGCCAGGTTGACCTTCTCGGCGAATCCGACGCCAATGCCGCGGGCGCCGGCACCCTCGATGAAGTTGCGGTAGATCACCGCTCCCTTGGCGGCGGCGAGCGGTATCGACCTCTTCTGGATTCCCACGGGAATCCGGGCCTTGTTTCCATCGGCAAGGTAACGCCAGATCGCCTCGATCTGGTTGACGGCCTTGCCTTCAAGGACATCGTCAATGACGCTCTTGCCTTCCTTGAATGCCGCCGGCATGCGGGTGCCGGGACGCACGGCTTGCGGATCGTTGACATACGCGAAGAACCAGTCGCGGCGCACTCGCTTGGTCATGATGGCCATGTCGATGCCCTGCACCCCCTCGGCCTTGTTGCCCGCGAAGGTGTGGCACTTGATGCACCCGAAGGCGGTGCCGCCCACCAGCATGCGCCCGTGTGTTTTCAGTTTCGCATCGGTTTCCGGAAGCGAGACCGACGGCGCGACGGGCAGCTTGTCGACCCGGGCGAAGACCTCGTTGATGTCGGCGAGGCTGGAACCGAATCCTGGCATGCGGGTTTGCATGTAGGGACGATCGTCGACGCCCTGAACCATGATCTTCTTGAAATAGTCGGGCTCCATCTTGGCGCCAACGCCATTGAGCCACGGAGGCAGTCGCGCCTCGTCTCCCATTTCGGGCTGGGTGGTCTGGAAGGCCTTGTTCAGGTCCTCGATCGGGCCGCCGCGGCCATCGCGCACATGGCACGCCAGGCAGTTGAACGCCGTCATGTCGCGGCGAATTCGTTCGGCATCGCCGGCGGGCTTGACGGGGGCCTTCAGTCCGGCGGCCAGGGCCACGCGCTGGGAAGCCACGAGCCCGTATCGGGGCAGGCCGGCCTTCGGCGCCTCGGCGAGGCAGCCGCCGTCTCCCTTCAAGTCACCCAGCTTGGGCGCCTTGGCCAATTGGGCCACGGCCTGGCCTTTCTCCTTCAACTGGTGGCAGTTCACGCATCCCAGCGAGGAAAACAGGGCGCGACCCTCGTTGGCGAGCTTGGCCTCGGGAACGATGGTGTCGGCGTCGGGTTCGGGCTTGGCGGCAACCTGGCCGGCCAAGTCCTTCTCGCTGGCGGCGATCACCTGGCCAAAGTCGACAAGCTGGAGGTGTCGGCCCTGCACCGTGAGGGCAAGCTCATCCTCGCCCCCTCCCTGGAAATACCAGACCTCCACCTTGTGGATGCCGGAGTTGAGTTCCGCCGTGCCTTCGCGCGTGGTGTTGGGATGGACTCCATCGTTGTCGATGATCGTCTTTCCATCGATGACTAGGCGCGATCCGTCGTCGCTGGCCAACGAGAACTTGTAGGCGTCATCACGATCCACCTTCCAGATGCCATGGAAACGGACGGCGTAGTCGCGTCGCCTGCCGGCGACTCCCAGGTCGAGCCCGGTGGCCACCCCGCTGGATTGCGGCTTGAGCTTGTCGAGCGCGGGAAGTTTCTCCCAAGTGCCGTGAAACACCGAGTAGTTCACCGTGCCGGAGGAAACCCGTCCCTTGATTCCCTGAAGCAGGTAGGAGGCGACCTCCCGCGGTTCCTTGCCGGTGAGCAGCTTGGGCATGCGGCCCCCGGGACGCACCTCGTGCGGCTTGTCGAGGAAAGCCGAAAGGCTGCCGAGCGTGTACTTGGCCTTCAGGTCGGGAAGCGGAACCACACCCGCCGGCAGTGCGCGGGCGTTGCCTTGCGTGTCGCGTTCGCCATGGCAGGCCACGCAGCCAACCTTGTGGTAGGAGGCCCTGCCGGCGGCGACCGCCTTGCTGTCGATGGGCTCGAAGCGCGGGGTGCCCGTCGTGGCGAGGTATTGCACAAGCGCCTCGACCGCCCGCGCCCGGTCGGGCGCCCCGGAAAGCATGTCGGGCATGGTGGTCCCGGGCTTGGTGCCGGCAGGATCGGCCAGGAACTGCCGGATCCAGGCCGCGCGGACCCGGCCACCCACGGCATCGAGGATGGGGCCCTTGCGCGCCTGGGCGCCCTCGGCGGCATGGCAGGCGACGCAGTTGAGTTCCGTCAGGAGGAGGGCGCCACCCTCTCCCGGTTGTTCACCCTTGGCATGAAAACGGTCGAATCCCGCGACGACGGGATGGGATGGCGAGGCCGAGAGAATGAAAGAAGAGACCCAGAAAGCGGCGGCAAGCATGGGAGACTAACTCCGGCGGATCAAGCGCGAGGCAAGGACTTGAGTTTAATCCAATGCCATGCGGAAACAAGCGTGGCCGGCCCCTTGTACCCCCGCCTGATTATGATCCAATCCACCAGCCCGCCGGAGAAGATGCCATGACCTTCGCTCCTTCCTGCCTGTTGCTGTTTGCCGTTCTCGACGCCCCGCGAGCGGACCTGCCCGCCGACCTGGCACCCTATTTCAAGCCACCCGAGGCACTGGCGGGAGCGTTGGGCAAGCACAAGTCTCCGCTGATTTTCGACAACGGATCCATGGTGAAAACTCCGGGGGATTGGACCCGCAGGCGCGAGGAGATCAAGGCCTACTGGCACGGCATGATGGGGGCTTGGCCGCCGATCATCGCCAAGCCGGCCGTGGAGCATCTCGACAAGCAGATGATCGACGGCGTCGCCGTCACCCGGATCAGGATCGAAACGGCGCCCGGACGACATGTGAGCGACGCCTATTTGCTGAAACCGGCATCCGGTTCAGGCCCGTTTCCCGCGGTCGTGGTCGTCTATTACGAGGCCGGGACAGGCATCGGCAAGGGCAAGGAACCCCTGAGGGACTATGCCATCCAACTGGCCAGGCGCGGATTCGTGACGCTGTCGCTGGGCGGGGATCCCAACACCTACTACCCGGACAAGGAACGCTGCCGGATCCAGCCGTTGTCGTTCCACGCGTACGAGGCCGCGAACTGCCACTCGTACCTCGCCGGCCTTCCCGAGGTCGACAAGAAGCGGATAGGCGTTGTGGGACATTCCTATGGTGGCAAGTGGGCGATGTTCGCCGCCTGCCTGCACGAACCGTTCGCCTGCGGGGCGTGGTCGGATCCCGGCATCGTCTTCGACGAGAGGCGGCCGAGCGTGAACTACTGGGAGCCTTGGTACCTGGGATTCGATCCGGCGCTGGCCGGGCAGCGCAAGCGGGGCGTGCCGGGCGACGCCAACCCCCGCACGGGCCCCTACAGGAAAATGATGGCCGACGGCCGCGACCTGACCGACCTGCACGCGCTCATGGCTCCCCGGCCCTTTTTTGTTTCAGGCGGTTCGGAAGACCCGCCCCAGCGCTGGGAATCACTGAACCACGCCGTTGCCGTCAACCGCCTCTTGGGCGCCGAGAACCGGGTCGGGATGACCAACAGGCCGGAACACGCTCCCAACGCCCGGGACAACGAGGTTCTCTACAAGTTTTTCGAGCACGCGATGGGGAAGTGAAGAGGCTGGCAGCTTACCCAACAACAAACTTCACGACGCGCTGATGGCCCACGGCGACAATCGACTTCATGCTGTCGGCGGTGGCCACGGCGTGGATGTTCATCGGGGATTTTTCCTGATGGACGATCTTCTTCTGCTTGAGGTCGATGAACGAGAGGAACCCCTCGCCAGCACCACCCGCGGCCAAAAGAATGTCGCCACCGGGATGAAACTCGAGATGCTCCACGAGGCCCTTCTTGCCCTCGGTGATGAAGTCGTGGACTTTCTCGCCCTTGTCGCCCTTGGCCCAGCGGAAGATTTCAACCCGGCCATCGGCCTCGAGATGGTCGATGTTGCCGATCTTTCCCGTGCCGCCAATGGCCAGGAGCGACCCGTCGGGTGAGAAGGCGACCGAGCGCGGTCCGCCGATCGAGTGCCTGCGGGCGTTGGGATCCCAGGTGTACATGACCGGAACCGCCAAGGTTGCCGCCTTTTTGCCGGTGGAGGCCTCCCAGACCACCACATGGCCGGTCTTGTCAGCCGTGGCCAGGAACTTGCCGTCCGCCGAAAAGGCGCAGGCGTAGAGCATCGAGCGGAATCCCTGCGGCGTGAGGGGTTGGTGTTCGCCCGTGATCTCGCGGATTTTCCTGCCGTCGGCCACATTCCAGAAGCGCACGGCCATGTCGTCAGCCACGCTCACGGCGGTGGCGCGGTCGGGTGATATCGCCACCTTGCGGACCGCGCGGCCATGGGCCTGCGCCTCACGGATCCGCTCGCCCGAGGAGGCCTTGGTCCAAATCAGCTTGCCGTCATATCCGCCGGAGATGATCGAGTCGCCGGCCAAGGCGAGCGTGGTGATATAGGTCTCATGGGCCGACTGCAAGGTTCGGCTTTCGGGCTTGGCGGCGTCGATGTCGATTTCGTGGATCTTGAAATCGGATCCGCCCACGAACGCCTTCGATGTTCCCGGCACCCTGGCCACGCCAAAGAGGATGTCGGGCCGGCTGATGTTCTTCTCGAGCTTGATCGCGGACACATTCATCGCGGTTCCCCCGGATCAGGCCAAGACTTCCTTGACGGGCTCGGTTCCCGGGTCCGTCAGCGGCACGGGGCGGGATCCGAGGTGATAGTTTTTCTGCGGGTTGATGCCCAAGGCCTTGTAGATGGTGGCGAAAAGCCTCGCGGCGCCGATCTCACCCTCGGCCACCTTGTCTCCCCGGTCGTCGGTCTTGCCATAGACGGAGCCGCCAACAACGCCGCAGCCGGAGAGCGAGCAGCTCCAGGCCGAGGCGAAATGGTCGCGTCCGAGGCTGGCGTTGATGTTCGGGGTGCGCCCGAACTCCGAAAGGGTGATCACCAATGTGTCCTTGAGCATGCCCCGCTGGCCGAGGTCGTCGAGCAGGGTGGCCATCACATGGTCGAGTTCGGGCACCATTTCCTGGTGGGTCTCGAAGTTCTGGCCATGGCTGTCCCACCAGGCTCGTCCGACGCGGACGAATGGAACGCCGGCCTCAACAAGGCGGCGCGCGATGAGGGCCTGTTCGCCAAACTGGGTTGGGCCGTAGGCTTCGCGGGTTTTCGCCGATTCGTTGGAAAGGTCGAACAGTTTCTGGCTTTCCATCAACCCGCCGACGCGGGCGAACGCCTGCTGGTGGCTGCCCAGGGCGGCGGAAACGCGTCCCTTCTCGAAAGCCCTGCTCCACGATTCCCGCAAGGCCATGCGGTCGGCGAAATCCGATGCCGAGATGGTGTCGAGGCGGCTGAGGTTTTCCGGGGTGGTTCCCTTGTGGAGTTGCATGGGGCCGAAGCGGGCGCCAAGGAAACCTGCGCCCGTTCCGGAAAAGCCCTGCCCCTCGGACTGAAGGTAGAAGGAGACATAGTCGGGAACCTTGCTTTCGGAGTCGCCCAGTTCCCTGGCCAGCACGGAACCCATGTCGGGATAGCGGACGGAGGCCTCGTCCCGGCGGCCGCGCATCATGAGTTCGGCGCCGCCGCCGTGATCGGCGTTTTTCGTGTTGAGCGAACGGATGAGGCAGGTGTCCTTGAGGCGCGCCGCCATGCGGGGCATCAGTTCGGAGACGCGCACCCCGGAGGTGGATGTCTGGATCGACCTGAACGGGCCGCCGGTGACGGCGCCCGGCTTGGGATCGAAGGTTTCAAACTGGCTGGCTCCGCCCGCGAGCCAGAGCAGGATCACGCGCTTGCCTCGCTTGGCCACCTCGCCGGCCAAGGCGCTTGATCCGGAGACCATGGCGGTGATTCCCGAGGCCGCGGCGGCCCCGAGGAATTGCCGGCGGGAGGCGGCGTGTTCGGAAGGGGTGCATGATCCGGGTATGCTGGACATGTCTGGGCTCCCTCGCGCGTTTAGTAGTTGAACCTGAATTCGGGGCTGGCCATCAGCGACCAGATGACCTGGCGGCAGGCCTCCTTCGGGTCGCCCGGGTGGCGCTTGATGTAGTTCGCGATGAACGAAGCCTCGTCGGCAACCGCGGGCCTCGCCAACACTCCTCGCACGGCCATGTCGGCGCGGGCATCATCGGACGGAGCCTTGGACATGGCGGTCAGCAGCTTGTCGGCGCCCTCGGGAAAGACCTCGTTGCCATTGAAACGCGAACCGTTGGCCATGAACAGCGCCTCGGCGACACCAACCTGGAAATCCTCGGACACCGGGGGGAACTGATCAGCCAGGCCACGGGCGGAGCGCTCGGCTTCCTCGACTTTCTTCTCCACCTCGGAGGCGCCCACGACCATTCCGGCGAGCTTCAAGGCGACCGCCATCTGCATGGGCGTGAGAGGCTTGAGGCGCGCCACGGCGAACTGGTTGGCCGGGGGGGAGGAACCTCCCTCATGGCGGCTCGAAAGTCCGTAAACCCGGCTGGAGACCATCCCCTTGATCAGCCGCGGGATGTCGTAGCCATGCGACGAAAAATCCCGGGCCAGCCAGGCCAGGAGTTCGGGATGGCTGGGCGGGTTCTCCGAATGCATCTGGTCCAGGGGCATCACCAGCCCGTGGCCGAACATGCGGTACCAAACCTGGTTCACAAGGGCCTTGTCGAAAAATTCCTTTTCCTTCGCGGAAAGCGCCAGTTCAACCAGCTTGGCCCGCGCCGAAGCCGAGGGGGCCGGGGGCTGGGTCTTCGACTTCTTCCACTCCTCAACCTTCTTGGCGTCGGCCTTTTGCTGGTCCTTGGTCGGTTCGCCAGCGCCCGGAGGGGCAACCTTGGCGCCGGTGAGGAACATGAACTCGGCCTGCTTCTCCTTGCCCTTGTTGGGAAGGAAGCGAACCACCCCGTAGTCGCGCTCGGCGAGGAATTCACCAACCTCGAAGGTGCGGGAAAAGAAAGATTTCAAACCGTAGAAGTGATCCTGCTTCCAGTCGCTGACAAGCGGGTGGTCGTGGCACTGGGCGCACGAGATGTTCACCCCGAAGAAGGCGACGCTGACATCGTTCGTGAGGCGGTCGAGGTCGCGCACCTTCTGCTTCAGGTAAACGGTGGTGCCCTTGGTGGAAGCGTCGGCCTCGTTGGCCAGCATCAGTTCCTTGAAAATGCGGTCCCAGCCGCGCTTCTCGGCAAGGGCTCGGTTGAGGTAGGCGGAAAGGGGCGAGTTCTTGTCGCGTGTGAGGTACCAATCGAGTTCGCGGGCCTGGTGCCTCACGAAGGCGCTCGACGCCATGAGGGATTCGATCACCTTGGATTTCTTGCCGGGTGACTTGTCGGCGGCGAAGGCGGCGACTTCCGGGCCGGTGGGAATCCGGCCCGTGAGATCGAGACTGACCCGCCTGAGCCAGTTGAAGTCGTCGGCGGGGGCCGCGGGCATGGTGCCCTGCTCCTTCCAGCCGGCTTCCACCAGTTGGTCGATGACCTTCTCGGGGGGCAAGGAGGGCGACGGCAGAACCAAGTCTTCCGCGGCGAAAGCCAGGGAACCGGCGGCAGCCATGAGGGCCGCCATAATGACGCTCAACCGGAATGTTCCGGATCGAAGGTTCATGGCTATCGCTTCGTGAAGGCAATAAGGAGGGTCATTACTTCATCGGTCGAGTCTAAACCCCGCCTGAAGCCGTGGCAACCGAAATCATGCCCGTAAGGCCGCTAAAAATCGAAAAACCCAAGGTTTTTTGCACTTGCGCCGACAGGGGGGAATCACCGATTCCGCCGCAAATGGGCCGATGGGAGACTGAACTGAATGAAACGATGGGTTTCAGCTGCGATTCTGGCCATCCTCGGCGCGCCCGCGGGGGCCCAGGTGGAGGCCACGCCCGGGGAAATCAACCTGGGTGAAATCCTCGCCGGACCGGCGCATTCCCGCGAAATCATCCTCAGGAACATGGGAAGTCGCCCGGCGCGCGTGTCCGGCTTGGCCGGCTCATGCGGCTGCCTGCTTCCCGGAAGCGCGCCGGGTAGCCTGGCGCCCGGGGAATCACGCGCGTTGCCACTTCACCTGCGAACCGCGTCACTGCCGGCGGGGCCGCACGCCTGGACCCTGGCGGTTTCGAGCGCCGATGACGCCGGGGGCGAATGGACGCGTCGTTGCCGGATCAACGCCACCGTCAAGCGCGTCGTGGAATTGGAACCGGCGCTCCTGGCCATATCGACCCAACGGGAAACATCGGTCGCCTTGACGCTGCGCGACCGCCGCGAAACACCGCTGGTGGTGACGGGGTGGACAAGCACCATTCCGGGCCTCGTTGTGGAAAAAGCGGGGGGCATGGCCGGTGAAACCAGGCTGATGGCGCGCATCCCCGCTCCCGGGCAGGGGCGGGTCGCGGGGGCCATCCTGCTGGAGACTTCCGACCCGGCCCACTCCCGGCTCGAGATACCCGTCACCGTCCAGGGAAGGGGGGCTCAATCGGCCCAGGCCTCTCCCGAGTCGCTAAGCCTGTCCGGCAAGGCGGGGACCGCCATGTCGAGGCTTGTCAGGATCTCGGCATCGGGAGACGCGCCCGTGAGGATCGCGGAAGTGTCCGTGGAAGGCATCAGCGCCTCGACGAGGCACGCGCCCGGGCCGGGCCGCCACGCCACGCTCAGGGTGGAAACGACGCTTCCGGCGGGATCGGCCACGGGAAGCGTGAGGGTGCGCATCGAGGGCCTCGACCAGCCGGTGATGATTCCGGTCATGGTCGAGGGGTCGTGACGGATCAGATCAACAGCGCCAGGCGCTCGAGTTCCTTCAGCGCCTGCGGCAGGATCTGTTCGAGAAGCAGTTCCAGCGTGTTCTTGTCGGTCACCGGGACATTGTCCTTGGCCAGGCGGAACTGCCCCTCAAGGCATTTCTTCACCAGTTCGGCCTTGATGGACTTGAGGTCGCGCGTGCCGTCGACAAGCTGGCAGATGGCGACCTGAAGGTCGTTCAGGTTCACCGTCTGGTGCCATTGGTTGGAGACCTCGCGGTTGCCCGCCTTGGCGCGGGCCAGCGCCAGCGGCGTGACCATGGGAAGCACGGCATCCGCCTTGCCAAGGTGAACCGGTTCATCCACCACATGGATGAGCCCGTTGGCGAATCCCCGGATCAGCACATCGTTGAACAGCGCCTCGGAATTGACCAATTGCTGGGGATGGCCGGCAAGCTTGGCCTCGGCGGCGGCCTTCCATTCCTTGGCCGTGTAGGAGTGGGGCCAGCGGTCGTTGAGCGCGTGCATCATCGCCTTGACGAACGGCTGGGTGCTGGCGAGGTTGCGGTTTTCACCGTCGGTGAACTTCTGCTCCTTCACCTCATGAACCGGCACATCGCCCGGCTCGATGCGGTAGGCGCCCGAGAAGTGGAACCGCGACACCGATTCCGGGGAAATGTTGCGGGCCACCTTGGCGGCGACATCCTTGTGCACCAAAAGCGTGCGGCGGAAGCGGCGGTTGCGGAAGAAGTCGAGGTACTGCTCGATGGCGATGATGTTCCCGCCCGAGACGCGGTTGAGCGCTTCCACCACCTTCTGGCCAAGGTGATGCGGGATCATTTCCTCCACCTGGGCCTCGCCAAGGTAGTTGAGGCCCGCCTCCAGTGACCTGTTGATGAAGTCCTTGAAGTAGCAAGGGGCATTGTGTTCCTCGAGGTGCTCGTGCAGCAGGTAGTCGTCGGATGCTTGCTTCAGCAGTTCAACCTCGGCCTGGAGGATCTTGCCGTAGGCGCTGTCGGCCTCGGCAATCTCGCTGGTGAACTGGATGATGGCGCGGGCCTGCTGCACCCGCTCGGCGGCGGTGGGCCGGGTGCCGGCATGGTAGAGCATGGCGTCGCGGATGATCTCGCGCATCTTCCAGCCGGGGTAGCAGTTATAGCTGATGTAGGCGATGCCCTGCGGCGAAAGGGCCTTGCCGCAGATCGACATGATCGCCTTTTGCACCACGGGCGGAACCCACGAGTAGACGCCGTGGCAGATGATGTAGTCGAACTTGCCGTCCTTGGCGGGGTCGTACACGCTGAGGTCGGCCTGGCGGATCTCGAGGTTCTTCAGGCCGAGTTCCTCAACCTGCTTCAGGCCGGCGGTCACCTGCACCTGGGCGTAGTCGAGGCCGAGGAACTCGCTGTTGGGGTAGCGCATGGCCAGGGGAAGCAGGTTGCCTCCCGAGGCGCAGCCGAGTTCCAGCACGCGGCACTTGGACGCGGGCGCCGGATTCATGCCGAAGAGCCTGCCGATGAACCCCAGGCGCTGCGGATGGGTCTGGATGAAACAGCGGCTGTGGTAGGGGACCTCGTCGTAGGGATTGGCCACCGGCGCGGAAGAGGACATGCTTGGAACTCCTGACGCAAGAAATGAGAAACCAACCTTCCGGCGCAAGTGTATGCGCCGTTGCGTTTTCGGAACAAGACGGCCTGCTGGGCGCCCGGAGGGCCGTTATGATGGCGGCTGGAGCTTCCGCGAAAAACCCACGGATGGGCGCCAGCATGCAATCCGGTCCAGGCGACGCACCGCTGCTTGCCGACCTCAACGACGCGCAGCGGCAGGCCGTCACCCACCTTGACGGTCCAGCCCTCATTTTGGCCGGCCCGGGCAGCGGAAAAACCCGCGTCATCACCCGCAGGATCGCCTGGCTCATCAGCCAGGGGGTGAAGCCCTGGCACATTTTGGCGATCACCTTCACCAACAAGGCGGCGGGGGAAATGCGGTCGCGCGTGGAGGCGCTGGCCACGCACAAGGGCGCCATCATCAGCACCTTCCACAGCTTTGGCGTGCGCTTCATGAGGCAGCACGCCGTCAGGCTCGGGCTGGAACCCTCGTTCACGATCTACGACCAGACCGACCGGGCCCGCATGACCAAGATCGCCATCGAGGACACCAAGATCGACTCCAACCGCTTCTCGCCCGAGGCGGTGGGCGGCGCCATCAGCCGCGCCAAGAACCACCTCCTCTCGCCCGAGCGGTATGCGGCGGAGGCGCGCGACTTCTTCGCCCGCGCCGTGGCGGAGGTGTACCCCCGCTACGAGAAGCGCATGCGCGACGCGGGCGCCCTCGACTTCGACGACCTGCTGTACTGGCCCGCCCTGGCCCTGCGCAACGAACCGTCTTTGCGCGCCGAGAGCGACGACAAGTGGCGGTATGTGCTTGTCGACGAATACCAGGACACCAACACCGCCCAGTACGCCATCGCCCGCAACCTGAGCCAGGACCACCCCAACCTGTTCGTGGTGGGCGACCCGGACCAGTCGATCTACAAGTTCCGGGGTTCGGACATCCGCAACATCCTCGACTTCGAGCGCGACTACCCGGGCGCCCGCGTGCTGCACCTGTCCGACAACTACCGCAGCACCCGGCACATCCTGCGCGCCGCCGACGCCCTCATCGCCAACAACCAGCAGCGCAAGCCCAAGAAGCTCACCCCCCGCGACCGGGATGGCAGCCCCGTCGAGGTGGTCACGCACGACGACCAGGCCCGCGAGGCCGAGGGGGTCGCGCGCCTCGTCAGGCAGGAGGTCGACCGCGGCAGGCGCTCCTTCCGCGACTTCGCCGTGCTGCTGCGCATGAACGCCCTCACCCGCGCCTTCGAGCAGGCGTTCATCCGCAACAAGGTGCCTTTCCAGATCGTCAAGGGACTGGCGTTCTTCGACCGCAAGGAGAACAAGGATGTCATCGCGTACCTGCGGCTGATGGCGAATCCGAGGGACGATGTCTCGTTCCTCCGCGTGGTGAACGAGCCTCCCCGGGGCGTCGGCGCCACCACGCTTGAGCGCCTGCAGGAGTACGCCGCCAGCCGCGAGGCCACTCTGATGGCCGCCGCGGCGCAGGCGGAGTTCATCGCCGACCTCACGCCCAAGGCGGCCAAGTCGCTCGTGGCGTTCGCGCGATTGCTGGAGGAGCTGGCGCCCCTGGCGGACGGCCCTCCCCACGAGGCCATCACGAAGGTGCTCGAGCGCACCCGCTACCGCGAGTCGGTGAAAAGCAAGGACGCCCTTACCGACGACGACCGCGTGGCCAACATCGAGGAACTGGTGACGGCGGCCCGGCAGTTTTCCGAGGCCAACCCCGACTCGGGCGTGGCCGGCTTCCTCGAGAACATCACCCTGGCCGGCGACATCGACAGCTACGACACCCGGGAGGAAAGCGTCACCATGATGACGCTCCACGCGGCCAAGGGCCTCGAGTTTCCCGTGGTGTTCATGCCCGCCCTCGAGCAGGGCCTGCTGCCGCACGAGCGCAGCCTCAACAGCCCGGGAGATGTCGAGGAGGAGCGCCGCCTCTGCTTCGTCGGCATGACGCGGGCCATGGAGGAACTGCACCTGAGCTGCGCGCGCATGCGGGAGTTCCGCGGCCGCACCATCTACACCGTGCCGAGCATGTTTTTAGGCGAGCTTCCCGCCGATGTGAGGCGGACGGAACGCGGCGTCAGCGAAACGGGGCGCCACGACGCGGCCTGGCTCGACGGCGACACCCCGTTCGAGCGCCGCGAGCCTTCGCGCCCCGCGCCCGCCCGCCCGGCATCGCCCGCGGCGGCCACCGAGGCGCCGTGCGCCTACGAGGCCGGAAACATCGTCCAGCACGAGAGCTACGGACTCGGTCAGGTGCTCGAGGTCTCGGGCCACGGGGCCACGCGCAAGATCCGCATCCGGTTCATCACCCAGGGAATCCGCACCTTCCTGGTCGACAAGGTCGCCCTCAAGAAGGTGGCGCGGGGAGGCTGAGGCCGCCCCCGCCGGCCTTGGCCATCCTGGCGATCCTCCCGCCAATGGCGATCGACGCCGTGGCGGCGGAGACCCTCGCGCCGGCCCATGGGGGGCGCCATAGGCTTCCCATCGCCGGTGACCAGGATCGACGCTGTTTCATGCATCGCCGCGCTCACGCACGGCGCTCACCCCATCTCCGGCGCCTCATGACCCAACCGTTTCACGCATCGCCAGCGCTCACCCCAATGCCGGCGCATCATGACACAACCGTTTCACGCATCGCCGTGCTCACCCCAGTGCCGGCGCATCATGACACAACCGCTTCGTGCATCGCCGCGCTCACCCCAGTGCCGGCGCCTCATGACCCAACCGTTTCGTGCATCGCCGCGCTCACCCCAGTGCCGGCGCATCATGACCCAACCGTTTCATGCATCGCCGCGCTCACCCCAGTGCCGGCGCCTCATGACCCAACCGTTTCACGCATCGCCGCGCTCACCCCAATGCCGGCGCCTCATGACCCAACCGTTTCGTGCATCGCCGCGCTCACGCACGGCGCTCACCCCAGTGCCGGCGCATCATGACCCAACCGTTTCACGCATCGCCGCGCTCACCCCAATGCCGGCGCCTCATGACCCAACCGTTTCGTGCATCGCCGCGCTCACGCACGGCGCTCACCCCAGTGCCGGCGCATCATGACCCAACCGTTTCGTGTGCTTTGGCAAGCCGGCATCCCTTGAATGAGTCCGATTGACAGCGCTAATAAAACAACAAAGTGCGATTTCTTGTGTCAAAAGAGCCCTGAACGCAGGTGCGAAGCACCGGAGTGAGCGGGTGAGTTCCATATGACTACCTCACTCCATAGTCCTCATCTTGACTGGTGACCCATGTTGATGGCCGCGATTCGCGCTTTTTGCCTTGCCGGGATGATCGATCCAACTCCATGATTTGGAGCTGGCTCTCGTTCAATGATGGTTTCCATTTTCCGAACGGATGCTCGCTCAAGGGCCGCCTGCGCCGAGGCTTCTCGGGCCAAGGCGCTTTTGCAGATGACTGACGCCCATTTCTTTTGTTTCAATACAGCCAGTCATTGGAAGTGGCCTTGTTAACACCCGGTGGAGCGCGGAACCGCCCCATGCCCCCCTGCCTGATCCTCGACCGCGACGGCGTCATCATCGAGGAGGAGCATTATCTGGGCGACCCCGGCCGGGTGAGGCTCATTCCCGGGGTGGCCACGGCCATCGCCCGGGTCAACGCGCTGGGATGGCCCGTCGTGGTGGCGTCGAACCAGGCGGGCGTGGCGCGGGGATACTTTTCCGAGGCGCAAGTCGGCGAGGTGAACGGACGGGTGGCGGAGCTGCTTTCGGCGGGGGGCGCCGCGATTCGGGCCTGGTACCACTGCCCGCACCATCCCACCGAGGGAACGGGGGCGTACCGGGTGGAATGCGCCTGCCGGAAGCCGGCGCCGGGCATGCTGCTGGCCGCGGCGCGCGACCTGGGGCTGACCCTGGCCCACGGCTGGATGGTGGGAGACAAGCTCACCGACCTTCAGGCGGGGGCGTGGGCGGGGTGCCGCACCTGGCTGGTGCGCACGGGATACGGGGCGGGCGAGGAACTGAAACTGGACCCCTCAACCATGAACTGCGCCGGGGTGGCCGACGACCTCCCCGGCGCGATCGAGGGTATCCTGCGGATCAGTTCGCCTTCTTGGGCGCCTTGAGCCGGTCGATCAGGTAGGCCGCCGAGTTCTTGTACTTGGGATCGTCCTTGCCGGGGTAGACCAGGATCCCTTCCACGCCGGCTTCCTTGAGCTTCTCCATGAGGATCATGCCCAACAGCGCCGAATGGGTGGGGTCGGCCTGCTCCTCGCCCTTGACGGGCGGCTTCTTCTGGTTGCCGTACTCGAGGAACACGGGGGGATCGTCCTTGGAGACATGGAAGAGCGGCGAATACTCGTTGATCTTGGGCAGCAGCTTCTCGCGGTTGTCGTGGAAGGCGGGGAAGGCGGTGTCGCGGCCCTTCTCGGTGGTGATGGCGAAGGCATGCCCGCCGTAGCGATAGTTGGGCATCCACTCACGCAGGACCTTCGGGTCGAGGGTGGTCTGGGCGCCCTGCACGGCGGCGCACCACAGTCGGGTGGACTCGCGGGCGACGGGATCGGTGCTGTCGGGATTGGCCATGTCGGGGTGGAACGCCAACCAAAGGGACGAGCAACCTCCGGCCGAACCGCCGGTGGCGCCGATGCGCTCCTTGTCGATGTTCCATTCCTTGGACTTGGAGCGGATGAACTGCAGGGCGCGCGCGGCGTCGGACAACGGCCACTTCACCGGCGGGTCGATCCCCTCCTTGGTGGCCTCGGGCACCATGCGGTAGTTGATGGCGGCGACGGAAATGCCTTCCTTGAGGAAGCCGGGCGCCGCGCCGCGGTAACCGTCCTTGCTGCCGTTGACCCAGCCTCCGCCATGGATCATGAGCACCACCGGGGTGGGCTTGTCGGACTTCGCCTGCCAGAAGTCGATCACCTGGCGCGGATGATCGCCGTAGTGGATGTCGGCGACGGTGGGCGCCGGGCCCGTGACCTTGGGCGGGGCCTTGGCCTTTTCCTTGTCCTTGGGGGCGTCCTTCTTGGGCGCGTCCTTGGCCTTGTCCTGGGCATGGGCGCCACCCAAGGCGGCGAGCCAGCCAAGGCAGGCCGCCAGCACGGCAATGCGGAACATGAATCGGTCTCCGGAAAGTTGGATCGTTTGGAATCGACCTAAGGGCATGGTAAGGTTTTTGATCCCGCCCGCCTTTTCCTCCCCGGGGCCGCGGCCATGCCATCGCTGGTCGATCCACAATCCGGACCCCGCCTATGTGACGGCATCAGCCGGCGTGAGTTCATGCGTTGGGGCGCCCTGGCGCCCCTGGCCGCCGCAAACGCCTCCGGGGCCTCCGGAAGCGCCAAGGCGCGTTCGATCATTTACCTGTTTCACCTGGGCGGCCCGCCCCAGCACGAAACCTGGGATCCGAAGCCGCTTGCCCCCGAGGAAATCAGGGGGCCATACAAGCCGATCGCCACCGCCACCCCGGGGCTGACCGTGGGGGAACTGATGCCCCGCACGGCCCGGCTGACCGACCGGATCGCGGTGCTGCGCGCCCTTTCCACGCATGACAACGCCCATTCGTCGTCGGGCTACTGGATGCTGACGGGCGTGCCCCACCAGCCGCTTAACACGGAAAATGCCAAGCCGGGCGCGCCCAACGATTGGCCCAGCCTGGCGGCGATCAACAGGCGGCTTCGCGGTCATGGCGCCGGAATGCCGGCTTCCGTGGTGCTGCCCGAGCACATTTGGAACACCGGCGGCATTCCATGGCCCGGCCAGGATGCCGGTTTCATGGGCCGGACCAGTGATCCCTGGCTGCTTCCCTGCGCGCCCCATGAGGCTGGTTTCGCCGTTCCGGGGGTGACCTTGCCAACGGAGGTGACGGCACCAAGGCTGTCGGATCGGGTCGACCTGTCGAGGCGGCTGGACGCGGCGGAGCGTCAGCTGGAATGGCTGGGAGAAGGACCGGGGCTTTTCCAGAAGCAGCAGCAGACCGCGCTCAAGCTGGTGCAGTCGGGCGCCGCCCGCCGGGCCTTCCACCTCGAGGAGGAACCGGAAAGCCTGCGCGACCGTTACGGACGGAACCGGTGGGGCCAAAGCGTGCTGCTGGCCCGCCGCCTCGTCGAGGCGGGCGTTTCGTTCGTGCAGGTGAACTGGACCCGGATGCCGGGCGACACCTCCGACAGCCCGGCGTGGGACACCCACAACAAGAACGCCGAACGGCTGAAAAACCACCTGATGCCGATCATGGACGCGGCGTATTCCACGCTTTTGGAAGACCTTGCGGAAAGGGGCCTGCTCGACGGCACGCTTGTGGTGTGGGCCGGGGAATTCGGTCGGACGCCCCGCCACAACCGTGGAGGGGGCCGCGACCACTGGGGCCATGTTTTCTCGGGCGCCCTCGCCGGCGGCGGCATCCGCGGCGGCATCGTCCATGGATCATCCGACCGCGTCGGTGGACAGCCCGCGGAAGGCCGGGTTTTGCCGCAGGATCTTCACGCCACCATGCTGCACCTGGCGGGCCTGAACCCCCATGCCGAGATCCACGACACCCAAGGAAGGCCGTTCCCCGCGAGCCGGGGCCGGATCGTGGAACCCTTGATCGCCTGAGCAAGTCATATTATGAGAGGATATCGAGAAGGAGCGGACCCATCATGACCACGCGATACTGCCCCGGACCATCCCGCCGCCGGTTCCTCCAACTGGGCTCCATGGCCGTGACAGGTTCGGGCCTGACGGCGCTGCCCGGCCAGGCCGGCAGGCTGGGCCAGGATTCCGACCCCGCCGTGATCTTCCTGTGGCTTCCGGGCGGCCCGCCCCACCAAGACACCTACGACATGAAGCCCAACGCCCCCATCGAGTACCGGGGCCTTTTCAATCCCATCAAGACCACCGTTCCGGGCCTCGACATCTGCGAGCTGTTCCCGATGCAGGCCAAGCGCGCCCACCGCTTCAGCCTGATCCGCTCGATCTCGCACAGGTTTTCCGACCATGGCGGCGGCCACAAGAAATTCATGACGGGCCGGGATCCGCTTTCTCCGGTGGGATTCGTCAACGATTACCCCGCCGTCGGCTCGATGATCAGCAAGGTGATCGGCGACGCCACGCCGGGCATGCCCAGCTATGTGGTGCAGACCGACGGCGGCCGCACCGGCATCGACACCTTCAGCCTGGGATCGGCTTACCTGGGACCGAGCACGCATCCGTTCACCGTGGGCGGCGACCCGAGCACCCCGGGCTTCCAGGTCCGCAACCTCGAAAAGCGGCAAGGCAGCAACTTGAAGCTGCGCGAGCGGCTTGAGTTGCTCGACTCCATTAGTTCACCGACACCCGTGCTGAACCGCCAGAGCGGCCCCGAGGCGTTCCGCGCCAAGGCGCTCGACCTCGTCTCCAACTCCACGGCGCGGGTGGCGTTCGACCTGGGCAACGAGCCTGAGAAGGTTCGCGAGGCCTATGGCTGGCACGCCTACGGCCAAAGGGCGCTCATGGCTCGCAGGCTGGTGGAAGCCGGGGCGCGATTCGTCACCATGGTGCTGGAAAGCCCCAATGTGGTTGGCAAGTCGTGGCCCAAGGGAGTGCTCTACAATTGGGACAGCCATGCGGTGAACGGCCACATCTTCGATGACGCCCGCTGGCGCTTCCCCCTTCTCGACCAGGCCGTCAGCGCGCTGATCGACGACCTGTACGACCGGGGCCTCGACAAGCGCGTGCTGCTGGTGGTGACGGGCGAGTTTGGACGAACGCCCAAGGTGGAGCATTCGGTCGGTTCACAGACCAAGGTGATGCAACCCGGGCGCGACCACTGGCCGCAGGCGATGTCGGTGCTGGTCTCCGGCGGCGGCCTCAAGATGGGCCAGGTGGTGGGTTCCACCACTTCCAAGGCCGAGACGCCCAAGGACAGGCCGCTGGTGCCCAACGACCTGTGGGCCACGGTGATGCGCCACCTCGACATCCCTTACAGGGACATCAATTTCCTCGACCATTCCGGCCGGCCGATGCCCATGCTTCCCGATGGCGAGCCGATCCGCGAACTGATCTGACGCCCGCCACCCAAGCGAACCGGCCCGGAGCCAACCCCGGGCCGTGTGTCTTGATGGGGCTCCCGTGCGCCCACGCGCCTTGACGCGGGCATCACGATGGCGGGCTCATTCGCTCCACACGAATATCTAGGAGACGCCGCTGCGCGCCTTGCCCGCATGGGTGAAGACGACGCGCACCTTCGTTGACTCGACACGATCGAACCCGGCCTCGTTGAACCGTCCGCCGGCCGGGCGCGCGGGCGACTTGCGGATTCCCGTCACGGGCTTCCAGGCCGCGCCATCCCAATATTCAATGTCGTACTTCTCCGGTGGCTGGACTCCGCCACGATCGTCATAGATGGCCAATTCGACCCTGTGAAACGACTTCGCGACCCCAAAGTCCACCTCGAGCCAATCTGTTTCGTTCTTGGATTCATAACTGGTCCAACGGTTGGTCGGGCTGGGCAGGAAGTTGGTCTTTCCATCAATGGCGAGGGCCGGCTTGCCGCCAAAACGGTCGAAATGCGAAGCGCTGGCCTTGGGGAAAGGCTTGTCGCCCGGATTGTGGGCGATGTTGCCCGCCGGGTGGGGCGGTTCCGGCAGGGGAAGCGCGGCCTCGCCCCAAACCTCGAACTCGGTAAGGCCGGATTTCCCGCTTGGGGAATGACGCAGGATGGCGCGGATTCCCGATGTGGACACCGGCTGGAACCTCACGGTGTTGGCCATCCTTCCCGCTGGTTTTTCGGGCGACCTGGCGGCGTTCACGACGGGCTTCCAATCCTTGCCGTCGAGGTACTCAAGGTCGAACCGCTCCGGAGGAACAACGCCCTTGCCGTCATCCAGCAGGTACAACTTGGCCCGATCGACCAGCCTCGGGGTTCCGAAATCGATGGCCATGAAATCGCTCGCAGCGGTCGAACCCTCGCAGGTCCACCGGTTGGGAGGGTCGCGGTGGTACCAGTGGTTTCCGTCGACAAGCTTGGAAGGGGTCGCGCCCGGACGGGGGAATTGCCGGTGGCGCATAGCCAAGCCGCGACGAGCGCGACGGCGAACAACAATGTTCTCATGTCAGCTCCGGCGATGGGGCGGGCCGAACCGGATGAGTTGATCCGGCCGGTAATGTCACCTAGGTTGGCCCGAGGGCTTGTCGAGGAGGTGCTTCCATTCCCATTCGAGGTCGCCGGTGGCCTTGAAGTCCTTCTTGATCTGGTAGGCGGCGCGAAAACGACCGGAGGCGACCTCGGACACGAAGAAGCCCTTCTCCGTTTGTCCCGTGTTGAGGCAATCGACGGGCTTCTCGCCTTCCCCGGGTTTGTATTTCCTCAAGCCGGTGCCGCTGTGGCCGTAAAAGTAGGCAACGACATTGAAAGGCTTGACCGCCTTGTGGAACTCGGCCCAATCCTCCGGATGCCACCAATCGGTGTCCACTCCGCAATGGGAGACGATGACCACGGGTCTTCCGCTGCCTCCGACCGCCACGCGAAGATCGTCGCGGACGAATGAAAGCGCTCCCTGCGGGTCGTGCCAGGGAAGCGAGTATCGCACCTTGGGATGCTGCCTGTCGGCCGGATACAAATTGGCCTGCACGAAATGGACATCTCCCCAGTCCCACGAATAGTGAAGCCCGTTTTCCGAAACGGAGCCAATCCGTCCGGCTTTCTTTCGCTGGATGTTCCGCTCCTTGATCTTCGCCTGAACGCTGAAGCCGAACTTCTCCTTGCCCGCCGGGGGACCGTCATGATTGCCCCATCCCTCGAAAACGGGGAACTTCAGCATGCCGTCGGTGCCGTCGAGGCCGAACTGGCTTTCGAAGTGGCGCCACTGCACCGGCGTTTCCCCCCGCTTGTCCCCGTCGTCGATGAGGTCGCCAAGGACGAGGACGCCTCGAGGCTTCCCGACCTTTCCACCCCCCAGCCTTTCGGGTCATGGGGTGCCCTCGATGGCGTTCATGCGGTCGATGGTCGCCTTGTTGCGGCCGATCCGGTCGAGGTTCCGCGAGGAGACATAGTGGGAGTCGGAGGTGACGATGAAGACAATCGAATCAGAGCCGTCCCCGAAGGCTCGGAGCGCCGGGGCCATCGCGAGGCACAAGGCCGCGCATGCCCAGCCCATGAAGGTTGCGGGGAGTCCGGTTCGTCGCATGCCTAGCCTCCAGACCCGGTCCGGCCGATGGGGCTGGTCCATGCCTGGTTTGTTCAGGAACCCGTCTCCCACGCGTCGGCGGTCTGGAATTCCCGCGCCGTCACGGTGTCGCCGCGGATCTCCATGTGGAAGAACGCCTGCTGCCTGCCGGCGAAGTGGCTGCTGTTGTCGACATTGAATGTCGGGATTCCCTCCCTGGCGGCCTTGTTGGTGCCGTCCCAGCGGAACACATTCCTGGCATGGGTGTGTCCATACAGGATGGCCGCCACCCTGTAGCCGGCGAGGGCGTCGTGAAAAGCCCTCACATCGGCGGGATCCCATTCCATGGATTCCGCCTTTTTGTCCTCGACGGGCAACGGCTGGGCATAGCGAAGCATGTCGACATGGTGGGTGATGACGACCGGCCTGCCCGATGTGCCCACCTTTTCCTTGAGGTCGCTGACCAGGAAATCCAAGCTCCCGAGGGAACCGTAACGGCGCCGTCGGGCCACGCCTCCCACCTGGCCGACCACAATCCCCAAGTTGATGAAATGCACTCCCGCCCAATCCCAGGAATAGTGGACGCCGCTGGACGATGTGTTCGAAACGCCGGGCCGATTCTTGTTCCTTTCGATGATCTTCCCCACCGCCAAACCGTCGCCCCGCGGGCTGTCATGGTTTCCATGGACCTCGTAAACGGGATAACGGAGCCTGCCGTCGCCGCCCTTGAGGCCGTAGGCGTCGGCGAATGCCGCCCATTCGGTGGCCTGCATGGCGATGTTGCCCTTGTCTCCGGTGTCGATGCAGTCCCCGGCATGGATGACGCCCCTTGGCGCGAGAAATTTCCCACCCCCCGCCGCGGCCGGCAAGTCGGTTCCCGGCAGCTTGTTGAGCCATTCGACCAGGCGCGCCGTGATGGCCGCCGACCGGCCATCAAGCCTTGCCGTGTTCTCCTTGTCGGCAAGGAAATGGGTGTCTCCCACAAGGAAGAACGCCACGGCGTCCTCCGGCGGCTTGGATTGGGAAGCGCGGATGCGCGCCGTCGCGGCGACACCGGTCGCGGCGGCGACGAAATCCCTGCGGTGCAAACGGACTGGCATCGGGTGATTTCCTTCTTGGAGAGGCGCGTCAATTCGCCGGCTTGGTGATCAGGATGTCGTCAAACGCCTTACCGGTAGAATCGATCGCGCGAAGTCGCATCCCGTCGGGCTTCGCGTCGAGCATCACGAACGAGTGCCTGTCGACCACCATCATGGCGGTGTAGTCGGCATAGTTGTCGCCATGGTCCTTGCGCAGGGTCAGGGAGGTCTTTTCCAGACCGGGGCCATAAAGGGAGGCGCCACCCGCGCCAGCCACGACATGGATGATGCCGTCGGGCCTTGTGTTCACCTTGCCATCAAAGACCTTGTCGAGCTTGAATTCCCCATCGGAACGCCCGCGCTTGTCCCGCTTCGGGGAAGAGGGCATGAACCGCAACGGAACGGTCCGCTGGTAATTGTGGACATGCCCGGTGAAAACAAGATCCACCCCGCAAGCCTCGAAGACCGGTTGCCAAAGCCTCACCGACTGCTCGGTGTAATGCTGATGCGAGCTGGAAAAGGCCGGATTGTGAAAACAAGCCAGCTTCCACCTCGCCTTGCTCGCCTTGAGGTCCCGCTCGACCCAGGCCTTGAGCGCGGATTGGTCCACATTGGATGACTGGTTGCTGTTGATCACCATGACATGGACAGGCCCGTTATCGAACGAATAGGCGTCGATGAACGGATAGCTTTCAGCCGTGGCGGCCCGGAACGCGGCCAATGCCGCACTTCCCGAACCAGGTTGGGTGTTCCATGGCCCCGGCCCGGGTCCGTTTTTGGGCGGTTGGAAAAAGTAGTAAACGCCCAGGGCGTCGGGGGTCGCCGGAAATTTCGCGGCGACATCGTGGTTGCCGAGCACGGGGTAGAAGGGCACGGAGGCCATGAGCGGGGCACCCGCGTCGGGCCCCGGAACATCCACATCGTTGTAGGTCGACCAATAGTGGGCCATGTACTGGCTGACCCGGCCCGAGGGATAAACAATGTCTCCCAATGCGACAAGGAATTGAGGTTTTTCCTCCGAAATCCGGTGGGCAATGGCGCGTTGGGGTTTCTTGCCGGTGGAAAGGTCGCCCACCAGCGCGAATCGCACGGGTTTTTCCGGGCTGGCCATCGTGCGGAAAGATGATTCCCGCACCATGCTGTCGCCAAGCCTGACCTGATAACGCACCTCGGAGTCCAGGGGCAAATCCGTGAGCTTGGCCGTGTACCTGAAGTAGTGCTGTTCCTTTTCGGGGACGGAACTTCCCGACTTATCCGATGAGCCGGAGGATTTGACATCGCCAACCGGCTTGGCATCGGGAGCCTTGGCGAAATCGAGGGCGATCCGCTCGGCATTGGCGCGCCGGGGCGGAGCGCCCGTCACGCCATAATCCACGCTGAATTCGCCGGCAGTCTGGTCGGTGAGCCAACAGAGAACCTTCGCGTCCGACTTTCCGTGGATGGCGCCGTCGCCCGGTTGGAGATACGGCTTGACGAGCACCGTTTGCGCCGAAGCAAGGGCACAGCTGGCGAGCCACAGGAAAGCTGCCTGGGCCGCCTGGAAAAGCCCTCCCAACAGGTGATTTTTCATAATCACCTTCTAGGTGGTGAGAACGGTGACCGGCATCGCGGGCGCTTACTTCGCGAGGTTGAAATCATGCTGGGTCTTGCCGGTGGCGACCTCGGCCGTCAAGTTCGTGTTGTCATTGTACTTCGCGGGCACGAACTGCTCGACCCAATCCTCGCCCATCGGCCCCTTCTTGCCCGGTACAACCCGCGACGCGGTGATGTGGACCTTGTTCCTGCCCTCCTTCACCTTCATCGCGTACTTGCCATCCTTGATCTTGCCGCCCTCGCCGCCAATCGCCTCGTTTTCCGGCAGGAAGGTGATGTCACCCTCGGCCACCGGCTTCCCGTCGTATTGAACCGTTCCCTTGACATCCAGCACCCGCGGTCCGCTTGAACCGCAACCCTGAAACATCACCAACACGCCGATGGCGGCAAGACAACCCGGCAACATACCCTTCATTCCAAGCGCGGTCATGACCACTCTCTCCCTGGTTATTCCAAGCCTTGGCTCATTCCGGCCAAATCCCGCGGCCCAACTCACATCGGGCACGACAGGGTCAGTTGTCGCTGAAGACCTCTCCCAAGGCGCGCGTCGCCATGGCTCGATAGGTTGTCTGGTTGACGCTCTCGCGCATGAAACGCGTGGAACCGTCGGCAAAGGCGGTGTTCACGCCTCCGGAATGATAGCTCCGGGCCGAGAGATTGGGGGACGGGTCGTTCGTTGTCAGCGTGGAGGGCGCCTTGGTTGTCGAGATGCCCTGATAGCCGACGCGGTCGGCGATGGAGGTGTTGGGCGGATTCAAGGCGCTGAACCAGCTATTGCCATACCAGGAGTTGCTGTACCGGCCGCGAAGGTCATTCACCGTGGTGTCGGCAACCAGGACGATCTCGCTGAGCATCAGGGTGTTGGATGTGCCATCAGTGACATCCGCCATCCTTGTCTTGGATTTCACGAAGAACATGCCGTTGAGATTTTGTCCGCCGGATGTGCCGGCTCCGCCGGCAGGGTTGGCGTATCCCCGGTCACCGGCGCAGACGACCATGTTGGTGTGCAGGCCCTGCTTTTCAAACATGGAGGCACCGGTGGGATAAACGACATTGTTGCCGTCGATCGTGTCGATTTTCGGGCTGGCCGGGTCGGAGGGGCATACAAGCGTTGAAACCATGGTGGCTTTTCCACCGGCAAGGAGCGCCCAACCGTTCACCCGGTTGCTGTTCTCGAAGTTCTGGAACAGGCTCGCCTGTTCGATGTAAGGCAGGATGGGATGGATCCAGCAACCGCGAATATAAGGCGCGTCATTGGAGTAGAAATTGTTGTACTGCCCGGGAGGAAAAGCATTGTTGACATCGTGGTAGCCATGAAGGGCCAGGGCCAACTGCTTTTGGCGGTTGGAACAGTTCATCCTGTTGGCGGCCTCCCGCACTTTTTGCACCGCGGGAACCAGCAGGCCGATCAGGACGGCAATGATGGCAATCACCACCAGCAATTCAATGAGCGTGAACGCCGGTCGCAGCAATCGTTTGTGACCAATCATGAGGCACCTCCCGAAACGCGAAATGAAATGAAGATGATATGATGGGCGACATTTGCTAAAGTATCATTGATTTCCAATCAAGTCAATCATTGCAGAATCTTGATCCCAATTGGACACTCGCCAGACATTATCCTGCCAAAACCACCCGAAAACACCCTAAACGATGGTCGCCCGAAGCCTGACGGAAGCCAACCGACTTCCGGGGATATCGAGGTTGGCCCGACCCGGCTTCAATCAGGTTGGGACTCACCCTGAATGAAGACATCCTCGTTATGGGCTGCGGAGTTCCATGACGGGTCGTCGGTTCCCTCGGCGTGTTACCATGCCCCGATCGCCTGCAGGAACTGACCCGGGAGACCTAGTCATGATCAAGGAGCCCAAGGCCGAACGGCTGGTTTCAATCGACGCCTACCGCGGATTCGTGATGATGGCCATGGCCTCGAGCGGATTGGGGTTGGGGTCCTTGCTGGCGGCCAATCCCGACTGGGCCGCCGAAGGCACACTCGCGGGCGGCCTGCTGCGCGCGGCAGCCTTCCAAGCCTCTCATGTCGCCTGGCAGGGTTGCGCTTTCTGGGACCTGATCCAGCCCTCGTTCATGTTCCTGGTCGGCACCTCCCTGGCTTTTTCCGTCGCCCGCAGGGAACAGGGCGGCCAAGGCTATTCCGGTCGGCTCGGACATGCCCTGGTGCGCTCCGTCGCGCTGGTGCTTTTGGGAATCTTCCTCATTTCCAACGGCCAGCCGATGACCAACTTCTCGTTCGTGAATGTGCTCACCCAGATCGGACTGGGGTATCCCCTGCTGTTCCTGTTGGCCGACCTGGGGTGGCGGGTGCAGGCGGCGGCGTTCGTGGCCGTCCTGGCCATTTCATTCGGACTGTTCGCGCTCAACCCGCCCTCGGCCGCGACCATGGCGGAAATCCAGGAATACCAGCAGTTCCGCAAGATGGAACCCGACACCGGCCCCTATGAGGGACGATACGCGGCATGGAACAAGCATGTGAACATCGCCGCCTCGGCCGACCGCCTGCTGTTGAACGCGTTTCCCAGGCCCGAGAAATCGGCGCCCGAGTTTCACGACCGGCAATTCTGGATCAACGAGGGCGGGTACCAGACCCTGAACTTCCTGCCATCGCTGGCCACCATGGTCCTCGGCCTGGTCGCGGGTGGCTGGCTGCGAACGGAATGGGGCAAGGCCAGCCAATGCGTGGCCCTCATCGGCGGCGGGGTCTTGTTCCTGATTCTTGGGATTGCCTGCGATCCGGCCATCCTCCCCATTCCGGCGCTCGGGAATGTGCAATCGCTCTGCCCCATCGTGAAAAAGATCTGGACGCCCTCCTGGGTCTTGTTCAGCGGCGGCTGGGCCCTCTTGATGCTCGGTTTTTTCCACCTGGCCACGGAAGCCTGGGGCCGCAAGGGGTGGGCCTACCCGCTGGTGGTGGTGGGGCGCAACTCCATCGCCATGTATGTGATGGCGCAACTGCTCGGACCCTGGGTGGACGCCACCCTGAAAACCCATCTGGCGGCGGTGGACTCGGCCACGGGTTGGACGATCGCGGCGGCGTTGACCGGTGGGGTGTTGTGGCCCGTGTGGCGGTCGCTCATTCGCCTGTCGTTCTACTGGGTCTCCTGCTGGTATCTTGATGCCAACAGGATTTACATCAAGATCTGACGAACCACGGCCCGCCGACCATGCTGAACCTGCACGCGCCCACCCCCGACACATGGATCGCCAAGGTGGGTGGCAGCCTCGAGGAATTGTTGCTGGACCACGCGCATTGCGAGAAGAAGGCCGCGGGCGTGGCGATGAACCTCCTGTTCTCGTATGTCGACCACCCGGACCTGGCCCGGGCGATGACGGCCATCGTGCGCGAGGAACTGGAGCACTTCGAACTGGTGCTGGGAAAAATCCAGGAGCGAGGTTGGCCCTGGCGCAAGCTGCGGCCTTCGGCGTATGGCGAACGCCTCCATGGCCTCATCCGCCGCGAGGAACCCGCCAAGGCGGTGGACAGGCTGCTGGTGGCGGCGCTCATTGAGGCGAGGTCGTGCGAGCGGTTCGGAATTTTGCGAGACAACCTCGCCGACCGCGACCTGGCCGCCTTTTTCGGATCCCTTTATGAGTCGGAAGCCCGCCACCATGGATCCTATGTCCAACTGGCGCAGCTTTTCGCTCCCCGCGACGAGGTGAGGCGGCGCCTGACGGAACTGGCCGAAGCCGAGGCGGCGATCATCATGGAAGGCGAACCGCTGGCGCGCGTGCACTCATGAGCGTTCCGCTGGTTTGCTTGTCGCGAGTTGCCGCGCCAGGCATTGCCGATTGGACCTGGGAATTGAATCCCGGCGAACTCCATGTGCTGGCCATAGACCGGGGAGAGCGATGGTCGGCGGTCGCCGAGTTGCTTTTGGGCCGGGGGCGTCCGCTGTCGGGAACCGCGCAGTGGCCCGTGGCCCGGCGGCAGGGCATGGAACACCGCTTGGCCGAACGGTTCGAGCATGTGCCGTTCGCCGGCCAGTCGCGCGCCTTTTCCACGGGCGATTATTTCCTCGGCCAACGCTACCACGCGGGATGGGCGGATGAGGGCCCCAGCGTTCGGCAATACACGGCTGACGCATCGCCCGCGATCATCGGCGCGCTGGAACTGGATTCCCTCTTGGATAGGTCGCTGATATCGCTTTCCAGCGGACAGATGCGCCGGGCCCGCCTGGCCAGGGCGCTGGGGGTCCAGCCCGCCGCCGTGATTTTGGAAGACCCGCTGGCGGGCCTCGACCGGATTCGCAGGGCCAAGGCCGCATCGTGGATCGGATCGCTATGCCGGGAAGGCCTGGCCGCGGTGGTCCTGGTGGCCCGACAGGAGGATTTCGCGGGCACGGCATTGAGGCTGACCCTGCGGGACGAAAGGTTCCAGCGCGCGGAACCGGTGGTGGAACACGACAGCCGCGCGGAAACACCGCGGGGAGAAGGCGCCCCGGCGGCGGGCGAGGCCGTGCTTGAATTCAGGAGCGTGATGGTGCGGTATGGAGCCAACACCATCATCGACGGGTTCTCGTGGACCGTGCGCCGCGGCGAACGATGGCATCTGGCCGGCGGAAACGGCGCGGGCAAAAGCACCTTGCTGGCCCTCGCCTGGGGGGATCATCCGCAGGTGTTCGGCAACGACATCAGGTTGTTCGGCCGCCGGCGTGGCGAGGGGCAGACCTTGTGGGAGGCGCGCCGGCCGATGACATGGCACGCCCCGGAGGTGCATGCCCACTTCCATGAACACCTGACCGTGAGGCAGACCATCACCACGGGCCTGACCGGTTCGTTCACGCCGCCCCCGCCCGAGGCAATCGACCGGGCCCGACTAGATGCGCTCATGGATCATTTCGCCCTGATGAAAGTGGCCGACGAACCCTATCGGCAACAACCGGCACCGGTCCAGCGGATGGCGCTCGTGGGCCGGGCCCTGTTCAAGCGGGCCGACTTGCTCCTGCTGGATGAGCCGCACCAAGGATTGGCCCCCGGGGACAGGAATCGAGTCAACTCATGGCTGGAAAAGGATTTGCAGCCTAACCAAGCCCTGGTTTTCGCCACGCACGAGACCGCCGATCGCCCCCATTGGCTCAACCGGTCGCTCGACATGGATACTCTTTCCGCCTGAAATCGCGATCCTATTCCTGAATCAAACAGCGCCATCGGCGAATCAACAAGGATGAACCCGGGGGAAGTTCCATGGCTGTTGAAGTGATTGTTTCCGACCATCCTTGCCTGGGCCAGGCCGAGAGGTCGGATGAACCCGCCAAGGCCGGTGAATGGCGCGCCAGCCTTGTGGAAGCCGGGCACAAGGCCGTGATCGTGGTGCCCACCAGCAGGCGCAGGCGGATGATGGTGCGCGAACTGGGCATCACCAGGGTGATTTTGCCGCGGATCACCACCCTTCAGGGCCTGATCGGAGACCTTTCCGCGAAAATCGGTTCCAGCCATCGTCCCATCGGAAGCGCCGAGCAGGCGCTGATGATGGCCAAGGCGCTGGGAAACGCCGGCTTTCATCCGGGGCCTGGACTCGTGAACGAATGCCTCATGCGCCGGCAACGCCATCGCGACCAGATTCCGCCGGTCGATCCGTCCGAGGCGGCCCATCCGCTTGACAAGGCCGTGAGGGAATACGAGGCGTTGCTGGAGGCCTCGGCCGTGGCCGACGGCGCGAACGCCGCCGACCTGGTCTCGCGCGACCTCGACCAATACGACTCCCTCATCGGCAGGCATGTTCGCGAGGCGATGCCGCTGGTGCTGCTGGATGGGTTCCACCATTTCACCACTCCCGAGTTGAAGTTCATTGAGTCCCTGGGCAGGGAAACGGAGGTGAGGCTGTGGCTTTCGGGCACGCGCGGCCAGCCCTGGCATGAGGATGCCAACCGGATCCTTGAGGGAATGGCCCATGGCACGGGACGCACCTTCCATGATGAATCGCCATGCGAGTGCAAGCTGGCATCGTTCGGCCGGGCGTTATTCACATCGGCGCCGGAAGACGCGCCCGAAGGCGTGTCGCTTGTCGAGGTGACGCAGGAAGCGGAGTTGCCGGATTGGGTGGCAAGCAAGGTGGCTTCGCTGTTGCGCGCCGACGCGGCCCTGGTGGAAATGCCGGGGAAGATCGCCATCGTGGCGCCGGACGCCTCCCGGGCCACGGCCATCCGCGAGGCGCTGACACGCGCCGGCATCCCCTGCTCGGCGCAGGCCGAGTGGATCGGTGTCGCGGATTCGAGGCCGGCCCGCATGGTGCGGGCGGCCCTGGAATGCCAGTCGGGCCGGTTCCACCATGGCGACATCTTCCAGTTGCTGGCCAGCCCGGTCATGCGCGGCGGACTCGAGGGAGCGCATTGGCTTCAGCGACTTCGCTCCCTCGGCATCGGCTATCTGCGATCGCAGTCCGCGCAAGAATGGCTGGGGTTCTGGAACCGGGCGATTGATGCCGAATCCACCCGCGAAGGCGCCAATCCGGATACCATCGAGGCGCTCAGGCAACTGGCCGAAGCGGTCGCCAACCGGCTGGAAATGGTGGCGGGAGTTTTCGGCTCCCCTGTCGACGCGGCTAGTCCGGGCGCCTGGCTCACCCGGCAGTTGGGCCTGTTCCTCGAACAACTCGACTACCAGAACAAGCTGATGCCGCGATATGCCCCGCCAGCCATGCCAGACAGGGAAATCGAGGAAGACCAACTGGCTTGGCGCAACCTGGTGGACGCGCTTGATTCCCTGGCGGAAACGCCGGCACGGCACTTTCCCATGGCGGACGGCCAACCCGATATCCTGCTGGCCCTCAACCTCGTTCTGGCATCCGACCGCTTCACGCTGCGGTCACACGATACCGACCGCGTGGGCATCATCCGCCCGCTGGCCCTGCGCGGCCTCAAGCTCGACACGGTGATCTGGGCCGGTTTGAACGAGGGCGAATATCCCCCTTCTGGCCGCGCGGACGAAGACCTGTCGGCGGACGAGAAGCACCGCAAGTCGCGTGAATGGCGTTACCTGTTCACGCAGGCCTTCGAGGCCGGGGCCAAAAGGGTGGTTTTGGCGCGCGCCAGGCAACGCGGCGAGGAGGAACGACAGCCGGGGCCATGCTGGACCCATGTCGCCGGACGCGGAATCAAGGCAATGATTGAAACACCCGGCATGGATGAGGCGACAGGCCCGCGCCGCGCCATGGCGGCGCCGCTTCCCCCGGAAATCGTCGATTGGTCGGCCCATCAGCATCGGGCCCGGCTTGAGGAATGGGCCGCGCCGCTGGTGGCCGCGCGCTGGGGTGCCGACAAGGCCTTCAGCGCCACGGTGCTGGAGTCGTTCGTCGCCTGCCCGTTCCGCTTCCATGCCGAAAAAACACTCAGGTTGAAGGATGAATCCGAAGACCGGCTGGCCCTCACCTACGGCACCGCCGTTCACGCCGCGTTGGCGCACCTCGAACCAGCCGGCCAGCCATTCCCACCTCCGGCAGACGCCTTGCGCGTGGCCTTGGCCGATGAGTTGTCCAACCAATCGGCTTACCTTGAGGTTTACCATCGGCGGCAGGGGGAAAGGCTGGCCAGTCGCGAGTGGCACAAGGCTCTCCAAAATTCGGTCTCGCTGGGAAGCGAGGTCGGGTTCAACCTGGTGATCGGGAGTGATGACAAAGGAAACGATGTGCGCGTGACCGGGCAAATCGACATCGTGGTGGAGCTTGCCGACAAGTCGCGCGCCGTGATCGACTTCAAGACGGGTTCGCTTGATACCCAAAAGGGTAAATGCTCCGACGGCAGGTTGGTGCAGCCCGGCCTTTACGGGTATGTCGCCCGGGTTGGCTGCGAGTCACTTCCCGGCTCCGCCGTGGAGATCCATGCGGCCTATGTCGGGCTGGGGGGAGCCAAGTGCGACATCCTGCCCAGCCATGGCATGCCGGGAACCAAGGCCAGGACAACCTTGCCCCTGGATCTGAACATGGTGCCGCAAACCATCGTTGGCCATGCCGGCAGCATCCGCGCCGGAACGATTTCGCTGACGACATTCGGCCCGGATTCGAAAAAACCGGAATGCACCAGTTTCTGCTCGATGCGCGACGCGTGCCGTTATTCCACGGCGCCCCAAGCCTGAACAACATCCAACCCGAGGAAACCATGTTCCAAACAACGAGAACTTTCCGCGAACTCAACATCGAGCAACGGCACGCTCTGCGAACCCGTGGATTCCTGCTCATCAACGCCGTGGCGGGTTCGGGAAAGACCACCATGCTGGTGGCGCTGCTGCTGAAGTCGCTCATTGAGGACTGCGACGAGAAGGAAAACCCGATCCGCCTCGACAGGTTCGCCGTCATCACCTTCACCCGCAAGGCCGCGGCGAACCTCCGCGCCCGGATTCGCAAGGCCATGGAGACGGAACGCGACGGGACTGCCGACCCCACGCGGCGGGCATTTTGGGAAGGCCATTTGCGCGATTTGCCCGGAGCGGCGATCGGCACCATCGACTCCTTGGTCCAGGACCGGCTGAGGCGGATGGCCGTGGCGGGTTCCACGCGGTTCGACCCCTCCATTGAGGTGCTCGATGATGTCGGCCGCGAGATTCTCGCCGAAAAAGCGGTGAGGCGGGTGATGGAACTGGCCGCCGACCAGCCGGAATCGGAACTGGGGATGGCTTTGGAGCGCCTTGGAGGCGAATACCGGGCCAAGGACCTCCGAGGCCGGTTCGTTGAACTCATGTCCAAGGATGGCGACGGGCCGACCGCGGCGCGAACGATCAGCCTGCTGGCCGACGGCCAGGGTGGTTATGAGAAGCTTGAGGCGATGCTGGCCAACCCGCCGCGGGACGAATGGACCATGATTTGGCATCCGCTGGCCGAAGGGTTTCATGCCCGATTGAGTGCGGCTGTCGCGGAATTGTTGGGACACAACAACGGGGCGATTCGGGCCATTCAAGAGTTGAACCAAACATGGCATGCGGAGAATGCCACCCAGCCAGAGTTATTTCAACGGCTACGACAAACTCTCTTCAACAGCAAAGGTAAACCCAAAACACAAGGGCTGGCTGCTGGAGACGGAACTTGTTACTCGGATTCACTAGACGCGTTACAAGCCGACATTCTCCCCGCTATCGCCCCCTTCGACCGCATGGTGTACCAAACCGAGGAACAGGTTTTCGCCGAAAACGACAGGTTTCAGGTTTACAGGGCCTGGGGCGTTTTCTTCGAGGCGGCGCACCGGGCCTACCTCGAGGAATGCCGAGCCGAAAACCGCTTCTCATTCCACGACCTGGCCCGGCTGTTTGAGTCGGAGCTTA
>VGXS01000008.1 GCA_016873225.1 Planctomycetota bacterium | reverse complement strand
CGCGGTGGCACGGCTGATAATCCAAGGGGCGCTCACCCGCACCGAGTCACGGGGAACCCATTACAGGCGCGACTACCCCAAGCGCGACGACCAGCGCTGGCGAAGGCATGTCGACTGTCCCATCAGGCGAACCAGCGGACCGGCACTTCCACCCAGCGACGCCGGAACCTAGGTCGCTCCTGAAACCGATTGGCCACCCAACCCGATACCGCTAAGATGATCAGGTTGGCAAAACTGCCGTATCGCCCGGTGAGGCGTGCGGCTGGCATGGCATCGGATGGCTTGGTGGCGCGATGAGCCGGGTGGAACTCTACGACACGACCCTGCGGGATGGCAGCCAGGGAGAGGGAGTGAACTTCTCGGTTCAGGACAAGCTGGCCATCACCAAGCGCCTCGACGCGATGGGATTCGACTTCATCGAGGGAGGATACCCCCTCTCCAATCCCAAGGACGCCGAATATTTCCGCTCCGTCCGCGACCTCCGGCTCAACCATGCCAAGGTGGTGGCGTTCGGCATGACGCGCCGCAAGGGAATCCGCGCGTCGGAGGACGGCGGGTTGAAGGCCCTTCTGGATGCCGGCACCCCCGTTGTGACGATCGTGGGCAAGACCTGGGACCTGCATGTGAACGAGGTCCTCGGGGTCAGCCTCGACGAAAATGTGGCGATGATCGCCGACACCATCGCCCATTGCAAGGCCGCCGGACGCGAGGTTTTCTACGACGCCGAGCACTTCTTCGACGGCTTCAAGGCCAATCCGGAATACGCGCTGGCCACCTTGGGCGCGGCATGCCGGGCCGGCGCATCCCGCGCCGTGCTATGCGACACCAACGGCGGCAGCCTGCCGGGGGAGATCGCGCGGGCGTGCCGGTCGGCCAAGGAGGTTATGGGCTCGGCGCTCCTGGGCATCCATTGCCACAACGATTGCGAACTGGCCGTGGCCAACAGCCTTTCCGCCGTTGGCGAGGGGGCCGTCCAGGTGCAGGGCACCATCAATGGCATTGGCGAGCGTTGCGGGAATGTCGACCTAGTCAGCGTGGCCGCGCTGCTTTCTCTCAAGCTGGGTCGGGAAGTGCTGGTGCCCGGCAACGTGGCCAGGCTCACCGAACTTTCCCGCTTCGTCCATGAGACGGCGAACATGAACTTCCGGCCCGGCCAGCCGTTCGTGGGCACCAGCGCCTTCGCCCACAAGGGTGGAATGCACATCCACGCCGTCAGCCGGGTCAGCCGCAGTTACGAGCACATTGATCCAGCCCTGGTCGGCAACGAGCGGCGCATCCTGGTAAGCGAGCTTTCAGGCCGGGCCACCATCGTCAACAAGGTCTCCGGCCACGACCTCGCTGGAGATGCCGATTTGACCCGCAAGATCCTTGAGCGGGTTCAGGACATGGAGCACGCCGGTTATGAATTCGAGGCCGCGGAGGCGTCCTTCGGACTTCTTGTCCGCAAAACCGCCGGCACATTCGTCGCCAACTTCGATCGCGTCGCATATAGGGTGAACATCGAGGCCGGCGCGGGGGGAACTCCCGCTTGCGAGGCCACGGTGAAACTCAGGGTCGGCGACTTTCTGGTCCACACCGCCGCGGAAGGCGACGGGCCGGTCAACGCGCTGGACGCCGCCTTGAGAAAGGCCCTGCTGCCCGCCTTTCCCAGCCTGGGCGAGATGACCCTCGAAGACTACAAGGTGCGCGTTGTCAACGCCCGGGAAGGAACCGCGGCGCGGGTTCGGGTGGTTCTGGAATGCCGCGACCGCGCTGATATCTGGACCACCGTGGGGGTCAGCGAGAATATCGTTGAGGCCAGTTGGATCGCCCTGGTGGACAGCATCGAGCACAAACTGTTCAAGGATGGCGCCCGGCGGCGGTGAACATCCGGCCGGATTCACGTCCACCATTCTCCGGAAACACCCATGAGCACGGAATTGCCCAAGCAGTTCGAACCCTCACTCGCGCAAAGCCGTTGCCTCGAACTGTGGGACAGGCTCGACCTGTTCAAGGCTCGCCCCGATTCAGGCAAGCCTCCGTTCAGCATGGTGATCCCCCCCCCCAATGTGACCGGTGCCCTGCACCTGGGCCACGCCCTCAACAACACGCTGCAGGATATTTTGGCCCGACAGCACAGGGCCCGCGGGTTCGATGTCTGCTGGGTGCCGGGAACCGACCATGCCGGCATCGCCACCCAGGCGGTCGTGGAAAGGCGGATCCGTGAACTCGAGGGCAAGACCCGCCACGACCTTGGCCGGGAGGAACTTGTCCGCCGCATCTGGGAATGGAAGGAGCAATACGGCTCGAGAATCCTGGAGCAGTTGAGGGGCATGGGTTGCTCATGCGACTGGACTCGCACCCGGTTCACGCTCGACCCGGTGTGCGCCAAGGCCGTCAGGCGCACATTCTTCAACCTCTTCCGCGACGGCCACATCTACCGCGGCAAGCGACTGGTCAACTGGGACACCCAGCTTCAGACCTCGGTGGCGGACGACGAGACCTTCACCGAAACGGTCAAGGGCGGATTCTGGACCTTCCGCTATCCGCTTATGGATGGCGGCGGCCACATCCGCTTCTCCACCACCCGCCCGGAGACCATGCTGGGCGATGTGGCCGTGGCTGTTCATCCGGAGGACGAAAGGTACAAGGCCTGGATCGGAAAAATGGTCCGGGTTCCCCTTGCCGACAGGGAAATCCCCATCATAGCCGACCCCCTCCTGGTTGATCCTCAACTCGGCACGGGCGCGGTGAAGGTGACCCCCGCGCACGACCGCAATGACTACGCCTGCGGCCAACGCAACAACCTGCCACTGCTCAACATCCTCAACCCCGACGGCACCCTGAACAGCCTTTGCGGCCCTTACGCCGGGATGGAACGCTACAAGGCGCGCGAGAAGGTCGTCGAGGACATGGAGGCGCTCGGCTTCTTTGAAGGCCGGGAGGACCGCGACATCGAGTTGGCCCACTCCGACCGCAGCAAGACGCCGATCGAACCGCTCCTTTCCGACCAATGGTTCATCAGCATGGAGGAATTGGCCGGCAAGGCCATGGACGCCGTGCGCGACAACCGGGTGAGGATCACGCCGGCGCGCTACGCCACCACCTACCTCGACTGGCTTGGCGAGAAGCGCGACTGGTGCATCAGCCGGCAACTCTGGTGGGGACACCAGATTCCCGTGTGGCATGTCCGCTGCGACAGGGAACGAATCGAAAAGGCGCTCGCCGGCCGCGAAGGCGTGTTCTTCAGGGAGGCGGCCGAGGGTGGCTTCCATGTCTGTTCCATCGAGGACCTGCCGGCGGACCTGCTCGGAGCGCAACACCCGCTGGTGAGGGATCCCGATGTCCTGGACACCTGGTTCAGCTCGGCGCTGTGGCCTGAAAGCACCCTCGGCTGGCCGGAATCATCATCCGACCTGGCCCGTTACTATCCGACGAGCGTCCTCTCGACCTCGCGCGACATCATCACCCTCTGGGTGGCCCGGATGGTGATCTGCGGACTCTACAACACCGGACATATTCCGTTCCACAAGGTGTACATCCACCCGAAGATCACCGATGGCTTCGGGGAAACCATGAGCAAGAGCAAGGGCAATGGCGTCGACCCGCTCGACATCATCAGCCGCTACGGCCCCGACGCGCTGCGCTTCCAGATGGCGCAGATGGCCACCGAAACGCAGGACGCGCGCATGCCCGTCGCGAATGTCTGCCCAGCATGCGACGCCCTGGTGCCCGTGAAGCAGGAGCACATGTACATGCGGACGAAGAAGCTCGCTTGCCCGGCGTGCAAGCAGGCCTTCCGTCCGGGAGGGCCCTGGCCGGGGATCGACCCGGAACACGCCACGGCGCGCCAGGCGTCCGACCGCTTCGAGCAGGGCCGCAACTTCGCCACCAAGGTCTGGAACGCCACCCGCTTCTGCCTGATCAACCTTGAGGGACACTCCCCGGGCCCGGTGTCGGCGGCCGAACTCGCGCTTGAGGATCGATGGATTCTCAGCCGACTTGCCGGCGCCATCGCCGGCATCGACCAGGCGTTGGCCCAATTCCGCTTCAGCGAGGCCATCAAGCTGATTTACGACTTCACATGGTCGGATTTTTGCGACTGGTATCTCGAAATGGCCAAGGGCCGACTCAAGGACCCGGAGGCCCGACAGGTCGCCCAGAGGGTGCTCCTGGCGCTGCTCGACAACCTGGCGAGGCTGCTCCAGCCATTCATGCCGTTTTTGGCCGAGACGATCTGGCAGGCCCTGAACGAGGCCGCCCCGGTGCGCGGCCTGTCGAATCTCCGCGCGGGTGCCGAAAGCGTTTGCATCGCGCCTTGGCCCGCGCCGGATTCGGCATGGTATGACCTTGGGGTGGAATCCATCGTCGAGCGGATGCAACGGTTGGTTCGATTGGTGCGCGAGACGCGCAATCGCTACCAGATCGACTCCCGCACCCTGCTTGCCCTGCGGGCCAAGGCAACCGCGGCCACCGCGTCCGGTCTCAAGCCCGTTGAACCGGTGATGCGCGAATTGGCAGGCCTGGCGGAACTGACCATCTCGCCCGAGGTGGTGCGTCCCGCCTTGGCGGCATCCGCCATCGACAGCGACTTCGAGGCGTTCGTGCTTCTGGAGGGGATCATTGATCCGGTGGCGGAACGCCAGCGATTGCTCAAGCAAAGGCAGGAAAAGGAAAAATCGGCAACCGGCATCAGGGCCAAGCTGGGGAACGAGTCATTCGTGCAGAGGGCGCCCGCGGAAGTGGTGGAACAGCAAAGGGCCACTCTCAAGGAACTGGAGGAACAAATCGAAGCGATCGGCCTGAATTTGGCTAGCCTGCCAGCCTAATGTGCGATACCATGATGATATCAAATCGGTATATTTCTAAAAGCTGGAGGTTGCCATGGTTCAGGACAAACCAGTTCAGGCCCTCTCCGGTTACGCCCCCCTGTGTCTAGCCATGGCGCTCCTTCTCGGATCGCCATTCCTGTTTTTCCTGCTGAATCCCAAATCACCTGGCGCCATCGTTTTTCAGGCCCTTGGACAATCCATCGCCTTGGTGGTCCTCATTGGCTTGCCAGTGATGGGAATTGTTCTGGCCGTGCTGATTCTCAACGGATTGGCCATCGTCAATCCCAATGAATCGAGGGTTTTGATCCTGTTCGGGGATTATGTGGGCACGATTGACCAGGCGGGCTTTTACTGGGTGAACCCGTTCTACCTCAAGAAACTGGTTTCCCGTCGGGCGCGAACCTTCGAGACGGGAAGCATGACCGAATCAACCACCAAAAAGGATGCCGCCGGCAATGTCACGACGGAAACCGGCCCCAGGCGAAGGCACCCCGCCAAGGTGAACGACCTGGATGGCAATCCCATCGAAATCGCCTCGGTGGTTGTCTGGCGCGTGGTGGACAGCGCCAAGGCGCTTTTCGATGTGGACAGGTATGAGGACTATGTGCAGATCCAAAGCGAATCCGCCCTTCGCAACCTGGCCAGCCGCTACCCGTATGACAGCCACGAGGAGCATCGCCCGAGCCTCCGGGGTTCACCCGAGGCTGTCGGGGAGGAATTAAAGCGGGAACTGGCCGAAAGGCTCACGCCAGCGGGTGTGGAGGTGCTGGAAGCCCGGTTGAGCATGCTGGCCTACGCTCCCGAAATCGCCGCCGTCATGCTCAGGCGCCAGCAAGCCAGCGCCATTCTCGCGGCGCGCCGGATCATCGTGGATGGCGCCGTGGGCATGGTGGAGATGGCGCTCGACCGGCTCGATCGGGAAGGCAAGGTGAAGCTGGATGAGGAACGCAAGGCGGCGATGGTGAGCAACCTTCTCGTCGTGCTCTGCGGTGAGAAAGATCCCCAGCCCGTGGTTAATACCGGATCCCTTTACACTGGATGATAGGCGGACCGTCTCTTGGCTGATCGGAAGGCATTTCTGTTGAGGCTGAATCCAGCCGTTCACGCGGCCATGGAAAAGTGGGCCAGGGACGACCTGCGTTCGCTCAACGCGCAGGTCGAGTTCGCGCTTCGGATGGCATTGAAACAGGCGGGAAGGCGCGTGGATATGGATGATTCGGCCCCGGGCGGGGAAAACACCGGTGACTGATGCCATCCGCCTTTCGGGTGTTTGCAAGAGGTTCGGCGACAAGGTTGCCGTTGCTCCCTTGGACCTTGTCGTTTCGGAGGGATCGATCCACGGATTTCTCGGTCCCAACGGTTCTGGAAAAACGACCACCATTCGCATGATCACCGGGTTGCTTGGAGCGGATTCCGGATCGATCGAGGTGCTGGGTCGGGCCGGAGGAGCCGGGGCATCGCCGGAAATCGGATACCTGCCCGAGGAGCGCGGCCTCTATCGCGGCATGACGGTTGTCGCCGTCCTTGAATTTTTCGCGCGCCTCAAGGGCTTGCGAAAACCAAGGCGGGCCGTGCTCGACTGGCTTGAGCGCCTCGACCTGGCCGAGGCCGCCAACCTTCGTGTCGAGGCATTATCCAAGGGAATGGCGCAGCGGGTGCAGTTCATCGCCTCGGTCGCGCACGCCCCGCGCCTGGCCGTGCTCGATGAGCCGTTCTCGGGCCTCGACCCTGTCCATGGCGGCCAGCTCATGAAAGCCGTCCTCGATCTCCGCGCCAACGGGACAACGGTCGTCCTGTCGACGCACGACCTGACCGTCGCGCAACGGCTATGCACGCATGTCTTCATGATTCACAAGGGGCGCAAGGTACTTGATGGCCCATTGGACGCCTTGCTGGTCGAGCGGGGCGGCACAAGCCTCCGTGTGACCACCCGCGAACCGGTGGAGCGATTGCCGCCGATCGCTGGAGTTGTCGCATCGTTCAGGGACGGCATGTCATGGGACCTCCGCCTCGCCCCCGACTCCGATCCCAGCGGGGTGGCAAGGCAACTCCTCGCCGTCATTCCCCTCACCGGATTCACCACGGGAACGGCATCGCTTGCGGACATTTTCTTCCGCGAGGTGGGTGGCCGCGATGACGGCACCACCGGCCAGGGGGCTTGAGCATGATCTCGAGGATCGCGGTGATCGCCCGCCGGGAATTCATCGCCGCGGTGGCCAACAAGGCTTTCATCATTGGGGTCTTCCTGATGCCCGTGATGATTGGACTCAGCGTTTGGATTCCCACCGTGGCGGAGCGGTTCAAGTCGGACAAGGTGCGCGTGGTCGCAATCATCGACCGGACGCCCCCGCCGCAAACTGGCGCCATCAAGGCGATGGAGTCCCTCAAGCAACTGGTTCTCAGGGAGAATGGCAAGGATCCCGTGGGCAAGCTCGATTTCGAGGAAGCCAGAGCCGGGGCTGACGAAACAACGACGCTGGAACTGAAATTCGATCTTGCCGAAAGGGTGCGGGCAGGCAAGCTGGCGGCCTTTTTCGAAATCAACCCGGGCCGGGACAAGGATCCGGGACAACTGGCCTATTACTCTGGCGCCGCCTTCGACAAGGACATGCTCACTTCGGTCGCGGCCCGCCTCGCCGCGATCAGCCAGCTACAGCGCTCGGCGCCTTCCAATCCTTTGCTCTGGGCCCGCGTGGAAAAGCGGTACAAGGCGGAGGAACTGGCTCAGATGCTTTACGCCGGATCCAAGGCCCAGGACAACCTGCTCGTGCAGAGGGAACTCCCCACGCGGGACGGTTCCGGGAAGGTGGTCGATGGCAAGGCGGTCGAATCGGTGTTCCGGGCCTTGGTCCCCGTTTTCGCCGTGATCCTGATGTTCATGGCCGTCATGGTCGGCGGATCACCGCAACTCAACGGAGTGCTTGAGGAAAAAATGAACCGGATCGGGGAAGTGCTGCTTGGCTCGGCGATGCCCATGGAAATCCTGTGCGGGAAGCTTATCGGAATGTCGCTGACCGGTCTCGTCCTATCGTCGATTTACCTGGGCGGAGGACTGCTGGTGGGTCGCAACCAAGGGTTCCTTCCTGAAATCAGGCCTGAGATTCCAGTGTGGTTCCTGCTTTTCCAAGTGCTGGCCTTGCTGATGTTCGGTTCGTTGTTCATCGCCGTTGGCAGCGCTTGCTCGGACCTCAAGCAAGCGCAAACCATGCTTACCCCGGTCACGCTAACGGCCAGTTTGCCAATGCTGCTCATGCTGCCGGTGATCGAGGATCCCAATGGAAATCTCGCCAGGGTGGTTTCACTGTTTCCACCCGCCACTCCCATGCTTATGTTGGCCCGGATCGCCGCTGGCGCCCAACTGGCGTGGTGGGAACCGGTGCTTGGCGCGTTGCTGGTCCTGGTAACCACCCTCGGAACCCTTTGGGTTGCCGCTCGGATCTTCCAAAACGGGTATTTGCATCAGGGACAGGCGCCTTCCCTGAGATTGCTGCTGTCATGGCTGGTCCGACGCAATTAGATAACGCAGGCTGGACCGGAAACCATCGGCTGGAATAATCTAATGATGGGAAAATTGCCTGCCTGGAGTGAACAATGCTCGGGCTACTGACATGGCTTGCCTTGGCCGCGCCACCTGATTTTGATGGTTCAATCAAGCCACTCTTGGTGAGACACTGCGTCCAATGCCATGGGACACAGGCCAAGCGTGGCGGCCTTCGTGTCGATTCTGCCAAAGCCCTTCTCGAAGGCGGCGCATCCGGCCCGGCCATTGTTCCCGGCAAATCCGCTGAAAGCCTTCTGGTGAAAGCCATCAGGGGGCAGGAAGGCGTTGAAAGAATGCCGCCCAAGGGCGAGAGGGTATCCGACGAGGGCCTCAAGTCGATCATCGCCTGGATTGATGCGGGCGCCAAACCGGGTAAGGATGAACAAGCCACGGCATCCTCAAGGCCGTCGCTCTGGTCGCTGACACCTCCCCGGCCGATCGAGGTTCCGGAAGGTCTTGAAGAACATCCAATCGACCGTTTCGTGCGCGCCCGACTGCGGAAGGAAGGCCTGAATCCCTCGCCCGAAGCCGACAGGCGCGCCCTGCTCTTTCGCCTCTCCCTCGACCTCACGGGCTTGCCACCCACGGAACAAGAACTGTCCGCGTTCATGTCTGACACATCGCCCGGGGCTTATGTTCGGCAGGTTGACCGGCTTCTAGCCTCCCCCCATTACGGCGAACGCTGGGGCCGATGGTGGCTCGACCAGGCTCGATACGCCGACAGCAACGGCTACAGCATCGATGCGGCGCGGGTGATGTGGAAGTACCGCGACTGGGTCATCAATGCCCTCAATTCCGACATGCCCTACGACCGGTTCACCATGGAGCAACTCGCTGGCGACATGCTCCCGGGAGCCACCGTCGAACAAAAGGTCGCCACGGGATTCCATCGCAACACCATGATCAACCAGGAGGGCGGTATCGACCTGGAACAGTTCCGCGTCGAGGCCGTCGTCGATCGGGTCAACACCACGGGAACGGTGTTCCTTGGCCTTTCCGTGGGTTGCGCCCAATGCCACGACCACAAGTTCGACCCGATATCGCAGAAAGACTATTACCGGCTATTCGCCTTTTTCAACAACTGCGACGAACCCGTGCTTGACATGAGTCCCCCCGAGGCACGCAAGCAAAGAGCGGCCGAAAAGAAAAAATTGGCCGACATGGAGAAAAAACTGGCCAAGTTTGAAAACCTGGGCAGGGCGGCCGTCGAGGTCCTCGAGGGAAGGCTTTCACCCGATGCCCGCAGGAAGCTGCCTGAAAACATTCAAAAGATCCTGCAAATCGCCATTAACGGACGGACTCCGTCCCAGCACGAGGCCCTTGTGGTCTCACTGAGGAGGGGCCAGTTGAGCGCGCAGGTGGCTTCGGCCCTGGTTTCCGGCAATCCTTTGGCCACGATCGGGCGAGTGAAGGCCGCGACAGACCGGCTCGCGCTCGGCGATTCGGTCTCGGCGACCCGGGCTTCCATCGTTGAACCCGTGACGGCCCTCGTGCTGGAGGAAAGGAAGTCGCCACGGGAAACATTCGTGATGCTTGGCGGGGACTTCACCCGAAAAGGCGCCGTGGTCACGGCCGCTGTTCCCGCCAGCCTCCCCCAACTTTCCGGCAACGCCAAGCCTGACAGGGTCGGATTGGCCAAGTGGCTCTTTGACCCGGACAACCCGCTCACCGGAAGGGTCCTTGCCAACCGGATCTGGCAAGTCTATTTTGGCGCGGGAATCGTGGAGACGGAAAACGACTTCGGAACGCAGGGATCCCCGCCGTCGCATCCCGAGTTGCTCGACTGGTTGGCCTTGCGGGTCAGGGAGGAGGGCTTCAGCCTCAAGCGTCTCCACAAGCTCATCGTCACCAGCGCGACTTACAGGCAATCATCGAGGCACCGGCCCGACCTTGTTTCCATGGATGCCCGCAACAGGCTCCTGGCCAGGCAATCCCGGCTCAGGCTCGAGGCGGAAATCCTGCGTGACAGGTCCCTCGCCGTCAGCGGCCTGCTCGACTCCAAGGTGGGCGGCCCCAGTGTTTTCCCCAGCCAGCCAACGGGAGTTTACAGTTTCACGCAGGTGCCCAAGCAATGGAAGACAAGCCCGGGGGGAGATCGTTACCGGCGCGGCATGTACACATTCACCTGGCGATCCGCCCCGCACCCGAGCCTGGCCCTCTTCGACGCCCCGGATGGAGGCGCCACATGCACCCGCCGACACCGCTCCACGACTCCCCTGCAGGCGCTCACCCTGCTCAATGACGGCACCCAGCTTGATTGCGCCAAGGCGCTGGCCGCGAAGATCGCCAACCGGCCCTCATCCGAAAGCCAAGTCGAAGCCGCCTTCCGGATGGCGCTGGGCCGCTCCCCTTCGCAGGCTGAAACCAACCTGATGCTGGAATTGATCAACAGCGAGTCATCAGGCTCGCCGGGCGCGGGCGACTCCCTCGTTTCGCTGGCCCGGGTTCTGCTCAATTCCGAAGAATTCCTCACCCGGGAGTGAACCCAATGCTTCCCGCATCCGATTCCGATCCACTGGCTCCGGCCAGGCGCCATTTCCTCACCCGGTGCCCCATCGGGCTGGCCGGCATGGCGCTTTCCACGCTTCAGGCCCGCGCGGCTGGCGATAGCTCCGCCGATCCGATGGCACTCAGCGCCACCCATCATGAACCCAAGGCCAAGAGCGTCATTTATCTTTTCATGGCTGGCGGCCCCAGCCAGCTTGACCTCTTTGACAGCAAGCCGGAACTCAACCGGCTGAACGGGCAGCCCATTCCTGAGTCGTTCATCAAGGGCAAGCGTTTCGCTTTCATGAACTCATTCTCCAAGGAGCGCCCCAAACTCCTGGCTAGCCCGCGGAAGTTCAGGCGCTGGGGCCGGTCGGGAGCCAGCATTTCCGAGCTGCTGCCCAACACGGGCTCGGTTTCCGACCGACTGACCATCATCCGCTCCATGTCAACCAATGTCTTCAATCACGCGCCTGCCAAGCTTTTTGCCAACACCGGATCGGCGCAGTTCGGTCGCCCCAGCATGGGCGCATGGGTCACCTATGGATTGGGAAGCCCTTCGAAAGACCTTCCGGGATTCATCGTGCTGCAATCCGGCCCGCGGGGCCCCCGTGGCGGCATGCCCTTGTGGGGCAGCGGATTCCTGCCCAGTTCCTACCAAGGCGTACCATTCCGTTCCACCGGAGACCCGGTGATCAACCTCGCGACTCCCGATGGCATCGCCCGCGCTTCGCAAGGACGGGTGGTGGAAGCGATTTCCGGGCTCAACCGCATCCGGTTTGCCGATCAGGGAGATCCGGAAATCGCCGCGCGCACGGCCAGTTATGAAATGGCCTTTCGCATGCAAGTCTCGGCGCCCGACCTGATCGATATTTCCAAGGAATCCACCCAAACCCTGTCACGATATGGCGCCGTTCCCGGCCAACCGTCCTTCGCGGCCAACTGCCTCCTGGCCCGAAGGCTTGTGGAACGGGGCGTGCGGTTCGTGCAGCTTTACCACACCGATTGGGATCACCATGGCGGGCCCGACATCAACCTCGAGAGAGGCCTCGAGCGCGTCTGCCGCGAGGTCGACCAGCCTTGCGCCGCCCTTGTGAGCGACCTGGCCGCCCGCGGCCTCCTCGACAGCACCATCGTGGTCTGGGGAGGCGAGTTCGGCCGCACTCCCATGGGGGAGACGCGGGAGACCGTGGGCCGCAACCACCACATTGACGCCTACACGATGTGGCTTGCCGGTGGCGGATTCAAGCCGGGCACTCAGCATGGAACAACCGATGACCTCGGCTTTGCCTCCGCGGAAAACAAAGTCCATGTCCACGACCTTAACGCGACGATCCTTCATCAGTTGGGACTCGACCACAAGCGCCTCACCTACCGCTTCCAAGGGCGCGATTTCCGCCTGACGGATGTCGAAGGTGAGGTTGTTCTCCCAATCCTGGCCTGACTGAAAGCCCACCATTCCCTCAAAATCGTTTCACCTGGAAACCGCTCACTGGTTTTCAAGCCATCCATTGGCACATGGGCGACTGGATCATTCATTTCCAAGTCGATCTGGGAGATGGAGGAATCCACCCCATGATGGAAATGGACGATCCGGTCGATGAACCCGGCATCGAAAATGACGGCTTGGTCACGGACTTGCTGAAACAGTACGCGGTCGCGCCGGAGGGCGGTTGCCTGATCCGGGTGCATCGTGGGCAGTCGCAGGCCAGCCCAAGGGCTTGGAATCGCCTGCATGGGCAGCTGGTGGCGCGAGGCTTGATTGAACCAGTTCTTTCCGGCGATGGCGAGATACCCACGCCCGGTTACAAGATCACCCGAGCGGGCAGATTGCATCTGGATAAGGCCTCCGCAAACTGACCCGACCGTCGCCACGGGTTTTGAAATTCCAAACTCCACTCCGAGGCTGAAAAGGCACGGGGTCCGCCGGACTGAAAGCCGGCGGACCCCGTTGAACCGCCCGTAGGGACTGGCGGAATTCTCAAACACTATTCCCTTGGGCCCGCTGGAAAGCGGAGTTGCTTGCGGCCAACCCGACAACCAGGAATCCGATTCCATTGGCCCGCATCTGATTGACCCAGAAATTGAGGGAGCTTTGGTTGGGCAAGAAGCCGAGCTGGGATTGATACTGGCTTCTCACTTGTCGATTGATGTACTCGGTGGAATTGAGGAAACTTAAAACCAGAGCCTGGCGAGTCACTCCTGTGCGCAAGGCGTTGCAATTGGCCGCGAATCCTGCCGCGTCGGGATTCCTGCCAAGCAGGTTGATGTAAAGAGACCTTACAAACTGTTGGATGGGAGGATTGGCGATTTGATATTCTCGCGATAGTATAAATGTTGAAATGACACTGTTTGCCGATGCTCCCGCCCTGAGTGAGCTGACGAACCTGCTGATTTCGGAGGAGTTTCCGTTTCTCTTGAGAAACTGCTGGAAATATCCCTGAACCTGATTGTTTTGCTGTTCAACAGAATTGTAAATGGAAGCGGCGACAGAGTTGCGGGAAGCCCCCTGGTTGAGTCGGCTTGAATAAAGCGACAACTCGCTGGAAGTCGCCTGACGCCCCATGATTGTAAGGAACAGGTAGCTCACATAGCGCTCATTCGGAGTGTTGCCGATCGGCGTGTTCGAACCTGTAACGGCGGTCAGGGTGATGTCGTTCCCGTCGCCCGCCAAGTAATTGATCGAGAAAATCTGGTTGCCAATCTGGGTTGTTCCGCCTTGAGGCAATCCGGCAAATATGCCCAGAACCGGTTGGTTGCTGTTATTGGTGACAATGGTGTAGGTTGTTCCCGTTTTCATCGAGTTGAAGGTCACGGTGCCTGTCAACCTGGCACCATTGAGGATCGGCTGGTTGTTGGTGATGAGCCGGTCTCCCCTCCCCATGGCGAGATCAACGCTGAGGGTGGAACTGTCATTGAGGTTGAGCGTTGAAGCCGTGAAAGTTCCCACCGTGCCCGAACCACCGGGAGCGATCACGCTGGAAATCGGCACAATGGAATTAAGTGAATTCACAGAACCCGTCCCGCCCGTGGTTCCACCCTTCAGGTCGAAATTGATGGTTGAATAGTTGCCGTTAACGGAAAGAACTCCTCCCTCAACGGAAACCCGCCCGGTGAAGTTGGCGCCGGAACTTGACGGTTGGATGGTTACCTGACCGGGTCCGACAAACCGCAAGGTCTCGCTGCCGACGGGCGACCCGGTGATGGAGTAGGCGGGGATATTGGTGGCAATGGAAGGATTCGCGAACAACACTTGAAAACTTCGGCCGGATTGCATGGTCAGGTTGCCAAGCACCATTCCGGAAACAGCGGGCAACACGGCGGTGGCAGCCGAGCCTGGAGCCTGGAAGGTCACCGTTGAGGTAGTGTTGTTGATGCTGAGGCCCGTGAGGTTGACCGGCGCGTTGAACTCGGTGGTTCCCGAATTCTGAATCGTCACGGCAACAGAACCGGAAAGTGGCGCGTTGATTTTCACATCACCCGAACTGCCGCCGTTGAGCGATAGGGTCGACAAACCGGTTGTCGTCACGGCGTGGGCAAGCATGTCATCGATCGTGATGTTTCCACCGGCGGGTACAACACCATTGTTGGTGGTGTCAAGGACGACGGCATTCACAAGGGCGGCATCGAGAAGTTCGATGATTTCGCCAGGTGTGCGAATGGTCGCGTTCACGGTGGGTGCTCCGCCAACTTGCGGCGAAGCGACTGTCAGGCTCACCCCGGATTCGAATGTGAAAACATCCTGGGTGCCATTGCCGATGGAAATCACCCCCAAGGTATCGAAAGTCGTGGGATTTCCCTGGATTCCATTGAAGTAGCCACCACCCAGCAGGTTGAGGTTGTAGGTGTTGCCTGAGGGGGCCGTGGAGACGAAACCGTCGAGGCCGACGGAACCGTTGAAATTGATGCTGGAAGGGGTGCCAATGGGCCCGGCGGAATTGATGGTCACCGTGCCGAAGGTTAGGACGCCGCTGGGATCGCCAAAGTTTCCACTTACCGTCACATTCGAATTTGAAACGAGGGTCAGGTTGTTGCCGGCGCTGTCGACCGCCATGTTGCCGCTGACGCTAATTGATCCCAGTGGAGCGGAAAGTTGATTATCAGCGTTGGCGAACACCACCTGGCCCGTGCCATTGACCGTGGTGATGGCTATGCTGCCGTTCGCCGAGGAAAAACCATCCGTGCCGGTGCCGTCGCCCACGACAACCAAGTTCGAATCAATTGTGATATTTCCAAGAGCCGTGAACAACGAATCCACGGCGACATGCCCAACTCCTGTGTTAACGCCACCGGCCGTCACGATGGTATCGAGGGTAATGTCGTTGATGCCACTGTTGGCATCGCCATGGATGTCAATTTTCGGACCGCCAAGGTAATTGGGGCCGCCATGGGCATTCACGAGGAGGTTGATGTTGTTTTGCTGGTTCCCGGTGATGAAAGCCGTCAAGCCAGTTCCGAGCGAGATGCTACCTGTGGTTGTCGTGGGATCCTGACGGATCGTCAGGGTTCGTCCCAAGCCGCTTGATGGTATGTCCCCGAGGGCCAAGGGTGCCGTCCAGACGATCGCGCCGACTTCCGCAGGCGTGGCGGTACCATTGCCGTTGTCGATGATCACATCATTTCCAGCGGCGAACTCAGCCGCCAGGAAGTCGATACTGACAAGGGCACCCGTGGCATTGGCCGTGACCGTTGTTAAACTTCCGGCTCGCGCGACAGTGACTCCGGCATTGGCTCCGGCGCCAATCGTCATGTCGAATGCCGGAGTCACCCTATCCTCGAGACCTTCAATGACCGGAGGCAAGGTTCTGCGTTTTGTGCGAGACTCCATCAACGCAAAAAGAGCCTCCAGGCCTCGCATCAGGTGATCCTTCATGGCCCGCGTCCTCTCCCGTGTTGCCCCGGCAGCATGCGCAAGGGGCATCGTCAACCCACGAGTCTGGTATCGGCGCAAAAAGGTTCAGGTCTGAAACGCATCTCCAGAATGTTTGCCTCATCAGTCATAATGAAGCAAATAGACGCAAAACTTCCAAACAACTCAAACGCCCCAAACCATCACCTTTTGTTCCAGTAAATCCTGACATTCCCCGTGGCTCGGCCCACTGCAACGAGGTCGGGCTTGCCATCCTTGTCGAGGTCGGCGGCCAGCAAATCCTCGACGGCCACGCCACCCTCATCGAGAAGATGCCTTTTCCAATCCATCGCCTTCGCATCCCAATTGAAAATCCGGACACCGCATTTTTCACCCGGCAGGGTTGAGAGGTTGTCGCGAATTCCGAAGACAATCTCATCGGTTCCATCACCATCGAGGTCGACGCAGGCGATGGCGTGCCCCCACTTGAGGCGGTTATCGAGCACTCTGCGTTTCCAAGCGCCGCTGTCACGCCGGTAGGCAACAAGTTCTCCGCCGTGCCAAGGTTCCACCGTCGCGTAAATCGGTTCGCCATTGGCCAAAGTGCCTCGGCGGACCTCACTGGCGCCCCGGTTGCCTTTGGCGTTGTCCTGGTTCGCCTGGTGAAGCAGCTCCCGTCGCCAATCTCCACCGTTGGCCCGGGAAAGCAGGCTGACTCCCTCATAGCTGGCGATGACAAGATCATGGCCGCCTTCCCTTGTCACGAAATCAAAGTTGTGCGCCACATGGAGTTCCTGGTTGAGCACGCGCACGGGCCAGGGGTCCTTGGCTGGATTTCCCGGCACCGAATAGGCCAGCACCCTCAGCGGGCTGCCATCCATCCAGTTGGCCTTGGCACTGCTATCACGACCCATCAAGGGTATGACGACCAACTCCTCCTCGCCGTTTTTCCCCACCTTGGCGAAACGCATGCGGTGCACCGTTGGTTCGCTGGAAATCAGATGGACCGTCCATGGCGAGTCCTGCCTGTCGGGTTGCCGAAGCCATTGCAGGGTTCCACCGCCCTTGGTGTCGAACGGCTTCCACCCGGCTCCCAAGGCAAGATCGACCTTGCCGTCGCCATCGATGTCACGCGCGGCAATGCAGACATTGTCGGGTGCCGTTCCACCCTCCAGCAGCACCTTTCGTTTCCAATCGGGATGGTAGTACGCCAATATTTTTTGCTTGTCGGCCACCACCAAATCCTTGGCCCCGTCGTTGTTCAGGTCGACCGCCAGGACCGCGTAGCCGACTCCCAAGCCCGTATCGATCTCCTGCGTCTTGAAATTCCAAGCCTGTTCCGGGGAGCAAAGTGAAAACATCACGGAAAGCATCAAACAAGGGCTCATGACGAACTCCAAGGGTGGGAAAAACAACGAAGATCGTGGGGCGGTTCCGCTTGTCGGGCGAATGCGAACCCCTACCGGCGATCAGAAGACACTTTACCCTTGGCAACGATTCCCCGACAACAAGCTCAAGCCGTCTCGAGGCGGATTGCCGCTTCGCGTCTTGGCCCATGGCACCATGCCCCGGTACGGAATGAATCCGCCCATCAGCCCAATCGAACGCGGATGGCTTGCCGGCCTTGCCGTCGCCACCCTCCTTGTCGCCTTTTCTGGCATCGGAATGCCGCTGCTGGAACCAACCGAGGCGCGCTACGCGCTGATTCCGCTTGAAATGTTGGAAAGCGGAAATTGGCTGTCACCGAAACTGTTTGGCGAACCCTATCCGGACAAACCGCCGCTCTTGTACTGGCTGGTCATGCTGTCATATGGCCTCTTTGGCGTTTCCGATGGGGCCGCCCGGGTGCCTGCCAGTGCCTGCGCGCTGGCCTTGCCATGGGTGGCATGGGCATGGCTGCGGGCTTGCTCCGGGCCCCGGACAGCGATGGTCTGCGCGTTGGTTCTCTGCTTCTCCCCTCGCCTCATGTACTACCAGAACATGCTGGCCATGGACGGGATGGTGGGACTTTCATGCCTGGCGACGCTGGCCAGCCTGCATGCCGGCCTTTCAGGCCAAAGGATTCGCATTCTCTGGCTTGCCATCGGCTGGGCCTTCACCATGGCGGGCATCTTGGCCAAGGGCCCGGTCGTGGTTGTGCCTGTCGCGCCCGCCGCCCTGATGGCGCTGGCCGTGTCGGGTCGATGGATTGGCATCGCCGCCCTTTCAGTCTGGCTGGCAACCGTGGCGGCGAGCGCCGCTCTCGCATTCATGGCGCTGGACTCCGCTTCTCCGGGTTTCGGGTTCACCTTTCTCGTCAGGCATAATGTGGAAAGGTTTTCCACCCCTTTCGACCATGACGAACCGTATTGGTATCACCTGCCAGGGTTGGGCTTGGGACTGCTGCCTTGGCTGCCCATCGCCGTGATGGCGGCCATGAGGAACGCGACCTCCAAAACGGTGCTTCCAAACACGGGGCCATGGGTTTGGCTCGCGTGTTCGCTCGGCTTCAGTTTCTTGTTTTTCAGCATCGCTGGATCCAAGCGCCCCTCATACGCCACCGCTTTTCTTCCCCAGGCCTGCCTGCTCGCCGGCCTTCTGCTCGACGCGAAATGGCCCGGGGGCTGGACGGAACTTTCTCGACGGAATCCGCCCGGGGCCACGGTAACCGTCTGGGGATTGGTCCTGGCCTTGGCGGGTGTTGGCTGGGTTGGATTCGCCTTGGGTTGGTCATCATGGGGATGGATCCTGCCGCTCACCGCCGTGGCTGGCGCCGCTTCTTGTGTCATGATGCGTCACGGAGCCCGTTGGGACTTGGCCATGGTTCTGGCCTGCGCGCTGATGGTATCGGGCCAATGGGTGCTCCTGTGGGGCCATCACGAGACCTTTTCCACCCGCAAAAGTATCTCATGGTTGCGGACGCAATCGCCCGAAGCCACCCTGGCTTGTTTTCCCCGACCTTATGAAAGCGTCGAGTTTTACGCCCGGGACCTGCCGAGGATGGTTTTCAGCGAGTCGCGGGGGAAGGAACTGGCCGACTGGTTGAAGGGCGACCAGTCGGCCGTGCTTGTGGCCAAGGGAAACAGGTTGCCTTCGGCGCTTTCCGAGGCGTTGGGCCGCCCGCCCGTCTTGGCGACGCCTTACAAATCAACACCGTGGCTGATGCGGCTCAACGATTCGAATTGAACTGGGCCGATCAGGCCGCCAACCTCGACGAACCGGCGCGCAAGGCCTTGGCATATCCGGCCCGGGTCGACTCGGCGGTGGCCTTCCAGGTGAACTGGGAGGCGTGCTCCACGGCGCCCAGTTTCGGCGCGTCAAGCCAATCAGGCTGGCGCGCCGCCAGCGCAATGGCGTCACGCCAGCCGGAAATGTCGGCCGGATCGACATAGTGGGCATGCCGCCCCATGATTTCCAGAAGAACAGGAATCCTTGAGGCGATCACTCCTCCGCCGCAGGCGAGCATTTCCACCGCGGGCATTCCAAATCCCTCGTATAGGGTCGGAAAAACCAAGGCCAAAGCGCCCGAATAGAGCGCGGAAAGATGTTCCTCGGGAACATAACCAAGCCGGTGGATGCCGGGATTCCCATCGATGAACCGCCTCAAGTCATCACATCGCCAACCCCACCCGCCGGCCAAAACGAGGGGATGTTTTTCCCTCACCCCGGCTGGCAGGGATGCCCAAGCCTTGGCAACGACTAGCAGGTTTTTTCGCGGTTCCAGGGTTCCCACATGCAGGAAATACCCCGCCTTGAGTCCCATCACCGAAAGGGTCGAATCAAGTGAGGCACCCGAAATGGGCGCCAAGCCCTCCCGAACTCCCATGTAAGTCCGGGAAATCCGGTCCGCCGATACGCCAAGTTGGCTTGCCAATTCCTTGCACATCGCGTCCGACAGGGTGAAGACATGCCTGCAACGGTCAACGGCCTTTCGGGCCAGGGCCTCGAAACGGGCGACCCGGTCGGATGGATGCCATTCAGGGTGCAAAATAGGTGAGAGATCATGAAAGGTGGAGACTGTGGGCACATCGCTCGACCATGGCAGGAAATTCGGCTCATGGTAAAGATCGATCCGCCCTTGCTTGTATAGGCGATTGAGGGCCCTTTCCTGAACGGCGTCCTGAACCAATCTCGCCTGCTCGAGGGCCCATGCCTTCCATGACCGTTGCCTCGGCTTTTCGGATGGGGCGGCGGCGGAAACGATTTCCTCGCGTTGGAACCACGGCCTTGCCTTGAGCCACGCCAACCTCAGCGACCTGCCGACGAGGCCCGGCGACTCCAGGTAAGCCTCATCGTTTCCGGCCGTTTCACGCAACGCGGCCAGGGTTTCGCGGGCATACCATCCGATGCCTGTCCGGGAACCAAGGGTGGGAAGGATGTTCCAAAGGATTTTCATCGCCGGATCATGGGAAATCCTGCCGGATGGCGTCAAGGTCGGCCACCGCGGGTTAACTCGAGCAGCTTTCCGGCAAACCTCGGCCAGGAGCAAGAAGCCTGAAGATCGGCGCGTTCCACGGGCCACTCCGATTCCCGGAGAGCCATCCATGCCGCATCGAGCGATGCGAAATCAAAAGGATCGGCGAAGTGGACTCCCGGCCCCGCGAACTCGAGCAGGGAACTGTTTCCCGAACAAATGACAGGAGTCCCATGAAGCAGCGAATCCAAAACGGGAAAACCGAAACCCTCATAGATCGACGGATAGACCAGGCATCTCGCGCTGGAATGAAGCCGGCACAATTCCGAGTCGGAAACCATGCCCAGAAAATCAATTGTGCGCCGATTTCTCGAGCCTGGAATTTTCCCGCGGTCCACCATCCAGCCGCTGGGGCCGGCCCATACCAATCGGGCGCGCTCGGGCAGGACCGGACTTGTCAAAAACCACTCAAGCAGCATTGCAGGGTTCTTTCTCGGCTCGATCGTGGAGACGGCCAAAAACAGGTCGGGATCCCGCCTTGGCAACTCACCTTTCCAGGCATGCGCGGCCAGGCATTGGCTGGGCCCCAAATGACACCAGTCCACCTTCCGGGAATCCGCTCCGCCCAACCAAACCAAGTCATCCCGGGTCGATTTCGATATCGCCATAAGGCCATCGTCCAGGGGAATCATTTGCTCCACGAGTTGGCTGAACTCCTGCCTTGTTTGGCTTTCATGCGTGTGTGGAACCACGCATGCCGTCAGGTCGAAATGAATCGAAACTTCACGCGCGAACCGCTTTTTCACCGAGCGGCGGAATGTGTAGATGCCAACGGCTTCCACCGAAGCGCGGTGGTCGAACGGACGCGATGGCATGGAGAACACGCTGTCCCGCCAGTCGTGCATATCACAGCCATCGGGAGGGAGGCACCCGGGCGCCAACTCGATTTCAAGGCCCTGATGAATTCCGGTTTTTTGGCCATGGTCCCGCAAGTCCTCCAGGCGGGCCATGCTGAACAGCCGGATCGGGCGAATGGCCGCCAAGGCCTGAACCACGCGGGCCACGCATCGGCCAACACCAGTCAGCTTGGTTTGGGAAAGGGAAGTGACATCAACATAAACAGCGGCCGGATCAACCATGGCTCCGGTCACGCCACGCTCCGGAGGCAAGTCCGTTGGCTTCCCGTCGCCAGCGCCGACCCGATGAGCCCAGGGGCCAACCTGGCCCCGGAAGCCGAGGCCACTAGGGCCATGTCGCGTAAATGCGAGTGCCCCTTGGTGCCAAGCCGCAACGCCGCCGCGCGCGTGAAGGCCCGTTCCAATTCGTCAAACCGGGCCCGGGTGGCAAGGAGGCACTCCATGTGCTCCGGATCATCTGGCAAGGCATAGGGAACCCGCTCGGATTCCAATGGAATTCCCGGCCAGGCGGCCCCCAGCGGCAACGACATGCCCTTTCCAGGCGCCATGACCGGTATCCCTTGGCCAAGCCTGAGTTGCATCCATTCCGACGAGGCCCTGTCGGATCGGGGAACCACGGCCCAGGATATTGACTTGGCGAATTTGGCGTCAGCAAGGGCCCCGGGTCGAGTCACGCCCAAGCGGGCCGCGCATGCCGGCATTCGCCCTGCCATTTCCTTCAGGGCGCGAACTGATTCGGCCAAAGAACCCGAAGCTTCCACAACCAGCATCCGACCGGCTTGCTCGCCTATGGCGCGCCGATAAGCCAACAGGCACTCGAATGTGCCATGCGGATCGGCAATCGGATCCAGGCGCGCGAGGGTGACCTCCATTCCTTCGAGGTCAACACGGGAAGCCCCCTTGCGAGACGAAGCCGCATTTCGAATGAGGCTCTTGAGCTGCTTGAAGCCGTGAAGCATGAAGTGATGAAAACGAGCGGGAATAAGCGGACGGGCAAGCCGGTAATATCCGCGCCTGAGCGCGAACCACAACAAGGAAGAAGTGCCCCTTGCTCCCGCATCCGATTCCTGCCATGCCGGTTCATTCGGATGGGGAGATGGACGGCCGAATGTTATTTCAACGAGTTCACTCCCGGATCCGGAGCCGGGACCCGGCTCATCGGCCGGGCCGGGGATCACCCATACCCGTCCCTGGAAACCGGCGTCACGAAACGCCTCTTCGGTGGCGGGAACCGGGGTGAGCAACAGGTCAACAAGGGGCGCCGTGCGCGACCATCGCCTTCGCGGGTCGCCTCCCACCGGCCAATCAGGAGCAGAAACATGATCGCATGCCGTCGCGACAACGGTGCGGGTTCCACTCACCGGATAGACGCGCGAAAGCGGCAGGAATGAAACGCAGACAGGTTTGTTGCCCGCGAGGCGAGCCTGATGGGCATGAAAGGCCAATCGGGATTCGGGCCTGTCAAGGACCACCACCGGTCCAAGCCGTTCGATAAGGGGAAGCCAAGCCGACATTAGTCTCCGATGCCAGGTCGATTCGGAATCGGATTGTCGCTCCTCGGGCCCGACGACAAGGAACACATCCAGGCCGGACTCGGTGGTTGGATCCGGACCCGACATGAAATCACCCCCGCTGCCGCCTCAATCCTCGAGAAGGATGATCACCCATGTTTTTCTGGCCGGTCAAGACAAACAGGTGGCTGCTTCCCAAATTCGGGCCAATGGGCAATCCGGTGTGGCCTTGGCGGCGTCCGCATGGCCAAGATATTGGCTGAGGAATCGGTGCCATGGAGTCCGCCCGTGTCCAGCAACCCGATAGCCGTCCAAGGCAACGCCCGCGAAAAGCCCGACACCCATGCCAAGGCCCTGCGCGTCAACCTCGACCCGCGGCGCTACGGAACCTTTGCCGAAATCGGCGCGGGGCAGGAAGTGGTGCGGTGGTTTTTCCGCGTCGGGGGCGCCGCGGGAACCATCGCCAAGAGCATTTCAGCCTACGACATGGCCGTATCCGACGCGATTTACGGCCCATGCGAGCGGTATGTCTGTCGCCCTAGGCTCGAGTCAATGCTCGACCACGAACATGGCCTCACGCTGGAACGATTGAAGGATTCCCGCGGTGACTCCACGGCATTCTTCACCTTCGCCGACACCGTCTCCGCCAGAAGCTTCAAGGGCAACAACGAATGCCATGGCTGGATGGGCGTTCGCTTTCAGGTGTTTCCACGCGACCAGGATTCCCAAATCATCATCCATGTGAGGATGCTCGACACGGAGAACATCCTCCAGCAGGAAGCCCTTGGAATCGTCGGCGTCAACCTCCTTTATGGCGCGTTTTTCCTCCACCATGAACCCGAACAACTGGTTGAGTCGCTGCTCGACAACCTGAACACGGCCCGGGTCGAGATCGACATGATCGAGTTCTCGGGCATCGGCTTCCGCCAAGTCGACAACCGCGTCATGAGCCTCCTCCTCGTGCAGGTCGGGTTGAGCAAGTGCGCGATGTTCGATGCCGAGGGCGCCGTGCTGCAGCCTTCGGAGGTGTTCCGCAAGCGCCCGGTGCTGGTGGAGAGGGGCAGTTTCAGGCCTGTGACACATGTGAATGTCGACATGCTGCGGGCGGCCCGCGAAAAGTTCGTCCTCGAACTCCCCCATGATGAGCGCGATAAGGTTGTCATCGTCACCGAACTGACGATGCGGAACCTCCTCGAGGTCAACGACTTACTGAACCATCGCGATTTTCTCGCCCGGGTCGACATGCTCGCCGCGTGCGGCCTGACCGTCATGATCAGCGACTACTTTGAGTACTACCGTCTCGCGGCGTTCCTCTGCCAGCGCTCCCAGAGGAAGGTGGGCATTGTCATGGGCGCGGCCAGCCTGAAGGAATTATTTGATCCGAAATATTATCAGAACCTTGACGGTGGCATCCTCGAATCATTCGGCAGGCTCTTCAAGTTCGACCTGAAGCTCTTCGTTTATCCGTTCCTCGACCCGGCCACGGGCGTCCTGACCACCGTGGACAACATGGAAGTGGCCGCTGACCTCCGCAAGCTTTACGGCTACCTGGTCGACAGGGGTTGCCTCGTCCACCTGGACAACTACACCCCCGAGTTCCTGCCGATTTTTTCGCGCGATGTGCTTGATAAAATCGCGAGCAACGATAGCCGATGGGAGGCGATGGTTCCCGAGCGGGTGGCCCGGATCATCCGGGAGCACCGCCTTCTCGGTTGCAAGGGTTAGCATGCGGGGTGGGTTCCGATGACAAGCATCATGGCGATTTCGGCGGCCGCCCTCCTGGCGTTTGCCGATCCGGCGCGCGAGGAGGGAAATTTCGAGTTCACCCCTTCCATGGGAGAGGATTCGATTCCCGAGATGTATCGTCTCCAAGGGAGGAAGCACTGGTTTCAGCTCGACCCGCCTCGGCGCCCCGAGGAAAGCCACACCACGCAGGCCCTACGATTCGACTCGCCCGTGGCCAGTCCGTTCCCCGAGAACAATACCGTCCACGCCGTCTACTACAGGCCGGTCGGGAGGGGGCCGTTTCCCACCACGGTTGTCCTCGACATCACGGGCGGCGACCAGAGCCTTTCCAGGTTGATCAGCACCTACCTGGCACGCAACGGTGTCGGCGCCCTTTTCATGCAGATGGCCTACTACGGCCCCAGGCGACCTCCCGGAACCTCCATGAAACTCATGTCGGCCAACCTGCTGCGCACACTCCCCGGAATACGGCAAACCGTTCTCGATATCAGGGTGGCCCGCGCATGGCTGGCCTCGCGTCCCGAGGTCGACAAGGCTCGCATCGGCGTCTCCGGCACCAGCCTGGGCAGCCTCTTTGCCGCCCTGGCCGGATCACTCGAACCACGCTTCGACCGGGTGGTCATCCTGCTGGGAGGGGGCGGCATGGTCGAGGGATTCCATGACCATCCGCAGGCCCGTCCCGTTTTTCGTGAGCTTGCCCAATACGGACTGGGCAAGGAAACCATCGCCTTCCTGCTGGCGCCTTACGATCCAGCCACCTGGGCCGGCAGGCTCAAGGGGCGGAAGGTGCTGATGCTCGAGGCTTCCCGCGACGAGATCATCTCCCCGGCCATGGCCACATGCCTTTGGAAAGCCGCGGGACAACCTGAAATCGTATGGTTCGATTGCACTCATTACGGGGCGATCGCATACTTGGGGGAAGCCCTCAGGCGGATGCGTGACCACTTGAAATCATGAAACCCACGGGAGAGCAGCGATCATGAACAGTTGGTCCACCCTGGTCATCCTTGCGGCCGTGGGTTTCCCCCCCGTTGAGGAAGCGCCGGGCGCGTTCGCCGGCTTGGAAAAGGAGGTCCGCCTGATGGGTCGGCCGGCCCTGCTCGACGCGCTCGACCAGGTCGCCGTCGCCTGTGATGTGAAGATCCTGCTCGACAAGCCGGCCTTGCAGGGCCGATGGGGCGAGATGGAACCCAAGGATGTCGCGCTGGAAATCATTCCCAAGGCGGGTTCCGGAACCATCGTCCTCAGGCGCCTCCTTCAACCGCTCGACCTAAGGGTGGTGAAAATGGGTGATCATCTGCTTGTCACCTCAAGCGAGATGGCCCTCTCAAGGCTGCACGGGCAACGCGTTTCAATCTCCGCCAGCGCGCAACCGCTCTCCGACGCCCTGAAGGATCTTTCCCGCCAGACAGGCGCGACCATCCTGCTTGATCCCCGCGCCGCTGAGGCTTCAAGGCTTGCCGTTACGGTTTCCACCGATGATGTCTCACTCGAGGCCGGTGTTCGCATCCTTTCCGAATTGGCCGGACTCAAGATGGCCCGCATGGACGCCGTGCTCTTTGTCACCACACCCGCCGCGGCCATGGCCATCCGGCAGGAATCGGGCGAAGCCGATGGCAACATCATCAATCCGGGCCCTCCCGTCATGGTTCAGCCAGTTCCCGGGGTCGCCCCCGGACCGGGCATGGGTGCCCTTCCAGCCCCAAGAATACCGCTGCCAGTGCCGGAAATCGTTCCAGCTCCCATGGCTGGCGGCAACGCCCTGCCCCCGCCTCCCTCTCCACCCGCCCGTCGCTGAGCGGGGCGATCTCCCGGTTCCGTTGGCAACTCCCATTTTCCGGTCAAGCGATGTCAGCTAAGTCAAGAATCAACTTGATTGGCTGGGCGCGGTTTTTTCTGCCGCCGGTCCTGCTCGTTTTTCTGGCTTGGCATTTTTATCGCTCATTCAAATCAATTGAATCGCCCGAAATCGCAAGCTTAGTCTTGTCAGTGCCCGCATGGTCATGGGGATCATGCGCGGCACTTTACCTCGCGGGCATCCTGTGCTCGGCAATGTTCTGGCGCATTCTCCTGGTGGCTTGCGGCTACACGGCGCCATTAAGCCGGTCTTGCCAAGCCTTTCTGGTCAGCCAAATGGGAAAATATGTTCCCGGAAAAGGCTTGGCCCTGCTCATGAGGGCGGCGATGTTGCGAGACTATGGCGTGCCCATGACCATTGGCGTGGCAACCGGAATGATCGAGGTCCTTTGGACCATGGCCGTCGGTGCCCTGCTGGCCCTGGCCATTGCCTTGTGCCTCGAATTCTTTGGCCTGCCAGGGCTTTCCACCGATCGTTGGCTCATCCCCAAGCTTGGATTTTTAGCCGTGGTCACGCTCGTTCCCGCGTGGCCTTCATGGAGCATCCGTTTGGCCCGCGCATCAGCCAGGCGAATGGGTTTTGATACTGGAATGGAACAGTTCCGATTGCCGGCCGGCAGGCTGGCTTTCGGGGCCTTGCTGATGGTGGCCGGCTGGATTCTCCTGTCCCTTTCGCTTGTGGTCCTCGTCGAAGGCCTGGCCCCCTGCGCGGGGTTGAAAATCCTCGCCCCGTCCACGGCATGGGTTCCCCTTGCCAATGTCGGGGGATTTGTGGCGTCCACACCCGGAGGCCTGGGCGTCCGCGAATTCCTGATCCAGCAATCGCTGACACCGCAACTGGGGTCCGAACAGGCCCTGGTGGTGTCCTTGCTCCTGCGGTTGGTCTGGACCGTTGCGGAAGTCGCCTCGGCGCTAGTAATGTGGGTCTGGTGGACCGGGAAGCCCGCATCCACGACCAGCGGGGCCCCCGAATGATTTCAATAGTGGTGCCGGTCCACGACGAAGAGGGATCCCTGCGGGAACTGACGGAGGAAATTCTCGCCGTCGGCATGGTGGATGGCCATTTACTTGAGGTCATCTTCGTGGATGACGGCAGCCGGGACGATTCCTGGAGCGTGATCGAGCAGATCGTTTCCTTGCATCCCGGTCTCATCAAGGGCATCCGCTTTCGGCGGAACTTCGGCAAGGCCGCCGCCCTCATGGCCGGGGTAGCCGCGGCCTCGGGCGAATTCATCGTCACCATGGATGCCGACCTGCAGGATGATCCCGCCGCCGTTCCCGCGCTTTATGCCGCGCTACAGGCGGGCGGACCGATCGGCAGGAGGGGCAAGACGGCCCCGTTCGACATCGTGAGCGGCTGGAAGAAGGAACGCCACGACCCTTGGCACAAGGTTTACCCAAGCAGGGTGTTCAACGGCATGGTGAGCTGGCTCACGGGAGTGCGGCTTCACGACCACAATTGCGGCCTGAAGATCTACCGCTCCGAGGTGTTCCGGGAAGTGACGCTTTACGGTGAACTTCACCGGTTCGTGCCCGTGCTCGCCGCGGCCAGGGGATTCCGGACCGGCGAACTCGTGGTGAGGCACCGGCCCCGGACTTCGGGGTCGAGCAAGTACGGCTTCAGCAGGTTCTTCAAGGGATTCATCGACCTTCTCACGGTTCGGTTCCTCACCGGTTTCGGCGGGCGCCCCAAGCACCTCCTGGGTGGCATGGGTTTGCTGGTCATGGGCTTCGGTCTGGTCATGCTCGCGTGGCTGGGAGGCGTCTGGGTCGCCAGGATCTTCGACCCCGACCTGGGCGACCCGCTGCACAAGAGGCCGATGCTGGTGCTGGCCGTCACCGCCCTTCTCGTCGGAATCCAACTCGTGTCGCTGGGATGGCTGGCCGAGTTGCTCGTTTTCACCCATCGGCAGCCCGGCTTGCCATACTCCGTCAAGCAATCCGCGGGAAACAGCAAGGCGATTGTCCAGCCACCCGGCCCCTAGTAAGCTTCACGCACCCAAGCCGGCGGCGCCGGCGGCAACCCACGCATGAAAGGCCTTTCCATGTCGGACCAACGCAAGAGCCTGACCACCACCGGCGGACCGGGCCGCGCCCCCAACCGCGCCATGCTGCGCGCCGTGGGTTTCGTCGATGAGGACTTCGACAGGCCGGTCATTGGCGTTGCCAGCCTCTTCAGCGACATCACCCCATGCAACGCCCATCTCGACCGGTTGGCCCGCAAGGCGATCGAGGGAATCCGGACCGGTGGCGGCGTCCCGCAAATCTACGGGGCCCCCACCGCTTCCGACGGCATCATGATGGGCCACCAGGGCATGCGCTATTCCCTCGTCAGCCGCGAGGTGATCGCGGACTCCATCGAGGTGGTCTCCGCCGGAATGAACCATGACGGCGTCATCGCCATCGGCGGCTGCGACAAGAACATGCCGGGGTGCCTCATGGCCCTGGCCCGGATGAATGTCCCGGGCATTTTCGTCTACGGCGGCAGCATCATGCCGGGTGTCGGCGAGCACGGCGAGGCCCTCGACATCGTCAGCATCTTCGAGGCCGTGGGCCGACAGCAGGCCGGAAAGCTTTCCGAGGCCGGCGTGCACAAGATCGAATGCGAATCGTGCCCCGGCGCCGGTTCCTGCGGTGGCATGTACACCGCCAACACCATGTCGAGCGCCATCGAGGCGATGGGAATGTCCCTGCCCTTTGACGCGAGCTATCCGGCGGTGACCGCCGCGAAGGAACGGGAGACCTTCCTCGCAGGGCAAGCCTTGGTGAACCTCGTCAAGGCGGGCATCCGTCCCCGGGACATCATCACCCGCAAGTCGCTCGAGAACGCCTACACGCTCGTCCTGGCCCTGGGTGGCAGCACCAATGCCGTGCTTCACCTGATGGCCATCGCCCGGGAAGCGCGCGTGGAATGGAAACTGTCCGACTTCGACCGGCTTGGCGCCCGCATTCCGCACCTCGCCGACCTCAAGCCGGGCGGCAAGTATGTGATGTTCGACCTTCACCGGGTCGGCGGCACGCCCGCGGTGCTGCGCGCCCTCCTCGACAAGGGCCTGCTCCACGGCGACTGCGTCACCGTCACCGGCAAGACCCTCGCCGAGAACCTGGCGAATGTGCCCAGCATTTACTCCAAGCCGCAGGATGTGGTGCTTCCGTTCGAGAAACCGATGCACGCCTCCGGACACATCGTCATCCTGCATGGAAACCTGGCGCCCGAAGGCGCCGTGGCCAAGGTCGCCGGGCTCAAGAAGGTCACCATCACCGGGCCGGCCAAGGTGTTCGATGGCGAGGAGGCCTGCGCCAAGGCCATCGCCGCGCGGCAAATCAAGGCGGGGGATGTGGTTGTCATCAGCGGCGAGGGTCCCGTGGGCGGACCGGGAATGCGCGAGATGCTCGCGGTCACCGCGGCGCTTGTCGGACAAGGCCTTGGCGAGTCGGTGGGATTGATCACCGACGGCCGTTTCTCGGGCGGAACCCATGGCCTCGTCGTCGGCCATGTCTCGCCCGAGGCCTACAAGGGCGGCCCGATCGGCGTAATCAGGGACGGGGACACGATCACCATCGACGCCGAGGCCAAGCGCCTCGATGTGCACCTTGCCCCCGCGGAACTTGAGGCGAGGCTCAAGACCTGGAAAGCGCCGGCCCTGAAGGCCGATTCTGGCGTGCTGCTGAAGTACGCCCGCACGGTGGGCAGCGCTTCCGAAGGCGCGATCACCTGCTGAGGCCGGCCGTGAGCCCGACGCGGGCCGCTCCGCTTTCCGCGGGGCGGCCCGCCCCTGTTACAATCATGTAAAACAGGTCTTCGGTTCCCAAGGGTATTCCCGCGCCATGAGCGACCAGTACATCTACACGATCGAATCGCTGACGAAGCTGTACAACAAGAAGGAAGTGCTCAAGAACATTTGGCTTTCCTTCTATCCGGGAGCCAAAATTGGCGTCATCGGCGGCAACGGCGCCGGCAAGAGCACGCTCCTCCGCATCATGGCCACAGTCGACCGTGATTTCATGGGCACCGCCCGCCCCGCCCCCGGGGCGCGCATCGGATATGTCCCGCAGGAACCCCGCCTCGACGAATCCACCGATGTGCGCGGGAACATCGAGCTGGCGGTGGCCCCGGTGAGGGCCCTGCTCGCCCGCGAGGAGGAGATCGCCAACAAGATGTCCGACGCCTCGCCCGAGGAAATGGACCTGCTGATGGAGGACCTCAACAAGGTCCAGGACAAGATCGCCGCGGCCGACGCCTACAACCTCGACCGGACGGTCGAGATGGCGATGGATGCCATGCGCCTGCCTCCGCCCGACGCCAAGCCGACCCAGCTTTCCGGTGGCGAGCGCCGGCGCGTGGCCCTTTGCAAGGTGCTCCTTGAGAAGCCCGACCTGCTCCTGCTCGACGAACCCACCAACCACCTCGACGCGGAGTCGGTGAACTGGCTCGAGCTTTACCTCAAGGATTTCCAGGGCACGGTGGTTGCCATCACCCACGACCGTTACTTCCTCGACAATGTCGCCCAGTGGATCCTCGAGCTCGACAGGGGCATCGGGCACCCGTTCAAGGGCAATTACTCGTCATGGCTCGAACAGAAGAAGGATCGCCTCGTCCGGGAGGAGAAGGCCGAGTCGGCCCGCCAAAAGCAGCTCGAAAGGGAGTTGGAATGGGCAAGGATGGCACCCAAGGGGCGCCTGGCCAAGAGCAAGGCCAGGCTCGCCGCCTACGAGAAGCTCGCCTCCCAGGAATACGACGAGCGCGACGAGGAACTCGTGCTCCAGATCCCGCCCGGACCCCATCTCGGAGACCTCGTGGTCCGCGCTGAGGGAGTCAAGAAGTCATTCGGCGACACCATGCTCTTCGATGACCTCAATTTCAACCTTCCCCGCGGCGGCATCGTCGGCGTCATCGGCCCCAACGGCGCGGGAAAGACCACACTCTTCCGCATGATCGTCGGGCAGGAAAAGCCCGATGGCGGCTCGCTGCGCGTCGGCGAGACCGTGCTGCCCAGCCATGTCGACCAGAACCGCGACAGCCTCAACCCCGACAAGACGGTCTTCGAGGAAACCACCGGCGGAACCGACACCATCATGCTCGGCAAGCGCAAGGTTCCCTCACGCGGCTACCTGGCCCGCTTCAACTTCAAGGGATCCGACCAGCAGCGGAAGGTTGGCGAACTCTCAGGCGGCGAACGCAACCGGGTTCACCTGGCCAAGCTGCTGCGCAGCGGCGGCAACCTGCTGCTCCTTGACGAACCCACGAACGACCTTGATGTCGACACCTTGCGCGCCCTCGAGGAGGCCCTGCTCAACTTCGGCGGGTGCGCCGTCGTCATCAGCCACGACCGCTGGTTCCTCGACCGCATCGCCACCCACATCCTGGCGTTCGAGGGCGACGGCAAGGTGATCTGGCACGAGGGCAATTTCCAAAGCTACGAGGAAGCCCGCAAGCTCCGCCTCGGCCGTGATGAACTCCCGAGGTTCCGCCACCGCAAGCTCACGAGCTGAGCACCGACAACGGAGCGGCCCATGCTCGAACTGCGAAACGCCGTCAGGCACTACCACCAGGGAACGCGGATTGTCGAGGCGGTCCGCGGCGTGAGCCTCTCGGTTGAAAAGGGCGAATTCGTGTCGATCATGGGCCCAAGCGGTTCGGGCAAGTCGACCATCATGCACCTCATGGCGGGGCTCGACTCCCCCACCTCGGGCCAAGCGCTGTTCATGGGCCGGGACCTTGCCGCCATGCGGGATCGCGAGCGGGCCATCCTGCGTCGCACCAGGCTGGCCGTGGTCTTCCAGTTCTTCAACCTCGTTCCTACCCTCCTGGCCTCCGACAATGTCGCCCTTCCCCTGCTCCTGGGAGGCACCCCCAGGCCGGTTGCCCGCGGGAAAGCCGCGGAGGCCCTCGCGCGCGTCGGACTGGCCGATCGGGCCGGCCATTATCCCGACGAGATGTCCGGCGGCGAAATGCAGCGCGTGGCCCTGGCGCGGGCCCTCGTCCTCGATGCCGAGGCCATCCTTTGCGACGAACCGACAGGCAACCTCGATTCCGCCAGCAGCACCCAGGTCCTCGACCTGCTGCGATCCCTCGCGGACGACGGATCGCGCGCCGTTGTCATGGTCACGCATGATTCAGCGGCCGGGGCGCGCGGAGACCGACTGGTGCGGATACGCGACGGAAAAATAGAATCGATCGAGCGTCCATCGAGAGCCTGAGGGAGGCCCCAGCCATGTTTTCCCTCTGGCGATCGCTGGGAGTCGGTTACCTTCGCCGCAGGCCACTCCGTTCGGTTCTCGTGGCATTCTCGATCGCCTTGGGCGTCGCCACCCTGGTCGCCACCCAGTCCCTGCGCCGCGGCATCGTTCAAGGCAAGCGGGATCCGTTCTCCCTGGGCGAACTGATCATCACGAACGGCCGGGCGGGAATTCCATCCGCGCTGGAAAACCGGATACGCGAAGCGGCCATCCCGGGAATCAAGTCGATTCATCCCCTGGTCATTGGCAGGGCGTTGGCTGAAACATCCCCGCCAAGGTCGGTGATGATCGTCGCGATGGATGTCGGGGATGCCGACCCCGCCCGGTCCCTGGCTGGCGACGGATTGGAAGTGCGGCTCACGCCTTCTGCCGAAGGCATTTTGGGGCTGTTGTCAGGCACGCCGGCCGTGGTGGGTAACGCCCTGGCTGAATCCGTCGCGGGAAAACCGTTCCACCTGAGGGTCGCCGGTCGGCGGATTCGCTGTTCGCCCGTCGGCCGGATCACCACCACCGATCCTTCCCACCGCCTGGCGGGCATCACCGATTCCCTTGTCGTCATTCCGAGGGCTCAGGCCTCGTCGCTTCTTTATCCCGACAAGCCGGGCACCGCCAGCCGATTGGACATCCGGCTCGCCGAGGGCGCGCTTGCCGGTGAAGTCGCCGAAGGCTTGAGGACACTGTCGGAAGGTTTGGCCCATGTCCGGACCACGGCTGAAGAGGAAAGCCTTGTCGGTGATGTGACCACGGGAATGGAACTGGGATTCACCATCGGGGGAATCGGCTCCTTGGTGGTCGGCCTTTTCCTCGTTTACAACGCCCTGGCCGTGAGCGTGGCCGAGCGCCGCAAGGACATGGGAATCTTCCGTTCATGCGGCGCCACACGAGGCCAATTGGCCGGTTTGTTCCTCATCGAGGCAGGCATTCTGGGCCTGGCGGGATCCATCATGGGCATTCCGCTGGGAATGGCTTTGGCCGCCGCCGTGAGCGGTCCCATGAGCCAGGCGCTGGGGGAGGCGTTGGGCCGCCCCCTCGTGGGCACGGCGTGGGTGGTGCATCCGGGTCTGGCCATCGCGGCGATTGTCGGTGGAGTCGGCACGGCGATCCTGGCGGCGCTGATTCCGGCCGTCGAGGCGTCCCGGGAGGAACCGGTTGAATCGCTGCGGCCCAATCCCGGCCGCGCCAGTTCCGCCCGCCTTTGGCTTCAGTTGGCCGCCGTCGTGACGCTGCTGGCGTTCATGGCCGGACTGGTTGGGCTCCGACACCTGTTGCCGCCAAGGTGGGGTTCCTTCGGCGGCATGGCCGTGCTGCTGGTCGCGGCGTTGTTGGCCACCCCGCTCATCGCCCGCGTCGTGGGAAAACTGGCCGGATCGCTGGCGGCCCTGATCCCCGGAGTGGGCTTTCGGCTGGCGGTGGAAAACCTCGCGCGCGCCGGGGGACGCACCGGATTGGTGGTCGCGGCGCTGGGTTCCACCGGCGCGCTCGTCGTTCAAACCTCGGGATTTCTTCTCACCACGCAGTCGGCGGTATTCACTTGGGTTGAAACACGGGTCGGCGCCGACATGTTCATCACCTCGGGAAGCGCCTTTTCCAGCTATGTCAATTCCGTCAGCATGGACCCCGGGGTGATTCCCCGCGTCCGCGAACTGCTGGGAAGCGACTTGCGCGCCGTCCTCGGCGCGCGCCTTTCGAGGGTCGATCATCAAGGCAACATTGTTTATCTCCTCGCCGCCGAGTTGGGCGACAAGGACTCGGGCGCGCCCGATCACCTGGATTTCGTGAGGGAAGCCCGCCGCGATCCGGAAACCTTTCGCCGGGGAGCCGCCCTGGCTTCCGACAATTTCGTGCTCAGGCAGGGGATCAGGCCCGGGGAATCGGTCACCCTGGCGGGGCCGGAGGGGCCTCTTTCGATCCCGATCCTCGGAAGCTACACCGACTACACCTGGAAGGACGGCACCATCGTTGTCGACCGGGAATGGTACTCGTCGCACTTCAAGGACAACCAAATCGACATTATCGACATCTGGTTGCAGCCGTCCGCGGACCGCAACGCCTGCCTGGCACGCCTCCGGGCGGGGCTTGATCCCGCCGACGGACTTTTCGTCATGCCGTGCGACACGCTTCTGGATGAGGTGCGAAAGCAGTTGTTCCGCGTCAACAACCTGGCCTACGCCCAGCAGGCCATCCTCGGGCTGGTGGCCCTTTTGGGAGTTGTGACATCCTTGACGATCTCGGTCTTGGAGAGGCGTCGGGAACTCGGCCTGCTGAGGGCCGTCGGAGCCACGCGATTGCAGATCATGTCGAGCGTGCTTGCCGAGGCCATGCTCATGGGACTGGCGGGCGGAATGCTCGGACTGGCGGCTGGTTGGGCACTTGAATGGTATGCCTTGGAAGTGATGCTCTGGGACGAGGCCGGATTCCGGTTTCCCCTGCTCTTTCCTTGGGTTCAGGCGCTCGCCATGCTGGGATCATCGGTGGCCTTGGCCACCCTTGTGGGTCTATGGCCGGCTTGGCGGGCGGCCTGCCTCGAGATTCCCGAGGCTGTCGCGGCGGAATGAGCGGGATCGTTCAGGAAGAATGACCAAGGCGACGATCTTCCGCCAGCTTGCGGCGAATCTCTTCTTCCTCATCCTCCCGGCGGGAGGCGTGCCGGTGCTGCACGATCTCCTCAATCACCGGGCCCAGCAGGATGGTCGCGCCCATCAGGGCCTTGGCCGCGTCGCCCTCCTTTGAATGGCCTTCTCCCAGCCAAATTCCAAGTTCCGGGTCGGCCGCCAGAATGTCCACGGCGCCCGGTACTCGTTCGGGGATGGGTGTCATGGTGACTTGCTGCGAGGGATCAACGACATAGCTCACCTGCAGCAAGACCTCGGCCAAACGCGATTCATGTTCCATGACTGTGCCCCCCACCTCATTCATCCTGCCCCATGAGTCAGCAAGTTACAACCCGCCAGCCCAAATCGACCGGCCTCCATCCACCGGCAGGCTGACACCGGTGATGAAGCTGTTTTCCACCAAAGCCAGCACCGCCTTGCCGACATCGTCGGGATTTCCTTCCTTGCGCACCAAGGTGGCGCCGATGGCTTCCTGTTTCTCCTCCTCGGGCATGTCTGGAGGCAGCATGACCGGACCGGGCTCAACCATATTCACGCGAACCCGTGGATTTTGCCGGCCGAGTTCAACGGCAAGGGCCCGTGTGAAGGCCGCGACAGCGCCTTTACTTGTGTGATAGGCCAGGTGGTCTGGGTAGGGCCGGCGAAGGGCCCAGTCGCCCACCGTCACAATAACCCCGCCTTCCGGTTGGGCCACCATCCGGCGGCCGACTGAAAGACACGCCAGCGCCGTCGTCAGCGTGTTGGCCTTGAACTGCTCCAGGAACAGGCCGGCATCTGTTTCCGCAAGGCTATGCCGCCCCCAACGGGAGGCGCAGGTCACCAAGGCATCGATGCGGCCATGGCGATCAATGAGGCGTCCGACAAGGTTTTCCGTTTGCCCCTCATCGGAGAGGTCGGCCTGCATCGCCTCGGCGGCTATCCCCTCCTGGCCCAGCAGTCGCACCGAATCCGCCGCCTCGGAACCCGACGACCGAAAATGAAGAACAATGGCATAACCGGCTTTTCCCAAGGCCTTGGCGACACCGAATCCCACCCTCTGTTTCCCTCCGCCGGTCACCAGCGCCACCCGGTTCGTTCCCATGTTCCCATCTCCCCAGTTGCCACCATGCAGGCCAGCCCGAATCCTGTATCATCAGCCTAGGATTGATCTTGGTAGGGAATCCGATGGATGCATGGCAGATTATCCTGATCACGGTGGCTGTCATCGCCGTTTTCAAGGTATTGGCGTTTCTCGTCCTCGCGGGGTTCCGCTGGAACAGGGTGTCAACCGCCATCTGCGTGGCTTGGCACTCCCTCGTGACGCGGGGCACCGCTGAGCGGTTGGCCAAGTCGGTCCATGAGGCCCCGGAAGCGGCCAAGCCGGCCAGGTCGGTGGAACCGTTGCGATTGTTGGCAATCCTGCAACGCGATTCCCGATTGGTTGACCTTCTCCTTGAAGACCTTTCAGGTTGTGACGACGCCCAAGTCGGCTCGGCCGTTCGCCCCCTGCTGGCCAAGGCCCGCGCCTGCGTCCAACACCATCTCAAGCTCGAACCATGCCTGCCGGGGCAGGAGAATGACAAGGTTGTAGTGCCCGCGGGTTTCGCGCCCGGTTCCATCACGCTCACCGGCCAAGTCGCCGGTACCCCGCCCTTCACCGGAACACTCAAGCACCCCGGCTGGCGAGTGGCGGATTACACGCTGCCAGAACCGCTCAAGGGCGCCGATGGTTGGGTGATCGCGCCCGCCGAGGTCGAGGTCGGCTGACATCCATGGCCATTAGCCAAAACTCCACCGGCGGCCCATCGCACCATGTCGGCATCGACCTGGGCACCACCAACTGCGCCGTTTTTTATCTGCCAACGGATTCCGCCGGCCCGGTGCGCGCCCTGGAGATTCCCCAGGTGGTGAGACCCGGCGAGGTGGCCGGGCGTCCATTGCTGCCTTCATTCACCTACCTCGCGGGCGAGGGTGAGTTTCCCGCGGGCGCCCTCGAACTTCCTTGGGCCGCCGGGCGCGATTTTTCGGTCGGCGAGTTTGCCAGGCAACAAGGTGGCCTCGTGCCGACAAGGCTTGTCTCATCGGCGAAGTCGTGGCTGAGCCATGCCGCGGTGGACCGGCGCGCCGCCATACTGCCATGGAGGTCTCCCGAGGAATCCAGGCGCATCTCCCCGGTTGAGGCTTCGGCCCGATACCTGGGGCACCTCGCCGAGGCATGGAGCCACGCGCATCCCGGGCAACCGCTGGGCGGGCAGGACATCGTGCTCACGGTGCCCGCGTCGTTTGACCCGGAAGCCCGCGAACTCACCCTCGACGCGGCCCGCCAAGCTGGACTTGGGCAGGTGATCCTTCTGGAGGAACCGCTGGCCGCCTTCTACTCCTGGCTGGAATCCCAGGGCGACAACTGGCGCCGGTTGGTCCGCGTGGGAGACCTCATCCTGGTGTGCGATGTCGGCGGAGGCACCACCGACTTCACCCTGATTTCCGTCACCGAGGACATGGGAAACCTTCAATTATGCCGGTTGGCCGTCGGCAATCACATTCTCCTCGGTGGCGACAACATGGACCTGGCCTTGGCCCATGCCGCCAACCAGGGCCTGGCGGCCAAGGGCAGCAGGCTGGACCACTCCCAATTCCTCCAACTGGTGCATGCGGCGCGCTCGGCCAAGGAATCGATGCTCTCGCAGGCCGACATTGCCTCCGCCAAGTTCCATGTGCAGGGGCGTGGAACCAAACTCGTGGCGGGCGGCATCAGCGGGGAAATCCCCCGGTCGCTCCTCGACTCCATCCTGCTCGACGGTTTTTTCCCGGCCTGCGGAGCTGGCGACGAACCGCGCCGCCAGTCATCCGCAGGTCTCCAGGAGGCCGGCCTGCCCTACGCCACCGATGCGGCCATCACCCGCCACTTGGCCGCGTTCCTGGCCCAGCACCGCGGCGGAAAGCGCGTTTCCGCGGTGCTGTTCAACGGCGGCGTCTTCAAGTCGCGACTGCTGCGCGAACGGATTCTGGCCACCCTCGCCGGGTGGTTCTCGGGCGATCCGGTCCGCTGCCTGGAATCCGCCGACCTCGAGGTCGCCGTGGCCCATGGCGCCGCCTGTTACGCCCGCGCCCGAAAACAAGGCGGCATCCGCGTCCGTGGTGGCACCGCCCGCTCGTTTTATGTCGGAGTCGAGATTCCCGCGCCCGCCGTCCCCGGTTTCGCCCCGCCCATCAAGGCCCTTTGCGTGGTGCCTTTCGGCATGGAGGAAGGCTCCGAAAGCCCGGTCCCCAACCTTGAGCTTGGCCTTGTCGTGGGAGAACCCGTCCAGTTCCGCTTTTTGGGATCGAACCGGCGCAAGGATGACTCCATCGGCACCGCCGTGGAAGATTGGCAGGAAGACATCGAGGAACTCACCCCCCTTTCGGCGACCCTCGATTCCGACGCCGCGCCGGGCACGCGCGTGCCGGTCAGGCTTCACTCCCGGGTCACCGAGGTCGGCACGCTCGAACTCTCCTGCCAGGGAGTCCATGACAACAGGCGCTGGAAACTTGAATTCAAGGTGCGCGAGAATGATCAATCAACGGCCCAGTGAGGATGGAACCATGAACGCGACGGAACCTGTCCCGCATTCCAGCAACCAGCGCCAAGCCCTTGGTCCCGTCCTGGCCATCGCCTTGGCCGCGGCAGGCTATTCCTTGCTGTACAGGCTGGCCCCCGCGTATGCCGCGCCCAATCTTTCACCCATGGGCGCCCTGTGCCTTTTCTCCCTGGCATTCCTGCCGCTGAGGGTGGCTCCCCTGGTTCCACTCGCCGTGATGGCGGTCTCCGACCTGCTGCTGTACCGCTGGCATGGTTGGGCGCCGTTCAGTGGGGTGGTGTACCTCTGTTTCGCCGTCTACTGCCTGTCCGGCTTCCTGTGGCGTTTGAGGCCCGGGGCCGTCACTGTGGTGGCGGGAACATTCGGATCGGGACTGTTCTTTTTCCTGCTGACCAATTTCATGGTGTGGCTCGGGGCCAGCGCCACCCCGGCGCCATCGACGGGCATCACCATGTGGGAGGAACCCACCGCAAAGTACGCTCACCCTCTCATCCGCTATTCCCGTGACATCGGCGGGCTTGGGGCCTGCTATGCCATGGCCTTGCCGTTTTACCGCAACACCCTTCTGGGCGACGCCATTTTCACATCACTGTTTTTCGGGATGGCGTTCGCCAGCCAGAGGTTGGGAGCCACGAGGCCAGCGGTGTTCGAAAATCCCTCGTAATGGCCCAAGGTTACAAGCGAAGGGGCCCGCCATGTCGGCCGGCCCCTTTCGTTTTTTTGACCAAGACTCCCGTCAGTTCACCCTGACCGTAAAGGCCGTGTCCACCGACCGGCCCGACAGGTCGGTGGCGCGCACCTGGATCACCGAATTACCGGTGTTGGTGGCCGAGTAGGCCAGATTCAACTTGTTGCCGACAACCGTGGGTGTCACCACATTGGGATTGGAATTGTTCACGATTGAGAAGGTCAGCATTTCGCCGCGGCTATCGACAATGACATCATTGATGGTCACCAGGTTGGTGGCCGGGTTGAGTTCGCCAACCGTGGTACCGGTGAAGTTGTTGATGACCGGAATGTCACTAAAGGTTTGGCTAAGGTTCGCAGTGGCAAGTTTGTTGATCTTGTCCACATTATCCATTCCGGTGACGACATTGGCAAATACCGTGAAGCCTCCGTTTTGGTTGTTCAGGTTGCTGGAGTTGTCGGCCACATTGACGAAGAACTCGCTTTTGGCACTATTGGGGTCGTTACCAAGCTTGGCCATCGCCACTGTTCCACGAACATTGCTTCTCTTCGAATCGAATTCATTGGGAACCGGAGCGTCCTCCAAGATATGGTTCAGCAAGGTGTTTGGAGCGGTTCCAACAGCCGTGTAACCACCAGCCTGGACGACAAAATTCGGCGGACTCCTGTGGACGATCGTGTTGTCATACTTGTTCGAATCAACATAGCTGAGGAAGTTCTTGACCGTCAGCGGGGCCTGTTGATTGAGGAGTTCGATTCCAATGGCGCCCTGGTTGGTTTGGAAGGTCACCCGGGCGTTGGCGGCGTTGGGATCACCGAAGTTATTCGTGAGGTCGAAGGATTGGTTGGCAGCGCCCTTGGAAACCGCGATGTCGGCCAGTCGGCTGGTGACGGTGGGGTCAGAGGCCTGGTTGGTGTTTTTGTACAGCGACGCGATCTTGGTGGAAGGAGTTCCGCCAATGGGCGACAGGATGGTGTCTGCGGCATTGGTTGTGGAGTTGTGAATTTGGACAAATCCGGTTCCCTCACCCTTGGTGGCTGTGACCACCTGGTTGGTCAGGTTGCCTGAGAAACTACCCACGGCAATGTTCGTTCCGGCGGAGTTCCCCGCCGCCGACTGGAAGTTGCGAACGACAGTGCTGGTGGTTCCGGCATAGATGCGGATATCGCCGCCGGTGAAGTTGCCGCGACCGGCGACCACTAGGTCGGCATGGTTGGTCGAGGAGAAGTTGCCGGCGGCAACCTGTACACCACCGGTCCCAAATGTGGTGAAGTCATTGAGGACAGTCTTGGCATCCTTGCCGCTGATTTCCTTGACGCGGCCACCGCTGGTCGCCGTGCCAGCGATGATGTCGACAAACCCGTCTCCATTGAGGTCGGCCGCCCCCACGCTGACGCCACCCCGGTAGGAAGGCCCGAATGGATTGATGGATGCCAGTTGGGAAAAGGTGACGACCGAACCGGCATTGCTGGTGGTTGCCGACATGACGCGGATATTGGGGTTTGCGGGAGTCAATCTTCTGACACTCACATTGGCCTGCCCCGCGACCACGCGAACCATGGGTGAGGCCTCGGCCAGTTTCCCCATGATGAGTTCAGGCACGCCGTTGTTGTTGGTGTCGCCGGCGGCCAGGGAAACACCTCCATTCCAACCACCGAAGGCGCTGAAAGTTGAAAGGCGCGCATAATTTTTTCCGCTGAAAACACTAACCTTGTCGCCCCCGCGCGCTTCAGCCACGGCGATGTCCTTGAAGCCGTCGCCATTGAAATCGCCCACGGCCAGGTTCACGCCGTTCCGACTGGTCCGGTCCAATCCGTCGAAGGTTTTCAGGATTGAGCCATCCTTGCCGCTGGTCACGGTGACCACAGGGCGACCATAGGATTGCGCCGCCCTGATGACATCGTTGAACCCGTCTTGATTGATATCGCCGACGGCCACGCTATTGGCGCCTGGGAATACCAGCGTCGCGGGAACTTCGCGCCCTTCCAAGGCCTCCAAGTCCAGGTTTTTGCGCGAGAGTGGACGGTTGGGGGACCTGTTCTGGCCCAGCAAGCGAGAAACCCAACCACGGAATCCATTAGCCTGGTTCATGCCTCGTCTCCCGCGCCGCTTCGGTTCACCCCACGCCTTGAAGGCATGGTGGCCCCCTGCCGGCCCAATCCTTCATGGGCAATCATCGGCACAAAGAGCCCGCAAGTTCAGCACAACCGTTCCAAGCGGAACCGGATCAGTCGTGTCACTCACCTTAAGACGCATGGAGATTGCAGTTGGTTGACTCCAGATAGACAAAAAATCATCCGGCATGCCTCGAAACGGTCAAACCGCCTGAATTGCCTGTGACCGTGGCGACAAAATCCCGCGTTCCCACGGGCGTGGGAAGGAAAAACCTTTCCCCATGGGTGAAACCACACTTCGAGCCATGGAAAGCGGCCTGCCCGAGCATCACATGTTCGATGCGCGCGAAGCGGGTCTCATCAAACTGGGAACGGTAAGCGCGGACGGATTCGAGTTTCGCTTGCCAGGTTTCCGTGATGTCGACAACAAACGAACCGTGCCAACCGTGGTCTTCCGCATCAAACGGAAAAGGTGCGTAAACCAGATGCGGAATCCTGTGGGGTTGGGTTCCGTCAAACCGGGCGTCCCATTTGGTGAGCTGGGAATAGAACCTCGCCCCTTCAATCATGAGTTGCGCCTGATGATGATCCGGTGAACCCGACGGGGTTCTGCCAGCGATGCTGATGACGATTTCGGGCCTCAATCTCCTGAACCAGGTGGCCAGCGCCATCCGGTTGGCCGGTTCGTCCATCAGCACCCGGTTGGGAAGCATGGCGTTGTGGCGCCAACGAACTCCAAGGGCCCGCCTGGCCTCATCCGCCTCGGCCTTGCGCCGCTCCGGCGTGCCCCTTGGAGTGGGTTCTCCGTCCGTGAGGTCCAATATGGCCACACGAACCCCGGCGCGGGCCAACTTGGCAAGGTTCCGCCGCACAGGATTTCCAGGTCGTCGGGGTGCGCTCCCACGGCCACCACGGTGACGGGTTCCTCGGGAATCCTTTCAGGACTTTCCGTGGGCAAATCAGCCATTGGGTCTGTCCTCTCTCGTCACTCATGATTGTTTCATGATAATTTCTTTATGAGAAATGGTTTGCCATCTCTCGAAAATCCGTGGTTGGGTGAATCTGAATGAGACTTCTTCTTGTTGAGGACCACAAACCCCTGCAACGGACTCTCAGGCAAAGCCTTGAGGAGGAAGGGTTCGCCGTCGATGCCGCCGACACCGGCACAGAGGCCGACCACAAGGTTCGAACCGCGAATTACGATGTCATCCTGCTTGACCTGATGCTTCCCGAAGTGGATGGAATGTCCCTTTTGAAGCAATGGCGCAAGGATGGAATCCATTCCCATGTGATCGTGCTCACCGCGCGCGGGGAACTTGACGACAAGGTGAAGGGCCTCGACTCGGGCGCCGACGATTATCTTGTCAAGCCCTTCGAACTTGACGAGCTTTTCGCCCGAATCCGCGCCCTCATCCGTCGACGCCACAGCGTCAAGGATCCGCTCATCAAGGTATTCGATTTGGAAATCGACACCTCCTCCCGCACCATCAAGCGCGCAGGAACGATGATTCATCTCACGCCCCGGGAATATTCCCTGCTTGAGTTTCTCGCGTTCAACCGAGGCAAGGTGGTCAGCAGGACTATGATTTGGGACCACCTGTATGATGAGAATGATGAAAACACCTCGAATGTGGTGGATGTTTACATCCGCTACCTTCGCACGAAGATCGACCGGTCGTTCTCGCCACCGCTCATCCTCACCCGCTGGGGAGAGGGCTACATGCTCCGCGACGAGAACACCCCGGCCGAGGTAGGAAAATCGCCGACATGAAATCGCTGCGGTTGCTTCTGGCCGGATGGATGGTGCCCCTGTTGGGTGTCGTTCTCCTGGCCGTTGGCTTTTTGGCGTACCGCACGGCCGACCGCCTGCTGGTCGAAAGGCAGGGGGCGGCGCGCGACCTGGAGGCGCTCAGGCGCGACGAGCGCGTCAAGGAAAGGCTTGAGCAACTCGACAAGGAACTGCTCGACCAGGCCCAAAACCTGGCCCGGCTCATGCAGTTCCAGTTGGACTGGGGCAAGTTCCGTTTCCGCGACCTCCACATTCTCGGCATGCTCGGCGTCGCCATGGCGGACAAGGGATTCGTTATGATTCCCGGCTGGACGGCGCCCGTCGGCCGCGGTCCTGTGGCCATGGAGTTCTTCAGGCGCGCCGTGCCTGAAATCCGTTTCAACGACCAGGAACTCCAGCATCACCTCGACGACATCGCCGAGTATTTCCAGGTCGACACGACCTGGGGCAGCGTCTTCCGCTCGGCCTCGCTGGGCATGGAGGAGATGGCCATCAACAAGCAGGCGTTCTTTCCCGACCAGGTCCTGCACCACGAATTCGACAGCACCAGCCTGGCCAACGGCGTGGCCGTGCGCCGGGTGCGGCTCAAGGCTCCCGCCGGGCGTGTTCCCTTCTTTGCCTTCAGCCGCCGCGGCCCGGGGGGATTCGAGGGCCGCCCGCCCGGCAGGCCGCCCGCCGAGCCCGGCCGCGGTGAACCGCCGCCTCCGGACCGTCCACGCGGGGAGGCGGCGCCCCGGTCTCTCGTGTTCATCCAGTGCGCCTACCCGCTTTCCAAGCTCGAACCGGCCCTCGAGCTGATCCGCGGCGAGTACGAAACCAGGGTGGAGGAACTCGAAAGCGCCTCAAGGCGCACCCGGTTGGCGCTGGCTTGGCAACTGGCCGGTTTGGGCGCCGCCACCTTCGCCCTGGCCATCGGGGGCACGGTGGCCCTGGTGGGTTGGTCGCTGAGGCCGTTGCAACGGCTTTCGGAGGCTGTCAGCCGGATTTCCGAACGCGACTTCACCCTCCGTGTCGACCCCGCGGATTTTCCTTCGGAGGTGTATCCGGTTTGCATTCGCCTCAGGGAGACCTTGGTCCAGCTGGAACGGGCCTTCCTCCGGGAAAAGCACGCCACGGCCGACATTTCGCACGAATTGCGCACCCCCCTGGCCAGCATGCTGACAACGCTCGACTTGGCCCTGCGCCGCCCGCGTGCCGCCGCGGAATACAAGTCATTCCTCGAGGATTGCCGCATGGCGGCGGGACACATGCGCGGCATCGTGGAGCGCCTTATCACCCTCGCCAGGCTCGACTCCGGCAGCGACCCGGTGCGCCCCCAGCCCACGAACGCCTCGGCACTCGCCGAGGAATGCGCCCAGATCGTCAGGCCGGTGGCCAAGGCCAGGGATATCACGCTCGATGTCGATGCAGGCGCGCCGTGCTGGCTTCTGGCCGACCCCGACAAGCTGCGCGAGGTGATCTGCAACCTGCTTCACAACGCCGTTCAGTACAACAAGCCGGCGGGATCCATCCGGTTGCGGGTGGCCCAAGGCCAGGACACGGTTTTAATCGAGGTGGCCGACACGGGAATCGGCATTCCCGCCAACCAGTTGGACCTGATTTTCGAGCGGTTCCACCGCGTCGATCCCTCGCGCCATGGAGATGGGTCGAGCGCGGGGTTGGGCCTTTCCATCGTGAAGGGTTATGTCACGCTCATGGGCGGCGCCATCGCCGTGGAAAGCGAACCGGGCCGGGGCGCGACATTCCGACTGCATCTGCCGGTCAAGCTGGGGCTGGAAAACCCCGGCCGCGCGCTGGCCTAGGTGCCTCAGAGGCTCGGAAGCCTGCCCGAGATCACATCGTTTTCCCACTCATCGAGCAGCGGCCATCCCGTCGCACAGGTTCCGAAGTCAGCCATGGTGAGGTAGCTTCGCAGGCGCGCGATGGTCCGCTCGAGCATGGCCTTGTCCTTGCGAAACGCCGGACCGTGGCTGGGAAGCAGGAAGCTCGAGTCGTCATCGCGGATGCGTTCGAGCGAGGCGATGAACTTGGGAATGTCCGACCCGTGATGCGCGTCGATCACGCCCACGCTGCCATCCTTGTAGATGTTGTCGCCACTGAACAGAACCCCGCCCATCTTGAGCGCGAGTTGGCCCGCGGCGTGGCCCGGCGTGTGCCAGACGGCGAGCTTTTGGTCGCCAACCTCGATCTCGTCGCCCTCGGATAGCGCCTTGTCAACCTTCACCGCCCTCAGGGGGATCTCGATCTCCTGGGCCTTGATGACCGAGAAGGTGAGGATGGGGTCGGCCGTCTCCAGGGCCCTCACGCAATCGGTGTGGGCGGCGACAGGGGCCTTGAACACCTCCTTGGCGCGGGCCATGGCCTGGATGTGGTCGGCATCGGCATGGGTGGCGATGATCATCCTGCAATTCGAGAGACTGTAGTCCATGCCTCGGATCAGGTCGACAATCTCGCCAAGGGTGTCCTCGAAGCCGATGTCGATGAGGATGTAGTCCCGGCCGCCATCCACAAGGTAGACATTCACTCCAAGCCGTTGGCCGGCCTGGAAGTTCATCTCGATCACCCGTGGAAGGATGTAGCGACGGCCCTTCATGCTTCGACAAGGCTCCGCGAAGATATCGCTGAACAACATTGTTCTATTGGAATCCGGCCGATGGGCATCGTCATGGGCCCAGGCAACCGGGAAGCCCCGAACGGAAATCCGGGTGGATGAACCGGTGGGTGTCCATCGAGGCGAGCCTCGCGGCCGACACCCGCCTGTTGTTGCGCTCATGCGGGCCCCAAGGCTCCCCCGGGTCGCGAGGAATCCAGCGGGGAGCTGGCGCGCCGATCAACCGGGCCAACTCCTCATAGAATTCGCCCCGTGGCACGGGGTTGTTGTCCGCCACATTGAGAACGAGCCTTTCGGGGGCCCTTGCCGCCAGGGCGGCGAGAACCTGCGCGCCGTCATCGCGGTGTATCAGGTTGAGCCAGCGCCCGGCGTCTCCGCGGAACGGCTGGCCCGCCATCAGCGCGGCCGTGCGCATCAGGCGCCCGGGGCCGTAAATTCCGGCGAACCTGAGGATGCAGGCGTCCGGACGCCCCGAACGCAGCACCCTCTCCGCCTCCAGCACGCATTCCCCGTTGGAATCGGTCGGCTCGAGGGGGGAATCCTCGTTCACCCACGAACCGTCCTCCTGGCCATAGACGCTGGTGCTCGAGACATGAAGCCAGCAGGCCGTGGGCTCCGCGAAGGAGCGAACCGCGGCCTCCAGCCCCCCGACATGCACATCGCGCATCGATTGGCCGCTCGCGCGATCAACCGCCATGGCGCTGATGACGCAATCGGCTCGGGGTAGGCCGACGGGCCGCGACGCGTTGAAGAGAACCGGCTCGGCGCCGAGCGCCCCGAGCCTTTCCACCCTGCCGGGGCCGCCGCGCGTGGTGGCCAGGACATGAAACCCCCGGGCCCTGAGCGCCGGCACGGCGGCCTCGCCCAGGTAGCCGCATCCCACGACAAGGCAGCGACGGGACATCGTCACCTCAGGTGGTGGCCATCAGCTCGAGCTGGACGCGGCTCTTGCCCTGCTCGGTTTCCAGAAAATTCCTGTCCCGTTTGGTCAGGATATGGTCCCAGGGCAGCGTTTCGGTGAGCGGCCTCTCGCGGTGCGAGAAAAACAGCGGGTCGATTCCGGTTTTGGCGAACGCCAGGCTCCAGATGGCCGGGTCGAAGCATTCCTGCCAGCCGTCGAGCCGCGCTCCGTCCCTCCACGCCTGGATCAGACCGCGGCCCACCCTGCGGTCGCCCCGGGTCAGAACGCCCTCGAGGAAGCTGGTGTCGATGTCGTGCTGCTTGATCTTCACCGAGCGGATGCGGGTCCGCGCCAGCATGTGGCCGCGGACCCGGTCGAAGTATTCCCGGGCGCGCATTCCCGCCCACTGGTACGGCGTGTGCGGCTTCGGCACGAAGTTCGAGACCGAGGCCACCACCTCCCGGTACCGGCCCGTTTCCTCACGGCTGATGCGGGCGATATCCTCGGCCATGTCGACGATGCCGTCGAGGTCGCTGTCGCGTTCCCCCGGAAGCCCGCACAGGAAATAGAGCTTCACCTTCTGCCAGCCGTGGCGGAACGCCTGCCGGCATCCCTCGAACAGGTCGTCGTTCCTGATCTTCTTGCGGATCTGCTCGCGCATGTCGTCGCGAGCCACCTCGGGCGCCAGCGTCAGGCCGCCCTTGCGCACGCCGCGGACCAGTTGCGGCAGGCTCCTGAGCTGGTTGTTCACCCTCAGGCTCGGCAGGCTGACATTCACCCCCAGCGGGCCGAACACCTCGGCCATGCGGCTCACCAGTTCCTCGAAGTGCGGGTAGTCGCTGGTGCTGAGGCTCAGCAGCGATATCTCCTCGCAGCCGGTGTTCCTGTAGGCCTCCAGCGCCGCGTTGACGATCGTCTCGACCTTGCGGACCCGCAGGGGACGCTTGATGACGGTCGACTGGCAGAAGCGGCACTGCCACGGGCAGCCGCGCATGATCTCGATGGCGATGCGGTCGTGCGGCGTCTTCACGAACGAGACGACCGGCTTGGTGGGCAGGGGGATCGCGTCGAGGTCGCGGGTCACCTGGCAGGAACTCACGGTCTCCGGAAGGTCCGACCGTGTCCGCCGGATGCTCGCGATCGCGCCGTCGTCCCGGTAGTCCACGGCGTAGAAGGCCGGGGCGTAGGCCCATGGGAAGGCCGCGGCCAACTCGGCGATCATCTCCTGCCGCGTTCCGCGCCCGCGCTCCTTGAGTTCCATCCAGCGGCGCATCACCGCCGGAAGGCTCTCCTCACCGTCCCCGATGACGAACAGGTCGACCACATCCCCGAGCACCTCGGGATTCTGAGCTCCCGGCCCGCCCGCCACGACAAGCGGATGCTCCATCGTCCGGTCCGCCGACATGAGCGGAATGCCGCCGAGGTCGAGCATCGTCAACAGGTTCGTGTAAAGCACCTCGTACTGGAGGCTGAAGCCGATCAGGTCGAAGTCGCGCAGCGGGGTGAATGTCTCGAGGCTGTAAAGCGGCAGGCCATGTCGCCTGAGCAGCGACTCGAAGTCCAGCCAAGGGGTGAAGGCGCGCTCGCAGGCCCACTCATCCCCGGCATTCATGATCGAATAGAGCACCTGCATGCCGTGGTGGCTTTGGCCGATGGCATAGGTGTCGGGAAAGCAGAGGCAGAGGGTTCCACGCACCTTGTCGTGGTCCTTGGCGACGCTGTTCACCTCGCCGCCGAGGTATTGCCCGGGCGTCTGCACCTGGTGCAACAAACGCCTCACGGCATCCTTGAGCCCTTGGTTCGCCATGGCACGCTCTCCCAATGGGGAGGACCAACCCTTCCCCGTCCAGTATGGTAACGCAGGTGGCCGGATTCCGCCCGTGGCGCCGGCCCGATGGAGTCCCCCCATGTCCGTCACCACCGTCGCCATCACCTCCGATCTGCTGCTGGGCGCCGCCGCCCCCCTCTCGATTCATTCCCTGGTGGATACCCTGGCGGGATCCGGCGCCGAGGCCGTGGTCTTGGCGGGCAACATCGGCGAAAACGATTCCCAGATCGCACAGTTCTTCAAGAAAATCAGGCTTGCCGTCTCATGCCCGGTGGCCTTTGTCCCCGGCAACCAGGACCTCTTTTACCGCAACGAGACCTCCAGCGAGTCGCTGCTCAACAACCACCTCCCGGCCCTTTGCCAAGCGAACGGTATCCAGTTCCTTCCGGGAAATCCCCTCGTCGTCGGCTCACTGGGCATCGTCGGTTCCATGGCCTGGTACGACTACTCCGCCGCCGACCCCACCGCCGGCCTCAGCATGGAGGACCATGTGCAGTTCAGGCAGGACCGCAATGTCCCCGAGGCGCTCCGCATCGACTGGGGCTGGAGCGACCAGGAGGTGGCCGGGCAGTCAGCGCGCCTGCTGGAAACCGACATCGGCAAACTTTCCAGCCAACCGGCGGTGAACCGCATCCTGGTGGTGACGCACTTTCCCGTGTTCGACTGGCAGATCCCGCGCGACCCGGGAAACAGGCTCGCCGCCCTGCGCAACGCCTACGAGGGCAACCTCAACATCGGCAGGCAACTCATGTCGCACCCGCTCGTCAGGGGCGTGGTGAGCGCCCATGTGCCCCATGGCGGCTGCCGGGTCATCCACCGCGACCCCTTGGCGCCCATTCCCACCTGGCTTGTTGGCTCGTCCCCCGACTCGCCCGGTTTCGTGCTCGCAAGGGTGGCCAAGCCGCCAGAAAATAGCTAGTTTAGCGAAGATATATCAATTGGGCTTGGTTCGTCGATCAAGCAATTGCGCAACATCCGCCCTCGCGCCAAGCTTGCCTAACTCCCCGTGCCGAATCGTTCTTGAGTGCAAGCGGCCGGGCGTGATAGTTTCCGCCCCGCCGACCCGGGGATGCATGAATGTTCCGTTTTATCGGACGCCTGACCTCATACCACCCGTGGGCATTCGTCTGCGGCTGGCTTGTGATCGCGGTGTTCGTTGGCGTCGTGGCGCCGAATTGGGACCGAAACAGCCAGGATGACGATATCCGGGCCTTGCCGGAATATTGCCCGAGCGTGAAGGGCTACAAGTTGCTCGAGGAGGCCTTTCCCGGCGATGTGTTCGCCTCGAACCTCGTGCTGGCGTTCGAGCGACTCGATTCCCCCCTCAGTGAAGATGACTTCAAGGCGATCGACGCCATCCGAGACGGTCTCGAGAAACTCAGGCACGACGAGCCATCGCTGGCGATCCAGGCGATCCATGCCCCCGCCGACCCGATCCTGGGCCGGAAGCTCAAGAGCGCCGACGGCCGTTGCGCGCTGGTGAAGGTTCAGCTGCAATCCCCCTACATGGCGGTCCAGACCCGCTTCACCGTCGACCGCATCGACGAGGTCGCCTCGAGTGAATTGGCGGCCCAGGGGGTCTCAGGCCTCAAGATGCATCCCACGGGCCCCGCCGGTATCGGCCGCGACCTGATCAAGGTCAGCACCAACAGCCTTGAGAACACCACGCTGGCCACGGTGCTCCTGGTGATCGTGATCCTTCTGTGGGTCTACCGGGCCCCCCTGTTGGCGATGGTTCCGCTGGTGACGATCGCCATCGCCGTTTTCGTGGCGCTGCAAAGCCTGGCCCTGCTGACCCTCATTCCCGGGTTCAAGCTCGCCAGCGCCAGCCAGATCTTCGCCGTGGTCATGCTTTACGGCGCCGGCACCGACTACTGCCTGTTCCTGGTCAGCCGCTACCGCGAGGAACTCGCCGAGGGGCGCCCGCTCGGCTTCTCCGTGGAAAGCAGCGTCAACCATGTCGGCCACGCGCTGGCCGCCAGCGCCGGCACGGTGATCTGCGGCCTGGGCCTCATGGGCACCGCCGACTTCGCCAAGGTGAGAAGCGGCGGCCCGGCCATCGCCTTGAGCCTCATGGTCGCCTTCCTCGCCTCGCTGACGCTCACGCCGGCGCTGCTCAAGATTTTGGGTTCCTGGGCGTTCTGGCCGGGCAGGCCTCCCGGAAGGCCCGGCTCGCGCCTCCCGGGCGCCCGCGGAGAAACGGACGAGGAAGATTTCTGGACTCGCCTGAGCGGCAAACTCCTCAAGCGCCCCGGCCTCGCCTGGCTGGGAGCCATGGCCCTTTTGGCGCCGCTGGCGCTCTTGGGCACGGCCACCCGTACGAGTTTCCGGGCCACCGCCGAGCTTTCCGGTCACAGCCCCAGCATCGTCGGCCTCGACGCCGTGCAGCGGCATTTCCCCGCCGGCGAGGCCGGCCCCGTCACGGTTCTCCTCGAGTCGCCGGTGCCTTTCGACACTTCCCATGGCCGCAGGCTCATCGAGCACCTCAGCCAGGGCTTCCTTCACCTCGAGAATGTCCGCGAGGTCCGCGCCCTCACCCGCCCCCTGGGGCAGGCGATCCCCGAACCGGCCCGGCAGGCGCAGCAAGCCTCGGCCTGGGCCGCGGCATGGCAGAAGGTGGTCGACAGCATCGATTCCCAGGTCCGCCGCATGGCCGGCCAGCACTATCTCTCCACCCTACCGCCCAAGGACGGCGCCCCCGCCCGCCATGTCACGCGCCTCGAGGTTGTCCTGGAGACCGACCCGTTCGACCCGCGCAGCGCCGCCACCCTCGGCAGCATCCAGACCTGGATTTCAAGCGAACTCCCCAACGACTCCCGGGCGTTCGGGCCTGTGCGGGGGGAGACCTTCGGCATCACCGTCGCCGCCTTCGACCTCGCCAGCGTCACCGAGACCGACCGCGCCCGCATCAACCTGCTGGTCACCGCGGCGGTGTTCGTGATCCTCTTCCTGTTTGTCCGCGACCTCGTTCTGGCCGCCTACCTGCTTTTGACCGTGCTGTTCAGCTACATGGTCACCCTCGGCGCGACGATGCTCATCGCCTGGATCGGCTTCGCCCGTCCATTCGGGGAGGTCGATTGGCGGGTCCCCTTCTTCCTGTTCGTCATCCTCGTGGCGGTGGGCGAGGACTACAACATCCTGCTCATCAGTCGCATGCTGCAGGAAAGGCGCCGGCACGGTCCGGCGCAAGCCATGCGCCTGGCGGTGGCGCGCACAGGATCCACCATCACCTCGTGCGGACTCATCATGGCGGGAACCTTCGCCACCCTCATGCTCGCCGGACTCAACACGCTCGTGCAGATTGGATTCGCGCTGGCCTTCGGCGTACTGCTCGACACGCTGATCATCCGGCCGATCTTGGTACCGGCCCTGTGCATCTGGTTCTGGGAAAGGCGTGATCGCCAGCGGGAGCAAGGAAAAGAAAACGGCCTTCCCTTGCGGAAGGCCGGCTAATCATCCGGATAGGTCAAAAGAGGCTCAGGCCTTGGCGGACGCCTTGGCCTTGTTGAGGCGCTTGGCCAGTCGCGACTTCTTGCGGGCCGCTGTTTTCTTGTGGATGATGCCCTTGCCGGCGGCCTTGTCGAGTCGGCTGTAGGTCTTGGTGAGTTCGGCGACCGAATCGCCGCCGCCGGAGATGGCCGTCTCGAGGGCCTTCACCTGGATCTTCACATCGCGCTTCACGACGCGGTTGTGGGCCTTGCGTTTCTCGCTCTTGCGGAGGTTCTTGGCGGCGCTCTTCGTATGCGGCATGATCCAACCCCTGACATCAACCAAAACAGCTTTATACAGGCGCCCATCCGACCGGGCAAGCAGGAATCGGCCCCGCTGCGGGCTACTCCGCCGGAAACAACCGGCCCGAGTCGACTCCGCCGTGTCCCAGCAGGCATCCGCCCCGGGGTACCGTCGCCCCGGCGAGGAACGCCTCCGGCCCCATCACGGCGGGAGGTTCCGCCGGGCCGGTGACGACTAGCCCCAGTCCGGCGCGTCCGGCTTCCCTCCTGGCCGTCCCTTCCAGGAAGGCCCTCTCCTCGGCCGGGGCGCCGCGCAACTCCACGATCCACGGACATCGCTCCAGGCCCCAGGGCCCCGGCCAGCTCGCCTCGAGGTTTTCCTCGCGGCGGGCGTCGCGGATGGCGTCGCGCCAGCGGACCCCCGCGGCGATGCCGAGCCGGGTCAGCAGGGCGCGCCTGGCCGAGCCGGATTCACCATCAAGGTTCACGCGCGCCCGCCCCAGCACCGCCGGCTGGTCGCCCGCGGGCCAGCCAGGCCCGGCCGTCCGCCCCGCCGATGCCAGTCGCACCGGCCGCCCTTCCCGGGGCAAGCGGGCCAGCGCCTTGCGCCAGCCAAGCCCGTCACCCGCTCCCAGGTGCGCCACCACCGCCAGCCGCCGGGCATCGCCGGCCAGCCAGTTCACGACCGGATCGAGCGCCGCCAAGGCATCTACCGGCCCCCCTTCCTGGCAGAACAGCGGCATCGCCTCGCGTTCCGTCCGGGCAAGCAAGCCCGGCCCGGGCAGGTGCGCGCACAGGCTCCGCCCCAGAGCGTCCGCCGCCTTCACCAACGAGCTCATGAGCGATGCCAGTTCTCCCCCCGCCGCCGCTCCCGAGGCCAACAGCCTTTCGATTCCCACAAGGTGAAACGGCCCTCGGGCCCACCGCGCCATCTCCACGAGCCGGGAAACCGTTTCGGCGGCCGACATGGCGGACAGGTCGAGGAGGGAGTCGGCCAGCAACGGCCTGGCCGAGCCTTCCAGCGCCAGGGTTCCCTGCCCCTCTAGCTCGGCCAGGTCGTCCCCCAGGGCTTCCTCAGGCGCCAAGGCCTCGGCCTCCGCGGCAATCCCGTGGTCGAGGAGCCACGAATCGGCGATGGCCGGCTGGCCAAGCTGCCTGGCCGCGCGCGCCACCGCTTCAATGAAATCCGCCGCCGGCATCGCCTTGCCGGGAATCGCTTCCTGGCCCACGAACAGCCCGACGGCCTCGGCCAGTTCGCGCATCAGCACCGGGTCGGCTTGGCCGAGGCGCCGGGCCGCGCGGAACAGCCGACGCGTCAGTCTCTCGAGGTCGAACGGCGAGAGTCGCCCGTCGCCGTCCCGCACCCATCCCGGCCCCATCGCTGCAGGTTCCTGTCGATTGAATGTCATTTCCGCCCGCCCGTTCAGGCGGCCCAAAACCAGGCTGGCTGAATCATTTCGCCTTGGGAATCGCCTTCAAGACCACCGCGGATTCACCGTCGGCTCCCGAGGCGAAACCGAAACCCTTGATCACCTTGCCCTGACTGACCACCACCACCGTGGCGGCGTGGTCAACACTGGCGCCCCAGTCGGACATGAGCTTTTCCTCATCTGTGACACCTAGTATCGTGTTATCCAGCTGAAGCGACTTGTCCACCAGCACCAGCCTTTCCCGCCACATTTTCCGGTCGCTGGCCAAAAACACCATCAGCACCCGGGCATCCGGATTCACCCGGAACGACTCCCTGTCGAGTTCGCGCAGCACCCGGACCAGCGGCCGGTCGAACTTCTCCGCCCGCACCAGCACCACCACCGAGGGCGCCTCCATGCGACCGGCCAGCAAGTCGGCCGACTCATCCTTTTTCACCATGTGAGCCCGCAACGCCGGGCAAGGCTTTCCCACGCCCGGCCCGGGCTCGGCGACCGGCGCCAACGCGACCATGAGAATGATTCCAGTCATAGGCCCCTCCCCGATCTTTTCCTACAGTCCAAAGCTATATGCTATTGACAAAGGCGCCCACGGCCAGCGCCGCGGGTTCCTGGGCCATGGCGTGGATCTGGTGGCCGACACCCGTCATGTCCAGCCGGGTGAGGTCTCGCGTTCCCCGGAACAGTTCGCCCGTTTCCTCAAGGGGCATCATCCCCCCGAACCGCTCGTCGCCGCGCAGGAGCAGCACCGGGCAGCGGATGGCCGCGAGCATTTCAGCGAGGTCGAGGCCGCCCAGCCATGCCGGCCCCGCCAGCGCGGCCAGTGGCGCGGCGGGGTCGAGCCTGGAAAGGCACGCGGCCATGTGTCGCAATCTCGCCGCGTCGCGCATCTCACCCAGCGGGCGAACCTTGCCAAGCGGGTCGCGCACCGGCAGAACCGCCAGTTCCCGGGCGATTTCAGGCACCGCGAGCCCCGCATCGGCCAGGCGGGCATAGGCCTCGAACATGGCCCCGTAGCCGGTCTCCCCCAGCCGGGAGAGAAATCCCGGAGTCGGCGGATCCTCAAGGATGACGGCGGCGACCCGGTCGGGTTGTTTCGCCGCCACCGCGATGGCCGCGAGCGCGCCCAGCGAATGGCCCATCAGGATCACCGGCCTGACCGACAGCAAGGGCAGCACGGTCTCGATGTCATCGACATAGTCGGGCACAAGATACCGCTGCCCCCGCGTACTCGACCCGTGCCCGCGCAAGTCGAGCGCCATCCGCCTCCACGAGGGCCCCATCGCCTGGGCGAACAATGTCCAATCATTCCCGGCACGCGCCAGGCCGTGGACGAACAGCCACTCTGGACCGTCGCCATCCCACTCCTTCACCGCCATCGAAACCCGTCCATCCAACGAAAAAACTCTCATCATTATTTCCTTTATCAGTTGCTATCACTATATTCTAGATGCCAACTCAATCGAGACGAGGATGGTCTTCGTCATTGGTATTGATGGACTCCATGCCAACCGTGACATTGGGTGGGCCATTCCAGAGTATCCTAAGGGGAGGGTTGTCGGGGGTTTGCTGAAGGGGTGCGTCTCTCCCGCCTCGTCCCAGGCTTTCGTCTTTTCAGATGATAGCCCGGCCGAGTCGAACCAATATGCGGTGGAGTGCGTTCCTGGTGAACGAATGCCCCGCGATTGCCGCCCAGCTTGTCATCCGAAGCCGTCCGACCGCATCCAGGCCACGAGGTGATCCATGTCTCGCAACCAGGAAGCCGGCAACGCCGCGAAGCGCCGCCAAAAAACCGCCTCCATCAGGCCCGGCATCGAGCAGCTTGAATCCCGGCTCGTGCCCGCCAAGGTCGTCACGACCTTGCTCGACACGACCAACGCCTCGACGCCCACGCCGGGTTCGCTGCGCGCCGCGGTCACCTCGAATGTGCCAAGCGATTTCACGGTGGAATTCAACGACTATCTGTTCGCCGCCAGCATCGGAGTCACCCACAATCCCACGGCGCTGGCCCTGGGCAACTTCAGGGGCGCCGGCAAGAACGATGTGGTCTCCGCCTCCCGGTTCACCGGCAGCCTCAGTTTCTCTCCCGACGACAACCGCGGCCTCGGCTTCCTGAGCCAGGCAAGCACCGATTACTCCGCTTCCTTCACCACTTCCAACATCCAGGCGCTGGAGGCCGCCGAACTCGATTCCGATGGCAAAACCGACATCGTCACCCTCGGCGCTGATGGAAGTCTGCGGGCCTACCTCGGTAACGGCAACGGCACCTTCACGCTCAAGTCTACCATCGCCGTTGGCTCCTCCGCGGCCATCGCGCTTGGCGACTTCAACAAGGATGGCAAAGTTGACTTCGCCACAGCCCTCACCGGTTCCACCGGGAAGGTCGTCTTCGCCATGGGCAAAGGCGACGGCACCTTCGAGGTCAGCCAAACCGTCACGCTCAGCGGCACCGGCAGCGGCAATCTCGTTTCACTGGCCGTCGGCGATGTCACCGGCGACGGTACCGACGATGTGGTCTCCCTCTCCTCCGCCGGGGTCCTCACAACACTTCCCGGGGTGGCTTCAGGGTCCACACTCGGCGCGTTCGCCGCCACTACCATTCCCGGCAGTCCCTTCACCTTCCTGGCCTTGGGCGACCTCGATAATGACGGCAGGGTCGATGCCGTCGCCGTCAATTCCGCCTCGGGCATCCTCACCATGCTCAAGGCCTCCACGACGACCTCGGGCGCCTTCCTCACCACCGGAACAGGCATCTCGACGGCCACTTTGGCCACCGGCGCGGCACCCGGCCTCGTCCGCGTCGCCGACCTCAACGCCGACGGCAAGGCCGACCTCGCCGTCACCCAATTCGGCCTCGACAATGTCGCCGTCTACACGGGCAAGGGCGACGGCACGCTCAATTCCGGCCCCGCCACCTTCGATGTCGTCGACCCCACCGACATCCGCGTCCGCGACATGAATGCTGATGGCCTGCCCGACATCGTGGCCTCATCGGAAACCAGCCAGTCGTTCGCCGTGTTCACGAATTCGGGGAGCGCCTCGTTCAACCCCGTGGCCAGCAAGCAGGCCACCTTCATCCTCAACGGTGCCGTCGGCGCGATCACCGACACCCTCAACAACAACCTCACCATCACGGCCGGCAACCAGTTCGGCCCCGGCCAATTCGACGCTTCCGGCAATTCACTGGCCAACCTGCCCCGCGCCATCATCCAGGCTGACGCGGGCTTCAACCTGGCCGACTATGACCTCACGCGCACCTCGCCCCTTTTGCCGGGAATGCCATTCTTCGACCCCGCAGTCCTCAGCCGGGGCAGCGGGTTCAAGGTGGGCGACATCCTCCAGCAGGGCATCACCAGCCGCCAAGGTGGAGCCCGCTTTCAGGTCACCGGGGTCGACGCCGCCGGCGGCGTCACCACCATTCGGGTGCTGCAACCCGGTTCGCAGACTTTCTACGACCCGTTCAGCGCCGCCAACACCCAAATCGACCCAAGATTGAGTCAGGCGGGAACCAAGCTCAGCCAGTCGAGCACCGACCCGTATTTCAGGCTTATGGTGTCATCAGGCACCGGCACGGGACTGGTCATTCCAACCTACTTTGGCGGCGAAAGCGTTGTTGTGTCGAAATCCCTGGCCGGCGGCGTCGCCACCATCAATACCCTATCCCCCCACGGTTTTTCCATCGGGCAAACAGTAACCATCAGCATAGGCGACCCTGCCTTTAACGGCAGTTACACGATTGCCAGCATCCCTACCACCACATCCTTCACCTACGCTCGGACGGGAACGCTTCCCGCCACCATCATCAACTCGTTTACCCGGTCGCTCACGGGCAATGTCGCCACGATCAACACCTTTTCCGCGCACGGGCTTGTCGCGGGACAAACCGTCAGCATCAGCATCGGCGACCCTACTTTTGACGGCACCTACACAGTCACGAGTGTTGGTTCATCCACCAGTTTCAGATACACGCGAATTGCCCCTGATGTTCCCCTGACACTGAGTACTTTCCTGAACAAGTCTCTCACGAACAATCTCGCGACAATCACCACGCTCATCCCGCATGGTTTCGGCGCGGGGCAAACCATCAATATCAACATCGGTGACGCGGCGTTCGACGGACCCGTCACCATCACCAGCGTCATGTCATCAACAACCTTCACCTATGCCGTTGTGAATCCGGATGTACCCCTCACTTCCAGCACAACGAATGGCACGGCGTCCGCGTCCCAGCGTCTGCTCACCGTTTCCAACCGCTCGAGCGGCCTTTTCTTCCAGAATACGCCACCCTCCAGGTCGCTCACGCTCGACGGCCTGTCGCTTCGCGCCTCCCTCGACAACACCATCACCGTCACCCAAGGTTCACTTACCGTTTCCAACAGCACTTTCGACGACCTGGATACCCAGTTCGGAACCAGCCGGGGCAACCGCCATTTCATCAACCTGCAGACGGGCGCCGGCAGCCTCACCGTCGCGAACAGCCGATTCGAGAACAGCCGTGTCGACGCGATCCGCGGAGGCTCATCGGGCACCATCAGCATCTCGGGCAGCAGCTTCAGCAACAATGACGGCCAGGCGCTCAACATCACCGCCGGCACCGTCAACATCACGGGCAGCACCTTCACCAACAATGGAGATCTGCAATCCGCCATCAGTCAGGAAATCTACGGGGCCGCAACCCAGCCCTTGGGGGACGAAGGAATCATTGGCGGCAGGGGCATGAACGCCGCCGGCACCGTGAATGCCGTAACCATCACCGTTTCCAGCTCACTCTTCGACAATAACCGCCACGCCACCATTCCCTCGCTTTCCCGCGCCCTATACCTCGGCGGCGGAACCATCAATGTTTCCAACTCCATCTTCCGCAACCACACCAACAACGGCGCGCTCGAATTAAAGGGCACCAAGGCCACCGTCACCACCAGCCAGTTTGAAAACAATGCCTCCCCGCTCACCTTCAACACGCAATGGCCCAATACCGGGCCGGCCCAGGGCGACCGCCTCCGTGGCGGCGCCGCCATCCTCATCCGCGACGCCACTCCCCTCACCCTCAGCCTGAGCCGGTTCTACAACAACAAGGTCGATAATATCGACTCCCGCTTTTCCGGTGGCGGTGCCGTGTACCTGAGTTCCGGCACGGCCACCATTTCCGAGTGCGCCTTCGAGAACAACTCGGCCACCATCTCCGACTATCCCAACAGCGGTAGCCCGGCCTTCAACAATCCGGAAACCAGCCCCACGGCGCGCTACTCAGGCGGCGGCGCCCTGTACGCCGGCGGCGCCACCGTCATCCGCGACTCCTATTTCACCAACAACTCCGTCCTCTCCTATGTGGATCTTTGGAACCCCTCTTATAAAGATGCTTCGGCGCCTACCCAACCGCAGTTCTCAGGCGGCGGCGCCGTGATGCTCACCCGCAATTTGGACTCCGCCATCACCAGCGATGTCTTCAACACCACCTTCGTCGGCAACTTCGTCCAGCAGGTGGAGGCCAACAAGGACATCAACCGCGCCGGCAAGCAACGCCTCGACTCAAGCATTGGCTACATCCCGCTCGACGCGGCGAGTATTGGCAGGAACACGGGCGCTCAATCGGTCGGCATCAACGATGGCGGCATGAACCACGGACAGGTCGTCGACGGTTCAGACGCTGTCACTGAAACCGTCCTCACCACCTCTGCCGATAACAACAACACCATTGTGAATTCGAGCACAGCACCCTCGGCGGCATCCCTCCCCGTGGCCAACCTTACCCTCACCGACAATCAGGCGGCAGCTATCCGCGGCCAAGACATTCCCACCGCCACCGGCGCCGGGCGCACCGCCACCTACCAGCTTTCGGGAAGGTATGTCACGGCTTCGACCAACATGACCGCGCCAACCGCGACAACCGTCACCTTTCCATCACTGACGACACCATGGTTCCAGTCGGGAACCCCAATGAAGGGAGACATTTACAGCACGGCTTACACGACCATACCCACGATTACCTCGGCTTCCACGGCGAACGCCTACCAGTTCACGGGAATCGGCTGGAACACCGCGGGTGGCCAATTGACCGGAACCCTCAATGTCAATGGTACGCCCCAGCAAACATTCACTTTCCCGCTGGGTGCCGTGGCGGCGACCTTCAGCGCCGTGAATATCGGAACACCCAGTTTCAGGGCCACCTCCGCTTCCTTCGCCGGCACGACGCTCAACATCACCCTCAACCCCGCTCCCGCCGCGACGGATGTCATATCCATCACCAATGTCTCCTTTGCGACAACCGCTAGAACAAAGATCCAGACCTTCACCTTTGATGGACCAACTAACAACGCCACATTCTCCAAGGTGGGTACCCCCTCAGTGCCTTTGGTGACGACCGCCAATTATTCAGATGTGCCATTGCCCTATTCGCCGGCAACTCTTTCCTTCACGCTTGCCAGTGCCCCCGCCGACGGCACCCGTTACAGCGCTGATGTTTTCTATCCGCAGGGACTCATCAGCCGCATCGTTCACACGACGGTTAGCGGAGCGGTCATGGTCGGCGGAGCGCCAGTCCAGACATTTACCACCACGGCCGACGGCACCGTGGTTCTATCCAATCCCGTCGCGACGCAGACTTTCGCCCTCAGTGGCAGGCTTGATCTCAACACCGGTCTCATCTCCATGGTTTGGAACACGGCGACGCCATCCGCCGGGGTTCTGACGATCAACTCCGCCAGTTCCACGGCCGTGTCCACATCGCTCGACAATGGCGTCAGGATTGATTACAGGCAATCGGGAATCATCGACCTGGCGGCGGCGGACGGCGACAACGATACCGACACCGACTTCGCCTACATCACCACGGGCGGAACCTTGCAGGTGAGGCGCAATGTGCGGATCGAGCCAACATCCACCAATAACTTCGGCTACTTGAACGCCATTGGCGGCACGATCACATTGTCTGGCAATCCGGTCAGCCTGGCCATGGGCAAGATGGGTGCCGCCGGCGAAGTCGCCGTCCTGCGCAAAACCAGCACCGATAACTCGGGCTTCTCCATCATTACTTACCCATGGGACACCACAAATTCCACTTGGTCCGCGAATGGCAGCAAGGTTTCCCCCAGACTTCCCGACCTGGGAACCCCTTGGACAAAATTGATCGGGGCCGATGTTGACGGGAACGGCCTGATGGACTTGGTGGCGTTCAATCCTGGCGCCGGTGTCGCCAGGGTGTTTTACCCAACAACCGACGGAGCGGGCAATTATTTTTACTATCTAATTGCCGAATCCTTCACCCTGGCCACTTCAGCCACAAACGCCATCGCCGGCATCTTCGGCACCGATCCCAACCCCTATTCCAGCATCTCGGTCACCGACATCGCCGTCAGCCAGTTGAATGGCGGTGGCAACCTCGACATTTCCGCCTCCCTGAAACTCGTTTCCTCCGACCCGACACGCCCCACCGACGCCGTCATGATGCTCAGCGGCGGTACCGCCAATGTCTATTTCGTCAAGAACAACAGGCTTGATGTCCTTAATGAGACGATGAACATCCGGGGCAACCAGATCTTTGATTATCGGCTTGACGAACAATCCACCAACAGCGGCATCGACGCCAGCGGGTCAATTGCGGCCGCTGGTTCCTACCTGGCCGATCCGTCCCGCCTGAACGCACTGGGCGTACTCCAACCGATCACCTTCGCGCCCCGCGCCGACCTGCTGGGCAAGCCGATTTCCGGCGTCATCTATGCCGACAATACCCCCATCCAACGATTCTTCTACGACAACGCCGCGGGAACCTTCCAGTTCCAACGGATCGGCATTTCCGACGAGTTCGTCACCTCGGCCTCGCTCGCCGGCAACGGCGCCCTCACGCTCAACTGGAACTCCGATTACGGCGCCACCCATGTCGCCGTCCGTGACGCCGCCTTCACCAACATCGTCACCGAGAACAATTCACAGGCCGTCACCTCGGTTGATCCCGGCACCAATGCCCTCGCTTTCGCGGCCGACCCGAACCTGTCCACCGGCACGGTGGTCACTCTGGCCGGCACGGGCACGGCCACGGGACTGTTTGTCGGCGGGCGTTATTTCGTGATCCGCGACACCGCCGCCACCGTCAGGCTTGCCGCCAGCGCCCTCGAAGCCTCCCTCGGCAAGGCCATCGACATCACCGCCATCAGTTCTCCCTCATTCAGTCTCATTCCCGAGGACAAGTCCGTCACCTTCACCGCCGTTGGATCCTCTTTCCGGTCAAACACCGTGGCGGCGTATGTCGCCGGTTCGTTCACTGGATTCGTCTATGTCAACGGCACGGTCGTGCAGTCGTTCACGGTCGGCGCCGGTGGCGCGATCACCTTCAACCAGGTGAGCCCGTCGATCTATCTCGCCGTGCCGACCGGATCGAGCTACGATCTGCTTACCGGCGTGCTCACCCTTGCCTTCAACCGCGACATCAGCACCGTGCCGGTGCGCGCCTCGGTGACCAACGAGTTGGCCGCCTCCGTCACCGACTTCGCCGCCATCCCGACCACCACGCTGTACGACAATGCCCAGACCTTCGTCACCAGCGGATCGGTCAGCGGCACCATCTACTCGGGTTCCACTCCGGTGCAGACCTTCAGCACCGGCAACAAGACGACCGAACTCACCAACACCGTCGCCGTGCTCGCCGGCGCCACTTCGACCACTTTCGCGCCACTGGCCCATCCGGTTTCCACCCGGGAGGACAATTATCTATCCAATATTCCAACTTCCCTCACAGGAAACCAGTTTGCCCGTGGCGTGATCCAGATCAACGGCCAACCCGACCAGTCGTTCACCCTGGTTCGTGGAACCAATACCGGAGACTCCTACCCCATCCAACTCACGGGCGGCACCACCACGCCTGTCGCCAGTGGAACCTTCAACATCAAAGACCGCGTGCTGACAATCACCTGGGCCACCGGTTCCGCACCGGCCGCCAATGTCGCCGTCTCAATGACTTACACCACGCCCGACATGATCTTCAACTTCACGAAGGTGGGCAATCCTTCGGTCTTCGTGACCGCCGCCACGCTCGATCCCATCACGCACGCCTTCTCGCTGGTTTGGAACGGCAACCCCGAACAATCCAGGATCGACTACTCCTTCAACCCCTCCGAGTCGTTCATTCCCCATATAGCCCCGCTGACACTGGTGCCCGCTGCTGGGGAATTCACCATCTCCGCGGCCGGCACAGGACTGCCCGGCCGCAACACCACATTCCGCATTTCCCGGAACACAATCTCCACCGGTTCACTCAACGGCACCATCTACCTCGACACCATCGCGGTGCAAACCTTTGAATTCTCCGAAACAGGCACTCTGCGCCTCGCTGACATCGGCAATCCCGCCGTGAAGGTGACGGCCGGCGTCATCGACCACGCCACCGGCACCTTCTCGCTGTTCTGGAACTCGGATGTTTCCGCCGCTTCCCCCAACGCCATCGTCGCCTACCGGCAGGCCTACGGCGTCGGCCCCACCGCCGGCTTTGGCGGCCAGAACTTCTTCACCGGCAATGCCAATTTGTCGAACAGTACCTATTTTGGTTCGGGAGCGGGATTCGGTTCGCTCGGCGCCGGTTCGCTTCCCAACCTGCCATCCACCGGCAGGGGCCTTAATGGCGGAGCTATTCTCGTTTCCGAGGGCCGGCAGGTCACCGGGCTTGTCACGGCCAATGAGGCGGCACGGGCCGGTAGCCTCAGTGTCCGCGTCTACAACTCCACCATCGTGGCCAACACGCTTTCGAATCCGTTCGCGATGAACACAAGCCTCGGTTTTCCGGACTCAACCTACATATTCGATCCTACCCGTGGCTCCAGGCAGGACACGGCTCCCGGATCCAACGACAAGGCCGCGCCATCCCAAGCCGGCATCATGGGCGACTCGGGCGGCCTGTTCAACGACACTGCCAGCGGCAGCGGAGTCCGCTTGCTGAATACTGCTGTGGTGAGCAACACCGGCCTGAGGTACTACTCCATCTCCGCGGCCAGCGCGCTTACCTTCACCGGCTTCGCCCGGATCACCCAGCAGGACCTCGCGGCACGCTCAATCGTCTACGGACCGGGCACCTTCGTCTCCCAGGGAAGCACGCTTTACCGCCCGACCAACGCTCCAGGCTTCAATAACGTCCCCGTCACGGGCGACCTCATCCAGACCGACCAGCAAACCAACTTCGACAGCTTTACCCTCGTCGACACCGATAACTTCCGTCCATCCCTCTTGGGGCCCTCATTCTCGAACATCGGCTCAACCCAGTACCAGTACTCCGAAACCGAAACCCAGAAGATCAAGTATCTAGCCCTCTCGCGCCTCAGCCCCGGCCGCGATGCCGGCACCGGCACGGTCGGCGGGGTCTCCGTGCCTTCCTTGCTCAATGGCACGGGAACCGACATCCGCGGCGCCAACCGCACCGTCAACAACGCCATCGACATCGGTGCCTTCGAAACCCAGGTCGCCAGCACCACAACCCTGCTCACCGCCACCACGCCCGGCCAAAGCGGCGGCAATCCTGTTGTTGTCAACCCGTTCGAGTATGGCCAGCCGATCAACCTTTCGCTCAAGAGCGCCTGGAACGACAATGTTCCTCCCACAGCCGCGGTCTCAGGCACCGTGTCCGTCGTCCGCTCCACCGACTCCAAGGTGCTGGGCGTCACCTCCTACGGCACGCCTGTCAATCCAGCCGACATCAGTACCGGCAAGTCGGCCACCGTCATCTTCAACAACGGCAACGCCCAGTACCCCACCCTGCTTGACATCGGCACGAATTCACTGATCGGCGTGTTCTCCGGAGACCAGAATTACGCCACCAGCCAGACGACGCCATTCAACCTTGTCATCACCAAGGCCACGACCAGTGTCACGCTCGATCCGCTCACCCGGGTTCTCTCCGGGTCTCCCGTCACGATCACCGGGTTTGTTTCCACTCCGAATTCGCTGGCCCCGCTGGCCGGCGAGGGCGGCCTGGTGATCGAATACAAGGCTCCCGGCGCTGTAACCTACACTCCCCTCACATCCCCATCACTCACGCTGACCGGTTCGAACCCGAACAAATACTCGTTCTCGGTGACCGTGGGGGCGGGTACATTCAATCCACTTGGCACTTACGACATCCGGGCGAAGTTCGTCGCCGGCGGACTCAACCACTACACCAACAGCGACAACGACACCTTTGTTTCCACCAGCCAGGATGTGGTCGACCAGGCGAAGATAGGACTCCTGTTCCTCAATGGCTCCAAGACCGCCGTGCCATCCCCGGCCACCTTCCCCCACTTCACACAGTTCTACATCCGCGCCGTGCTGGCAACCGGCATTGATGCGACCAAGCGTACCGGAACGGTCGACCTGCTCGACTCCGCCGGAACCACCGTCTTCTCCTTCCCGGCGTCCGACCCGAACCTCACCGTTTCAACGGGAACGGCCAGCGGCCTGGCAGCCCAGGGAATCGTTGACGGAACCGCTGTCACCTTCCTCGACTACAGCTTCGCCAACAACACCGCAGCCACGAGCCTCGGCCTTCGCGCCGACGATCTCATCAGCGCCCGCTACAACGGGTATCCCACCCCGGGCACCAACTTCTATCTCGGCGCCACCACGGCAACCCAGTCGCTCGACTTGCCTGGAATCAAGGCAAACCTCGCACTTTCAACCACCTTACCGTTCAGCATAGACCCACTATCTGGCATCAAGACATACAACGCCACCTACGGCAAGTCCTATAACATCGTCGCCAATCTTGATGACAATGGCACGGGGGCCCAATTCAACAACGGCACGGTCTCGCTTGTTGACACATCAACAACCCCGTTGTTCACCACCGTCGGCAGCGTTTCCGTTCCCTCCGGAACCTCAACCTCCTTCAATCATTCATTCCCGGTCCCCTTGCCAACCTCGGGCACCATTCGCCAATACGACGCGACCTACTCGGGCGATGGATTCAACTATGATCCCTTAATCTCGACAAATCCCACCGGCGTTATCCGGGTCAACATCGCCAAGGCCGCCACGGCATTCACCACGACACTGCCCGCCACCGTCTACAGGGCACTATCCGCATCCGTGCCGCTGGCTGTGAACCTGGACAACGGCGTCTCAGGCTTTGACTCGACAAACGCCCTCAAGCCCACCGGCACCGTTAGCTTCTACGCCACCCCAACCTCGGGTGGAACACGCTTGCTCCTGGGCACCAGTGCCAACAGCAATGCCTTGAGAACTAACCCGCAAAGCGGCGCCTTCACCTTCAACTACACCACCACCGCCGGCGGCCAGTACGACATATCCATCGACTACTCAGGCGATGGCAACTATCTCAGCCTATCCAATCAGATAATCGGCACGCTCATTGTGCCTACCATCGCCCTGAGCCTTGGCGGCAACCCGGCCAATGTGGCCCGTGGCGCCATGGTCAACTTCACCGCCACGGTCACCCCCGCCGGCACCCAATCCGAACAACCCGGATCCGTCACCTTCAGCTTCCTGCAGGGAGCCACCGTCGTGGCCACCGCCGTGGTGCCCCGCGACAACTCCAACCCTGGCACCTACACCCTTTCCACCCAGCTTGGCGGAGGCACCCTCAACCTGCCCAACGGCACCTACACCGTCACCGCCAGCTACGCGCAGGGTTCCGGCGATTACCCCAACATGGTTTCCGCGGCCCGCACACTCAATGTCGGCCTCGCCTTCTCCACCACAACCCTGACAGCCACCACGGCTTCCACCCAGTACCGCTACGGGGAAAGCATCGCCCTGGCCGCCACGGTCGCGGGCGCCGTCGGCTTGCCATTCGGGCCCGCCAACAGCACCGTCAGCATCTTCGACGGCACCACCAGCCTCACCCCGACGCCCCTGGCCATCAACGCCGCGAACGCCTCCGCCCCGGCCACGCAAACACAAACGCTCGACTCCAAGACCCTGGCCTCCGCGCTCTCGGTCGGCTCCCACAGTTTCCAGGCGCGGTATTCCGGCGACGGCGCCAACTACCTCGCCTCGAACTCATCCGTGCAGTCGTTGAACATCGTCAAGGCCGACACCACCATCGCCGTCTCGGGCATCACCCCGGCCTCGGGAATCGTCGCGTCGGGTGGCGCGCTCACCTTGCAGGTGACCCTGTCCACGCCTTCCTATGTGGAAGCCAATGCCGCCAGGCCCACCGGCACCGTGGTCTTCGCCACCGGCGGAACCACGCTTGGCACCGCGAATGTCGTCAATGGCGTCGCCACCCTCAACATCAACCCCACGGCCATTGGAAACTTCAGCTACACGGCCACCTACTCCGGTGACGGCAACTACAACGCTCCTTCCACGCCCGCGCAGGGCAGCTACACCGTCGCCTCGCTCGGCTTAAGCCCGCTGGCCAGCAGCATCATCCAGCGCGGTTCCCTGCTCACGCTTTCCGCCGCCGTCACTCCCGCCACGGGCAACAACAGCGCCACCCCGCTGGGTTCCGTCAGCTTCGTGATCCCGGGAACCACCGACACCGTCGTGGCCTCGGTGCCTCTCTCCTCCGCCAGCAATGGCGTCTACTCGACCACGATCGACACCGGAAACCCGGCGTTCAACCTGCCGGTGGGCGCCTACAACCTTGTGGCCCGCTATTTCCCGGCCACGGGCGACGCCTACCCGGCCATGAACAGCGCCAGCCAAAGCCTCACCGTCAACAGGCAGGATGTGATCCTCAGCGGCGCGCTTGCCGCGACGACAATCCCCTACGGATCGACCGTGCCCCTGGGCAACGCCTCCATCGCGCCGGGCATCAACCCGTCATCCATCGCCTTCAGTCCATCCATCCAAGCCGTCGACCTGTACGACGGGCAAACCTTTGTGGCCCAGATTCCATTCAACGACGGCTTCCGCACGCTGCTGCTGCCCACCACGGTGCTTGACGCGGGCGTTCACAACCTCCAGCTCCGGTACGCGGGCGACGCGAACTACCGTCCCGCCACGCTGACCCTGCCCGCGCTCACCGTGACCCAGGCGGGCGCCAATGTCAGCTTGTCCGCCTCGGCGACCAGCCAGAAGGCCGGCCAGCCATTCACCTTCACCGCCCAGGTCAGCGCCGCCCAGTCCGGCCTGCCGACCTCGCCGTCGGGCACCGTGCTGTTCACCGTCACCCTTGCCGGCGCCCAGGTCGCCGTGGGACAGGTTGCCGTCGGGTCACTCGGGCAGGCCTCGTTCACCTACACGCCGTCGGCCGCCGGCGCCTTCGTCGTTACCGCCACCTACTCGGGCGACAAGAATTTCTCAAGCGCCAACGCCTCGGCCAACCGGACCGTGGTGGCCTCGGCGCTCACCATGGGCGCGATCAGCCCGGCGGTGGTCAACCTTGGCGGACGAGTCACCCTGTCGGCGCTCATGGCACCCGCGGATCAAAGCGGATTCGGCCAGAACGGCACCGTCGACTTCGTGCTTCCCAACGGAACCTTGGTGGCCCGCGCCACCATCGCCGACAGCCAGGTGACGGCCAGCGGCAGGCTCTACACCAAGGTTGTCGACACCGGGATCGCCGGCAACAACCTGCGCGCCGGCACCGCCTCCATCCGCGCCGTTTATGTTCCCGGCCCGAACGACACCTATCCGCAGATCACCACCGATCCGCAGTCCCTCGTCATCAACAGGCAGGCCACCGACACCCTGCTCACCGCCTCGCCGATGACCTCCCTTGCCTACGGCACCCCGATCACCTTCAACATGAGCACCAGCCCGCGCGTCGCCCCGGGCTCCGCCGACACCACGATCCCGTTCGCGAGTGGCGGATCCCTGTCGCTGTTCAGCGGCACCAACCTCTTGCAGAGGCTGCCCGTCTCCGGGAACTCGGCCACCGCGACCTTCACCATCCCCGCGCTCAACAGCGGCGCCCAATCCTTCACCGCCGTCTACTCCGGCGACTCCATCAACTTCAACGGGTCAACCTCGGCGGCCGTCACGCTTAACATCGCCAAGGCCTCGACGGCTATCACCCTTTCGCCGGCCAGCGGCGCCTCATTCCAGGTCGGCACGGCGGCGAAGTTCTCGGCGACGGTCTCGACCCCTGTCACGGCCACAATCCCCTCAGGCACGGTGCAGTTCCTCATGGGCGGCGTCGCCATCGGCTCCCCCGTCGCCCTGTCCGGCGGTTCGGCGTCCATCAACTTCACGCCCACCCGCTCGGGCCTCGGCGCCCTCACCGCCACCTACTCGGGAGACGGCAACTTCAGCGCCTCCACCGCCTCGTCGAACCTCCAGTTCCGGGCCCGCCAGCCGTTCTTCGTCGTGGCGTCGCAGGCCGGCTCGACCTTCATGACCTACGATTCAAGGACCCGTCAACAAATTTCCATCTTCCAGCCCCTTGGCCCCTCCTATGCGGGCGGATTCCGGGTCGCCACCGGCGACATCAACGGCGACGGCGTCGCCGATATCGCCTACACCACGAGCACAGGGTCGTTCGTACGGCTCATGGACGGACGCTCCGGCGCCAGCCTTGGCGGCTTCACCGCCTACGCCACCAACTACACGCGCCCCGTCAACCTCGCCATCGCCGACATCAACGGCGACGGCCGCGGCGACATCATCACCGCCCCGGGCGGCGCCGGCCTGGCCGCCAATGTGCGCGCCTTCTCCGGCCTCAACTACGGCCTCATCTTCAACAAGACGGTCTTGAGCGCGGGCTTCAAGGGTGGGGTTTCCGTGGCCGGGGCCGATGTTGACCGCGACGGCAGGGCCGAAATCATCTGCGCGCCGTTCTCAGCCGGCGGCCCGAGGGTGCAGGTGTATAACGCCGCGGGCACCCTGCTGCGCGACCAAACCCTCTTCGCCACCACAAGCACCACGGGATACAGCGTCACGGCGACCGACCTCAACGGCGATGGCAAGGCCGAGATCCTGCTCGGCGCCATGTCGGGCGCCCAGCAGGTGGTCGTCACCGACGGCGCCACCGGCGCGCTCATCGGTTCGATCGCGGCCTTCACCACCGGCTCCCGGCTCGCCACGGTGGACGACATCGACGGCGACGGCATCCGCGACATCCTCGTGGCCAGCGGGGTCAACGGGCAGTCGCAGGTCAAGCGCTACAGCGGGCGCACGCTGCAGCAGATCGACTCCTTCTTCGCCTACGCCTCGACCAACGCGGCGCGAAACAAGGGGTTGTTCATCGGCTGATCCGGGCCGCGAAAACCAGGCTGAATTGATCGATCAAGGCCGGCAAGACCGGCGCAACGGGGGTTGAAGAATGAGTCCGTTCAATCGCAAGGCCACGACAGTCGCGAAACCGGCAAGGCGGCTTGCCCTGGAAATCCTCGAGGAGCGGGCCGTGCCCGCCATCGAGGTCACCACGCTCTTGGACAACACGAACTCCACCCTGCCCCTGTCCGGATCCCTGCGCGACGCCATCTATTTCGGATCCACCGTTTCCGACAACACCGTCATCTTCAACGACTACCTGTTCACCAAGTCGGTGGGAACCATCCACTCGCCCACCGCCCTGGCCGTCGGCAAGTACGACTCAGGAAGCGGCCGCGGCGTGGTCACCGTCAGCAATGTCGACCCGTCGTACGCCGTCGCATCGAACCCCATGGGCAACGGCATCCTCATCGGGGCATCGTCGCTGCGGCAAACCACGGCCTCGGCCACCGCCATCGAATCGGCCGACCTCAATCGTGACGGCATCGACGACCTCATCACGCTCGAGGGCGGGTTCATCCGCACTTATCTGGGCTCCGCCAGCGGCACCTTCACGGCCGGGCAATCCGTCAGCCTTCCCTCGTCCTCCGGCGCCGGACTGGTCGTTGCCGACCTCAACAACGACGGCCAGGTTGATGTCGCCACCGCCACCAATGGAGGAATTGGTGGCAAGGCCGGGCTTCTTTACGCCCCCGGCAACGGCGCTGGCGGTTTCGGATCGCCGGTCACCCTGGCCCTCTCCAACGCCAACATCACCGGCGTGTCCACCGGCGACGCCAATGGCGACGGACTCGCCGACCTGATCGCCACGAGTTCCGACGGCGCCGTCGAGACGGTTCTCCGCGACAAGTCGAACCCGTCAAGCTACTTGGCCACGACGGTTTCCTCCGCCGTCAAGGCCGCCCTCTCCAACATCTCCCTTGCCCGGCTCGACTCAGGCGCCTTCGCCGACGCCGTCGTGGTCGACCGCGTCGCCGGCGCCATCACGATCCTTTCCGGAATCGGTGATGGTTCGTTCGCGACCAAGTCGACGATCAGCCTTCCGGCCGGATCGCTTCCCGGCCAGCCCCGCCTTGCCGACATCGACAATGACGGCAAGGTCGACATGGTGCTGCCCGTCACCGGACTGAACAAGGTCTTCTATTACGCGGGCATTGGAGATGGCACCTTCCGGGCAAACCCCACCACCGTCGATGTGCTGGCGCCGTCCGACATCAGGATCGCCGACATGACCGGCGACGGCGCGCCCGACATCATCGCCTCGTCCTCATCCTCGAATTCCTTCGCCGTCTTCCGCATTGGCGACTTCCGCCGCCTGCGGACTGTCGACACCACCAACGCCCCGGTCTCGCTGGCGGTGGGCTCCTTCGACGGCGTTCCCGGCGCCGATGTGATCAACGCGACGGGCCTGTACAACTTCAATGTTCCGATCACCAACGGTTCGTTCACCGCCAATCCGGGCGTTTCCGGCCTGCCGATCACCACTCCGCTGGATGTCGCCGCCTCGATCCCCACGATCCCCAACGATCCCTCAAGGGCGATCAACCATTTGGAACCCGCCGACCTCAACGGAGACGGCAAGTCTGATTTCGTCGGCCTGAACAGGGCTACTGGAACCATCCAGTCGGCCATCGGAATTGGCGATGGCACCTTCACCGCCGGCGCTCCCGTCGCGCTTGGCGCCGCCGCCACCGGATTGGTGGCTGCCGACCTCAACCTCGACGGCAATCCCGATGTCGCCGCGGTGACCACGGGCGCCGCCGGACGCATCTTTGTCGTGCCCGGAAGCAACACGGGCGCCTTCATCCCCCTGGGGACGAAATCGTACGCCTCCGGACTCGACAACCTCGTGGCCCTGGCCGCCGCCGATGTCACCGGCGACTCACGCGCCGACCTGATCGCGATCAACTCCGCCGGTTCGCTGGTGACGCTGACGCGCGACGCGCTGGGAACCGGATTCAACACCCCGGGTATCATCACGGCGGGTACCGGAACCGCCACGGGCTTCGCCGTCGCCGACATCAACGGCGACAAGGTCGCCGACGCCGTGGTCGCCGACACCGCCAACAACCTCCTGCGCGTCTACCTGGGCGTTTCCGGAGGTTCCTTCACCGCCGCGGGAACCGTGCCATTCCTGCCGGGCTCGGCGCCGGCGTCGGTGCGCCTCGGAGATGTCACCGGGGACGGCAAGGCCGACATCGTGGCGGCGCTGCCCGGCATCGGCCAAATCGCCGTGGTTCAGGGCAATGGCAATGGCACCTTCGCCGCCTCGTACCGCTCCCTCGAGGCCGAGGCCGTTTCCGATATCCGCCTCGCCGACATGACAGGCGATGGCAAGCCCGACATCGTCGCCGCCTTGGCCAACACTCACTCATTCGCCATCTTCCAGCAGGCCAAGGCCGTCACCATCAATCCCGTCGCGACACAGCAGGGTGTCCTGGTTCTCAACGGGTCGGTCGGCAGGCTCCAGTTCAACAACAACACCAACCTCAACATCGCCGGCCCCGGCAAGTTTACCGAGGGCGCCTTCGCCAACCAGTACAAGCTCGTCATCCAGTCCGACCTCGGCATCAAGCAGGCCAAGGTGACTGTTGGCGGCACCGGCTACCGGATTGGCGACACGCTCGCCCAAACCAAGGGCGACCGCACCGGCGGCGCCGTCTTCACCGTGGTTTCGATCAACGACGCCATCGACGGCTCGATCGACGGGCTCGGCGCCATCGCCAGCGTCGGTGTGCTCAATCCCGGATCAAATGCCGGTTTCCTGTTCGACCCGGCGGGCAACAAGCTCACAAGCCCGGTGCTCCTCTCCCAGGCCAATTCCCCCGGGCTCACGCAGTTGACGGCATTTGGCCCCAGCATCGGCGCGGGTGCCGTCCTGAGCGTCGATCCCGCCAACATCGGCCTCGCCAGCGGCCTGGCGCATGTGCAGATGCAGACCACCGGCAAGAATACCCTGTCCTTCGCCGGCGTGGAGTTTGGCGCCGGCTTCCAAAACATCATTTTTCAGGGTCTGGGAAGCCTCAAGCTTGACGATGTCCGCTTCAACAACTTCGACAAGTTCGGCGCCAAGAACACCAGCACGAACTATGTCTTCGTCCAGGCGGGGGCGGGAAACCTCTCCATCTCCAACAGCACCATTGTCAACGCTCCGGCCCAGGCGATCACCATGGCGGGCGCTGAGTCCCTTTCCATCTCTGAGTCGCTGTTCCAGAACGGCACCAAGCTCGCCATCGACTACACCGGCCCATCAGCCACCATCACCGGCAGTTCATTCGTCGCCAACAATGCGGGCGCCGTCCAGGTCACCGGCGGTCTCACCACCGTCACCAACTCGCTGTTCAAGGACAATGTCCTCACCGACAAGTTCGAGAGCGCCCTCACCCTTCTCTCCACCACCGCCACCGTCACCAGTTCGGTCTTCGAGGACAACTCGGGAATCAACAACTTCACCCAGACGCTCGGAGACAACGCCGGCGGCGCCGCCATCCTCGCCATCGGCTCGCCCCTGACGATTCGCAGCTCGCTGTTCACAGGCAACTCGCTCGAGAATGTCAAGACCATGAACTCGGGCGGCGGGGCCGTCTACAACTTCAACTCTCCGCTCACCATCGACCAGTGCGGTTTCGAGAACAACAGGATCAGCATCACCGACTATCCCGACAGCGTGCCCGCGGGCCCGTCGGTTTCATTCTTCAACCTCAACCCCGACTTCCAGCCTTCCCCGAGATACTCCGGCGGCGGCGCCGTCTACTCCGGCGGGCCCACCACCATCACCAACTCCTACTTCAACCTCAACACCGTCGACTCCCAGGTCGACTACTGGCAGCTTTCACCGGCCGAGGGCAGCAACCCCACCGAACCCCAGTACACCGGCGGCGGCGGCCTTTACCTCACGCGCAATTTGGGCGGCAACACCACCAACACCATCAATAATGTCACCTTCACCCAGAACACCGCCATCCAGACCGCCAACCGCGCCGATGCCACGCGCTCGGCCAACTCCGTCTCCAAGTTCGCGACCACCTTCGCCCCACGCTCCCTCGTCATCGGCAACAAGTTCCGGTCCGGCACCGTCGGCACAGCCAGCGATGTGGTCACTTCCTACCTCAACGGCATCGAGGTGCAGCAAAACAAGGGTGGCACCAGCGGCTTCAACCCCACCAATGTGCCCACGGGCACCCTGGGAACCTTCCTCACCAAGGGCTACCTCAACGACAACCTCGCCGCGCTCCAGTTCGAAGACCTCATCCTCGGAGACTTCTCCGCCCTAACCTTCCTCCAAAGCGACGGTAAAACACCCGTCGGGTTCACCAAGTTCCTTGGAGCCTATCCCACCCTCGTGCTGGGCGCCCAACCGGCGGGCGCCGCGCTCGCCGACATGTTCCAGCTCAAGTACAACGCCAATGTCTTCAGGAACGACCTGCTCGTGGCCACCCGCGCCCAAGGGGCCACTCCAGCCCAGGTGCGAGCCTTCACCCTCGATGAACTGGCTACCACCACCCTCACCTACAACCCCAGCTTCGCGCCGGTGAACCTGTCGTTCGACCCGATCGACATCCAGCTCAGCCGGGTCACCGAAACCGTCTCCGCCGTCGGCGAGAAGCAGTTCACGGCCTTCGTCACCGGCTTCGACTCCTCGCTCAACAGGGGTGTGCTCCAGAGGTTCACCATCACCCAGGTCTACCAGAATGTCACCAACAGCATTCCGACGGCCATCTCGGGCACGATCACCGCATCCGCGCCGCGCTACTTTACCGGCAGCCCGCTGGCCATGGCTGTCGGCAACATCGACAATTCCGACGGCCGCGACGATGTCGCCATCTCCACCAACAACTCCATCCTTGTGTTCGACGGGCCCACGCTGTTCCAGCAGGCCTCACTCAATCTTGGCGGTTCGTTCAGCCCGATCCTCGGGCCGGATATCGGCGATATCACACTCGCCGATGTCAACGGCGACAACCTGCCCGAATTGCTCGCCACTTTCGGAATCAACTCCAAGATCGGAGTCTTCTACAACACGGGAAACTTCGACTTCAGCAACCAGACCCCGCAGATCTTCGCCTGCTCCCCCTTCCCGGTCGCGGTCGACGCGGGCGATATGGCGGGCAAGGGCACCCAGATTGTCGTCGCCACCGCCTTCAACAATTTCGACATCATCAACCCCACCGGTTCGGTCACTTCCACCGGCCGCGGCCTCAACGGCGGCGCGATGATCATCGCCGATGGCCGGGCTATCGGCCCTTCCACCTACCTCGACAACTATCCATTCCTGGTTGGCGCCAGCGACACCACGCTCACCAATGTCACCGTTTCAGGCAACTCCCTCGTCAACCAGTTCGCCACGGTGGTCAACCGCGGTCCCACGGGAGCCACCAATACCAACATCGCCGACACCGGCGGAATCTTCGTCGATGCATCGGGACTTTCCAGTTCCGTCCGCCTCATGAACACACTCAACCTCGGCAACACGGGCATCGAGTACATCGTCAACAAGGGCACCACCACCGCGGCCAACACCTTCGTCAACACCTCCAGAAGCTTCGGCGGCGCCACCTTCAGCTCGCTCGCCACCAACATGTTCAACCCGGCCACCTCCCCGGGATACAAGGGCGGATACGCCGGTGATGTCATCCAGTCCGACCTCCAGGCCTCGACCGACCCGATCCGCCTCCGCACCGAGGATGTCTCATCGGTCATCGGGCTCATCGACCTCCTGGGCGGAGGCAATGCGCTCCAATTCCAGGGGCGTGTCAAGACCGTCGCCATCGACCGACTCAGCCCGGCGCGCGACGCCGGCACCGATGTCTCCGCCACCATCCCCACCGACGCGCGCGGCCTCAACCGCAAGATCGGTTACGCCGTCGACATCGGCGCCTACGAGGTGCAAATCGGCACCAAGACCGCGGTGCAATCGCCACTGCTCCGCCCCGCGGACAGCACCCATCCGAATGTCTACTTCAGTATCGTCTACGGCCAGAAAACCGCCATCTCCATCAACACCCTGGCCTTCGACAATGTGCCCCTCGTCGACGCCATCACCGGCCGCATCGACCTCGTCCGCGCCTCCGACCAGGCGGTGATCGGCACGGCATCGCTCGTCGCAGTCGACGCCCTCGACAAGTCCAAGGGCGCCAACGCGACCATCGTCCTCAACCCGGCCTTCGACCAATTGCTGCCCGTCGACCCCGTCACCGGCAAGTTGACCGTCTTCGCGCGCTATCCCGGAGATTCCAACAACGCTGTCAGCCAGACCACGCCGTTTGACATCTTCGTCACGCAGGCCCCCGTCACCCTTTCGCTCAATCCCGTCGCGCCGTCGTTGCAGGCGGGTTCATCGATCACCCTCTCCGGCGCGATCGACACGGCCAACTCGATCGCCCCGCTCCTCGGATCGGTCAAGATCTCCCTTGCGGCACCCGGCGCCATCACCACCATCTACAATGTGCCGATCCAGTACGACAGCAACGATCCCAGCAAGGGCACCTTCAGCCAGGATGTGATCCCCCCGGCGCTCAACTCCCTTGGCAATTACACCATCACGGTGACTTACAACGACGGCGGCAATCCCGAGAAGTTCGCCCTCGACCCGATGGCCGCCCCCGTCACCGCCTCGTTCGAGGTCGTCAAGACCCCCACGGTGATCCTCCAGACCCCGTTGGTTCCCGTTGTCAGGGGCACCCCGCTCATCTTGTTCGTCACCGTGGTCCCGCCCGTGACTTCCGGCGTGAACGATCCCACGCCCCTCTCGGGAACGGTCGATTTCCTCCGGTCCGACGGTTCGATCTTCGCCACGGCCACCCTGCCGGGAACGCCTTCCTTCGGCGCCGTCACCTATTCGGTGACAATCACCAACACAACAGATCCGATATACAGCCTTCCCGACGCGCCCAACAACACCATCGTGGCGCGCTACAACCGGGGATCGGGCTTCTACTCCACCGCCTCCTCCGTGGCCCAGTTCCTCAACCTGGTCGGCCAGCCCACCACCACCACCATGGCTCCCACGGGATCACTCGGCACGCAAAGCTACGGCACGGCCAACACCTTCGTCGTCGACCTGACCGGCCTGCCCTCCTCGGGAGCACCTAACCAGCCCATCTCGGGAAGCCAGGTCCAGTTGGTGGCCAACGGCGGCACCGTGGTCGCGGCCCAGAATTTCGTCAACGGAACCTCCAGGTACACCTTCTCCAATGTCGTTTTGGCGCCCGGAACCTATGGGATCAGCGCCCGCTACACCGGCGACGGCCTCAACTTCAACGCTTCCGTTTCACCGGTCGCCACGCTGACGGTGAACCAGGCCGCCACTACCCTGACCCTTCTGCCCGCCATGGGCAGCTCGCTCAGGCTTGTTGCCGGGCCAAACGCCTCGACAACGCTTGTGGCGACTGTTTCCGCCCCCGCGGGCACGCAAGGCGTCGCGCCGACCGGTTCCATTCTCTTCCTGGCCAGCGGCATCGCCGTCGGGGCCCCCGTTCCCGTGGTCGCCGGCACGGCATCGCTGACCCGCTCGTTCCCCGCGGCCGGTTCCAGCGACATCACGGCCCAGTTCATTCCCGGCAATTCGCTCTACACTTCCGCGTCGGCGACCGCCACCGTCACGGCATCGCAGCTTTCCCTGATGGCGGTCACCCCGACCGTTGTCCGGGGCGATACCGTAAGCCTCAAGGCCTTGGAAACTCCCATCCTGAGCTCCGCGACCATCGAATTCATTGTCTTGCGGGCCAATCAGGTGTTTGTCATCGGCACCCACACATCCACCTCATCCAGTCTCGACCCCCTTCGCCCGGGAACCATTTACAACGGCAGCTTCCGCTCCGATATCCCCAATTCCACGCTCGCCTTGGGCGCCAACCAGGTCTATGCCCGCTACGGGTCGGAACCCGATCGCCTCAAGTGGGCCGGCCCCATCACCATCACCGTCTCGCCGCAGGGCACCACGACCGCCCTTTCCGTCGTCCCGCCGACCAGCCCGCGCTACGGCGACCCGGTCTCCATCGGCGCCACCGTTATTTCCGACAGCCAGCAAACCTTGGCCTCGCCCCAGTCGGGAACCGTCTCGGTAGTCGACACCCTTTCCGGCAGCACGATCAATTCCGTCACCGCCGCTGTCCACCAACTACCGCAGCAGAATGTCTTCCTCAATGCCGGCACCTACCAGTTCCAGGCGGCCTACTCGGGCGACAATGCGAACTTCACCGGTTCCAAGTCGACCACCTTCCCGCTCACGGTGGGCAAGGCGGTCACAACGATATCTGTGAATGCCTCTTCCGCCTCCCCGGTCAACCTGGGAAGCATCGTCGTGCTGACCGCCACTGTTTCGGCCAACCTTGTGGGTTCCGCCGGGGGCACCGTGCAGTTCTTCGACAACGGCGTCGCCATCGGCGCGCCCCGGCCTCTGCAGGTCGGCGTGGCCACCATCAACCATCTGCCCTCGCGCATCGGTTCCCATGTGTTCACCGCCGTCTACTCGGGCGATGGCAATTTCGAGTCCGCCAGCGGCGGCGCCTCGGGTACCACGGTCGTCACCGGCCGCGCCCCGTTCTTCGCCGTCGCCAGCGGCACGGGGTCGGGCATCCAGGTTTTCGATGCCGCCACACGCGCGCCCATCACCACCCTGTTCCCTGAAACCACCAACTACAAGGCCGGCTTCCGGGTCGCCACGGGCGATGTCACCGGCGACGGCGTCGTCGATGTCGTCTACTCCACAACGCTCGGTTCCACCGTGGGAGTGATCGACGGGCAATCCCTCACGGTGCTGCCCGGGCGCCGCTTCTCGGCCTTCAGCCCGAACTACACCAGGCCCGTCAACCTCGCCATAAGCGATGTCGACGGCGATGGCATCGGCGACATCGCCGTGGCCCCCGCCTCAACAGGCACCTCGCCGCTGGTGCGCGCCTTCTCGGGCGCCAACGGGTCGCTGCTGTTCTCCAGGCTCGCCTATGCCTCCAACTTCACCGGCGGGGTCTCCATCGCCGCGGGCGACCTCACGGGTGATGGCCGGGCCGAACTCATCTGCGCCCCGCTCTCGGGCAACGCGGCCCGTGTGGTGGCGTTTGATGTTTCCACCGGAATCCAGGTCCGCAACTTCACGGTCGCCGGGGCGGGCAGCACCAACGGCTTCAGCATCGCCGCGGCCGATCTCAATAACGACAAGCGGGCTGACATCGTGCTCGGCGCGCTCGCGGGATCATCCAAGGTCACCGTGGTGGATGGGCAAAGCCGGCGGACATTGGGCAGTTTCTCGGCCTTCGGCAACGCCACCACCGGCGCGCGCGTCGCCGCCATCGCCGACTTCAACAATGACGGCATCGCCGACATCCTGGTGGGCGCCGGCGCCAACGGCAACGGCCAAGTGAGGCGTTACAGCGGAGCCACTCGGCAGCTGATCGACACCCTGTTTGCCTTCCAAGCCGGCGGCAAGGAACGCTCCACCGGCGTTTATCTGGGATAACAGCACAGATATCGCTGATATATATGGAAATCTAATAAAATATTAATCAATCTATCAAACCTTCCATCATTCCCACCCGTCAAAAGTGAGGAAGCCGAACCCGATTCGCGGAGCGACGCGGCCAAGGTTCCCTCCCCGGGCGGTTCCGGGGATGATGCCGGTTGGGCCGGCTTTGACGACTGGAATCCGTGGATCGAACCATTCCACACTCACCAGTCATCGAGGCTCCCGAGGCATCACGACGATTCAAAGGACAAGCGCAGGAAAAACCGCCCGGGCTGACGGCGTGGCATGGATGGCACCGTGAGGCCCCAACGACGAGAGCGGTTTTCAGGGACGAGGTGCTTCATGTCGCGCAATCAGGTCCGCTCGCTGTGGTCGCGCCTCTGGGGAACGGAGAAAGCCTCCGCTCGCAAGCCCTCGAGGCGACTGGCTATTGAGGCCCTCGAGGACAGGGCCGTTCCCGCCACCATGGTCGCCAACCTTCTCGACAGCACGAATGCCTCTAGCCCCATCGCCGGTTCGCTCCGCGAGGCCATCACCCGTCCACCGTCGGATGGCATCATCACTTTCGATCCCACGCTGTTTTCCGACGCCGTGGGCCCGCAAACGCTGGTGCTCAACGGCGCCGTGGGCAGGTTGCAGTTCAACAGCAGCGCCCCCCTCACCATCCAGGGGCCGGGCAAGTTCGCATCGGGCCCCTTCGCCGGGCAGTACAAGCTCATCATCCAAAGCGACATAGGCTTCCTTTCCGCCTCCGTCTCCAATGGCGGAAACGGATTCCGCGTAGGCGACATCCTTCAGCAGGGTTTCGATCAATTCAACGGCGGCGCCCGCTTCCAAGTCCTCTCGATCAACGAACTTAGCGACAACAATCCCACGAATGGAAAAGGCGCCATTACTTCCGTTTCCGTCATCCAGCCGGGAGCCAACTTTTCACTCCGAGCCACGGGAGCCGTTCTCAGTCCCACCGGTTCAGGTATCAACCAACTGGCACCCGTGGGAGCCAGCACGGGTTCGGGAGCTTTCCTTCAGGTGAATCCCACCGAGTTTGGCACCGCCACCGGCCTCGTCCAGCAGCAGATGACAGGTGGCACCAGCATTATCAGCGCCAGTGGCATTCACTTCGGCACGGCCAAGGGAGACGCCCTGATCGTCGGTCTGGGCAACCTGACGGTGAACGACTGCCGGTTTAGCAACACCGACAAGTTCGGTCTGCCCAAGCAATCAACAAGCTACATCACCGTGCTCAATGGCGGCCGAGACCTCTCCCTCACCAATTCCACCTTCTTCGATTCGGGAAGTTCCAGCAGCGCGGGTTCAACGGGTAATAACAACCTCAATGGCGCCGTCGTCTATACTGGTACCGGCAATCTGTCCGTGAGCGGATGCGTGTTCGATGGCAATGACGAGAAGGCCATAGAATACGCCAACAACGGCACCGTCATCATCGACAATTCCACATTCTCCAACAATGGTGACGGTGTTGACACCAGCACGGGCGTGCCAATCGCCACAGGCGGCGGAGCGGTTCGCGTGCGAAACTCCTCCAATGTCTCCGTGACCAACTCGCTCTTCCGGAACAACCAAGTCATCAACAATTTCCCGGATGGCGGAGACTCGATTTTCAGCAACTCGGCACTGGCCGTGTTCAACTCGGCGCTTCTCACGGTTTCAACGAGCACTTTCGACAACAACACAACCACTGATTCCGGCTTCAGGCTCACCGGTGAACCGACCTTCTTCTTAGCTTCCTACAACTCCGGCGGATCGGCAATCCTTTCGATTGGAACGCCGAGCGTGACCGTGTCCAATTCACTTTTCCGCAACAATTCTGTCCTCGGCATCGAGCAGGAAGTTTCCGGCGGCGGCGCCATCTACAACTACAATGGCGCGCTCAATCTCAACCAATGCGGATTTGAAAACAACCGCATCACCATCACGGGCTATCCCAACCTGGACCCAGGCGACGCCACCGACTACACCACAAGCCCCGAGTTGCAACCCTCGGCTCGCTATAGCGGTGGTGGCGCGGTCTACTCGGGCGGCAGCACGACAATCAGCGGATCGTACTTTTTCCAAAACACCGTTGAATCCCAGGTAGACTTCTGGCAGCACGCCGTGGACGAAGCTGCCACCCCCTCCAATCCCCTTTATTCGGGCGGCGGAGCGCTATACCTCACCAGCAATGGCGTTGCCTCGACCAACAAGCTTTACAACATCACCTTCAACCAGAATTCGGCCATCCAAACAGGCGTCACCACCGACCAGAGCGCCGCCGGCAGGGGCGGCACCGTGTTCATTCCCCTGGATGCCGTTCCCTCCGCCGTGATCACCATTCCGGGATTCTTCTCCAACTCCATCGTGACACTCAATGCCCCAAATTCATCCTACTCCGTTGCCAATTTCTCGAAGTTATTCGGCTACACCGTCGCCCCGCCCGTTTCACTTCCATCCAACCCCGCGGGTGGACCGGGAGCGATCGCCCGCGGCGACTTCAACAACGATGGCGTGTTCGACTTCGCCATCGTCAATCCCCTGGTCAACACGGTTTCCGTCTATTTGGGATCGATTGACCCGCAGACCGCGGCCATTCAGTTCACGCTGCAAGGCACGATTGTTTCAGGCACCACGGTGGCCGCCGCGCCGATCGCGGTCACCGTAGGTGATTTCGATAACGATGGCAACGACGACATCGCCTCCGCCAATTCGGGCGAGAACTCCCTTTCCGTGTTTTTGGGGACCGGCGCCGGAACCTTTGGCGCCGCGTTCCAGGTGGCCCTGCCGGGCACCCCAGTCTCCATCGCGGCGGGAGACTTCAACGGCGACGGCTTCGACGATGTCACCGCCATATCCTCCACCGGCACCATCAGCCAGTTGAATTGGAGCAATGTTTCCAAGGGCTTCGCCAATCCCGTCAACAGTGTTTTCTCGTCTTTCCCCGCGACGATCGCCCTGGGAGACATCAATGGCGACGCGGTCCTCGACGCCGTGGTGGCGGAACCCGCCGCGAACAAGATTGGTGTTTATCTGGGCCAGGTCAATGGCTCCTATGTCCTCAACCAATCCATCAACACCGACAATCCCCTTTCATTCATCAATCCAAAGGTCGCAACCCAACCCGTGGTCGCCCGCCTTGCCGACCTTGATGGTGACGGTCTTGTCGACCTCTACGCCGCGCTCAAGGGCACCAGCGACATCTTTGTTCTGGGCAACACGGGGGCCACCAAGGCAGGCACATTCTTCCCGGCCACCAGAACCAACAACGACTACTACGGAGTGCTCAAGTCGCCCGTTGATGTGGCCGCCACCTCCGCCACCATATTTTCCCAGCCCAACCTCGTCGTGGTCAGCGACTCGGCGGCAACGGCCAGCATCCTGATCAACAATGGCGCGGCGGGGTCTCCCAGTTTCGTGCGCCGCACCCTTCCCAGCGGCAAGGGCCTCAACGGCGGGGCCATGATCATTGCCGACGGCAGGGCCCTCGGTAACCCCAACAATGTCAGTTCCAACAGCTACAACGGATCTAGCGACACCAGCATTGTCAACTGCACCATCAGCGGCAACAGCCTGGTGAACCCATTCGCCACCTCATCCAACTCCAATGTCTCCACGGTGCGCGCCCAATCTGATGCCATCGAGAACTGGTTGAACTCCACCGACACCGGTGGAATCTTCGCTGATGTGGCCGCGGGAAGCCCCATCCTCACCACGAACACCATCCTGAACAACAACACGGGAATCCGGTACCTGCAGCAGGGTCCCCCGAATGCCAAGGTGGGTGACCCTGTCGATGGCAATTCCAACGCCGGCGTGCGCAACTTGAATCCGGGAAATGTCACATTCGGTTCAGCCACCAACTCCATGTATGACGCGAGCACCTGCTACGGCTACAACAATCCCGGGAATGTTGGATATTTCGGCCTGATACCGACGGCGGGCGATGTCACCCAGTCCGACAACACCGCCAACCTCGATCCCGCCGGCATGCAGACCGATGTCCGCGCCCCGCAGATCGGCCTCTCCTCCAATCCCCTTTATTCCGGACGCGTCAAGTACATTCCCATCGAAAGGCTTTCACCGGCCCGCGATGCCGGCACCTCGGTGAATGTCTATCCGACTCCCCTGCCCACTGATGCCCGCGGCGCCAACCGGCTCATCAACATCAATGTGGACATCGGCGCCTTCGAGGTGCAGTACGCCACCCAGACATCCGTCCAGTCCCCCGTGTTGGCACCCGCCGACGGCACCCACCCCAACCCCTACACCTTCACCACCTATGGCCAGCAGGTCACCCTCACCGCCCGCGCCCAGTGGAACGACAACAAGCTGCCCACCGAGGGCATCCAGGGCATCATCGAACTCGTCCGCTCCTCCGACAATGTCGTGGTCACGGCCGGCACCCTGGTGCCCGTGCCCGGCAACATCACAGCGGGAACCGTCACCCTGGCCATCAACAACAACGCCACGAACCTGCTGGGCACCGGAACCAACACCTTCTATTTCCGCTACGGCGGTGACATGAACTATGCCACGAGCCAGTCGAGCCGGTTCGACATCATCGTCAATCCCACAGCCACCACCACCACCCTGGCCCCCCCGCTTCCCAACCCCTCGGGAAGGTTCAATGCCGTGGCGTTCAGCGGCGTCGTAGCCGCCCCGGTTTCAAGCCAGTTTCCCGTCGGAACCATCGACATCGGCTACCAGTTGGGGGCGGCGCCTTTCGTCACGCTGGCCTCGGGCGTGGCCATTGGCTCCGACGGCACCTTCTCGACCTCGGTGATTCCATCAGCCGTCGGCATGCCCTACGGCGTGTTCAACATCATCGCCAAGTTCAATCCGTCCGACAGCAACCAGTTCGCCGTTTCCACCTCGAACTTCCAGTCACTCACCATCGGCGTGACGCCGGGCGTCACGCTCGCGTCGATATCCCCCAATCCGGTTCAGGCTGGCGATGCCGTCGCCTACTCGGCGATCGTCCAGCAGACCGACCCGCTAGAACCGCTCACGGGTTCGGTTGACTTTGTCGCCAACGGGGTTGTTCTCGGAAGCGTGCCGGTATCCGGCGCGAGTCCGCTTTCGGGTGGCGGCGGACTCCAGTACACGCTTGCCGCCTCCGGCACCACGGGCCTCAATATCGGCACCACACCGGTTGTCGCGCGCTATAACCAGGACGGCGGAAGCTACGCCACAACCACTTCCAATCCCATCAACATCACCGTCATCGGCTACGACACCACGACTTCCGTGTCCGCCAACCCGACCACGCTGACCTATGGTTCGAAGGTGACCCTTTCCGCGACGGTGAGCACCACCGCGGCACCAACCTTGGGCACCGGAACGGTCACCTTCTTCCAAGGCAGCAACCAGCTCGGCTCGGGCATGGTGAATGCCTCGAATCCGACCGTGACTCTCGCGCCACTCGTGCTGCAAGCCGGAACCCACCTGATTGACGCGGCGTTTGGCGGCGATGGCCAAGCCTACAATCCCTCGACTTCCAATCCGGTCACCGTCACCGTCAACCCCGCGAACGCCACCGCCACGCTGACGGGTTCCAGCGTGGTCGGCCTCGGGGCCACCACCACCTTCACCACCACGCTCACGCCCTCGGTTTCGGGCGCGGGCATCGCGGGCCTCACCGGCAATGTGGTCTTCTCGATCAGCGTCAACGGATCCTCGCCCGCGGTGATCGGCTCGGTTCCGGTCGCCCTGGCCGGCGTGAACACCTACCGAGCCTCGCTGGCTTACAGGGCTCCCTCCACGGGCAACTACATCGTCAGCGCCTCCTATGTGGGTGATTCGAACTTCACCTCGTCGATCACGCCATTCGCCTTCCGGGTCAACCGTGTCGTCGTCCAGCGCTTCTACGCGATCGCCCCGGCCGTCGGCTCCACCGTCCAGCTTTTCAGCACCACGACGAACACCCAGTTGGCGGTCCTCCGGCCCATTCCGAACTACAGCGGCGGCTTCCGCGCCAACACCACTGGCGATGTCACCGGTGATGGCGTCGCCGACCTCGTGCTCACCTCCAGGAACACCTCGTTCGTGCGCATCTACGATGGACGAACGCTCAATCCGCTCGGCGGCTTCTTCGCCTACGCCTCCAACTATCCCAACCCTGTGAACATCGCCACGGGCGATGTGAATGGCGACCTGCGCGATGACATCATCGTGGCCCCGGGCGGCACCGGCTTCGGCCCGCTGGTGAAGGTGTTCAACGGAGCGAATCCGGCCCAAGTCATCTGGTCGAGCAATGTGTACGCGGCCAACTACCGCGGCGGGGTCACCGTGGCCGCCGCTGATGTCGACAACGACGGCAAGGCCGACATCATCACCGGCCCGATGACCTCATCCGCGGCCAATGTGCGCGTCTTCAGCGGCGCGACCGGCGCCATGCTGAAAAGTTTCATCGTGCCCGGATTTGGCGCCAGCTATACCGGTGGCATCTGGGTGGCGGCGAATGTCTACACCAATGGCGCCGTGGACATCGTGACCTCCGCCAACGCCGGGGCGCCCCGCGTGGTGGCCACCGACTACTCGACCCTGGCCACCAAGGCCAACTTCCTCGCCTTCTCGGCCTCTTACCGCGGAAGCATCCGCGTGGCGATGGCCGACACCAACGGGGACGGCGTCAAGGAACTCCTTGTCGGAATCGGCGCGAATGGTGGCGGACCCTTGGTTGCCCGGTACACTCGGGACTACCAGCGGATCGACCAATTCTTCGCCTTCGGTCCCGGCAATGGCGCGGCGTCGTTCAATGGCGGCATATTCCCCGGCTGATGATTGGGCGGCGGACGGACAATCCGCATGGGATCCACAATCGTCATGGTTGGAGAACGAGTGCAATCAATCGGTATCGGTTGTCGGGCTTCTGCGGGACAAAGATGGGCGACGGATGTCAAGAGCGCGCTGGGCAAGCCCAGCGAATCAGCATCCGCCGACGATGAAAAGAAATGGTCCTTCATGACTCGACGCGGGTTTTAACGGGGATTCAGGACACAAGGTCAGGTATCCGAACCGGCCACGAGGTGATTTCCATGGCTCGCAAATTCGAACGAAGAACCTGGTCGGAATGGTTCCGCGGCGACAACAAGCAGAAGGCGCGCAGGCGCCTCGCCGTCGAGATCCTCGAGGACAGGTCCGTTCCCGCCACCATCACCACTTTCTTGGATGGTCCGGATGTCGCCCAACCAATCCCTGGATCATTGCGCGCCGCGATCATCGAGGCCGCCCGCACCAACGGCCAGGTTGACTTCGACCCTACCCTGTTCAGCGCCCCGGGCAGGCAAACTCTGGTTCTCAATGGCGCCGTGGGCGCCCTCATCATCAACAGCGGACAAAACATCACCATCACCGGCCCGGGTGCCGACAAGCTTACCATCCAGTCCGACTACGGGTTCACCGCCGCCAGCGCCTCAAGCACCGGAGCCAACTTCCGCCAAGGCGACCAACTGAGGCAAAAACGCGACACAACCGGAACCAACGGTTATCAGGGTGGCGCGATCTTCACCGTCACCAGCATTAACGATGGCGCCAACAGTGTCATCGGCGACGGCATCGGTTCGATCACGGGGGTGGCGGTTTCAAATCCCGGGTCAAACAGCAAGCTTCTCGGCACCCAGGTCACGCTTTCCCAATCATCCACCGGCCAGTTCCAACTGGAACCGATCAACGGAACAACCGGCACGGGAGCCACGATCACTGTCCTGAACACTTCCTACGCCCTCAATCCCGGCATCATCACCCAGCAAATGACGGTTGCCGGCAACAACACCCTCACCATTTCCGGCGTCACATTCGGCGATACCAGCGGCAACGCCATCACCCAGAACCTCGGCAACCTGGTTATCAACAACTGCGCGTTTGGAGCCTTTGATGGAACCATCATCAACGCCAAGTCCGATCCGACAAATATTTCATTCAACAAGTTCCTCGTTCCGGCCGACAATCCCGGCAACTTCAACATTTTCAGGGAAACCACCAACTTCATTTATTCCGATATCGGCGCGGGCAACCTGACCGTTGGAACCTCGTCGTTCACGAACGCCTCCCAGCGCGCCATCGACTTCACCCCGGCGGACAGGACACTCACTGTCTCCGCGACAACCGGAAACAGTTCCTCGTTCCAATCCAACGATGTCGCCGCCATCAGGGCGACGACGCAAGCCATCAGCATTTCGAGCACCTCGCTGACGGCCAATGGCGATGGCTCCGCGGGTGAAGGTCCCCTTCGCCTCGCCGGGACCACATCGGTATCCCTTGCCAATGTGACGATTTCGGCGAATGCCGTGGCCGCCGCATCCACAACGACGCAGGGCGGTTCGCTGATCACCGGCGGAGCGGTCACCATCACCGGCGCGAGGGTGGCCGGCAACATTCCCAACGCCGCTTCCACCCAAGGCACCCTGCGAATTTCAACGGCTGGCACCGTCTCCATTTCCGACAGCGTCTTCGACGGCAACAACACGGTGGCGGCCAGCCAGTTCAGGTCGGTGGAAATCCTGGGCAACCCGTCTTCCGTCTCGATCTCCAACGCGGCATTCACCAACAACACCACCGGTGGCGCCCTCGCCATCCGCGCAAATACCTCGAACATTTCGAATTCGTACTTCGCCAACAACACCGCGTCCCGCACCCTGCCGGCGGCCTATACTTCCGCCATCAGCGGGATTTCCGGTGGTGCCGCCCTGGTTTCCACGGGATCGGGGATCACAACCATCAATTCATCTATATTCCGTGGAAACTCGCTCGCCGCGGTGACCTCGGCCAACTCAGGTGGCGGCGCCGTTTTCTCCGACATCGGCGGCCTGAACATCGACAAGTCGGTTTTTGAGGCCAACACGGTGGCCATCACCGGGTTCCCCTCCTCCTTCCCGCTTCCCGACCCGACTGTCTACGCCATCAACCCCGAACGGCAACCGGGACCCCGCTACTCGGGTGGCGGAGCGATTCGTTCGGGCTTCAGCACCACCATCAACGCGACCGAGTTCGCCAATAACACCGTCACCTCGGTTGTTGATTTCTGGCTGCCTCCCAACTCCGTCTCCCCAACCAACCAGGCTGTTCCAGCCCATGGCGGCGGCGGGGCCCTCTACCTGACACGCGACACGGACAACTCCTCCACCAACCGCATCACCAACACCACCTTTTTTGGCAACTCCGCCATTCAGGTTTCCCAAGGCCTCGGCAACGCCAACATTTTGGCGACAGGAAAGGGCCTCAACGGCGGCGCCCTGATCATCGCCGACGGCAGGTCGCCCAGCGTCCCGAACTACACGGCCACGGATGCGCCCCGGGCGGGTTCCAGCGCCACCCAAATCATCAACACCACCATCACCGGAAACAGCCTCGTCAACCCCTTCGCCGACAAGTTCAACTCGAACTATCTTTCCGGCGCGAACGCCTACACCAACGCCGATACCGGCGGCATGTTCAACGACACCCGCACGGGAAGCACCATCTCGACACTCAATACCATCAATGTCCAGAACACGGGCATCATCTACAACAGTCCAACCCATCCATCAGCACCCGGCGACCCGGTCTTTGGCCTGGCCAACACGGGCAGCAGGGCCGCCACCGGCGTCGGAACCTTCGGTTCGGCCGGATACACGATGGCCAACACGCTCACCTCCCCGGGCTTCACGCTCACAGGAACTCCTGGCAACCTCACCGGATCAGACCAGAACGCGGGAATCGATTCCAAGGGCTTGCAGGACAACCTCGGCCACACGGTGGGCGTTTCTTCCGGCGTCACACTCCCGGGAGTTGCCAGCAACCTGATTTACCAATCCGTCCTGCAGTCGGTGGCCATCGACCGGCTGAGTCCGGCCCGCGACTCGGGCCAAAACACCACCCTGGCTCCGTTCAACATCCTTACAGATGTCCGCGGCGTTCCCCGTTTCATCAATGTCGCCGTCGACCTGGGAGCGGTTGAACTCCAAACCACCACCAAGACCTCTGTGACTTCCACTGTTCCCGGAACGATCGAGTACGGGCAGGTTCAAACAGTTGATGTGAAGGTCGATTTCGACGACTCCAAGGCCAGCGCCTCGAACATCACGGGCGTTGTCAGGCTCGTCACCATGATTCCCGACAGCCAGGGCAACAACATCATCACGGAATATGGCCGCGCCACCCTGAACCCGACAACCGGCGCCAGTCCTCCCAATTCAACAGCCACCATCACGCTCAATCCCGATTCATCCAACCTTCTCCCCCCGGGGGCCAACATCCTTTTCGCCCAGTATCTTGGCGATAATACCTATGTCACAAGCCAGGCATCGCCTTTTACCCTCACCATCGACAAGGCCACCACGACAACCAAGTTCAATCCAAGCGTGCCCAACCCGGCCAACATCGCGACCGATTCCACCATCCTTTTCACCGGCTCCGTTTCCATCACCCACCCGGGTTCCACACCCGTCTCCACGGGTCTCCTGCCGATAGGCACGGTGACGATCAGCCAACGACAGGTGGGGGGAAGCGGATTCACCGACCTTGTCACCGCGCCCCTCCAGGCCGATGGCACATTCTCCATTCCGCTGACGGGCACGCCGACCATCGCCTCGGTTCTCGCCAATGGCGTTTACGACATCAGGGCCCGCTTCAACCCGTCGGACTCAAGCAAGTTCGCGACTGACTCCACCGACTCGGGCCAGACCATCGCCAACGGCGGTGACATCAAGCAGGAAGTCGGCATCACGCCCACCATCGCGGTCAGCTTCAAGGACAGCCTTGGCAGTCCCATCACCTCGATCGAACGCGGCGAAGTCGTCACCCTTGAAGCCCTCGTGACTCCTGACGACACCGACCTTGTCCAGCCGGGATCGATCACATTTGTTAGCAATGGGATCGACCTGGTTACCGTCGCCCGGGCCGACTCCGGCCCCGGCCGTCTCTACACCGCATCCATCAACACCGGCGATACCCAGTATTTATTACTGGTGAACTCGACCGCGTACCAGATCACCGCCCGTTACAACAGGAACGACTCCGGAATCTACAACACGACCGTTTCTCCAGCATCGAGCCTCACCATCACCAACCAAAGCACCGTCACCACGCTGACGGTCACTCCGGCCGGGCCTGTGTTCTACGGAGACAAGGTGGACTTGATCGCCACCACGGCCCCGCGGATATCAGGATCGATCGTGCCTTTCGCGGCGGGTTCCATTTCGTTCAACGACACGGTGGATGGTCTCCTGAGCGGCCCCAACACCACCCCGGCCAACGCCAATCCGTCGTCCTCCTTTTCTACCAGAGGGCTCTCCACCACCAGCCTGCCGGTGGGACCTCATATCCTCACCGCCTCGTATTCGGGCGACGGAACCAACTATGCGGCCTCGACCTCAACCGCCATCAACCTGACGGTCAACAAGGCCTCGACGACGACAACCTTTGCCTCGGTTCCCTCGCCTGCCATCGTCAACCTCGGTGGCTCCATCACCTTCAACATCGCTGTCGCCACTCCGGCCATCAATGCCCCGCAGAAACCATCGGGGTCCGTGGCTTTCTCCAACTCATTGGGAATGATTGCCACCGTTGACGTCAACCAAGCCAGCGGAATCGCCACATACAGCTACACTCCGCCAGCGCTGACTCAAGGCGACACCATCACCGCAACATACTCCGGCGACACCAACTACGCAGGCTCCAGCAATACCATTATTGTCACCGTTCCGAACTTCACGCTGTCACCGATCGCCGCCAGTCCGGTCCAACGCGGCAACACCATCACGCTCACCGCCACGATGGACCCCTCTGACAATGATGTGAACCAACCCGGATCCGTCGACTTCTTCTACGGCTCGACAGTCATCACCTCCGTGCCTCGCTCCGCCTCCACCGTTGTCAACGGCAAGCAGGTTTACTCCACCACCATCAACACAGGCGAAAACGCCTTCAACCTACCCGTCAGCGCCAATCCCTACTCCATCCAGGCCCGTTACAATATCAACGGCGGCAACTTCCCAACCACCCTTTCCGGAAGCCAAACCCTTTCCATCATTGCGCAAGACACCACCACATTGATCGCAAGCCCTCAATTCCCGATTGCATCCTCAGGCACGATTGTTTACGGCAACCGGTTCGACCTTTCCGCCAGCGTGGCCCCGTCCATCTTCAATTCGATCATTCCGTTCGCCAGCCAGGCCACGGGGATCAGGATCCTCGACAACGGCGTGGTCATCGCCACCCTTCCCGTTTCGAACGATGCCCGCTCGGCTGTTCTTTCGAAGACCGACTTCGCCGTCGGAACACATTCGCTCACCGCCCAATTCATCGGAGATGGCAATTATGTCATGTCCACCAGCCAGCCATTCGCACTGTCAGTCACGCCGGCCGGCACAACGGTCAGCCTGACCAGCGGCGGTGACTACCTGGCCCTCGGCCAAACCTTCACGCTCAACGCCTCGATCTTTTCCAACGCCCAAACCATGCCGACCCAGATTTCCGGCGTTGTGAGCTTCACGGCAACCGGCCCCGGAGGCACCACCAACCTTCCCACGGGCGCCATCAGCGTCGGAAAGGCATCTTCGACATTCACGCCCACCTTGCCAGGCAGATACACGATCACCGCCAATTACCTGGGAGATGCCAACTATCAGCCAAGCGCCGCAAACCGGTCGCTCACGGCTTCCTCGGTTTCGATCGAAGTGACTGATGCCAACAGTTCGCAGACAATATCCTCCGCTCCGCGTGGATCATCCGTCACTCTCACAGCCCGTCTCACTCCCGCCGATTCCTCGGTGATCGACACCTTGACGGGACTCCCCGTCCAGCCCGGCTCGGTTTCGTTCCGCTTATCCAACGGCACCGTCATTACGGCGGTGGCCCGCCCCGACAGCAATCCAATCAACGGGGATCAGGTTTACTCCGCCACGATCAACACGGGAAACAATGAGTTCTCGCTGCCTGTCGGTGTCGCGATGATCAGCGCCCGCTACAACGCCAACGGGGGCCTTTATCCCCAAGTCGATTCGACAACGCAAGCAATGCTCACCATCACTCGGCAAGCCACCACCACGACCCTCACGGCTCCGCAGGTTGCCTCCGTCACTTACGGGTCTTCGATCACCTTCGGCGCCTCGGTGTCTCCCACCATTGCAGCTTCGGGTGCCAACGCCATTCCATTTGGAAATTCCCAAATCCAGTTCTTCAACGCTTCCGCCCTGATCCAGTCAACCACGGTGAACGACGCGAACCGCTCAGCGACCCTTTCGCTCGACCTGCTGCCTGTCGGCAGCTACCTGATTTCCGCGCGCTACGCGGGCGACAATGCCAACTACCTGGCATCCAGGTCGACGGATTCCGCTCCCGCGTTTGCCCTTGGTGTCACACAGGCCAGCACCACCACCACGCTTTCACTTTCGAGCCCGGCAATTGACTCGGGCAGTTCCGTGCTGATTACGGCGACGGTGGGCTCGGGAGCCACGGGCAACGCCCTCAGGCCGTCGGGCACGGTGAATTTCTTCAACAACGGAACGCCCATCGGTTCGGGAACCGTCAACCAGGCGACCGGTGTCGTGACATTCAGCTACAGGCCGCCCGTGGTGGGAGGCTACTCGCTGTCAGCCTCCTACGCCGGAGACGCGAACTACTCCGCCTCCAGTTCCGGCGCCAGTTCCCCGCTCGTCGTGAACACATTCCAGCCCTTCTACGCGATCGCGATGCAGGGCGGGTCGAAATTCGCGACCTTCAGCACCCGCACCAACACTCTCATCGCCACCTACCAGCCCAATGGTCCACGGTACACCGGCGGCTTCACACTCGCCCGCGGGGATGTCAATGGCGACGGCGTGGCCGACCTGCTTTGGGCCACCAACAGGGGCTCGTTTGTCCGCATCATCGACGGCCTCACCTCCCACGATCTTGGAGGATTCTTCGCCTTCAGCAGCAGCTTGAACAGCCCGGTGAGCATCGCCGTCGGCGACATCAACAAGGACGGCAAGGGCGACATCATGGTCGCCGCGGCGGGAAGGAATGCGGGCGGACTGGTGCGAGTCTACAGCGGCGCCAACTATGGCCAGCTTCTCTATCAGGGTTCACCGTATGGCCAACGATTTGGCGGCGGCATCTCGCTCGCCTCAGGCGATGCCGATGGCGACGGCTGGGCCGACATCATCAGCTCGCCCCTGTCGGCCGGCGTGGCGCGGGTTGTGGTTGTCAGCGGGAAAACCCAATCCGTGATCAGGAACTTCCTGGCCCAAACGCCGGTTTACACCGGTGGCATTTCGGTGGCTGCCGCCGACCTCAACAACGATGGCCGCGCCGAGATCATCACGGCCACCAACTCGGGCCGTGGCATCGTCTCCGTGTTCGACGGATCCGCGCCGTTCAACTCCGGCGTTCAGGCACCCGCCCTTGGACAACTCGTCATCGGTGGGGCGCGCTTCACCGGTGGGGCGCGCGCGGCGGTCGTTTCCGACATCAATGGGGATGGATTGCCCGACCTTCTCATCACGATGGGGCCGGGAGGAGGCGCTGGAGCGTCGCGCTACTCGTTCAACCCCACCACGCGGAACTTCCAGCTCATCGACTCGCTGTTCGCCTTCTCATCAAGCGAGCCGGGCTCCAACAACGGCTTGAGGTCGGCCTGATTGTTAAAGACCGTCAGCGGCCCGCGATGCAGAACAGGTGCTTGTCGCCCCTGATGAACAGCCGGCCGCCCGAGATGGCGGGAGTGGAGGCCACCTTTTCGCCCAGCGCGTTCGTGGCCAAAACCTTCGGCTTGTCGCCGCCCAGGGCCAGAACCGTTGCGACACCCTCCTCGTTGATCGCGTAAAGTTTGCCATCGCCCGCCAGCAGGGACGCCGAGAACGGTCCCTTGAGACGGTGCTGCCACACCTCCTGCCCGGTGGCCCCGTCGACACAGTTCACGCCGATGACAACGGCGCTGTAAAGCTTGCCGTCCACGGCGACGGGCGAGGTGTGCCGGGTGGACAGCTTGGGAGACTTCCACTCGTCGGCGGCTCCGGGCTTGAACGCCACGAATGGCGAACCCGGCGCGTAAAGGCGGCCGCCATCGACGGCCGGGGAAGCGATCGTGGCGATCGGCCCCTCATGCTTCCACACGGTTTTCCCCGACTCCGGCTCGACCGCCAGCAACTCCGAACTGGAAGGGAAGAGGGCCTCATCGCGGCCACCGCGGCCGATCACCAGCGGGCTTGACCAGTTGAGGCCGCTGGAACGCGGCAAACGCCACCGGTCGATCCCCGTCGACGCGTCGAGGCCGGCAAAGAACGATTCGCCCGCGTTCTCCATGCTCACAAGGACCGTGTCGCGGCTGAGCGCCAGCGACGACGCCATGCCCACCTGGTTGGTGACGGTGGGGTTGTCGCGGACGAGCGAACGAATCCAAAGCAGATCGCCATCATGGCTTAAGCCGATGGCGTCGCCGGTGGCGAACAGTGCGTAGACCCCCTTGGGCCCCGCAACGGGTGTCGGCGCGGCCATGTTGGTGGTCGGGTGGCAGGTGGTGTCGCCCGTGGCGGCGAATTGCCGCTGCCACAGCAACTTTCCATCAGCGGCGGAAAGGGCCGTCACCATGAGCCTTTTCTGCTGGTATCCCGCGCAGGCCGTGAGGAAAACCTTCCCGCCCGCCACCACCGGGGAGGAGATGCCCTGGCCGGTGAGCGGGTATTTCCAGGCGACTCCCTGGCCGGAGGGGCCGTCCCACGCGCCGGGCAGGCCGGTCTCGCGCGACACGCCGGCTTCGGCCCCCCTGAACGCGGGCCAATCGGCGGCATTCACGACCGCGGCCGAGGCGGCAAGCCATGTCGAGGCGAGGAAAAGGCGCCAACGGGCCATGATGATTCTCCCGAAATCCTGGTTGTGGTCGATCCGGACAGTCACTCGACGCCCGCCTGCTTCCAGGCGACGCGGGCTCCCGTGAAGTCGGTGAGCCGAACCTGGTATTGCCAGTTCTTTTCCCACGATTGCACCTTCTGGTTCTGGCACACCTTGAGGAGGATTTCGTTCACCCCGGGCTTGAGAACGACAATCGCCTGATGCTGGTCGGGGTGCATGCCGTGGTGGTATTCGTCCTTGCCGTAGACTTCCTTCCCGTTGAGGAACACCTTGATGGCGGTGATCGACCCCGCGCGCAGGACGACACGCTGCTCGGCGGCGGATTCAACCCGGGTGAACGCGTAGGCCACCACCGATTTCTCGTCGGCCAGTTCCTTGTTGAGGTTCACGAGGCCGGCGGGATCGGTGGTGGTGACCCGCTTCCACTTCACCGGTCCGTTGGGGCCGGTGACAGGCGCCGCCGGATCGGCCTTGTCCTCGGGTGGGAACTTCACGCCGAAGCCCTTGGCCGCGGTCACCGGGAAAGGGCCGACCACCGTCCAGTCCATGATGTACCCGAAGTGCGAGGCCAGGTCGGTCTTGATTCCGGCCTTGGCCAGGTCCTTGGCGATCAGGTCTACCTGATCGCGGTCGCATGCCGCTTTCATCAGCGCCTGCAGGCCTTCCGCGCGGCCCGGCCCCTCAGCCGGCAGCTTGGCCAAGCCCGCGGCGATCGCCAGGCGACGAATCTCGGGGCTGGGGTCATCCATGGCCTTGGCGAGAAACGCGTCGGCCTTGGCGGCATCCTTCCTGCGGACCAGTTCAAGCGCGCAGGCCCGGGCCATCCGGCCTCCCTTGCGGTCCTCAAGGAACCGTTCGATCTCCACGATGGGAATGGCCTCAGTTCCGGCTTTTTCAACAATGGCATCAAAGGCCGGCCTGAACCAGTTGGCGGAAACGGGGTCCTCATCGTCCATGGCGCCAAGGGCGGGAACCAGCGCGGCGACTCCATGCCCCACAAGCTCGCGCCAGGCGCTCGCGGCCTGGGCATTGCCCTTGCCACCGGGCCCCGTGCCCCTCAGCGCCGCGATCGAAGATGACACATCGGCGCGCGCCATTCCCGCCACCGCGAGAACAAGGCAAGCCAAGACCCGGTTTCTCATGTTCATCCCCCCCGACCGGCAAGCCAATCCAATGGATCCAGTCGCCGGATTCTCCGGGCAAAGCGGCGCCTTGTAAAGGGCCGGCGGCCAAGGGCTTGAATTTCATCGAATCCTCGCAAAACCGCGGGTGCTTTTTCGTAACTTGATGTTGGATTCACTGATCATCAGGAGAGACGGCATCATGGGCGGATCATTCTCCAAAGCGGCCTTGGGAATCGGGGCCTTGGCCATCCTCGGGGGGGCGCTTGGCGTCTCCCGGGCCTTCGTGGCGGGCAACGGCGCCGACAAGCCCGAAATCATCGTTGAGGCTTCCGATGGCCCCAATCCGTGGACCAGCCTCCAGGCCAACAACAATCCCGCCGACTTCCGCTTCGCGGTCATTTCCGACCGCACCGGCGGGCACCGCGAAAAGGTGTTTTCCCAGGCGGTGGACCGCATCAACCTGCTCCAACCCGAATTCGTTATGTCGGTGGGCGACCTGATCGAGGGGTACACCACCAAGCCCGAGGTCATCGCCCAGCAGTGGGATGAGTTCGTCGGCTATGTCAAGCGGCTGCAAATGCCGTTCTTCTATGTGCCGGGCAACCACGACATCACCAATCAGGAGATGCTCAAGGCTTACCAGGCCCGGTTCGGCCGGCCCCATTACCACTTCGTCTACCGCGATACGCTCTTTCTTTCCGTGAATTCGGAGGACACCCCGGGCAAGGGAACCAAAATCACCCCCGAGCAGGTCGCCTATTTCAAGGGCGTCGCCGCCGCGAACCCCTCGCCCCGCTGGACCTTCATTTTCCTGCACAAGCCGATGTGGGTGGGCAAGGATGCGGAAACCAACGGCTGGACCGACATCGAAAAGGCGATGGGCGACAGGCCGTTCACCGTGTTCTGCGGCCATGAGCATGTGTATGAAAAATATGTCCGCAACGGCCGCAATTATTACCAACTGGCCACCACCGGCGGCGGCAGCCGACTCAGGGGAATCCAGTACGGGGAATTCGACCAGATCGCTTGGGTCACCATGAAGGGGAAAAGACCCATCATCGGCAACATCGCCCTGGACGGGGTTTTACCGGAAAACCTCCGCCATCCCGATAGCGACGAAAAGGCCTACGGATCCGAAACTCCAACTACCCGTGTCCGGCCGAAAACCTACCCCGTCATGGGCGCCGTCACCCTCGACGGCAAGCCGCTTGAGTACGCCGCCGTAGTCTTCCACAAGGTTTCCGCCGATGGCAAGGCCGGCCCCGGCGGCGATGGCATCACCGACGCCGAGGGGCGGTTCGAGGCGTCAAGCTTCGGAAAGTTCGATGGGCTTCCGGCAGGCCAATACCAGGTCTCGGTTTCATGCCGCCCCCTCGACAAGGACCGCGTCCGCGGCGACAACATCCTCCCCGCCCGATACCTGAAGTCCGCCACCAGCGAACTCAGGGTCGAGGTGAAGGAGGGTGCCAACTCCGTCAGCCTTGAGCTGAAGGCCCGCTAGCGAAGGTTCCAGACCTTGAGTCCGGCGGGGGACCCCGGGGCGGGTGCGGCCGCCTCCGGGGCTTGGTTTGACAGGCCCGTCGGCCTGGGGATTGCCGTTTCCCGCGCCGCGGCGCCTTCCTGCTGGCGTGGCGGGTTGTAATCAATCGGCTCGATGGTCAGCCGGGTCGATCTTCCTGTCGCCATGGAACCGCCCGCCGGAACGACACCGGGTTGCTGATTGGAGCCGAATCCCGAATGCGCCGGTCCCGTGGGGACCACGGCGCGTGAAACCGGTTGAAGCTGCTGGAGCGCCTGCGGGGCGGCCGCCGGGCCTGACATGGGCGCGATCGCCGATGGCATGGCGGGTCCACCAATTCCCTGCTGGACAGGTTGCCCCTGGATCGAGGCGGGCCCCATGGCCCCCTGGGCCTGACCGGCGATGCCATTGGCCGGGTTGACCATGTTCCTCGACTGCTGGAAAGAAATATCGGTGTTGAGCGAAATCGGCCCCGTGTCGCCATAAAGGGGAAACTCCCCGCCGGCATCGTACTTGAGCTTCAACTGGATCCTCGTGATATCGGGCCTGTAGGTGGCCCACGGAAGGAACAGCGTGTACCCCTCGCCGACGGGATCCTTGCGCTTGAGTTTCTTGAGAGTGACGGGATCAATCTGCCAGTTTTCCAAGGGTGTTTGGGCCGCCGATGGTCCCTTGCTCAGGTCGTACAGGTCGACGATCAAGGTTCCCTCGGCCTCGATGGGGGAATCAACCTCCTCGCCAAAGAGATAAAAACGGCCGGCCAGGCCGGGTGTGGCAGACCCGCCATGCACGGGATCGGCCACATGAATGACCTCGTTCTTCCAGGTGCTCACCAACTGGCAGGGCACCTTGGCCCCCTTGTGAATCTTCCTCACATGCTTGGTAGGTTTTTTTTCAGCCGGCGGTTTCTCAGCCTGGGATTTGTCAACGGGCATCGTGACGCATCCCTGCGCCATGAGAACCGCCGACAGGCACAGGGCACTTCTCAACGATTGGCGGATGGCCATGACGCGTTCTCCTGCTGGCCTGCCGGACGGACAGGCTGGGTCGGGGCGTTCATGGGTGCGGAATTCAAGGGTGCGCTGGCGGGAATAAAGGGCCTGGCCTGGGCCAGGGGCACCACGGCCGAGGTGGGCACGATGGCCTGGGTTTGCTCAATGGCCGCGGGTTGGACCGGCGCCGGCAGCCTCGACATCGGGCCGGGCGCCGGTTGGCCTGGCGCGGGCTGGAAAGCGCCCGGCTTGCCCTGTTCCACGCCCGGGTCGGCCGGGTTGACAGGGACGGGCAGCCCGGGTGGAACGGCCAGGATACCGGGCGCGGGAAGCGCGCCGCTTTCCTCGGGGCTCATGATCGGGCCGTTGGGAACAGGGGGCAGAAGCCCCTGCCCGCCATGGACGCGCGCGACATCGCCCAGCACCCAGTCCATCTTCTTGGCTTCCTCGTTGAGCACCCGGGCGGCGTCCCACTTGTTGCGCACGATGTGGGGCGTGAGGATGATCAGGAGTTCCCGTTTTTCCTTGGACTGAGTCCGGTATCGGAAGGCGGCGCCCACATAAGGCAGGTCGCCGAACCAGGGGATCTTGTTTTCCGTCTTGATATCCGTTTTTTGGATCAAGCCGCCCAAGGCCACGGTCTCGCCATCCATCGCCACCACGGTGGTCTCGATGATCTGCTGGTCGATGATCGTCGCGTTCTGGGTGGATCCGTTCCCTGTTTGGCCGATCGGCACCGTGGAGGGCGACGGCTTGGATATCTGGGGCGCCAGCCTCATGATCACCCTGCCATCAGGTGTGATTTTGGGTGTCACCAAAAGCTCCACGCCGATCGCCTGGTACTGGATGTTGTTGTTGATGACGCCGGTGGCCGTCACATTGCTGCCCAGGATCAGCGGGTAGTTCTGGCCGACAAACACCCGGGCCTGCTGGTTGTCCAGCGTGGTCACCTGCGGACGGCTGAGCACATCGATGCGCCCCTGCGTTTTCAAGGCGCGGATGAGCAGGTTGAAGCTGTCCGCGGCGGCGCTGAAGACAAACCCGCCAACGCCATTGGCGCCCACCCTTCCTGTGCCCAGCGCGTTGATCCCCTGGAACCCGACCACGCTCGGGTCAACCGCCGGGTTGCTTCCGGGGAAGAACTGGGGCTGGCCCAGGAAGTTGTATCCGGGGAGCGTTGTCAGCGCGGCGTTGCTGACGGACACGCTTGAGCCGGAGGACTGGACCACCCCCGAGGCGGGCGAGAAGGCGCCCGAACTCGGGTTGTATACCGTACGCCTGAAAAGCACCGGGCTCTGCAGGCCGATTTCCACGCCGAAGTCCTCGCTGCCCGACAATTTGACATCGGCGATGAGAACCTGGATCACCACCTGCGGTTGTTCGGCGTCAAGTTCCGCCACCAGGCGCATGATCTCGCCATGCCAGCGAGGCGTCGCCGAGATTAGCAGCTTGTTGCTGATCGGCTCGGCCACGATGATCACTTCCCTGTCGAGTTGCTGGTAGGAGGTGAGCTGCTGCGAACTTTGCAGGTTCCTAAGGGTGCTGGCCATGAAGTTGTTGAGCGCCACGGCGACATCGGAAGCCACCGAGTTGCGCAGGATGTAAACATCGTTCTTGCGGCCCTGGATGTCGGCATCCTCAAGGCGGGTGATGATCGCCTCGATCACATCGAGGTCGCTGCGCGAACCGGCGGCGATGATGCTGTTGCTGCGTTCATCCACGGTAAGCCTGAGGTCGATGAGCGGGCCGCCCGGTGATGGCTGGGAAAGGTTGCTGAACTGGAGGGGCCTTCCCTGGTTGGCGGCTCCCGCGGCGCCGCCACCCTGCGCGCCCAGCCCGCCGCCCTGCGCGCCGAATCCTGTCAGGCCGCCAGCACCCCCGGCACCGGCGCCGCCGGCGCCAGTCCGCTGCCCGGCCGTGCCGAGGAACAGTTGCTGCACGATATTCGCGGTGATCACCGCGTCAGCCTTGCGGAGCTGGAAAATGTTGATTTCCGAGCGGGCCGCGGGCGGGACATCCAGTTCCTTGATGAGCGACATCACCAGTTCCAGCGACTTTTCAGGGGCGCTGATGATGAGGCTGTTGATGCGCGTGTCCGCTGTCAGGTAAATATCCTCGAGCACGCCGGTCTGTACTGGCCTGCCATCCTTCTGGGTCCCCACGAACCTCAGGGATGTCGACTTGAATTGGGCCGCGGCACCGGCGCCGGCATTGATAGTCGCGGTTCGGTTCTGCTGGTTTTGCTGCCCGAGACCGCCTTGGCCGCCTCCAAAGAGAGCGCCAATGCCCCCTTGGCCGCCGATACCACCCTGACCACCACCACCGCCTTGAATGCCACCTCCGCCACCCTGCCCCAGGCCCGAGGTCGCCGACGGCGCCAACACACCTTGGCTGATGGCGCGCTGGATCAGCACGGCCAACTCATCGGCGAACGCGTAGCGGAGCGCCACGATCCGCATTTCGTTCACGGCGCTCGAGACCGAGGTATCGATCCGATTCACCAGTTCCTTGATCTCGGCCAAGTCCGCCGGTGACGCCTGCACGAACACGGTGTTGCTGCTGTCGTCGTGCGTGACGCGAACCTGGTGCTCGGCCTGTTGCTCGCCCGGATACCTTTGGGCGTAAAAGTTGTTGATCAGGCTCGCCACCCGGGCGGCGGAGGCCTTGGTGAGCGGAATGGGAGTCGCCTGCAACTTCGTGCTGGTGGGGACGTCCAGCTTCTTGAGGTCCTTGATCACCTCCTCTAGGCGGGCCTTGGGCGCCGCCACGATGATCGAGTTCAGCCTGGGCACGGGAACCAGCACCACGCTGGAAAGCTGGTCGGTGGTTTCCGCGCGGATCGATCGGCTGTTTCCTTGCTGGTTTCCGCCCTGCTGGCCGCCGCCGCCAATGTTGAATGGAAAGCTGCCTCCGCCTCCGGAACCGGAGCCTCCCTGCTGGGGCTGGCCTGGCGTGTTCTGCCGTGGTTGGGCCTGCGCCCTGGTATTGCCATTGGCGCCAACCACCACGGCCCTGTACAGGTCGGTCAGCGTGGAGGCGACGCTCGTGGCGTCGGCGTGCTCGAGCTCCACCAATTGGATTTGCAGGTCGGAGGCAACGCCAAGCTTCTGGATGGTCTCGATGATCTGGATCATCGCATCCACATCCGCGGCGGTGGAACCGCTCAGGATGAGCACGCCCAACTGGGGCAGCGATTCAACCGTGACCTGCTCCTTGGGTCCCTTGACGGCGTTGCCCCCCGGCAAGCCGGAGAAGCCAACCGAAGGTTGCTCGGCGCCCGGGGCGCCGCCGGCGGGCCTGGGTTGGGGAACCGGTGGCTGCGCGGGTGGTTGGGAGATCTCCTCCGAGACAAAGGCCACCTGCGACAACGAACGGGGGTCGAACAACGCGCCGTCCGCGCCCACCCGGGCCTTGAACCAGTTCTGATCTGGCGCGGGGGCGCGGTTGCCACCCATGCCGCCACGGCGACCGCCAGAACCGCTGCCACCGGTGCCGAATCCGCCGGGGTTGAAGCCGCCCGGACCAAATCCGCCGCCACCCGTGGAACCCGAACCGGTGCCGGTCGTGCCTTGGCGGCGCGCGCCGGTCCTGCCCTGGATCGCGTCCACGGCCTGCTGCAGCAGGGCCGGGTCGATTCCCTTGACGGAAATCACCTTCACCGACTTGGTCGCTGTCGGCCTGGCGGACAGCTCGAGATAATCCACCAGCTTCCCGATGTCCTCATAAAGCGCTTGGGAGCAATACAACAGCAAGCTGTTGCTGCGCTCGTCAACGCCGATCGACAACGAGGGCGGACGATTGGCTGCGGAGGCATCCTGACCTCCGCCACCTCCGCCAAACGGCGGGAAGAACCCGAAACCGCGGAAGCCACCGGCGTTGGATGAGCTACTTCTGGCCCGGGTGTACTCCGCGTAAACATCCCGGATGGTGGTCGCGACCTCGTTGGCCGTGGTGTTCATCAATGGCCCGATCGTCCAGGTGCGGGGCACGGCGTTGCTGTCGCTGTCGGCGTTGTCGAGCGCCTTCTCCAGGAGCGACTTGATGCTGAGCATGTCGAGCGGATTGGCCCGCACCAGCAGGGTGTTGCTGGCGGGGTCGGCCACGACCCGGATGCGGTTGGGCGAGGCTTGCGAAGGGGCGACACCGGCGAGGTTGAGCAGGCCGCCAAACCGGCCGCCAAGGGCGCCGGCAATTCCGCCTCCACCCTGCTGGCCGCTTCCCTCGGCCGGTCCGTTGAACGCCTCGGCAAGAATCTTGGCCACCTGCGCGGCCGACGCGTTGCGGAGGCGGATGATCTCATAGTCGCCATCGCCCGCGGGGCTTTGGGTCATGATCCGGACGATTTCACTGGCCAGGGCCAAGGCTTCTGGATCCTCGCAGCTCATCACCAGCCGGCTGCCGATGACGCTGATCCTCAGCGGGGCGTCAGGCCGACCGGGCTTGGCCGGAGCGGGGGGCGAGGCAGCGGGAACCTGCGCCGCCACCTGGGCGATGCCGCCGACGGGAATCGGATCTCCCAGCCGGCCCATTCCTTGCGGGGAGGGTCTTTGTGGGGGCAGCGGAGCCGGAGGATTGGGCTGGGGCGCGGGGGACGGAACCGCCGTCGGATTGATCACCTGCACCGGGTTTTGCCGCATGCCACCCATCAGCTTCTGCAGGTGCTCGGCCAGGAGGGAGGCGCTCCCCTTCTCGATGTTGATCACGCGGATCGTGCCGCCACCGATGCCACCGGTGCCCAAGGCCTTGACGATCGACTGCACATCCAGCACCTGTTCGGCGGTGCCCCGCACGACCACGGCGTTGCGGGTCGTGTCGGCCTCGACATAGGGCGCGCCCGACTTCATCTCCCCCAGCATGGCCTTGAGCGACTCCACCACCTTGGCGGCTTCGGCATCGCCGCCCAAGGGGATCAACTCCGTTTTGGTGATCTTCTCGACGGTGGCCGTGCCGCTGATTTGCCTGGCGATTTCAATATGGTCTTCCGGGCCGGCGTAAACCATGACCGACGAGTTGCCGATGGCCGAGATCCGTATGGTCGGATTCGTCTTGTAGACATCCGTCAGGGTCTTGGCCAGCGGTTCCGCGGTGCCCGGGGCGACCGGATACTGCTTGAGAAGGGGAGGCCCGATCACCACCCGCTGCTGGTTCGGCCCGCCGACATCGATGCGGCTGATGATTTCCCTCGCCTGGGAGATCTTGTCCGCCGGGCCTGTTACGATCACCGAGTTGGTGCGCTCATCGCTGGCGACATAATGGTTGCGGGAACGCCCCCCGGCTGGCAAAGGCATCGGGAAGGGACCGCGGCGCGGATCGACCGGCTGCTGGGGTTGCATTGCCACTCCGGGATTGGCGCCCAGCAGGCTCGTCAGGATTCTCTCGGCTTCCCTCGCCTTGATGAACTTGCATTCATGCGTCAGGCTGTCTTGGCCCTTGTCGGCGGTCTCCATCTCCTTGACGATCCGCAGGAGACGCTTGAGGTTGCCGGCGGTGTCCTGCAACACGAGCTGGTTCGCCCGGGCCAACGGAACCACTTCCCCGTACTTGCCCATCAGCTTCTTGACTTCGGGCGCGATATCCTCCGCCACCGCCGTGCTCAGCGCGATCACGAGGGACACGACTTCCGTGTTGCCCCGTCGGTCGAGTTCCTCGACCAGCACGCGGGGGACCAGCGTCGGATCGATCTTCTCGTCCGCCGGCACCAGCACGAAGCTCGTTTCCCGCCGGATCAGGATGTAACGCTGCTGGTCAGGATTGGAGTCGAGAGCCTCGTTGATGATGTCGATGATTTCGGAAATCGTGTACTTGCGGTCATTGGGGCTCTTGAAAGTGAAGGAACCCTGGGGAATATAGCTCGAGCCGTACTTCAGCCCCGTCTGGTCGACGAGCCACTGGAACACGGCGCTCCAGCGTTGGCCCTCCATGTTGAATGCAACGGTCTTTTCCGCCGGCTTGGGGGCCGCTGTCGCCGGTTGAGCCACCACCGGTTGCGCCTGGGGCGCCTGAACGGGAATCGCGGCGCCCTGGGCCAGCACAGGGAACAGCGCCGGCCCCTGGGCCCAAGAAGGTTCCTGCCAAAGAAGTCCTCCCACCAGGGCCAATCGCCAGGCGATTCGGCCGCGAATGCCACAGGGCAGGCGACTCACTGTATCTGGGTGTTTGGTACTGGCCATTGGCGCCTCTCCCGAAACGACTCGTCCCATCATGCCATGGCATGATGGCAAGGGAACGCAATCCATCAAATAATCATTCGGCACGGAAGAGCCGGATTGATGATCATAATCCGTAAATTCGGTCCATTTTAACAATTACTCATGGGCACTTATTCAAGGTCTGGTTCCTTGGTCGCTGGCTTCTTCTCGGCCTTGGGTGGATCCTCCAGGCCAAGTTCCTTGTACTGCTCCTGATTCAAGACCCTGCGCTCGGCTGGAAACAGGTCCTGCCCCACGACGACCGGGAAATACCCATCCTCCGAAAGCAGGATGACTTCCCGCACATTCATTGAGACAACTTTAGCTTTCAGCATGTCATTGCCATATTGATCTTGATATCCAACTGTTCGATTCAGGCCCAAACTGTAAACCTTCTGCTCACTATTGGTGTTCTGATCATAGAAATAGGCCACCCACCCCGTCCGGGTGCCACGCTCATAGGAGGAAATTCCTGTCAGTTTCACGCTCGTGAGGTAGTCCTCCCGGTCTTCGCTGGGCTTGGGCGGGGTTCTTCCAACCGTCGGGGGCGGCGTCGGCGGGCGAACGGGTGGCGGGGGCGCCACAATCACGAACGGATTGGCATTGGCCAAAATTTCGGAGTGTTTTCGCGACGGATTCAGGAGAACCGGCATTTTCTTCAGGGTGGGTTCGAGGTTCTCCCGTTTCTCCGCCCCGACAACGGAAATCGCCTCCACCGTCAGGCTCAATTCAACGAAGTCCTTCGACGGGTTTTTGCGCTCGGATTCAGGTTTCTTGATATCAAGCGACGCCAATCGGTGCAGGACGGGAATCGAATGCACCTTCTCCAAAACGGTCCCCACATCCTTGAGGGATCCTTGTCCGCTGACACGGAAGGTGGTTGATTGCCAAAGCGCCTTGTTCGGCCCCTGCTTGGCGGCCGGATTGACCTGATTGATTGAGGACCTTGTGAGTTCGACCGCAGCCTTCTTCAATCCGCCCTTGTTCAAGGCGGTCTCAAGCTTTTTCCTGAACTCGGCCTGCAGGTCGTTCGTGTGCCGTTCCGCGAGTTTGTCCTTGGCCACCGGCCAACTCATTTCCTTCCAGAATTCCAGGCGCGGATGATCGGCGAAAAGGCGCTTGCGAAGCTCATCATGTTCCTCGCTTTCCCGGTTCGCCTTTTCCATTTCAGCCGCGAGAGTCGACTCCGTGGATTCAAGGCTCCAAAGGGGTTCAAGGAAAAACCAGTAGGCCAAACCGGGAACCCCCACCACCCCCAGGGCGAGGATCACGAGCGAGGCCATCCTGTTGTTGCCGTTCATCGCGAGGTTCCCCGAGGCGATCAGCGCTTGTCCCTGGATTCCCCGGCGACTCCTTTCGCCTCCTTGCCGGCATCCTTGCCATCAGCCTTTCCAGCCTTGTCCATTTCCATCGGATCCGGTGGATTGGATGTCTTCGACCCGGACTCCCCATCACCTTTTTCAGCGTCATTCACGGTGTCGGCGGACCGGCCATTGTCACTGGAGCCTTGCCGGCCTCGCCTGCCTTCAGTGGCCTTGGGCTTGGCGGGTGGGACGAGGGTGTAGGAGGCGGGCGAACGGGTGCGCACCTGCACATCGAGCGTGAACTGGTTGCCCGTTTTCTTGATCTTGGAAAGGTACTGCCGGGCCGGCATCGCCTTGCGCAATTCCGCGTCGATCCTGTCCAGTTCCTTGGGATCGCCGGTCCCCTCGGGGAATACGCCCCTGATTTCCATCCGGCTGTTGTATTCGGAGGCGACGCCACCCACTGATGAGATCGGACTGGTCAGGATTTCCGTCACCAAGATTTTTTTCGTGTCGGGGATCCGGCAGGCCAGGTCGACAATCTCCTCGAGCCAGACGGGCGTTTCCCAGGCGGCCAAGGCTGAGAGTTTTTTCTCCTCCTCGGCCATCCGCTTGTTTTGGGATTTCCGTTCCTCGAGGATTTGCCGCATTTGCGCGATGTCGTCCTCGCGCGAGGCGAGTTTCCACCAGCCGAATCCGGCCAGCGTCATGGCCAGCAGTCCCGCCGCGGTTCCGGCCAAGGCGAGACTCTTCGCCCTGGCGTTGGAAGGTGGTGGCACCTTTTTAGGATTGGCGAAGTCGGGAATACGGTCCTTGCGCGACATGGAGCGGGCCACGCCCGCGAGCGCGGCGAACCCTCCCCACGGCGCCTCCCCGGCGGGTTCGATGTCGACGGGGAACGGTTCCAAAACGGGAGGCGACTCCGCCAGCGCCGACCCGAGCGCGGCAAGGTCCTCCTCGGTGCCGCCCACAAGCCTGACCTTGGCGGCACCCGTTCCGGTCAACCCCTGGCTTGCCAGCACCCGACGCGCTTCAAGGGCCCAACCCGTTCCGGCGAGCGACCGGCTCAGGACAACCTGCCCGCCCTTGGACAAGGCGATTTCACGCCATCCGGAGCCGATGCCGACAATCACCTCGGCGCTTTCGCGCTCGGAAAGCGCCGCCAATCCGGCCGACCTCGGCACCAGTCCAGCAAGCCGCATTCCGGCGCTCGCGGCAAGCTTGCGGTAGGTTTCCAGCAACTCGTTGCGCAGGGCCAGGGCCAGCACGCGCCTTTGCCCGGGGTCGGCTTCGTCCGTCCAGGCGTGATAATCGACGGCCACCTCGTCGGCCGAGTCGATCAACTCCCTGGCGGTTTGCAACCGGACGAGTTCCGGTTCCTCCTCGGGCGAAACCTGCGGAACCCTGAACTCGCGCGCCACGAGCCTGTCGCGGCCGATCAGCGCCACGAGGCCGGCGACCTGCCACCCGCGCGACTTGGCCTGCTCGCGGAGGTAGGCCCCCAACTCCTCGGCCATGACCGGGTTGGGAACCATGTCGGTGGCAACCGAGAATCCCTGGCACTTCGCGCCCTTGGCTCCGCCGTGAATGATGGCGGTCAGCCGTTTCTGGTCCCAGTCGATGAGGAGGGTGCGGGCCATGGGAGATATCCTCAGTTGGCCCGCGGAAGCAGGGTGGATGCCTGGTCGGTCAGGTCGCGCACGCCGGTGATGCGTGGCCGCGGGCCGCCGAGGTCGATCGTGGCTTCCAGCAGGGAGGCCGCCTTGGATCCCTTCACCGTGGCCGACACCCGAACACGCACCGCCGTCGGGCGCGTGGTCAGGTATTTTTCCAGCTTGGCCAGCTTGCTGGGAGACACCTGGGCCTTGGTGTAAAGCCAGGCCAGGGTGGCTCCCGATGGATCATCGGCCGCCGGTCGGCTTCCCACGATCAACTCAATGTCGGATGGTTCAAGGTCGGGCAACAGGGCCAGGACTTCGGCGGGCGCGGTGTTCACATTCAGCCTCGCCGGCCTCTCGACCTCCTCGGCGGATGTCGGTTCGGGCGCCGTACTCATGTAGCTGAACAACTGGGGCAGCATCTCCATGGCGAAGGCGGAATCCTTCAGCGGGCTGGGCAGTGGAACCGTCATCGATTGCCGGCCGTTCTGGACCGTGACGGAAACGCTGGCGGCCGCGAGATCGAAGATCGAACTTACCTTCTTGAGGCGCCTGAAGAAATTCGGTTGCTTGTCCTTGTCGATCTGCTGCTTGACGAGCGTCAATGGATCCACCGGGGTTGGCGCCGGCGCGGCGCCCCCGCGTCCCGACCCGGAACCACCCCTGCCGGAAGATCCACCCGATCCCGAGGAACCGCCGGAGCCCGAGCCCCCTCCCGACCCGGAGGAACCGCCGGATGGGCCCGGCATGGGCACCGACCGTGATGACGACCCGCCATAGAGCCTGTAGGCCAGGATGAATTGTGTCAGGACCTCATTGCTGAAATTCAGGTTGAGTTGCTCCTCAAGCGTGGCCAGGTCGATGCTGTTGGGGTGGACGATTGTGGCATCGGCGGGGTCGTAGTTCACATTCCGCCCGTTGGCCGTGAACAATCCCTTGAGGCCCGGGGAAATGCCGTTGCCGTCGAGCAGTTCGCGGCTGACTCCCTTCACGAGAAGAAGTTCATCCATGGTGTCGAGGGGCCCGTTCTTGCACCGGTAGGGGGATTCAAGGGCCATGTAGTACTGGTTTTCGGCGCCTTGGTCCGAAACTTCGTCGTCCTGGTCAAGCCAATCAATGATGGAAGAGATGATGGTGGAATCGAGGTCGGGTATGGCCGATTGGGCCCTCTCCAGAACCTTCTTGAGGGCTCCGCCGGAGGAATCCTGGTCCATTAGGCCGTTGATGTTCCAGCGGGAAGACTCCTCATCGTATTCGACTAGCTCGTACGATCCGGTCAGCCCCGGGATTTGAGGATCAAGCTCAACCTGCTGGGGGCCCTGAGGAAGTGATTCCCCGGCGGCGAGCTTTCCCAGGACGACAAAGATTCCCGATTCGGCCAGGGCGCGCGACTGCGCCGCCCGGTGCGCGCCGGCTGAAGCAAGATATTCGGCCGTCATCAGGTCGTTGTAGCGGTAGGCCGCCAGCGCGAGGAACGCGACGACAACCAGCACCGTGAGGAGGACGAATGCCTTCCTTCGGGGGGAAACAGCCTGCATCCGACTCCGCGGGATCATCAGCTTCCCTCCGGCCGTGTCTGGATCGAGGGGACATTTCCCGTGGGAATGACGACAATTCGCGAGTATGTCCTGGAGACCGGATCCTTGCCCGGTCTGGCGGGCATTTCAATGTCCACTTCCACCCGCACCGCGCGAGGTGGCCCCACGGGCGTGAGATCGTCGTAATCGAGGGAACGGCTGTCCCACTGCTCCACCCATGAACCGCCAGGCCCGGAATGGTAGAAGAATCGCACGGCGCGGACCTCTTCGGCGACGATGGGTGCCGCGTCGTCCTGCGGCATCAACCCCGTGTCGAGGCCCTGCGCCGATAGCGGTTGGGTCACTTCATACCGCACGAGGGCTTCCTCGGGAGTGCCAAGACGAGCCATGTAGTAGCACACTCGGCGCAAGTCACCTTGCCCGCCCGGCCCGCCCAGGGCGTTCTTGGGATCGGTGAGCACCGGCGCCTTGCGGCTGTAAAGGTTCATCGCGTCAGGAAAACCTACCACCCCGGGAGGCAGGTAGACCGAAGTGGCCGGCGTCTCCTCGCTGGCATCGCCTGTCGATCCGCTTGAATCCGTGGAACCGCTGGAATCGGTGGAACCGGTTCCGCTGGATGAGCTGTCTTGCGTTGACTGTTCAGCGCTTGAAGTGTTGCTGGCGAAAGTCGCGTTCCCTTTTCTGAACTTGAACGGGTGATTGAGGGTGATGGTCGACTCGATGTCGCGGGAAATCAAATCAAGCACGGCGCGGGCCACCATCTCCTCGTCAACGATCTCGCGGCCGGAGCGGGTCGTCTTCACCTGGATGTCAACGGCGAAATAGAGCCCTCCGAGCAAGACCATGCAAATCGCCACGGAAAGCAGCAACTCGATGAGCGTGAAACCATGGCGGTTCGCGCGGCGGGGCGTCATCGGCCACCCCCCGCGGTTCCGCCGCGTGATCCACCTGAGGAACCGCCACCGGTGGAACCTCCGGAGGCCGGTGAAGTTCCCCCGGAAGATGTTCCACGACCGGTTGACCCCGCCCCACCCGTGGCGGCGCCGCTTCCCGCGCCGGCGGCACCACCGCTAGAGCCCGAGCCGGAACCGGAGGATCCTCCACTGCCCGTGGTTCCGGAGGAAGTTCCCCGGTTGGAACCGCCCGATGTGCCCGAGGAACGGGAACTGGATCCTCCCGAGGCACTGCCGCCTCCGGAGCCTCCCGTGCCACCCGCGGATGACGACCCGGCGCTGGCACCCGATGAACCGGCGGAAGCGTCCGTCGGCTCCTCGGTTGAACTGGCAAGCGCGGGATCGGGCACGGCGTCCATGAGGCTGCCGACAAAAGCCGGATCCAGCAGGATTTGTGTGAGCGACACACGGCTGTCCCTGGGTTCATTGGCGTGAAAGGCGACAACGGTCGCCTTCACGAGCGTTCCACCCGCGTCAGCCTGGTTCTCAATCGAGATCTGCCACTGATAGTCGGCGGCCTGCTCGTCATTGCCGTTGCCTGATTCAAGCGGAAGCACGCCGGCCGTGAGTTCCGCCAGGCGCGCCTGGCACACCCGCAACGCCTGGCCCCTTTGGCGGGCGCGGATCCCGCTCCTCTGGCTGATGTCAAGGAGGCTGTAAATGGCCACAAGCGAGAGAAAAAAGATGGCCGTTGAAACAATCAGTTCCAGCAGGCTCATGCCTTTTCGCCGGGCCAAGCGGGGAACTGCTTGTCTCATGGGGCACCCTGCTGGGGAGTCGCCCCCGGTCCGAGCCGACGGACGGATGTCGTGCCCGTCAATCCCCTGAGGGTGATTGAAAGTGGCAGGCTGTGGGCGGTGCTGCAGATGATCTCAACGGTCCTGTCCGCCGTGCCGTCGGGCCGGAACACGGCCACCACGGACCAGGCGTCCTCGGGCACATCGCCCAATTCGAAGGAGACCGCCGATTCCTCGTCGGAATCGACCGAGATCGATTGCCCCTGGGATTGAACCCTCAGGGCGATGTCGGGAGGAACCACTCCCTCGATCGTCGGATATTCGCCTTGGGCGCCCTGGTTCCAAGCCTCGCTGGTATCGGGCGCCGCCCGGTAATTGCCCCTGCCGGGGACAACGCTCAGCCGGTAAGGGATGCCCTCGTCAATGGCGTGGAGGCGGGCCTGGGCGGCGGCGGCGCGAACGCCGTCCGTCGCCGCCATCAGCTTTTCCCCTTTGTAGAAGTTGCGGATGCCCGGCACGATCAGGGAAGCCAGCATCGCCACGAGAGCCATGACAAGCATCATCTCCAACAAGGTGAAGGCCCGGCGGCTCAGCCGGGGCCCGCGCCCACCCGTTGTCGGAAATGAAAGGAACATGGATCAGTTCTTCGATTGAAGCCTCTTGTTGTTGTGCGTCGTGTAAACCACCACATCATCGTCACGGCCGCTCGCACCCTGCTCGAATTGATACATCTGCCTCCACGGATCCATCAGGTTGTCGGCTCGCAGGGTGCCCTCGTTCACCAGGTCGTTCAGGGAGCCGGGCCAATCGCCGTTGCGAATCTTGTAATCAAGCAGGGCCTTCTTCACCGTCGAGGCATTGATCACCGCGGTGTCTTCACGGGCCCGCTCGAGGTAACTCATGACGCCCACTGCCATTCCGGCGAGCATCACGATGATGGCGACAACCACCAAGACCTCGAGGAGGGTGAAGGCGGCCCGGCGCCGGTTCCGGCGAATTCGGGAGGGGGCACAGATCACGGGGGAAACTCCTTGAACCAGGGGATGGTTCGCTAGCAACACATTCTCACTTATAGCCCACAAACGATTAAAATCGGGTGAGCAGGGGACTTCTACTCAATCACACTGCTCATCCGGAAGATAGGCAAAAGAAGACCCGCCACCACAAGCAGGACCAACCCCGCCATCACCACCAACATCAACGGTTCGAGCAATCGAACGAAAAGCTCGAGTTCCCTCGAGGTGCGTTTCTCCAGGCCGTCCGCGACATCCACCAGTACTTTTTCCAGCTGGTTGGACTCCTCGCCAACGGACACCATTTCCACGATGTCCCGAGGGAAAAACCTGCAATTGATCAGGGGCGTCGCCAGGGAGTCGCCCCCCTTCACATTCTCGGCGGATTGCTCGATGGCTTCGGCAAGGACCCTGTTGCCGGTGGAATCCTTGGCGATTCTCAAGGCTTGGAGGATCGGAATGCCGTTGGACAGCATCGTTCCCAATATGCGGGTGAAGCGCGCCAGGGCCAGGCTCAGGTAAATCCGCCCGGCACCGGGAACCTTGAGCCTGAGCGCGTCAAGCTGATAGCGGCCCTTGGGGCTGGATGACCACGCCTGAAACGCCCCGAATCCAAGAAAAATGACAAGCCCCAGCGGTATGAACACCAGCGGGTTGCTCAGCGTGTTGCTCACCCACAAAAGCCCCGTTGTCAGGGCCGGCATTTGGCCCTTTTCCTTGAGCCTGTCGAACACCTGCTCGAACTTGGGGACGAAGAAAAGGATCAGCACCAAAAGAATCACGGTTCCAAGTCCGGCAAGCACGGCGGGATAAGCCATGGCACCTATCACCTTGGCCTTCATGTCCTCCTGATGCTCCGTGAAGTCGGCGATGCGGCGGAGGACATCCTCGAGGAACCCGCCTTCCTGACCCGCCAACACCATGCTGACGGCCAATTCACCGAAAACCTTGGGATGCTTGCCCATCGCCTGGGCCAGGCCAGTGCCGTCCGCGACGCTGGTTCGCACCTCCTTGAGGACAAACTGCAAGGCTTGGTTGGAGGTTTGCCGTTCCAGCAGTTCCAGGCTGCGAAGCAAGGGAACGCCCGCTTGGAGAAGGTCGGCCAACTGGGAGAAAAACGCGGCCAACACACGGGCATTGACGGACTTGCCTTGCCCGGGGGGAGCGGTCTTGAGGGCTTCCAGCCTGAGGGCCATCATGCCCCGGGAGTCAAGCTGCGCCAGCGCCTCCCTTTCGCTCGCGGCGGAAACCACGCCGGTGGACCGTTTGCCACCCGCCAACGCCACATAGGAGAAATCCGGCATGGGCGGAGTTCCTTAGAGCACAATGTCGCCCGCCGTCACCCGGCAGACTTCGTCAAGGGTGGTCATTCCCGCGAGAACCTTGCGCCAGCCGTCCTGCCGGAGGGTGATCATTCCCTCCTTCAGCGCCTGGTGGCGGATCTTCATCGCGTTTTCCCGCGCCACGATCAGTTCACGCAGCGGATCGCTGGCAACCATCAATTCGAACAATCCCAACCTTCCCCGGTATCCCGACTGCCGGCACGACCGGCATCCGGCCCCCTTGAAAAGGGTGAGCCGGCCACCCGCCCCGGGGAAGTCGGGCGGCACATCAGAGGCATCGGGTTCATACTCGACCTTGCATTCCTTGCAGATGGTCCGCACCAGGCGCTGGGCCATCACGCCTTCCACCGTGCTGGAAACCAGGAACGGCTCGATTCCCATGTCGATCAGGCGCGTGAAGGCGCTGGGGGCGTCGTTCGTGTGCAGCGTGCTGAACACCATGTGGCCGGTCAGCGAGGCCTGGATGGCGCTCTCGGCGGTTTCGAGGTCGCGCATTTCACCGATCAGCACGACATCCGGGTCGTGCCTCAGGATGCTCCTCAGCGCCGCCGCGAAGGTCAGCCCGATCTTCGACTGGGTCTGGATCTGGCTGATGCCCGGTTGCTGGTATTCGACCGGGTCCTCGACGGTGATGATTTTCGTCGTGTCGTCCTTGATCTCGTTGAGCGCGCTGTACAGGGTGGTCGACTTGCCAGAACCTGTGGGCCCGGTGACCAGCACGATGCCGTGGGGACGGTCAAGGATCTGCTTGAACAACTTGTAAGTGTCAGGCAGCATTCCAACGCTGACAAGGTTGAAGACCATGCGGCCCTTGTCCAGAAGACGCATGCAGATGCCTTCGCCATGCACCATCGGGATGATGCTGACGCGCACATCGATTTCCCGGCCCTGGACGCGCATCTTGATGCGGCCGTCTTGGGGCAGCCTTTTCTCGGCGATGTTAAGCCGGGCCATGATTTTCAGGCGGCTGATGATGGCCGCCTGAAAGCGGCTGATTTCGGGAGGGAAGTTCTGGGTCTGGAGGATGCCGTCGATTCGGTAGCGGATCTTGAGGCCGTGTTCCTCACACTCGATATGGATGTCGCTGGCCCTTTCATTGGCCGCCTCGATCAGGATCTCGTTCACCAGTTTCACGACCGAGGCTTCCTGCGCCATGCGCGCGGCCTCGGAATCGTCCGCCTCAAGCCCCTCGAGCAATTCGATTTCGTCGTCGTCCTTGGCGCGCTCCTGCACGAGAGCGCTAACGGTTTCTCCACCGACTCCGAAGTGAGCCTTGATAAGCCTTGATATCTCTTTCTGGCTTGAAAGAACGGGACGAATTTCAAGCCGGGTGATGGAGCCAATCTCGTCGAGCCCGTACATGTCGTAGGGGTTGGAAACCGCCACCACGAGAACATGATCCTCGCGGCCGATCGGCATGACCTGCCGCCGATGAACCAGCTTGGCTGGAACCAGGGCCAAGACCGATTCCGAGACCTCCCTGCCGGCCAGGTCGATCCGTTCCAGACCGAATTCCTCGGCCAAGGCATCGAGAAGGTCGTTTTCCTTGAGGGCGGCCTTGTCGAGCAGAACCTCGTGGGGCGGCTTTCCCGATACTCCAATCGCCGATTCCAAGGAAGGAAGGTCGGCGGCGGAGATCAGGCCTTTGGATGCAAGTCGCCTGAGCAGGGGCATGGTCGGACTCCGGTGGGAAACCTTCGTTTCCCTTGCAACAGCCTAGCCTGTAACACAGTTGACAGCCAAAAAATGGGCAAATCTTAATGAAAAGAACGGCATGACACGGTCGACTTCCTGACGATCATGCCGGGTCCGACGGATTGGAGGCTTCGATCTCCCGGGCCACCTCGACCAAAGTGGCGGCGGTGAGGCCGACCCTTTCAAAGCAGTCCGCGACAACACTTGAATTGTTGGCAAACAAAGAAACGAGCAGATCCAAGGTGGTGATCCGGGTGTTTCCTCGTTCCCTGCAGCGATTCCAGGCATCCCTGAGCATGCGAAGGACGGTATCGGAAAGAAATTCGCGGTGAAGTTGCAGGCGCACCGTCTCGGATGCCTCGCCTTGAAACAGCTCGATGAATTGTTCAAGCAGTTTTGGAAGGTCGGCTTTCAAGCGCTTGCCCCACGCCTGGATCGAGGCGTCGGGATCATCAAGCAGGCCCATGAAAATGTGAGGGCTTCTGAGGTTGTCCCAACTGGTCTGCCGGGCCAAACGAACCGCGGCAAATAGCGCCCGACGAGCATCGCAGTCAAACTTGCCTAAGCGAAGGGGACCACCGGGCATCACGATGTCATCAAACAGGGGAACGCTGGAACTCACGCCCTGACTCCTCGACTGCCGAACCCGAACGGGCGCGAAGTATGCCGAGAGTCGGCCTGCAAGGCAATAAGAATCCAGCTGGGAGCGTTCGGGATCAGGTTGTGGGCTCTGCCGGGTCGGGTTGGCCATTCATCATGTTTGACAGATCCGAACCCTTCAGCAACCACTCCAGCAGTTCAACTTGGGTGAGGCGATAAAAGACGCGGCGGCCGGCCCGCCTTTCCTTCACAATCTTTTGTGTTCTCATCACGGCCAAGTGCTGCGAGACGGTCGACTGGCCCAGTGAAAGAGACTCTTGAATCGACTGCACATCTTTCTCGCCATCACTGAGACATTCAATAATGGACAAGCGATGCTTGTGGCTGAGGGCCTGCATCATTCCGCACAGATGGGTTGCGGTGATTGAACGAATTTGATCCGCCATCTTCATGGTTCCTCAAACATCCAAAAATCAATGACCGGCAAGTCGATCTAGGCTGGAAAACAGATCAAATCAGGTCGGTGGGGATTCTCATGCCGGGTCTCATACGCCATGAAAAACGCTTTGGACGCATAAGTAACGATGAATTCAGCCCTTTTATTACACCTCGAAGAAATACAACCGATCTTCCTAATGCGAAAACCTTCAGCAATCGAAATAACATCAATAATAAATGCAAAACCAAACCGACCCCTTTATACAGACTCAAGCCATGGTTGACGAAGACCATTTCCTGATTCCCAACCATTTTCTCCATTAATTCATCAGACGAAACCGTTCCATACGATGCCGTAACCTTGTGCCAAACAACGGATTCCGGGCAAAACCAAACTCTCCACCCCCCACGCTGAAGTCTCCAGGAAACTTCCACATCCTCAAAATAGGCTCCGAATTCTACAGGAAAACCGCCCACTTCGGCCAAGGCTTCCTTCCGGTAAAAGGCACTCGATCCACTCGCGCCGAAAACCCACCGTCCCTCAATCGCAAGCGGAACCCGACGACCGCTTAACCTTTTGAAAACCCTGCCCGATGCCGCGTATGAATCCCCGGCGCTGTCGATCCTCGGAGGAACGGAACCGTTATCCCGCAGCACAAGGGGCGTGACCGCCCCGACCCGTCTGTCGCGCAGGCACGCCAATGGAAGGTCGAGCCATCCCGCTGTCACACGGGTGTCATCGTTGAGCAGGTGAATCACGGGGGCCTTGGCCAAATCGATCCCAGATTGAACCGCCGCGGCGAAGCCAACGGAAACCTCGTTGCGGATAATCCTTGTGACTGGAAACCGCTCCGCCACACGGGAAACATTTCCCTCGGGCGATCCATCATCAATGACGATGATCTCCATGGGGACCGTGGCGAAAGCGACCACGGTTTCCAGACATTTTTCCAGCAAATCGTGGCGGAATCTTGAGGGAATGACAATCGATACAGCGGGAAGGAACTGATCTTCAGGCCGCGGCACGCTCATCGCGTCCGTAGGGGTTGGTGGAGGATTCAAGCAGATCCTCCAGAATTTCCCTGGCCAGCTTTAGGTCCCGTCGCCCCATGGCACTGATGATTGACCAGAGCGCTTGCCAACTGGCCTTCGCGCGCAGGTTTCCATTCGACCAGCTTCTCCAAACGACTTCCAGTCGCATCAACTGCCTTAACAGGAAATTGTTCCAAGCGGGCCAATGCTTTTGACCATAAAGCAGCAAGGCATGACGGGTCACCACCCGCAAATGAGGCGGCACGGCGCGTTGATGCAAGGGATTGTGGTGGGTAAGGGTGACCGCCGGCTCATGCCAAACAGCCCAGCCCTTGTCCCACGCGCGCCGACACAAGTCGACATCCTCGTAATACAGGAAAAAGTCTGGATCGAGCGCGCCAAGGTCTTCGAGGCATTCCCGCCGAATCAGCAGGCAGCATCCACTGGCCCAGGGAACCATGCCACGGCCCGGTTTCCTAAGGTGGTATTTGCGCCTGGCACGACTCAGCAGCAGTCGGCATACCGATGACCATAGGGTGGGAAAGGGCCCGGTGGAAGCCTGGGCCTTGCCATCGGAATCAAGAAGCCCAAACCCGATGATTCCCGTCCGAGGATCCTCGGCGACAAGTCGTTCTCCCGCCGCGAAAGCGGCTTCCAAAAAACCGGGCAGAGCCGTCATGTCGGGATTCAGGAGCAGGATCCAGGCGCCACGACTGAGTCTGACCCCCTCATTCACGGCCCTGGCAAAACCCTCGTTTCGACCCCAACGGCGAACCGAAATTCCCTCACGGCGCCTGAGTTGCCTGGCGATTCGGTTAGGGCCCGAATGATTGTCGACAATCACCACTTCCGCCCGTCCGGTGGATACGAGCGGACTTGCCGAGATCCGGTGGGCCAGGCGGCGTGTTTCTTCCCACTGCTTGTAATTGACCAAAATAACAGAAAGCTTCGGGAAATCGTCGCGGACTTCCTCACGGGATGGGGCGCGAAGGTCGACGCCCCGGATTTCGCCGTATTCATTGAGGGGTCGCATGGCGGGATCCGTCCCGGGGCAGGCCCGAAATCGTTTCGGGCCATGCAATCATGCGATGAGACTAATCAACAGCCTCGCACCGCCTCAAGACGATTCGCCACGGGGCTGGTAGCAAGGCTTATTTCGAATTGGCGTCCTTGGTGGCCGGAGCCTTGGATTCAGGGGGATCAGCTTGTTGCCTGGCAAGGAGACGCGCCGCTTCCCGCTTGATGCGCTTGAGCCTCTGCTTGCGGATTGTTCCAGCCCTGTTGCCGCCCATGAGTGCCTCACGACATGAAAAGTTGGATCCGGCAAAAAACCGGAAACATTCATCAACGATATCGACCCTTCACGGTTACAGGAAGGTCCACCCTCCTCCGTTTTTGCTTGGCCAATCGCCCAAGTCTTGCCATACTAAGGACAAAGGAATCTTGTGTCGGCCAGGAACAGGCCCGTCCTCGCCATTTTCGTTGGATGCCCGTCGCGTGCACCTTGCCCTGCTGGTCGTTTTCAGCGCGACAATCTTCGTCAGCGCCATGCTCCTTTTCATGGTGCAACCGCTTGTCGGAAAACTCCTCCTTCCTTATTTGGGAGGAACTCCCGCGGTCTGGAACACCTGCATGGTCTTTTTCCAGGCCCTGCTCCTGGGCGGATATTTTTACGCCCACAGGCTGAAAAAAATCCCATCGCTTCGAGTTCAGCTCATCATTCAGGGTTCCATCCTCCTTCTGGCTCTGATTCCTCTTGCCATCTTCGGATTCAGGGTGGACGCCCTGGCCAGGTCGGTGCTTCCCACGCCAACCGAATCGAACCCGATACCGTGGCTTCTCTCGGTCCTGCTTGTCACCACCGGACTGCCTTTCTTCGTCGTCAGCACCACCGCCCCGTTGCTCCAGCGCTGGTTCGCCGGAACAAGCCACCCATCCGCGCGGGATCCCTACTTTCTTTACGCGGCTAGCAACCTCGGCAGCATGTCCACGCTGCTTGCCTATCCGTTCCTCATCGAACCCGCCCTGAGCATCGGCCAACAGGCCTTGGCGTGGACATTCGGGTTCATCATCTACGGGCTGCTCGTGGGCGCCTGCGGATGGCTCGCGTCAACCAACCGCGCGACTCTCGAGACTGTCGAAGGAGTTGCCTCGCAGGATAAGGCCCCCGGATGGGCGACCGTCATGGGCTGGGTTGCCCTGGCTTTCATTCCCAGCAGCCTCATGATCGGTTGCACCACCCACCTGACGACCGACATCGCACCGATCCCGCTCCTTTGGATTCTTCCATTGGCTCTCTACCTTCTCAGTTTCATCCTGGTTTTTTCCCGGATTCCCGGCTGGATTTACCTTGGCGCATCATTGCTGCTGCCGTTGGGTGTGCTGCTGTTCCAGTCCGGCGCCATTGACGAGGTGTTCCGCTCCGGCAACCTCGAATCCATCATCAAGGCGGGCCATTCGGGTATCCAGCTCAAGGCCATCGAACTGATCCTGCTGCTTGGCGTTCCCCTGCTCGCAGGCATCTTCGGCGGTTCGCCCAACCGGCAGCATATTTTCTGGGTGCTGCTCCTGCCCTTGTCACTTCTTCTGGTCACCGCGCTGCCGGGAATCAAGCGCACGATCGACATCCCCGAACAGCAGGCGATCCTGTGGCATCTGGCCCTGCTGCTTTCAGTCTCCATGGTCTGCCATGGAGAGCTCGCGCGGGACAGGCCCTCCCCCAGCCATCTCACATCCTTTTACCTGGCCATGTCTTTCGGGGGCGTGCTCGGCGGCATCTTCAACACCATGGTCGCGCCGCTGGCGTTCAACCGGGTTGTTGAATACCCGCTGGTGGCGGCAATGGCATGCCTCATGATTCCCGGATTCGATGTCTCGAAGGGAATGGCATGGCTGAGGGGCGTCACGCAGACGGCGGTGGCCGCGACCGGCGCCGGGGTCGGCCTGCTGCTCCTGGCCGCCGGGTTCGTTCCCGTCGAGAACGCCCGGGAATGGGCGTCCGCCTGGTTGCCCCGGGACAAGAACGCTCTTTACGCCTGGGTGCACTCCCTGATCGACAACAACCTGAGCGACCGTCACCTGCTTGAGAAGCGCAACTTTTTCGGCTCTTTCACGATCCAGGAATCGTCCCATCCGGTCACTTTCTGGTTCCCTCTCGCCGAAACCGAGGTCCATGAATCATGGACCTACCACAAGATGCTCCACGGAACCACCAACCACGGGATGCAGGTTTACGCTCCCGAACACATGCGACGGGAAACCGTCACCTACTTCCACAAGGCGGGCGCCATCGGCCAATTGTTCGAGTCGGCCAAGGAGCGGCAGCGCAGGTCGGGCAGGCCGCAACGGGTCGCCGTCCTCGGCGTGGGAACAGGCACGCTTGCCGCCTACGCCGAGAAGGACTGGACCCTCACCCTTTTTGAGATCGACCCGGAAGTCGTCACCACGGCCTATCGCGATCCCCAGGAGCGCTATTTCACCTTCCTCCGCGACGCCGAAAGGCGTGGCGCCAAGGTGGAGGTGAAACTCGGCGACGGACGCAAGCTGATTGAACGGCACGACGCCGCCGATGGCAAGTTCGACATCCTGTTCATGGACGCCTTCGCCTCCGACTCGGTACCGGTCCACCTGCTCACAAGGGAAGCCTTCCAGAGCTATTTCAACAAGCTCGAGGACGACGGCATGGTGGTGGTGAACATCGCCAACAGATACCTGAACTTTGAACCCGTACTCGCCAACCTGGCGGAAAGCATGGGATGGTCCATGCTGATCCAGGGAGGTTACGGGATCGACCGGATCGACAAGTACGGAACGAATTGGGTTGTCATCTCAAGAAAGCGGGAAGACACCGGAATCCTTCCCGACCTCGGACGACGGTTCGATGTCGAGGGAGAGGAACCCTGGTTCGAGTCCTGGCGCCCGGGCGAGGCTAAACCAGCCCTGGGTGTTTGGACGGATGACTATTCCAACATCGTCGGCATCTTCAAGTGGGCGCGCTAGGCACCCGGAGCGGAGTCAACCATGTCCCAGGCCCCCACCACCCAACCGGCGGTGAACCACGCCCAGACCCTGGTGCTGTTCGTGGCCACGATCTTCACGAGCGCCACGATCCTGTTTTTGGTCCAGCCCCTCGTGGGCAAGATCCTGCTGCCCTTTCTGGGAGGCACGCCGGCAGTTTGGAACACCTGCATGGTGTTTTTCCAGGGCCTGCTTCTGGGCGGATATTTTTATTCGCACATGATCACGACGCGGCTTCTTCTCCGTTCGCAGGTGATGGTGCACCTGACGGTTCTCGGCGTCGCCGCCGCCATCCTGCTCCTGCTGCGTTTCGACATCGAACCGCTCACCCGGGCGGTCTCGTGGCTGGAGCCGCCCACCGAATCCAATCCCATTCCGTGGCTGCTCACCGTCCTGCTCATCGCGGCGGGCCCCCCGTTTTTCGCCGTCAGCACGAGCGCGCCCCTGATCCAAAGGTGGTTCTCGCGGACGGGCCACCCCCAGGCCGCCGACCCCTACTTCCTGTACGCCGCCAGCAACCTTGGCAGCATGCTGGCGCTTGTCGGATATCCCTTCGTGGTGGAACCGGGCCTGGCTCTTGAAAGCCAAAGATGGCTATGGGTCGCCGGATTCCTCACCCTTGTCGGCCTCACAGCGCTTTGCGGTTTCCTGGCCCTGCGGGTCAACGACGAACCGGCGGCCGGGCAGGCCGTCGCGGCGGGCGAGTCAACGGAACCCCTGACCTGGGCCAGGAGGCTCCGGTGGATCCTGCTGGCGGCGGTTCCGAGCAGCCTGATGCTCGGCGCCACCACCTACATGACCACCGACATCGCGGCTATCCCGCTCCTGTGGATCCCGCCGCTGGCGCTCTACCTGCTGAGCTTCATCTTCGTTTTCGGTCGCATGAATCCTTATGTGTCCCAGGGATTCCTGGCCGCGCTGCCACTGGCCTGCATGCTTCTCGTTTTCATGATCATCACGGAGATCAGGCCAGGAAACATCCTCCTGAGCGTCGGCATCCACCTCGCGGTGCTGTTCATCGTGTCGATGGTTTGCCATGGAGAACTGGCGAAGGACCGGCCGGAACCGGCCCACCTCACCGAATTCTACCTCTACATGTCGCTGGGCGGGGTCGTGGGCGGCCTCTTCAACGGATTGGTCGCGCCCCTGGCCTTCTTCTCCCTGGCCGAATATCCGATCGCCCTTCTGGTGGCGTGCGCGCTCTGCCCGCCGATCGGCCGCGAGGCGGAAGACACCCCATCCACGAGGGCGGCGGAGTGGGGCCTCGCCGGGCTTGCGCTTTTCGGATCGTTGATGCTGTTCATCCTCCGCGGGCAGGACAATGATGTCGCCTACCGGACTTGGTCGCACCACTACCTCGTCGGCGCCCTGGTCGCCGGCGTCATCGCCTGGCTGGTCACCGCGCACCTCGCTGGCCAGCTTTCCTACCGCGGACTCATGGACTGCCTGCTGCCCCTGTGCATGGGAGTACTCGTGCTGGCCCTCCTGCTGGGCACCTATTCCGATGTGCTCTTCACACCCCTCAAGCGCATGGCCGGAACCATCGGCCTGAGCTTCCCGCAACTCCAGGCCATCCTGGCGATCGGCGTTCCGCTCGTGATCTGCTACACCTTTGTCGACAGGTCGCAGCGGCTGGCCCTGG
>VGXS01000007.1 GCA_016873225.1 Planctomycetota bacterium | reverse complement strand
TACGGACCGGGTGACAGAACGGAAAACGGCAGCGGCATCGGCGGTTTGCCGGGCATTCCGGGCGGGGGAATCGGCCTCGGTTCCGGCGGACGGGGGCCAACGGGAGCCACTAGCGGCAATGGCGTGGGTGGAACCGGGGTTGAAAATGGAACCACAGGATCAGGCATAGGCGGAATAGGAAATGGACCGGGGGGCGCCTCGGGTGGCGGAGGCTTCGCCAACTCCCCGGGGGCCAATGGAAACGGCCTCGGCGGGCCTCCCGGCAACGGACCGGGGGGCGCCATGGGTGGCGGAGGCTTCGCCAACTCCCCGGGGGCCAATGGAAACGGCCTCGGCGGGCTTCCCGGCAACGGACCGGGGGGAACTGGCACAAGCCCCGGTGGAAATGGTTCCCCGGATCAACCGGGATTGCCCGGAATCCCAGGAGGCGCATCCGGCTCGAACCTGCCGCGATTGGTTTTGCAACCAGAACCCGACCAAGGGCAGGCCGAAGGCGGTTCCGGCGTGCCGGGCGGTTCCGGCGCCGGCGGACAGGGAGGCTCGGGAAGCGCCCGAGGTGGCGCAGGTGGAAACCCCACTGGCCAAGGTATTGCCGGCGGACCTCCCGGGGGCGCCGAGGGAATGGGCCAAGGTTCCGCCGGAGGTCCAGGAGGAGCGCCCGGCGCCGGAACCCCGGGAGCAGGGATGGTTTTGGGAAACCCGGGCGGCCCGTTGGCACCGATCACCGGTCCGCCACCCTTGCCGCCTCCCAATCCAACCACTCCCGACCAGCGGCGCGAAGACCCTGACAAGCCCCGAAACAACCTGGCGGGTGGCCAGGATTCCGGCGGTGGTTCGGATCCCGCCGGGGGCACTTCGGGGGGCGGGCTTCCGGACCCCGATGCGGATGACCTGGCGCCCCTGGGGCGCGTGCTTGTGCCCTTGCCGCGCGCCCGCGACAGGAATCCCCCGTCGAGGCCCATGCGATTGGCCAAGCTTTCCGGCCCGGCGGAACTGGTGTTGTTCGTCGAGTGCCGGGGCGACGGCGCGATTGTTCACCCCGGAGGTCGCAAGTTCAGCATCGCCGAGCTGTCGCCGGACAACAATCCGCTCGTGGAGGAACTGAAAAGGCAGGTTGAAAGACGCAAGGCGCTGGCAAGGCCCGGCGATGTGGTGCCCAAGGCCCATGTGCGTTACCTGGTTTGGAACGACGGCTTGCGAAGCTACCACGCGATCTACCCGCTGCTGATGTCCTGGGATGTCTTGAAGTCACAGCAGTCCATCGAAACCATGGAAGAATTGCGAGAGGCTTTGAGGCCTTAGCCGAGCCTCCCGGAGGAACCAGCCGTGTCTCGACGCCGCCACAGGGAACGCCCCGAATCGTTCAGCTTCGACTCGTTCCTCGATGTCGTGGCGAATGTGTGCGGCATCATCATCAAGCTGATCCTCGTGGCGTGGGCGGGCGCGCGGCTCTATCAGGGACCGACGGTCAGCAAGCCGTTTGTCCCGGAAGCGCTTCCTGAAATGGTGGCTTCCGCCGGGGACAGGGAAGCGCCTGATCCGCTCGAGAAAGAGGCGCGCAAGGGTACCGACGCGGTGGCCCGCCTGGAGGCCGAACTCGCGCGGTTGCTGTCCGAGGGCGAGGCCGGCCGGGCAACAGCCCGCGACGCTTCGGAATCGAGGCGGCGGGAAGATGGGCGCCTGGCGCTTCTGCGCGACGAAGTGGCCGCGCTCGAGCGCCTGCCCTCGCCCTCGGCGCCGATGCCCGACGCCGAACTCAAGGCGAGGCTCGCCGAGGCCGAACGAAAAATCGCCGAATTGAAGGCCTCCCCCTCGCCCAAGAAGGTGCACCGCTACCCGACTCCCGTGAGCCAAACGGTGCAGTCGGAGGAAATCCTCTTCGAGATCCGCGACAACCGGGTCACGGCCATCGACCTTGGAACCATGGTCGAGGAAATCCAGCAGGGTATGAGGGAGGCGGGTGACGAACTGCGATCGCGCTGGAGCCTTGAAAGACGCACGGCTCCCTCAGGCGCCTTCCGCCTGCGGTACACCATCGAGAGGGAACGCCCCCTGGGACTTTTGGGCAGGACGGAGATCCCCGATGACCGGGGCTCGTTCCGTTACGGGCTGACAGGTTGGGAAGTCGAGCCGCTCGACCCGGCGCGGGGCGAGCCTGTTGAAAAGGCGCTGGCGCCGGGCAGCGCCTTCCGCAACATCGTGGACCATCTCGATCCACAGGTGACGGCGATCACGCTGTGCGTGTATCCGGACAGCTTCGACGCCTACCGGCGGATCCGCGACCACCTCCATGGACGCGAGGTTGTCGTGGCGGGCCGGCCACTGCCCCCGGATGTGCCGATCGCCATGTCCACGAAGAAGGGCACGGTCAGCCGGGGCCAGTAGCCAGCCCGAGGCATGGTATGTCAGGCCACCGCGGCAAACAGGGTTTTGAAAGCCTCGGGTGTGATCCCTGAAGCCTTCGCGAGGGCCGCAAGCCTGGTGTCATCCGAAAGGTCGTGCGGTTCCACGCGGGTCATGAAGCGGCGGGCGCACTCGTAACCCTGGCTGGAAACATCAACGCGCCGAGTCTGCATGCGCTTGGTGGCCGGGTTGAGCATCGTCTCGAACGGCAGCGGACGGGTCTTGCCCTCCACGAGGCTGATGATGGCGCCGAACCTGACGGAATCATCCGAAAGCAGGAACTTCACGGCGCCGTAGCCGAGGTCGCGAGTGTACTCGGCGTCAAAAGGCACCGGGTCGGCGCATCGGAGTTCGTAGCCGATGTCCTTGGAAGTGAGTGAGACTCCAAGCTTCAGGGCGCGAAGCTTTTCGGCGAGGCGATCCCTGATCATGCGGCCGAAGTCGATCTCGGCCATGCGGAGGTTTCCGTGGGGATCGCGTTCGATCTTGCCATAGGAGGCAAGCTGCCCCTCGGACATCGCGCCCAAGCCCTTCTCGCCAATGGACTCGACCAATCCTTCGGCGAGCACGGCGACGCCATGATCGCGGCCCTCGGCGCGACTCTTGAGGATGGATCCGAGGATGATGTCGGCGACGGAATCAAGGGTGGGGGCGGAATTCACGAACTCCTCGGGAATGATGGTCACGGCCGCGGCCGCGGCCTTCCCGATGCCCAGGGCGAGGTGACCCGCGGCGCGTCCCATGCTCACCACGAGGAACCATCGGCCGCAGGTTCTGGCATCCTCGTTGAGGTTGTTCACCAGGGACACGCCGACCTGGCGCGCGGTCTCGTACCCGAAGGTGGGGACCCCGGGCGGCAGGGGCAGGTCGTTGTCGATGGTCTTGGGCACATGGGCCACGCGAACCGCGCCTCCCGCGCCGGAGTAAACCTTGCTTCCCGAGTAGGCGGTGTCGTCGCCGCCGATGGTGACGAGGTGGTCGAGGCCCAGCGACTTGAAGGCGGCAAGCACCCGGGCCATGTCCTCCTCGGACTTGGCGGGATTGACCCGCGCGGTGCCAAGGATCGACCCGCCCCGGATGTTGATGCCCCTGACATCCTCGGAGGAGAGGTTCCAGACATGGCTGGTGTCGCCGCGGACAAGCCACCTGAATCCGTCGCGGAACCCGATGACCTCCCATCCCTGCCTGAGGGATTCCAGGGTCACGGCGCTGATCACGCCGTTGATTCCGGGGGCGGGACCACCGCCCACGATGATGCCCAGACGCTTTGCCATGTCGCGTACCTTGGGGTGGCCGGGGTCGCCCCCGACGGGAGAGAGAGACGACACTCAATTACTAGCCAAACGGCCGTCCGCTTCAAGCCGCGCGCCTTGGCCGCGCCGCGAGGTCGAAGAGGCCGAAAATATCCTCCTCGTTCATGCCCATGTTGATGGGGGGACCGTTCATCGCGATCATCTCGTTGAACAGGGCCCGCTTCTTGTCGAGCACCGCGGCGATCCGCTCCTCGATGGTGCCGGCCGAGATGTACCTTGAGACGAAAACCGGCGCCTTTTGGCCAAGCCGGTGGGCCCGGTTGATGGCCTGGTCCTCGATCGCCGGGTTCCACCACCGGTCGAACAGGAACACATAATTGCAAAACTGCAGGTTGAGGCCCACGCTTCCCGTGCCGTAGCTCATCAGGATGACCCGGTGCTCGGCGCTGGCCTTGAACCGGTCGAGGATGGCCTGCCGGTCCTTGTGGGGAACCTTCCCGTGATAAAGGAGCGGCTTGTGGGCCGCCAGTTCGCAGGCGATCATCTCGAGCGGTTCCACCCACTGCGAGAAGATGATCGCCTTGTTGCCGGTGGACGCGACCTCGTCCATCTCCGACAGCAGGAGTTCCATCTTGCTGGACGCCCCGGTGCGCGGGTCGAAGTTGCACACCTGCTTGAGGCGCATCACCAGTTCGAAGACATGCTGCACGGTGATCGTGTCGCCAAGGGCGTTGAGGTGCACGACACCATCCTTCTCGGCCATGTCGTAGGTGGCCCGCTGCTCGGGGGAAAGGTCGAGCGGAATGTCGCGGATCACCCGGGGAGGCATGTGGCCCGCCACCTGTTCCTTGGTTCGGCGGATGATCTTGTCGCGGACAAGTTCCTGCATGATCCGGGGATCGGCCTCGGCGGGAATCAGGCCGGGTTCCACGAACGAGAAGATGTTCACGAGATCCTCGGCGCGGTTCTCGATCGGCGTCCCCGACATCGCCCAGCTTTTGTCGCGCTTCAGGTTGCGCGCCGCCCGGTTGGCCTTGCTCTCATGCGACTTGATCCGCTGCGCCTCGTCGAGGACGACAATGTCGAAATGGCAATCCTCCGAGGAGGCGATGTCGGTGTCGCGGGTGAGAATCTCGTAATTGACGATCTGCACGGGACAGTTCGAGACCCGCCACATCGCCATGCGGGTTTCCGTGTCGCCTCCGATGACCTCATAGGGAAGTTCCGGCGCCCATAGCCTCAATTCGCGGGACCAGTTCACCACCAGCGGCTTGGGACAGACCACGAGCACCCTCTTGAACAGGCCGCTCGTGTACATGAGGCGCAACGAAAGGATCACCTGCACGGTCTTTCCCAGCCCCATCTCGTCGGCGATGAGGGCGTGGGCCCGTGGCATGAGAAACGCCATTCCCTTCAGCTGGTAAGGATATGGCTGAAATGGCAAGGTGAGGCGACCCTTGCCCAGCATTCCTTCCAGAGGCGGTTGAAGCAGGAACAGGAGGCGGTCCTTGATGCCGATCACGCTGGCCGGAGGCCTCACCCGGGTGCCGCTCCGCCCCGCCGCCGGCGGTGGGGATTGCTCCCCGGGAAACTGGGGGTTGTTTTCTTCCGTGGCGTCATTTTCATGGCCCGGCCCGCTGGAAACCGGCGCGGAATCGGCGCGGGCCTTGGCGGGAAGGTCGACGGGAACCGGAAATCGCCAAACCTGCGTTTGCACGGACATCTGGATCGGACCCAGGCCGCGCACCCATGGCCGGCTCGATAGCACGGGCACCGACCTCACCGATGGCGCCAGCGGTCGATCCCACCCCGGCACCCGGGCCAACGCGGGCCTCGAAAGGAAGTCGATGGCAAGGCATTCCACGACTGGCGTGTCATCAGTCGTCGGCGATGAATCGTCAACCTGGGTCACGAGGCTAGTGATCGGCGCTGGAAGGTCCGGGGCTTGATGGGTCGGTATGCTCTCGGAGTGGGAATGGACGGCGTCAGGGCATGCCTTGACGATGCCGGAACCCGGGCAAGAAATTCGGGTCGTGCCGGTGGAAAGGGGTCGTTGGCTTGTCGGAATCGGGCGGGGAATCCTGGGCGGGCCTGGATGCGGGCAGGCAGTTGCTGGGGCAATTTGACGCCCCATCGTATGTACGCCGCGGACTTGAGGTTGAGCAAGCGTGGACCGACCTGCTGGCCGCGCTGAACCGGTCCCGCCGGCAATGGCTGGAACCCTTGGGCCGGCGGATGGCCTGGATGAAGGCGCGGTCGGGCGACTGGCGCCGCCTGACGGGCGACAACCCGGGCGCGCTGGAGGCGCTTGGCGCCCTCGAAAACCTTTTGCCCGCCACGCTGCGCTTTCCCCCCGGCCGGGCCTGGTGGATCGCCTTGCCGAGGCTGGAATACCGGCGTTGGAACCGCGACCTGGAACAGTTCAACCGATTCTGGCGCGACACCCTTGAAACAGCCGACCTCACGCCGGTCAACCGCCGCCGCGAGGCCTACAACCGCTGGTACCTTCTCGAAAAGGAATGCGCCTTGGGTTCGGCGAGGCTCGCGCTCGCCGGCTACAGGCCGTTGGTTCCGGCCACCGCCTCCGACCTCGCCGCGCGCCTGCCTTTCCTGCCGGTTCCATCGCCTAGGCCTTCCGGCGCCGGGTGACCTCGGCCGACATCATTTGCATGGCATTGCGGATGCCCAAGTTGTCGGCCTGGAACGCAAAGGCCGCGGGAGCGGGAATGGCGATATCACTGGCCGCCATCACGGCGTCCTGGTTGGCGGCCAGATACACGAACTCCCACGAGTACGCCGTCCGCTGGTGTTCGATCATCGATCGAATGGCCTCGCGGGTGAATTCCTTGCTGGAATTTTCCTGCCCGTCGGTGAGGATCGCCACGACAACCTTGGCCGGACGCTCGGCCTCCGGCAGGCGCGCGAGGCGGGCGCCAATCTCGTTGATGGTGCGGCCGATGGCGTCGTAAAGCGCCGTCGCTCCGCGTGGCACGAAGGTGGTGGAGTCAAGCGGCTTCACCCGGGCCAGGGGAACCCCGTTTTCAGGCACCTCGTACTCGTTGTCGAAAAGCACCAGCGTCAGTCGGGCTTGGCCGGACTGCTCCCGCTGGGTTTTCAGGAAGGCGTTGAAGCCGCCAATGGCGTCCTCGCGGATCGATTCCATCGATCCCGAACGATCCAGGATGCACGCGATTTCAGTAAGGTCGGGGTTCATTTCCAGTCGCTCCCATGGCCGGGGTGACATCCACCCCATCCGCGACTGATTCGGGCCAGGTTCCCGCAAATTCAAGGAATTCAGTTTTTTCCAGGCGGCCCCTCCAGGATTTCCCGGATCTTCCGCCTGACGGCCTCCGATCGGGCGGGGTCGCCGCCCGCGTGGATGGACTGGGATCCGCCATCGTCGAGGTCGTCGTCCGTGGCCATGGAAGCCACGGCCTGCACCCCGGCGACCTCGGCCTTGCCGCCGGGAGGAACACGCAAAAGGACGATCTCGCAAGGATACGAACGACGGGGAGGCGTCAGGCCGATGACCGGCTCGCCCCAGCGGAAAACCAGAAGATGCCGCACCTCCTCGAGTTCGCAGCCGGCCCTCCGGGACAAGTCACGGTCGGCCCATAGGTCGACCAGCGAGAATCGCAGGAACCGCGCGCCCAGACCCGCCCGGTCTTCCAAGGCGGCCATAAGGCCGCCGGGCGGCAACGAGATGGGTCCGGGCGAGGGTTCACCCGTCGCGGCGGCGGCGATTTCGGAAAGCTGGCGGGTCAGGCGCCCCTGATTCACGCGGTATCGGAAACCGCGCTCGCGGGGCAGTTCCTCGGCGAGGAAAACCCGGGCCTTCATCGCCGACTCCACCGTTGTTTCAGAACGGTAAGGATCGGCGAGGATTTCCTCGATCCGCCCCAGCCTTTCCAGCCTCAGGGCCTCGGCTTGCTCGGGCGGGTAATCGGCGGGATTGTCGCGAAGCATCGTTGAGATGTCGGTCCGCAACTGGCTGTCGTGCTTGCGAACGACCATGCCGACGCCGATTTGCCTCGCTTGTTCGATCACGACGAAGGAGACGATGGTGGCTCCAAGGGGCAAGGCGGCACAGGCCGCCCAAAGGGCGGGTTGGCGGGGATAGCAAACCCTGCCGGCCTGAAAGCTGGTGGCCGTGAAGGTGCCCCCAACCGCCAGGGGAATGATCCACAACGCGGAAAAAAGCCCCAATACAGCCAGAAGGCCGCCAAAAGCCAAAAGGCCCAACGCGATTTTGGCGATGGTTTCGGGCTTGAGCATCGTTATCCTCCCCCACAAGATTGATGGTAGCGGAGGAACCGCCATGCCGTGGATCGCGTTGACCGTGTGGCTGGCGTGCGGGGCCGATCCGGTGCCTTGGCCGGACGATTGGGAGGATCAGGTCGACCGGGCCGTGGAACGGGCCCGCGCGTTTTGGCGGGTGCCCGGCACCGTGGTGGCGATCACCGATGGCGAAAAAATCCGGTACCTCAAGGCGCATGGCATGGCGGATGCCGCCGCGCGTCGCCGAATGGATCCCGGTGCCGTTTTCCCGCTGGCTTCTTGCACCAAGGCGTTCACCACACTCCTGGCCGCCCGGCTGGCGGACCGGGGATTGCTCTCGTGGGATGACCCGCTGACGCGCCATTTGCCTTGGTTTCGCGTGGGCGGAAACTCGGGCTACCGCCCCATCACGCTCGGCGATGCCGCCAGCCACAGTTCGGGTTACGATTCCCACGACCTGCTCTGGTACCGCCGCAAGGAGTCGATGCGGGCGCGGGTTGAGCGCCTCGCCGGCCTGGCTCCCGAGGCGCCCCCCGGGCAACGATTCCGCTACCAGACCACTGTCTACACCACCGTCGGGCTGGCGGTTGAGGCGGCGGGAAAAGCTCCCTGGCCCGTCCAAGCGAGGGAAGGAATCCTCAAGCCGCTGTCCCTCGAATCGACATGGATGGATCCATCGGAAGTTCCCCCGGCCAGGATTCCCATGGGTTACCAACTCGACGCGGAATTCATTCCCCGGCCGGTGGAACCCTACCCCTGGAACGGCCCCGACCCGACGGCTTCGGCCCACGCCAATGCCGCCGACCTATGCCGCTGGCTGCGTTTCCACATGGGAGATGGCCTTTCCTCGGGCTCTCGGCTGGTTTCGGCGGCGGCAATGGCGGAGCTGCACAAGCCGCGAGTCCCCCAGAAATTAACCGACGAGGTGAAGATTCACCACCCCTTCACGAGGCGAATGGCTTATGGCCTTGGCTGGCTGGCCTTCGACCACCGTGGCGACGCGTTGCTGGCCCATGCCGGCGCCATTGACGGCTTCCGCGTCCAAATGACCCTGCTGCCGGACCGGAAACTGGGCATCGTGGTCTTCGCCAACCTGGAACTCACCCGGCTCAACCTGGCCCTGACGAACACGATCATCGACGAGGTCCTCGGGCATCCGTTTCGCGATTACAACGGTCCGTACTTGCGGCTTCAGGAAAAGCAGGCGTTGGAATCGTTGGAGCAAACCCGCCAGGAATTGGCGAAAGTGGCCGGAGTCGCGGCCCCGCCGGGGCCTGCCGAGGGAACCTTCAGCCACCCCGCCTACGGCGATGCCGTGCTGTCGCGGGAGGGAGAGGCCTGGAAGCTGGCCATCGGGCCCAACTCAGCCCCCCTGGTCCGGCAAGGTCCGGCCTGCTGGGTGGCTCCCGGACTGACTTTCGGAAACGCGATCGTCCGACTCGAAGGCGCCGACACATTGCGCATCGGCGGCAGGGTTGAAGCCAGCTTCACGCGAAAGTAACCAACATTCGCGCTTTCCGGTGATGGGATTTGCCACGCCGACCTCGTTGGATGCTCGCGAAGTCTTCCCAAGGTGGCCGATCGCGCCGCTTGCCGATGTTTCCCGCCAAAGCATGAAAACCGATTGAAGATCGGCCATGATGGCCGGATAGTTGTCTTAACCCCCGATCCAGTTCCCGCGAATGGCGCCATGAAAAACCGATTGAAAACCTGTTTGCTTTTTTTGGCGGCCTTGGCCGCGCCGTCACGGGCCGAAGGCGCGGATGATCCGCTTCCCGCGCGCGGGGTCCTCCCGGTTGCCCGCACTTCAAGCCGGATGCCGCTTCTTCCCGACCCGCCATGGTACGAGGACCGCAAGGATCTCCTTTGGTTCAAGGCATCGGACGGGTCCCGCAAGCCGGTCATGAACCCGGCCGATTGGCAGACGCGCGCCTCCCACATCCGCGCGAGCATGGAGCAGGTCATGGGCCGGCTTCCGCCCGCGACCGACCTGCCGCTCGACACCAAGGTCGACGCCACCGATGAGCTGGAACATTACTCAAGGCGCCATGTGACATTCGTGGCGGAGAAAGGCGACCGCATTCCCGGCTGGCTGCTGGTGCCGCATGGCGCCGGCGGCAAGGAACGCCTTCCGGGCATCGTTTGCCTGCCGGGAAGTTCCGCCCCGGGGAAGAACACGCCCGCGGGACTCACCTCCGCCGCCGGAATGGCCTACGCCCATGAGCTTGCCTGCCGGGGGCATGTCTGTCTCGCCCTTGATTATCCGATCCTTCATGCCGCCGAATACAAAACCGACCCTTACGCGCTGGGCTACGAGAGCGCGACGATGAAAGGCATCGTCAATCACCGCCGGGGCGTCGACCTGCTGAGGTCGCTCCCGGAAGTCGACCCTGAGGCGATCGGGGTGATCGGGCATTCGCTGGGTGGCCACAATGCGTTGTTCCTCGCGGTGTTCGATCCGCGAGTCAAGGCGGTGGTCTCCAGTTGCGGATTCAATGTGTTCGCCAAGCACAACAAGGGTGATGTGAGGGCCTGGAGCAGCCGGTATTACATGCCGCGCATCAGGTCGGCGCATGGGGATGATCCCGCGAAAATCCCGTTCGACTTCACCGAAGTGCTGGCGGCCATCGCCCCGCGCCCGGTGTTCGCCAACGCACCGCTCCATGACGCCCCCGATTTCGAGGTTTCCGGCGTGAAGGACTGCTTCAACGCGGCGCTCCCGGTTTACCAAAAGGTGTTCGGCGCGGGAGACGGGCTTGTGGTCCGCCACCCCGATGCCGGCCACTCCTTCCCCGCGGCCGAAAGGCAGGCGGCCTACGCCTTCCTTGAAAGGCACCTCAAGCCGCGCGGAGCACCCGCCGAGCTGGAAAAAGGCCTCGTCGCGAAATGGCCGGCCGTGGCGAAACCACGCGACATCCCCGCGGCCGAATCCCCGGCGTTGGGCCATGGCGACTTCTCGCTTTCGATGTGGGCGCGGGCTGGAGAAAGCGGCGACCATCCAGCGGGCGACCTGATCAGCCAATATGACCCCAAGGCGCGCCGGGGATTCCACCTGACGCTCAAGTCGAACGCGGGATTGGCGTCCAGCCAGCCGAATTTCAGGCATCTCCAGTTCGGCATCGACGACGGACGGACTTCCCGATGGATGGATCGCGGACGGCCCGGCAAGGCCCTGCTGGCGTTCTCCATGGCGGTTCATGAAGGCGACCTTTACGCCGGAACCTGCGAACCGGGCAAGGGTGAATCCGGCCGCGTCTACCGCCACGCCGGCGGCCAGGCGTGGATCGACTGCGGCGCCCCCGACAAGGCGAATTCCGTCACCTCGATGGCCGTGTTCGCCGGAAAGCTCCATGTGGGAACCGGAAAGTATCGTCTCGCCGGTTCCAGCCTCCCGGAATCGGAAAACACCAACCCGGGCGGGCGGATTTTCAGGTATGAGGGCGGAACCAGGTGGGTCGATTGCGGGACATTGCCGGGCGCCGAGGCCGTGGGCGGAATGCTCGAATTCCGCGGCAGGCTCCACGCCTCGTCGCTCTACAAGCCCGCCGGTTTTTTTCGCCATGAAGGGGGCGACCGATGGACTTCATTGCCTGTCCCATCCGGAATCGATGCCAAGACAGGGTTGAAGGTTCCCAAGAGGGTTGTTCCCCTCGCGGTGCATGAAGGGCGGATTCACGCCGGCAGTTACGACGGCGGCCATGTCTACCGCTTCGATGAAACCGGCTGGACCGACCTCGGCAGGCTGGGCGAAAACACCCAAACCTACTCGTTTGCGCGACACTTGGGCCAATTGCATGTCGGAACCTGGCCAAGCGGGAGGGTGTATCGCCTCGAAGGCTCGGGCAAGTGGGAGGATGCCGGCCGGCTTGGCGAGGAGTTGGAGGTGATGGGAATGTCGGTGCACAACGGCAGGCTCATTGCCGGAACCCTGCCCATGGGCGAGACGCACCAGTACGAGGGGGGAACCACCTGGAAAAAACTGGCCCGCCTCGATTTCACCCCCGATGTGAAGTACCGCCGGGTTTGGGCCATGGCGGAACACGACGGGCAGTTGTTCGCCAGCACCCTGCCATCGGGGAAAGTGTTTTCGTTCAGCGCCGGAAGGCAGGCCGCCCGGGGCCACGAACTCGCTCCAGGCTGGCACCATGTGGCGGCGGTGAAGAAGGCGACCCGGTTGGAGTTGCATGTGGATGGGGAACTAGCGGCCCAAACCCCGGCCTTTGATTCCGCGGGCTGGATCCTTGATTCGGCGGCGCCTCTGCGACTTGGCGCGGGCGCCAACGGGCCGTTTGATGGCGAGTTGGCGGATGTCAGAATCTACAAGCGCGCCCTCGGCGCGAACGACATCGCTGCCCTCAGCTTGACCAAACCAGGGAAATAAGGGACATTTCATTCCCGCCAACCGCCTCCTACTGACGGGGAGTCGCATGAATCACCTGGTGCTCCGCCATCCTGGAATCGCCCGGCGAGTCGCCGTTCAGGCGGGCGCTGTCGGCATTCTGGGACTGGGAACCAACCACTTGGCGGGCCTCCGCGCCATGGCCCCCGAAACGGGAATCGCGGCCTCCGCCAAAAAACGGGCCGTGATTTACATTTTCCTCTCGGGCGGACTCGGCCAGCACGACAGCTTCGACCCGAAACCCGCGGCGCCCGAGAACATCCGGGGCGAGTTTAAGCCGATCGCCACGCGCACCCCCGGCCTGCAGATATGCGAGCACTTGCCGATGCTGGCGGCCCGAAGCCACCGCTGGGCCCTCGTGAGATCGCTGACGCATCCGTACAACGAGCACTCGCTCGGGCACCATGTCATGCTCACCGGACGCACGGAAAAGCCCGCAGGCTTCGACAACAACAAGCCCAAGCCCACCGACTTCCCGTGCATGGCTTCGGTCGTGACAGGTCTTTTTCCTCCGAGGAACAACCTGCCCCCCGCCGCCGTGCTTCCCGAAAAGCTCGTTCATGTCACCGGACGGACCATTCCCGGCCAGTTCGCCGCCCAGATGGGCCCCCGGCATGACCCTTGGTTCATCGAGGCGAGCCATTACCGGGACGCCAGCTATGTTCACGGAGCGTTTCCGGAGTACGGCTTCCAGCGCGCCGATGGGAAAACCATCCCCTCCAACTACCGGTTCGAGGCGCCGCGGTTGGAACTGTCGCACGACATGATTCCCGAGCGGGTTGGCAGCCGTTCCAGGCTGCTGCAAGCGATCGACCGCCAGTCCCGCGGCCTCGACGACGGCGCTTCCACGGGCGCGCTCGACCGGCACCGGCAATCGGCCGTGAGCATGCTCCTAGACGGCCGGGTTCACAAGGCCCTCGATGTTCATGGCGCGCCAGCGGCCGACCAGGACCGTTACGGCCGCAACTCATTCGGATGGTCGCTCCTCATGGCCAGGCAACTGGTCGAATCGGGGGTGCGCATGGTTCAGGTGAACCTCGGAAACGACGAGACATGGGACACGCATGAGGCCGCGTTCCGCAACCTCAGGGAATTTCTGTTTCCACCCACCGACAGGGCCTTGTCGGCCCTGCTGGACGACCTGCACGAGCGGGGCATGCTCGACGATGTGCTGGTGGTGATGGCGGGTGAATTCGGCCGCACGCCCCGGGTGTTCACCGAGTCCAGCCTGAAGTCGAAACTGCCCGGCCGCGACCATTGGGGCGCCGTGCAGACGGTTTTCTTCGCGGGTGGAGGCACCCGTGGCGGAACCGTGATCGGATCAAGCGACAGGCACGGCGCTTACCCATCGGTTGATCCGCAAACTCCCGAAAACATGGCCGCGACCATCTACCACTCGCTCGGCCTGCCGAAAACAGTGGCCTGGCGCGACCCCCTCGACCGCCCCCACCATGTCTACCATGGCGAACCGATCAAGGGATTGGCCTGAGCGTGCCCACGCCCCGGCAACCTTGACAGTATACCGTCTACCGTGGGATGCTTGCATTCCCGCCCGCCCGTAATTCCATGGATCACGACATGATCGCCGTCAGGCCCGCGCCCTTGGTCAAGACCACGGTTTCGGCTTCCGCCGCCAAGTATCTCCGCTCCGAAATCATCGGTGGCGGCATCCGCGCCGGTGATTCCCTTCCCGAAGCCAGAATTGGCGAACTCCTGGGGGTGAGCCGGGTGCCCGTCCGGGAAGCGCTCGTCATCCTCGAGCGCGAGGGACTCGTCACCTTCGACCGCCGCGGCACGGCGCGGGTGCGGACCTTCACGCTGGAGGATGTCCGTGAACTGGGTGTGATGCGCCTGGTGCTCGAACCCATGGCGGCTCGACTCGCGGCAAACCGGGGCGATGCCACCGCCCTGGGGGAGATCGCGCGCAACCTCACCAATCTCAAGCGGGCCAGGACATTGTCCGACATCACCGGACTCGACTTCGAATACCACAGGTTGATCATGGCGGCCGCGGGCAACAGCAGGCTCTCCGCCTCTTGGGAAAACCTCGCCTCGCAGTTGCGCGTCGTCATGCGCCTGTTCCACCAGGCGTGGGAGAGAAAAACACTGGCCGTCCGGATCAACACGGTGAAGGCCCATGCCGCGCTGTTCGATGCGATCAGCCGCGGCGACGGCGCCGGAGCCGAGTCCATCGCCCGGGAACAGGCCGAGGGATGGCTCGTGGAACTGGGTGAATCCGGCGCGTTCGATTCCCCGGTGGAGGCCCGGGAATGAGCCGCGAAGGCCTTTTCACATGCCGGTCGGCCTCGCCGGGAAACACCGTGTCGCCACGGCACCCAACAGCGGCACGGGGGGGCGTGCGCCCGGCATGGTGGCGTTGGGCCGCGCTCGGATTCTTGCTGGCCCTGCTTTGCAAAACCCAGGCGCGCGCCGGTGCGCCCGATTTCGACCGTTCCGTGATGCCCGTTCTGGTTTCAAGGTGCCTGGAATGCCACTCGGGGGATGAACCCAAGGGCGGCCTTGACCTGAGCCGCCGCAAGTCGGCGCTCAAGGCCGTTGTCGCCGGAAAACCGGCCGCCTCGGAATTGTGGAAACGGGTGGCCGCCGGCGAGATGCCGCCCAAGAAGGCTCTTCAGGATCCTGAAAAGGCGCTTCTCAAGGCATGGATCGAATCGGGAGCGTCCTGGGGAACCGATCCCATCGACCCGTTTGCCGTCACGACGGCCAGCCGCGCCGGCCGTGACTGGTGGAGCCTGAAGCCGGTGTCCAGGCCCGCCCAGCCCATGCCAGGCAACCCGGTCGATGCCTTCGTCCGCGAAAAGCTGGCCGAAGCGGGCATGAAACCGGCCCCGCCCGCGGACAGGCGCACCCTCATCCGCAGGCTTTATTTCGACCTGATCGGCTTGCCGCCCAGGTTCGAGGAAGTCGAGGCTTTCGCCGGTGATCCGAGGCCGGACGCGTATGGGAGGCTCGTCGATTCGCTCCTGGCTTCGCCCCACCATGGCGAACGATGGGGCCGCTATTGGCTCGACACGGTTCGCTATGCCGAAACCTGCGGCTACGAACGGGACCAGGTGAAGCCCGATGTCTGGAAGTACCGCGACTGGGTCATCAACGCCTTCAACAGCGACATGCCTTTCGCCAGGTTTGTCGCGGAGCAACTGGCCGGGGATGAGGTTCCCGGCGCCGGTGAGCGGGGCGTGATCGCCACCGGATTCATGCGCCTCGGCACCTGGAACGACGAGCCGAACGATCCCCGCGAATACCAGTACGACCGCCTGGAGGACATGGTGGGCGCGACCACGACCGCGTTCCTGGCGATGACGGTGCGCTGCGCCCGCTGCCATGACCACAAGTTCGACCCTATATCGCAGGAGGATTATTACCGCATCGGAGGCGCCTTCTGGGCCGGGCATGTGCAGCCGGGATCGCCCCTGGGCGGCCCGGATGCCAAGGCGCTCGGGTACCCGAATGTCTTCGGATGGACCGACAAAGGCCGCTCGGCTCCGCCGCTGCACCTGCTGAGGAAGGGCGACCCGGCCCGGCCCGGGCAGGTCGTTCAACCCGGGCACCTTTCCGCCATCACCTCGCTGGCCGGGCCGCTCGCCGAGCCTCCCGCGACCGCCAGGACGACGACCCGCCGCCTCCAGTTGGCCAACTGGATTTCCGACCCGAAAAATCCTCTTTCCGCGCGCGTGTGGGTGAATCGCGTCTGGCAGGGTCACTTCGGGGCGGGCCTGGTCCGCACCACCGACAACTTCGGGTTCACCGGCGAGAAGCCGACCCATCCCGAGTTGCTCGACTGGCTGGCGGCCGAGTTCATGGACAACGGCGGCAGGACCAAGCCGATCCACCGGCTCATCCTCATGTCTGAGACCTACAGGCAGGGTTCCAGCCATCCGCTCCATGAGCGGTACGCCGGTACCGACGCCTCCAACCGCCTGCTGTGGCGAACCGAGCGTCGCAGGCTCGACGCCGAATCGCTTCGCGACAGCCTGCTTGCCGCCTCGGGGAACCTGCGGCTCGACAAGGTTGGTGGGCCCAGTTTTTCACCGGTGATACCGGCGGACGCGCTCGAGGGCCTCTCGACGAAATCCCGCGCCTGGAAGCCGTCTCCGCCCGAGGAGCAAGGCCGCCGCAGCGTTTACATCTTTGCCAAGCGCGGCTTGCTGCCGCCGCTGCTCACCACATTCGACCTGCCCGACACCACGCTGCCCAACTGCCGCCGCGATGTCACCACGGTGCCCACGCAGGCTTTGGCCCTGCTGAACAATCCGTTCGTGCATGAGCAAAGCGCGGCCCTGGCGGGACGAATCGGCACGCGCGTCGAGGGCAAGGCCCGGGTGGAGGCGGGCTGGCGCCTGGCCCTTGGCCGGAACCCGTCTTCCGACGAACTCTCGGCCGGACTCAAGCACCTGGAAACGCAGGCGAAATTGTTGGAGGCGGCCGGCGACCCCGCGCGCGAGGCCCTTGCCTCCCTCTGCCATGTCCTGCTCAACACCAACGAGTTCATCCATGTGGATTGAGGTGGAGGCATGAATCGTCTCTTTCCATGCGGACTGGCCCGCCGGGAACTCCTGTGGGAGATGGGTGGCGGCTTCGCGGGAGTCGCCTTGGCGGGAATGCTCGGCCGGGAGGCGCGCGCGGATGGGCCCCTCGCCCCGAGGCGACCGCACCATGCCGGAAAGGCCAAGGCCTGCATCTTCCTCATGATGAACGGTGGACCGAGCCAGGTGGACACCTTCGATCCCAAGCCCACCCTCTCCAGGTTCGCGGGCTCGGAAATGCCCAAGGACAAGAAGTTCATCAATTCGGGAGGCAGGAAAATCGGCTTCCTCACTCCCGAATTCCGGCCGTTCCGCCCTGGCGGCGCCAGCGGCCTGCCCGTGTCCGATTACTTTCCCCTGGTTCGCGCGCATGCCGACAAGCTGGCCGTGATCCGCTCATGCCACACCGACAGCCATGCCCATGGCTCCGCGCTTGTCATGATGAACACCGGCAAGACCTTCATCGGCAGGCCGTCCCTGGGCAGTTGGGCCGTGTACGGCCTTGGCGCCGAAAACAGCAACCTTCCCGGGTATGTGGTGCTGATGGACAAGCGAGGCGGGCCGATCAGCGGCCAGCCGAACTGGTCGAGCGGCTTCATTTCGGCCGCCTACAGCGGCACCCTGTTCAGGCCCAGCGGCGACCCGATCCTCGATCTCCGCGGTCCCGCGGGAATCACCCGGGCGGCGCAGCGGGCCCAACTCGACCTGCTGGCCGAACTCAATCAAAGGCACATGGACTTGCGGCCGGGCGGACGCGAACTGGCGGCGCGGGCCCAAAGCTATGAGCTGGCGTTCAAGATGCAGGCCGCCGCGCCCGAGGCGGTCGATCTCGCCAGGGAATCGCAGGCGACCCTTTCCCTTTACGGGGTGGGCGACAAGGTCACCGACGAATTCGGCCGCAACTGCCTGATCGCCCGCAGGCTGGTCGAGCGAGGCGTCCGCTTCGTGCAGCTTTACAGCGGCGGCGGCCATCTTGAAGACACCTGGGACGCCCACGCCGGCATCGAAAGCAACCACGGCAAGCATGCCGCCGAGGTCGACAGGCCCATCGCCGGCCTGCTCACCGACCTGGCCGCGCGCGGCATGCTCGACAGCACCCTCGTCGTCTGGGGAGGCGAGTTTGGACGAATGCCGTTCAGCGAGGGCCGCAACGAACCCGGTCGCAATCACAACCCGTACGGATTCAGCATGTGGCTGGCCGGCGGCGGCGCCAAGGGCGGCGTCACCCACGGCGCCACCGATGACCTCGGATTCCAGGCCGTTGAGAACAAGGTCCACATCCACGACCTGCACGCCACCATCCTCCACCTCATGGGCCTCGACCACGAGCGCCTCACCCACTTCCACCAGGGCCGTCACGAAAGGCTCACCGATGTGCACGGCCATGTGGTCAGGGAGGTGATCGCGTGAATCGCAGGGCGGTTTCCCCGCGGCGCGACGGGGCCGGTATCCCGTGCCTGTGGCACCAAGTCGGCGCATTGGCGCGCCGGGTGGCCGCGGTTTGCGCCGCGTGGATCGTGGCGGTAATGATGATCCCGGTTCCACTTTCGGGCGCGGCGGAGCCTCCTTCCTTCGAGAAGGATGTCCTGCCTGTGCTGCGGCAACGCTGCGGGAATTGCCATGACGCCACGACCCGCAAGGGCCGGCTCGGGATCGATTCGGTTTCGGCGCTCAAGGCCGGTGGAAATGGCGGCCCCGCGGTGGTCCCGGGAAAGCCCGAACAAAGCCCGCTGCTTGAGAAGGTGCTCTCGGGCGAAATGCCGCCGGGCAACAGGAAGCTCGGCGCGCCGGAAACCGCGCTCATCCGTGAGTGGATCAAGGCCGGCCTTCCCGCTACCTCCGCGGAAGGCCCCGTTGACATCTTCACCAGCGGGGAAAGGAACCACTGGGCCTTCAGAAAACTGGAATCACCCAAGGTTCCGGATATCGGCGGAATCGCCAACCCCATCGACCGGTTCCTGCTGTCCAGGCTTGGCGAGCGCCAGCTTTCGTTCGCGGCCCCGGTTGACAGGGCAGCCCTGCTTCGAAGGGTCACCTTCGACCTGACCGGTCTTCCTCCGAAGCCGGGAGAGGTCGAGGCGTTTGAAAAGGATTCCCGGACCGATTTCCTCGAACACCTTGTCGACCGGCTCCTGGCATCTCCGCAGTTCGGGGTCCGCTGGGGGCGGCACTGGCTTGACATCGTCGGCTACACCGACACGGTGACCTTTGACGAGGACTTCGGAGAGCCAAGGGGATTCCTCGAGGGAAAGTGGCGCTACCGCGACTATGTCATCGACGCGCTGAACAGGGACCTTCCCTACGACACCTTCCTGACCGAGCAGATCGCCGGCGACGAGCTTGTGCCATGGCGCGAGGCCAAGGTTTATTCGCCCGAAATCATTGAAAAGCTTGTCGCAACCGGATTCCTGCGGACGGCGGAGGACATCAGCGTCGAGGATCCGCGGACATTCGTGCTCTGGTCGAATGTTCATGAGACCATGGAACAGGTGGGGAGCAGCGTCCTGGGACTGTCGCTGCAATGCGCCCGATGCCACGGGCACAAGTTCGAGCCGATACCTCACCGCGACTACTACTCGATGCTGGCGCTGTTCACCCCGTCGCTGAATCCCAAGGCCTGGAAGAACGCCCGGGCAAGGCTTCTCCCCGATGCCTCGGCGGCGGCCGTCGCCGAGATCGACGGTCACAACCGCGAGATCGACCGCAAGGTGGAGGAGGCCCGGCGCGCCATCGCCTCGGTGAAAGGCCCGCACGAGGCCCGCTTGAGGGAGGAAAAACTGCGGGCGGTGCCCGAGGCTGTCCGGGCGGACCTGAAGGCGGCGCTCGACCAGCCCGCCGAAAAACGCGATGCCGTGCAGAAATATCTGGCGGCCAAGCTTGGTCCGCTGGTCAAGGTTGATGCCGCGGCCGTCGACGGCTCCCTTTCGGCCGCGGATCGCGCCGCCGTGATGCTGCGCGAGACGGAGATCGCCGTACTCGCCAAGGGCAAGCGGAGCCACGGCTGGATCCACGCCCTGTACGATGTCGGGCCCCCGCCAACCACCCACATCTTCAAGCGCGGCGACTTCGAGAAACCGGGAGCGGAGGCGCCCCCGGGGTTCCTGCGCATCCTGACGGACCGGGACTCGGAAAGCCTTTTCAAGGCGAATGCGACGCCGGGTTCGAGCGGGCGGCGGCTGGCCTTGGCCAGGTGGCTGACGGCGACATCGCAACCGGCCTCCGGGCTCACGGCGCGGGTCATGGTGAACCGGATCTGGCAAAACATGTTTGGACAGGGAATATCCGCAAATTCTGAAAACCTCGGCGTGTCGGGATCAACCCCCTCGCATCCCGAACTCCTCGACTGGCTGGCCGCCGACTTCCGCGACAACGGATGGAGGATCAAGAGAGTCATCCGGCGGATGGCGCTTTCAAGGGCCTACGCGCAATCCTCGGTCGCCAAGGCGCCCTCGCGGGTTGATCCGGGCAACGAGTTGCTGTGGAGGATGAACCTCAGGCGCCTCGACGCCGAATCGATCCGCGACGCGATCGTGTCCCATGCGGGCAGGCTCGATGAAAGACTCGGAGGTCCGCCGGTTCCGTTGTCGTACGACATCGCCACGGGCCGGGTTTCGGAGCAGGAACCCGCCCAAGGAGCCAGCTACCGGCGGGCCGTGTTCCTGTCCAACCGGAGGCAATACAACCCGACACTGCTCGCCAATTTCGACAAGCCGACGGTCACCAGGGGAGCATGCCGCCGAGAGGCCTCGGCGACGGTTCAACAGTCGCTCGCCCTGATGAATGACCATTTCATCCTGGTGAATTCCCGTCATTGCGCCGCGAGGATCGTGAATGCCGCGCCGACGCCATCCGAACAGGTCCGTCAGGCCTGGCTCCTGGTGATGGGCCGGGTTCCAGGCGCGGAGGAAGCCGACTGGTGCGCCGAATCGCTCGCGCGGCAGGCCGGGGCCCACATGGCTTCCGGCCGAACCGCGGCCGAGGCAAGCAAGCTGGCTCTGGCCGGTCTATGTCAAACCCTTTGGTCGAGCAACGAGTTCCTTTACCTTCGATGAGGAGGGGATGATGGCCGATCCATTCCAGTTCCATCGCCGGGTCATGCTGGAAAAGTCCGGGTTTGGCATCGGCGCGTTCGCCCTTGGCAGCCTCCTGGCGCCCGACGCCACGGCGGCGCCATCTCCCCGCCTGACTCCCCGACATGGGCATCACCCGGCCGCCGCCAAGTCGGTGATCATGCTGTTCCAGAATGGCGGCCCCAGCCCCATGGACCTCTTCGACCCCAAACCCGCCCTGAGGAAGCGCCACGGGGAAAAGGTTGACATCCGGAACGCCATGGCAGGAAACACGGAACCCCTCATGGGCAGTCCGTTCGCGTTCCGCAGGCATGGCAAGTCAGGCATCGAATTTTCGGAACTGCTGCCCGGCCTAGCCACGCTTGCCGATGACATGTGCGTGGTGCGGTCGCTGTTTCATGACGACCCGAACCATCCCGGCGGCACCTACATGCTTTGCACGGGAAACAGGCGGCCGGGCCGCCCTTCCCTGGGTTCCTGGGTTGTCTATGGGCTGGGAACCGAAAACCAGAACCTGCCGGCATTCGTCTGCCTGCGCGAGCCTTCCGTGTTTCATTCGGGCGGTTCCATGCAGATATCCAGCGCCTGGCTTCCGAGTCTCTACCGTGGCACGGAGTTGCGCACGGAGGGCGAACCCGTCCTCAACCTCGCCTCGCCCGCCGGCACGCCCGACACGGCCAGGGCCGACTCCATGCGATTGCTGGAGCGTCTCAACGCGAGGCACTTGAACGACTACCCCGGGAACTCGGAACTCGAGGCGCGGGCGCGGAACTTCGAGCTTGCCGCCCGCATGCAGCTTGAGGCGGCCCGGGAACTCGACCTTTCCGGGGAATCGGAACACACCCGCGATTCCTACGGCCTCAATCACCCCGTCACGGCAAGCTATGGCCGGAAGTGCCTGATGGCCCGGCGGCTGGTCGAGCGCGGCGTGAGATTCGTCAAGATCCTGGCTCCGGCCCCGCACAATTCCTGGGACCACCACGGGGACATCAACAACCGGTTGCCGAAATTGTGCCGCCAGGTCGACCAGCCTTCCGCCGCCCTGATCGCCGACCTGAAAAGTCGCGGCTTGCTCGATGACACCATCGTTCTATGGGTTGGCGAATTCGGTAGGATGCCCATTTCACAGGGTGGCAATGGCCGGGACCACAACCCGCACGGCTTCACGGCCCTCATCGCCGGCGGCGGATTCAAGGCGGGCCATGTCCATGGCGCCACCGACGATCTCGGCTACCGAGCCGTGACGGACCGCGTCAGCGTTCCCGACCTCATGGCGACCGTGCTTCACCAACTCGGCCTCGACCACGACCGCCTCAGCTTCCCCAACCACGGGGTGGATGAGACACTCACGGAATCGCGCATCACGGGAGCCAGGGTCGTCCATGAGTTGATCGCGTGAAAACTCTCCTGATATGGTTCGCCGCGACCGCGCTGCTGGCCATCACGCCGGTCGGGATGGCCCATGGTTCCGAGGAATTCGAGAAGCATGTCCGACCGCTTTTGGTTGGGAAGTGCCTGCCCTGCCATGGCGCGGAGAAACAGAAGGCCGGATTGCGCCTCGACAGCGCGGCGGGTTGGAAAACCGGCGGGGAAAGCGGTCCGGCCATCGTGCCCGGCCAACCCGGAAAGAGCCTCCTGGTCAAGGCGCTCAACGGCACCGACGGCATCAAGCTGATGCCGCCCAAGGGAAGGCTCGGCGACCATGAGATCGCCCTGTTGACCCGATGGGTGGCCGACGGGGCCGCCGACCCGCGCGACGGGGCGGCGACAACAGCCAAGGCCGACAACTGGCCGGCGGAATTCCGAAAGAGGCTTGATTGGTGGAGCCTGAAGCCGCTGCGACCGGTTGCGGAACCTCCGCCGGCGGAGGATGGATGGGGCAGCGACCCGATCGACCGCTTCATCGGCAAGTCCCTCGGTTCAGCGGGACTCAAACCCGCGCCGCCGGCCGATCCGCGCGTGCTGCTCAGGCGATTGTCATTCGTGCTGACGGGCCTGCCGCCCGCCGCCTCCACCCGCGCGAGGTTCGAGGAATCTCTTGCCAGGGATCCGCGGGCCGCCTACGGCCAACTTGTCGACGAGCTGCTCGCCTCCCCCCATTTCGGTGAACGGTTCGCCAGGCACTGGATGGATGTCGTCCGCTACACCGACACCTACGGCTACGAGTGGGACAATCCGGCCAAGGGCTCGCATGAATACCGCGATTACCTGGTCAGGGCCTTCAACGCGGACCTGCCTTATGATCGCTTCCTCCGGGAGCAGGTCGCGGGCGACTTGATGGCCGAACCCCGCGTCAATCCCGGCCAAGGCGTCAATGAAAGCCTGATCGGACCGATGTTCTACCACATGGGCGAGCACCGCCACGGCAGCAGCCTCGAGTTCAACGGCGTGCACCAGGAAATGGTGAACAACAAGGTTGACGCCTTCTCGAAAGCCTTTTTGGCGATGACCGTGGCCTGCGCCCGGTGCCACGACCACAAGCTCGAGGCGGTGTCGCAACGCGATTACTACGCGCTGGGCGCCGTGTTCATGACGCCCCGCTGGACATCCCGCGTGGTCGACGCGCCGGGAAAGAACGACGCGGCGATCTCTCGGCTATCGGGATTGCGCTCGGAAATCCGCGCCGCCGTGGCGGGTGAATGGAGGCGTGTCGTTGGCGTACCGGAAGGCTGGCCCGGGGGCCGGTGGAAGTCGGCCCTGCCTGGCAATGCCACAATTGAGGATATATCCTATCCACTCAAGCGCCTCGCCTCGCCGGGCGACATGAGGGACCACTGGGTGGCCCTCGCCGGGCGGTGGCGAGCCGAGCGCGACAGGCGCGCCGCCCAGAACAAGGGCTTCACCATCCTTGCCGACTTCGAACGGCCGGGATTCCCCGCCGGCTGGCTGGCCGAAGGCGACGGCTTGAAATCCGGATATGTGGATGACGGCGCGCCGCTGATATCCCTTCGGGGCGATGAGGTTTTCTCCAGGCTGCTGCCTCGCGGCTACCATACCCACGCCCTTTCGTCGAAGCTGCCGGGATCCCTGAGGATGCCCCCCGACGACCGGGTTCCGGGCAGGAATGTGAGCCTCAGGCTTGCGGGCGGGGAGTTCGGAGGCCACCTGGAGGTGCACGAGAACGCCTTCCAAGGCGAGCAGATACGGTTCCTCAAGAACATCGAACCCGCCTGGGTCAGCTTCGCCGACAAGGCGCCCGTCAATGGAATCACGCGGTTCACGCGGGAATTCGCGACGGCCTCGCTCAATCCGAACTTTCCCCCCAGGACCGGCCTGGCGGGAGGATTGCCCAACAACGACTTCGGACACGACAAGCGCAGTTGGATCAGCATCACCGGAATCGTCGCCCACGATGCCGGCGCGGCGCCGCCGGACAATCTCGAGGCGTTCGAACAACTCTACGGCGGCGAGCCTCCCGCGACCTCAGAGGATGTCGCCCGGAAAGTGGATGCCTGGCTGGGCGGCGCGGTGCTGCGGTGGTGCGCGGAAAAGCCAAGGCCGGGCGACGGGCAAGTGGTCAACTGGCTTCTCTCGGCCAAGTTGCTCCCGAACCGGGCCGAGGCCGGCACCCCCCTGGCCCGGCTGTTGGCGGAATACCGGGAAGTGGAGAATTCGATCGAATTCGCCAGGACGGTGAACGGCATGGACGAACGCGAGTGGGCCAGGGCGGGCCTGGCGTTCAACGCCCGCGGGAATGTCGATTCCGTGGGGCCGCCGGTGAACCCGGATTTCCTCTCGATGTTCGCGGGCGCTCATTCCGTGGCGGCGGCCACCGGCAGCGGAAGGATGGAACTGGCCGACTCGCTGCTGAGGCCCGATCATCCGCTGACGGCGAGGGTTTATGCCAACCGCCTCTGGCACTGGATCATGGGCTCGGGAATCGTTTCCACCCCGGATGATTTCGGCAGGCTGGGCGGAAGGCCCAGCCACCCGGAACTGCTCGACCACCTGGCCAACCTGCTCATCCGCGAGGATTGGTCGACCAAGCGGCTCGTCCGCAGGCTGGTGCTCACCGAAACATTCCGCCAATCCGGATTGGCAACCGGGGCGGCGCGCTCCCGGGATCCGGCCAACCTGATGAGGCATCACTACCCCATGCGAAGGCTGGAGGCCGAAGCCGTTCGCGACAGCATGCTCGCCGTTTCCGGCCGGCTTGATCCGACCCTTCATGGCCGGCCGATCCTTCCCCACCGCGTGGCCGAGGATGGTGCGAAGAGGTTGTACTCCGGACCGATTGACGGACGGGGGCGCAGGTCGATCTACCTCCAGATCTCGATCATGGAACCCCCGAAGTTCCTGGTCGGATTCAACCTGCCCGACCCGCGCCTGCCGACGGGACGACGCGACGAGACCAATGTTCCGGCCCAGTCGCTGATCCTCCTCAATGATCCGTTCGTGGAACAGATGGCCGGGCATTGGGGAAAGGCCCTGGTGAAGGCGCCGCATGCCAGTCCCGAGGACCGCGTGCGCGCCATGTTCGCATCGGCATTCAGCCGGGTTCCGGATGAAACCGAGGTCCGCCGCTGGAGTGCCGCGGCGAACGGGTTCAAGGCGACAGGCGGTTCGGGGCTGATGCAGGATGAGGCCGCGTGGACCCGATTGGCCCACGCCCTTTTCAACACCAAGGAATTCCTTTATTACCGCTGAAAGGCGAGGGAGGTGTCATGAACGGCAGCGCCGGACCTGGACGGAATGATCGTGGCGACCTCGATCTTCCCCGCAGGCGGGACTGGCTGCGGGGCTCCTCGATGGGATTCGGCTGGCTGGCCTTCAATGGCCTCCTCGCGGACCGGGCCGGTGCCGAGACACACCACGCGCCCAAGGCCAGGAGCGTCATCTTCTGCTTCATGGACGGCGGCCCCAGCCATGTGGATACCTTCGATCCCAAGCCGATGCTCAAGATGCGCGAGGGGCAAAGGATCGGTCAGTCGGCCGTCTCGAAGAAGTCGCAGTCGGCTCCGAACCGGGTCTGGCTTGGCAGCCCGTGGGAATTCCGCCAAAGGGGGCGTTCCGGCCTTTGGGTAAGCGAACTATTTCCCCACCTCGCGGGCGTGGCCGACGAACTTTGTGTCGTCAATTCGATGGTCGGGGAACTCCCGCTTCACGGCCAATCCAACCTGCTGCTGCATACGGGGCGAAGCCTCGGCCAGGCGCCCAGCTTCGGCTCATGGGTCTCCTACGGCCTGGGGTCGGAGAACCGGAACCTGCCAGGATACATCGTGCTCAACAACGATTGGGTGCCCAACGGCGGACTCGAGAACTTTGGAAGTTCGTTCCTGCCGGCGAGCCACCAGGCCACGGCGATGCGCGCCAAGGGTGTTCCCGTGGACAACATCCTTCCCCGGGACGCCGCCGATGTGCAACGACGCAAGCTGGCCCTGGTCACCGAGCAGGACGCGGCCTTCGCCAGACTGGCGCCGGACCCGGGAAGAATCGAGGGGGCCATCGCGAACCTAGAAACCGCCTTCCGCATGCAGGCCGAGGTTCCCGCGCTGGCCGACATCAGCGCCGAACCGGAAAGCATCCGCCGGCTTTACGGGGTCGACTCGAAGGACGAGCACCAGAGGTACTACGCCACCCAGGCCATCCGCGCCCGGCGCATGGTCGAGGCCGGTGTGCGTTTCATCGAGATCACCTGCCCGAGTTTCGATGGCAACAACTCCCCATGGGACCAGCATGGGATGCTCAAGGTGAACCATGAGAAAAACGCGCGCGTCACCGAGCAATCGGTCGCCGCGCTCATCATCGACCTCAAGAGGAGGGGCCTTCTCGACCAGACGATCATCCTGTGGGCCGGCGAGATGGGCCGCACGCCGCACACGCCGGCGGTCGGCCCCAATTGCGGCCGCGACCACCATGTCAACGGCTTCACCCTGTTCCTGGCGGGCGGCGGCTTCAAGGCCGGCTCGGCCTTCGGGCAAACCGATGAATTCGGCAACGCCGCCGTCGTGAATCCGCTCACCGTCCACGACATCCACGCCACCATCCTGCACCAGCTCGGCCTCGACCACAAACGCCTCACATTCCGGCACGGGGGCCGCGACCAGCGGCTCACCGATGTGCACGGCGAGGTTGTCAGGGAGATCCTCGCGTGATGACGGCACCCCGCCTTGGGCTCGCGGTCGCCATCCTCGCGGCGGGCCCGTTGTTCCAGGCGCGCCCCTCCGACGACTTTGAAAAGCACATCCGCCCTTTGCTAGTGGAAAAGTGCCAGTCATGCCACGGGCCCGAAAAAGCCAAGGGCGGCCTCAGGCTCGATTCCCGGGCGGCGCTGCTCAAGGGCGGCGACACCGGCCCCGCCGTGATTCCAGGCAAGGCGGCCGACAGCCTGCTCATCAAGGCGATCGGTTACACGGGCGAACCCAAAATGCCGCCCAAGGGCAAGCTGACCGACAGGGAGATCGGGCTTGTTTCCGCGTGGATCAACTCGGGCGCGCCCTGGCCGGATCCAGGCAAGGCTTCGCAGGCGCAAACGGCATCCCCGATCACCCAAAAACAGCGCGACTGGTGGGCCTTCCAGCCCGTGAAGATGCCGGATGCGCCTCGTATTGAACCCCGGCCGGACAATCCGATCGACGCCTTCATCCAAGCGAAGATCGACGCGGCCGGCCTGAAGCCCGCCCCGCCCGCGGACAAGCGAGCGCTCCTCAGGCGGGTCACTTTCGACCTCATCGGCATACCTCCCACCCCCGGGGAGTTGGACGACTTCCAGAAGGATGATTCGCCCGGCGCGCTCGGGAAGGTGGTCGACCGGTTGCTGGCTTCGCCAGCCCATGGCCAGCGCTGGGCGCGCCACTGGCTTGATGTCGCCCGGTACGCCGACTACCACGACGGCAACCCGAAGGCGCGCAATCCGGTGTGCGAACCGCTCGAGGCGTGGCGTTACCGCGACTGGGTGGTGCATGGCCTCAACAGCGACCTCCCGTTCAACCGGTTCATCATGAACCAGATCGCCGGCGACCTGCTGCCCGGCCTCGATGGGAAACAACCGTCCGCCGACGGCCTCGTCGCCACCGCCTTCCTGGTCAACGGCGCCTGGGACCGCGGAGACGCCGACAAGGAAAAGATGGTCAGCGACATGGTCGACGACCAGGTTGACACGATCGGCAAGGCCTTCATGGGCATCACGATCGGCTGCGCCCGCTGCCACGACCACAAGTTCGACCCGATCACCAACCGCGATTACTACGCGCTGGCGGGGATCTTCTACAGCACGCGCATGCTGAAGGAACTGGGCGCCAAGGGGGGCGAGATCACGCTGCAGCGCCGGCCGCTGGCTCCGCGGGATATTTTGGATAAACGCGACCGCATACTGAAGCAGATAGCCGGGTTGAACGCCATCCTCGCCGACATGGACCGGAGGAACCCCAAGCCGGCGGCGAACGATCCCACCCGCGAAATCCTCGTGGAAACCCGGGACAGGCTCAAGGGGGAACTTCCACCCGAACCGCCCATGGCGCTGGCCGTGAGCGAGGGAGGGGTGCCTGGCGGGTTGTTTCCCGGCATCCAGGATGTGCCGATCCACATCCGCGGAAGCTACACCCGCCTGGGGCCGGTGGTGCCGCGCGGAATGCCGGCATTCCTGTCGGGTACCCGCGCCACCCCTATCAAGTCGGGCAGCGGCCGGCTTGAGTTGGCCGAATGGGTCGCCTCCCCGGAAAATCCGCTCACCGCGAGGGTGATCGTCAATCGGACCTGGGCCTGGCACTTCGGATCGGGACTTGTTCGCACCCCGAACAACTTCGGCCTCCTTTCGGAACCGCCATCCCATCCGGAACTGCTCGACTGGCTGGCGGCGACATTCATCGCCGATGGATGGTCACTCAAGAAACTGCACCGGCGGATCATTCTTTCGGAGGCTTACGCCCGGTCCGCAAAATCGACGCACGAATCGGTGTCACGCGACCCGGAAAACCGCTGGTTGGCCCGCTTCACCCCAAGGCGCCTCGAGGCCGAGGAGATCCGCGACGCCATGCTGGCCGTCTCCGGCAGGCTCGACTTGGCGCCCCTTGGACCGGCGACCCACGACATCAATGTCGCGAACCGATCCCTTTATGTGCAGACGGCCCGCTGGGACAGGGCGAATTTCGCCACCCTGTTCGACGCCGCCAACCCTGATGCCTCGGTGGAATCTCGGGGATCCAGCACCGTGGCCCCCCAGGCCCTGTTCATGCTCAATCACGCCTTCGCCCAATCCCAGGCCCGGCACCTGGCCGAAAGGGCCGCCCGGGAGGTGCCCCGGGGAGGAGATGACCGCGTCGCGCGAATGTTCCGGCTCGCCCTGGCAAGGGAGCCCGCGCCCGGGGAGGTTTCCCTGGCCAGGGACCTTCTCGCCTCGCCTGCCAACGCCGGCAAGGACCATGGCTGGACAGACCTGGCCCATGTCCTGATCTGCGGAAACGAGTTTGTTTATCTGGATTGAATTGAAAAGTTCCGGAAGGGGGTAGTTCGTCATGAATCGGCTTAGTCGGAGACGAATCCTCGCGAATTCCGGCGCCGGGTTCGGCATGCTCGCCCTTGCCGACATGCTCGCCGCGGCGGAAAGGAAAAGCGGCCTTGAGGCCCGCGCCGCCAACCCGTTCGCGGTGCTCAACCCGCATCATGAACCCAGGGCCCGCCGCGTCATCTTCCTCTACATGCCGGGCGGACCGAGCCATGTCGACCTGTTCGACCCCAAGCCGAGGCTTTCGCGGGACAACGGCAAGCCGCTGCCTTTCGAGAAACCCAGGCTTGAGCGCACCAAGACCGGCGAATTGTTCGCCTCCCCCTGGAAGTTCTCCAGGCACGGGCAATCGGGCCTGGAGGTGAGCGAACTGCTTCCCAATGTCGCCTCCCGGATTGACGACATCTGCGTCATCCGTTCGATGGTCGCCGACAACATCAACCACACGGGCGCGGCCCTCCAGATGTGCACGGGAGAGCAGGCTTTCTCGCGGCCCAGCATCGGTTCATGGCTGTTGTATGGCCTTGGCACCGAGAACCAGGACCTGCCGGGATTCGTGGTGGTCAGCCCGGCTGATGTGTTCCAGGGCGCGCAACTGTGGGCGTCAAGTTTCCTGCCAAGCGCCTACCAGGGCACGCTCGTTCGCGACATGGCCAATCCGGTCGCCAACCTCGCTTCGGCGGGCGGCCTTGAAGGACAAAGGCGAAAGCTCGAATCCCTCAGGCGGCTCAACGAGATCCACAGGAATTCGCGGCCGCCGGATTCCTCGCTCGACGCCCGCATCGCCTCGTTCGAACTGGCGTTCCGGATGCAGTCGGAGGCGCCGGAAGCCTTCGACCTGTCGCGCGAACCCGAAAGCGTCAAGGCGTCGTACGGAGTCGGTTCACCGGCCACCGACCTGTTCGCCCGCCAGTGCCTGCTGGGCCGGCGCCTGCTGGAACGGGGCGTGAGGTTCGTGCAGCTTTTCGATGCCCCGGCCAACAACGCCTGGGACCACCACAGCAACATCCGCGAGAACCTCCCCCGGCGCTGCCAGGCCGTGGACCGCCCCATCGCGGCGCTTTTGGCCGATCTCAAGTCCAGGGGAATGCTCGACGACACGCTGGTGGTGTGGGGCGGCGAGTTCGGCCGCACGCCGACCGCCGAACGGGGCAACGGGCGCGAACACCACCCGTTTGGATTCACGATGTGGCTTGCCGGCGGAGGCATCAAGGGAGGGATGACACACGGAGCGACCGATGAGTTCGGCTGGCACGCGGTGGAAAACAAGGTGCATGTCCACGACCTCCATGCCACCATCCTTCACCTGATGGGCCTCGACCATGAGAAACTCACCTACCGGTTCGGTGGCCGCGACTACCGCCTCACCGATGTGCATGGCCATGTGGTCCGGGAGATAATCGCGTGAGTTGAGCGGGATCTCGACAGCATCAATCACCAGTGAGCCGCCGCGGGCAGGCGCCCTCCCACACATGGTTTTAAATATATAATTTGGATTAATAATACCGATAAAAATACAAATTGAGCATATCACATAGGGCCAAGAACGGAGGTGCGAAGCACCGGAGTGAGTGAATGAATGTCAATACGCCTCGCTCACTCCGCCTTCGGTTTCGCAGGGAGTTTTTTGTTTCTGGATCATGATCTTTTTTTGCAGTTTACCAAATGGAAGCCCGCCCTAGATCGGGCTTCAAATAGATGAGTTGGATTGATAATCTCGAAAAAAATGAAAATCGGGCATATTTCAATATACCCACCCACTTCGGCTCCACTAGGGCTCTTTTGTTTCTGCTATGGATCCTGGTATTATTCCTTGATCGACTCGCCCCTCACTTCGTTCATGGCTCCTAAACGGATCTCAACATGAAAGCCAGACAAAGGCCGACGATGCTTAGGAGCCCCCAGCGGAGTGATGGGCCCTCGCGGACATTCAACAATCTGGCGCCAGTCAGAGGTCACTCGCGTCGTTCGACGCTTCAGGGACATGAAAGGACTAACAGAATGATGGCGGGTGCTGGGGTCTTGAGCAGGTCGGTTATTTGAATTTTGCTCTAGCCTTTTTCCATCACGGCCTCTGTGGCTGGGTCCAGGCGCATTCGACCTCGCCCGCGTACGACGGATTGGGATGCGGCTTCGACGATGTCACCTTGGCGCGCACATAAAGCTCGGTGCCCTTGAACTCGTAGGCGGCCTCGGTTCCCTCAACCTTGGAAACAACGACGCCGATGCCATCGGGGCCGGCGTCCTTCATGGTGGCATGGAAAGTGGTGGTGTAGGTAACGCCGGGTTCCGGCTGGATCCGCAGGCCGAGCACTTTCTTGGGGTAACTCACATTCGCCAGCGACACTCCCGTCGACGCGTAGAAGGCGCCGTCGCGCATGGTCCGGGCCAGGGCCGCCGGTTCAAGCGACTCGGCGCGCACCATCACCCAGCCGCGGCCGGGAGTCGGCGACTACATCGAGCTGACATGGTAGTTGTGTGAATCGTCAGTCGCCATGCCCAGAAGCGGCGCCGGGCGGTTGGCCTTGTACCTTCGCGAGATCACCAGGTCCCACAGGCGCTCACAACCGGGACGCTCCTTGTCGCCATTCTGGTTGGTGCCCGGGTGGCCGTTATACACCTCGAAGAACCTGAGTTCCTCGGCCTGCGTCATGTCGTCGGCGTTCACCCCCCAGTTGAAATTGGGGTGATTCAGGAAGGTGACGATCTCGCGGCCGGTTTTGGCTTTCTGCTCGTTCACCTGCCTGACATTCACGGTGATGGTTTCCGCGACGCTGGCGCAATCGGCCGGCTTGATCACCGAGGCGAGGTTGATGGCGTTCATGTGCACGGGAAGCTTGCCGAACTTGTGGGTGATCTCCTCCCCCTGCACGAGGATGAACCTGCCCGGTTCCTCAACCTTGGCCTTCACCTCCTCAAGCGTCTTCAGGCGCACCTGGGGGCGGTCCTTCTCCACCCGCTTCTCAAGCCAGTCGGGCCCGAACCGCTTGGAGACTTTTTCGACGGCCTGTTCCCGGGTCTTGTTGTTGGCGGCGTCGACCCATTTGATGCCCGAGGCGATGACATTGTGCTCGGTGAGGGCGAGGAAGTCGTAACCATGCGACTTGTACCATTCGGCGATCATTTCGGGAAAGTCGTCGCCGTCGCTCCAAAGCGAATGGGTGTGAAGGTTGCCCTTCAGGAAGGTTTTGCCCTTGGCCGGGCCACCAGCCTGCGAGGCCCAAGCCGCCAAGGCGACACAGCAACCGGCAAAAACGACCAACGAAATTCTGCGAAGCATCGGCGTGTCTCCACTCATCGAGCGATCGGAGTATCCTCATGCCGAGCCAAGGCTTGGGCAATGGCGGTTTGATGAGGATTCGAGGAAAATGAAACAAAGGAAAACTCACTTTGCATGGCAAACGCATCAACAGAAGTAATCGGCTGGTTGTTCCACAACGGCGGGGCCGAAACCGCCGCATTTGCCTTGCTTCCATGGCGGCACTTCAGGTCAACTCAACTCATCTTGTTGTCCTGAAGGATGAATCCCCAGCATGAACCAGTTCCTCCGCGGCATGATGCGGGCCGTTGCCGAATCGTTCCACCTGCCCGGGCCGTTTCTTGAAATCGGCTCCATGCAGGTGGAAGGCGCCAGCGACGACATCAACCTCCGGTCTCTTTTTCCCGGCAGCGACTACACCGGGGTCGATTTCCGGGCCGGACCCGGGGTCGACTGCGTCGCCAGCGTGGAAAACCTGCCGCAGACATCCGGCAGCGTGGGCACGGTCCTGGCCTTGAGCACCTTCGAGCATGTTCAGCGTTTCTGGCTGGGCTTCGATGAGGTCAGGCGGGTGCTGAGGCCCGATGGCGTCTTTGTCGTGGCATCACCTTTTTATTTCCATGTCCATGGATACCCCAGCGACTACTGGCGGTTCACCCCGGAAGCCTTTGACTTCATGCTGCGAGACCACTATTCGCGCCGCCTGCTTGGCTGGCATGGGCCCGCCCGGCGCATGGCCAATGTTTGGTCGGTGGCCTTCCGGGAAAAGGCCCGCATGCCAACGGGGTCGGATATTGATACTTATCGCCGCAAGATGGCCGAACACGCGCGCGAGCCGTTGCCTTGGCTCAAACGCCTCAAGTACCAGGCCGGCAGGGTCCTGTGCGGGAAGCGGCCATTCGCTCCGCACCTCGACCGCGAGAAATGGGGAATGGAAATGCGGGGCGGCCCGGGAGATGCCAAGGCCGCCTGATCCGACCGCACTGAATGAAAGTAAAAAAGCCCGCCGGTTGTCCGGCGGGCTCGTTCGTTTCAAGGGATGACGAAGTCTTAGTAGCGGTACTGCTCAGACTTGAAGGGGCCATCCTTCGAGACATGGATGTAGGTGGCCTGTTCCGTCGTGAGCTCGGTGAGCTGCACATTGAGCTTCTTGAGTTGCAGTCGGGCCACATGCTCATCCAGCTTCTTGGGCAGCACATAAACGCCAACGGGGTAATTTTCGTTGTTCAACCAAAGCTCGATCTGCGCCAGCACCTGGTTGGCGAATGAGGAGCTCATCACATACGAGGGGTGGCCGGTGCCACAGCCGAGGTTCACGAGCCTGCCCTTGGCCAGCAAGATGATGCGCTTGCGGTCGGGGAAGATCACATGGTCCACCTGGGGCTTGATCTCCTCCCATGGATAGTTTTCCAGGGAGGCCACATCGATCTCGTTGTCGAAGTGGCCGATGTTGCAGACGATGGCCTGGTCCTTCATCTTGGCCATGTGCGCGTGGGTGATGACCTTGTAGTTGCCCGTGGCCGTCACGAAGATGTCGGCCTTGTCGCAGGCGTAGTCCATGGTCACGACACGATAACCTTCCATGGCGGCCTGAAGGGCGCATATCGGGTCGATTTCGGTCACCCACACCTGCGCCGAGAGGGCCCGCAGCGCCTGCGCTGAACCCTTGCCCACATCGCCGTAGCCGGCGACCACGGCGATCTTGCCGGCGACCATCACATCGGTGGCGCGCTTGATGCCGTCGACAAGCGACTCGCGGCAACCGTAAAGGTTGTCGAACTTCGACTTGGTCACGGAATCGTTCACATTGATGGCCGGGAACTTGAGCTCGCCGCGCTTGTGCATCTGGTAGAGGCGATGCACGCCGGTGGTGGTCTCCTCGGTCACGCCCTTGATGGCGGCCAGGTTCCGGGCATACCAGCCGGGCTGCGAAGCAATGCGCTCCTTGATGGATGCGAAAAGAATCCGCTCCTCCTCGCTGCCCGGCTTGTCGAGGACATGGATGTCCATCTCGGCCCGGGCGCCCAGGTGAAGCAGCAGGGTCGCGTCCCCACCGTCATCGAGGATCATGTTGGACATGCCGCCATCGGCCCATTCAAAGATCTTGTGGGTGTAGTCCCAGTATTCCTTGAGGGATTCGCCCTTGTACGCGAACACCGGGATGCCCACCGCGGCGATGGCGGCCGCGGCATGGTCCTGGGTGGAGAAAATATTGCAGGAAGCCCACCTGACTTCGGCCCCGAGCGCCTTGAGCGTCTCGATGAGCACGGCGGTCTGGATGGTCATGTGGAGCGACCCGGTGATCCGGGCGCCCTTGAGTGGCTGCCTGGCGGCATACTCGTCGCGGATGGCCATGAGACCGGGCATCTCGGTCTCGGCGATGGCGATCTCGCGGCGTCCCCAGGCGGCCAACGACATGTCGGCAACCTTGAAATCGGTGAAGGTGGCAGGCTTTTCCTTGACGGCGGACATGTTCAAAGTCTCCTGAAACAATGAACGGGCGCCGTTTCAGGTTTTCCGCCCCCGCGAGCCTGGCAGGCACCGTTGTGCCGTCGCAGCGCCCCTCGTGGAAGTGGTGCTCGGTGAAATGGTCGGGATGTGGTCCCTCGGCTTCTTGATATCCGAACAAATTTATTTATAGGGACCCAACCGGCGCAACGGCACGGGGGCAACCAAGTCCGCAAGGATAATCTGTCGATTTGGCCAATGGCGTGGACGGGGTAATCCTTGCCGGTCAGGCAAGGATGTCGCGCACGACGGTGCCATGAACATCGGTGAGCCGGAAGTCGCGACCACTGTAGCGGTAAGTGAGCTTTTCGTGGTCGAGCCCCAACAGGTGCAGCATGGTGGCGTGCAGGTCGTGCACATGCACCTTGTCCCTGGCCGCCGCGAATCCAAAGTCGTCGGTGGCGCCGTACGCCATGCCACCCTTGACGCCGCCGCCAGCCAGCCAAACGGTGAATCCGTGGTTGTTGTGGTCGCGGCCGTCCGCTCCCTCGCTGGTGGGCGTGCGGCCGAACTCGCCGCCCCAAAGGACCAAGGTTTCATCCAGCAGGCCCAGGCGCTTCAGGTCGGCCAAGAGTGCGGCGATGGGCCTGTCGGTGGTCTGGGCCTTCGAGCGGTGACCGTTGACGATGTTGCCATGGTCGTCCCATGGCTGGCCCGAGCCCGTGAACACCTGCACGGTGCGCACGCCCCGTTCCACCAGCCGGCGGGCGACGATCAGGGAGTCGGCATAGGCGCCCGTTCCATAGAGTTCGCGCGTGGAAGCGGGCTCGCGGGAGACATCGAACGCCTCGGAGGCCTCGGTTTGCATGCGGAAGGCCATCTCGAACGACTGGATCCGCGCCTCAAGCTGGTCGTCACCGCCGCGGGCGTCGCGATGGTCGCGGTTCATGGCGTTGAGCAGGTCGAGCTGGCGCCGCTGGGTGGCGGTGGAAACAGTGCCATTGCGGATATGGTCGATGACCCGGTTGGGATCGAGGTTCTGGATATGGCAGCCCTGATGGGCGCCGGGTAGGAAACTGCTGCCCCACAGTTGTGGCCCCACCACCGGCTTGCCGGGACAGAGCACAACGAACCCGGGAAGGTTGCGGTTCTCGGTGCCGAGGCCGTACGAAAGCCAGGCGCCCATGCTGGGACGGATCGGCTGGAGGTTGCCGCTGGTCATCATCAGCAGCGAGGGTTCATGGTTGGGCACATTGGTGTGCATTGAACGGATGACGCAGATGTCGTCGATGCACTTGGCGATTTCGGGGTAGATCTCGCTGACCTCGACCCCTGATTTCCCGGACTTGTGGAACTTGAAGGCGCTGGGCAGGCAGTTGCCGGTCTTGCGTTCGGTGGAGAGGTGACCCTGCGGCATGGGCTTGCCGGCATGCTTTTCGAGCATCGGCTTGGGGTCGAAGGTGTCCACCTGCGAAGGGCCGCCATTCATGAACAGGTGGATGACATGCCTGGCCTTGGGTGCGAAGTGGGATGGCCGCGGGGCCAACGGATCATTGCCGGCGGCCGTGGCGGCCAAACCGGCGTCAGCCATCACCCCGGCGAGCCCGAGGGAGCCAACTCCCGCGCCCAGGCTTGCCAACATGTCGCGGCGTGACGGAATCAGCATGGCGGTGGTCTCCTGTCAGTCGACGAACATGAACTCGTTGGAGGCGAGGATCGCCTGGGCGAACTGCTCGCGTCGGGAAAGCTTGTCATCGGGGCCGACCGGATCGGCCAAAAACGCCAGCGCCCGCGACGCTTCGCCGGCGGCGGGCGAACGACCAAACGCCAACTGATAGGCCCGCTTCACGGCCTCGGCATCGCCCTTGGATTCCTTGGCCAGGCGCGCGGCGAACGCCTTGGCCTGGCGGATCATGAAATCGCTGTTGAGCGCGAACAGTTGCTGCTGCGGCACGGTGGTGTTCGAGCGCTTGTCGCTTGTCACATTGGCATCGGGGAAATCGAACAGCCTCAGGAGGCCGTCCAGGTTGTGGCGGCTGACCTTGGCGTAAACCGTCCTGCGGTTCGCGCCGGCGTCCCGCAGGTCGTAGGTGGGCCCGCCCATTGTTTCGTCCAGGTTGCCTGAAACGGCAAGCAGGGCGTCCCGCCACACCTCCACATCGAGCCTCCTGCGGTTGGCCTTCCACAGGAGCGAGTTGGCCGGATCGACGGCCGCACCCGACTCGCCAAGGCTGGACAGCCTGTAGGTCTCCGACATCACGATGGCCCGGTGAAGCCACTTGAGCGACCATCCATGTTCCATGAAACGCACGGCCAGCGTGTCGAGCAGTTCCGGATTGGTCGGCTTGTCGCCCAGTTGGCCGAAGTTCGAGGGCGTGCCGACCAGGCCCTTGCCGAAGTGGCGCTCCCAAACCCGGTTCACCATCACCCGCGCCGTGAGCGGATTGTCACGCGAGGCGATCGCGTCGGCCAGTTGGAGGCGGCCGTAGGATTCACCCTTGCTCGCGGAAACCCTCGATAACGACTCAGGGAATCCCTTGGGGGCCGGGGCGCCCTTCTTGAGCGGGTTGCCGCGGATGAAAAGGGGCATCGTTTGCCCGCCGCCACGGATGGCATGGGCCACGGGATACATCGGTGGGGCGTTCTTCTTGAGGACGGCGACTTCCTCGCGCATGCGAGCCACGGATGTCTTGGCTTCACCCATCAGGAAAAACTTCTCCGCATCCTCGGGAGGCACCGACAGGGGGCCGTTCTTGTCGGCCCTGAGCGCCTTCATGAGGGGATGGTCGTTCGGCTTGGCCGACTCCGCGGCGGCGCGAACCGCCTTGGCCGCGGCCTGGCAAGCCGCGGATACCTTGTCCCGGCCGGTTCCGGGCTTCAACTCCCTGACGGGGGCCAATTCGGAAACCTTGCCCGCCGGGCCTGACCCTAGGAACTTGATCCATTTCCCAAGGAAATACGCCGAAACATCCGCCGCCTTGGCCGCGGCCTCCACCTCCTTGGCGCCATTCTTGCCCGCGGGAAGGCCTTGCGCGGCGGCGAGAGTTTCGGCCAGCTTGCCAAGCGACTCCCTTGCCGCTTGCTCGCCTGCCTTGGAAAGAATCGCGTTCACGCGGCCCTCGGCATCCTTGATGTCCTTCTGCGCCTTGTCGTAGGCGGCCACGGCGTCGGAAGGGGCCAGGGGCGCGTCGACATTGCTGAATCCGTTGAAGACGCCGGCCAGGGAGTAGTAATCCACTTGGGAAATCGGGTCGAACTTGTGGTCGTGGCAGCGGGCGCAACTGACGGTGATGCCCAGGAAGCCCCGGGTGACGGTGTCGACGCGGTCGTCGAGTTCATCGGCGATCGCCTGCTCCCGGGCGGTGTTCTTGTAGTACTCGGCCCCCAGGCCGATGAGACCCAGGCCCGCCAACCGCGTGAAGGCGTCACCCGAGGATTCGGGCATCAGGTCGCCGGCCAACTGGAAGCGGATGAATTGGTCGTACGGCATGTCGCCGTTCATCGCCGCGATCACCCAGTCCCGGTATCGGAAGGCGTTCGACTTGGGCTTCACGGCGAAGGTGTGGGCCTGATCCTCGGCATACCGGGCCACATCAAGCCAATGCCGGGCCATGCGTTCGCCATAGTGCGGGGAAGCCAGCAACCGATCCACCAGATCCGAATAGGCGCCGGGACGATTGTCGGCGACGAACGCCTCCACTTCGGCCGGGGACGGAGGCAAACCGACCAGGTCGAAATACAGGCGGCGGGCCAAGGCGCGACGATCGGCGGGGCCGGCCGCCTTGACGACCTTTTCCGCCCGCTTGGAGGCAATCAGGCGGTCGATCTCGCCGGGGGATTCGGGACCCGTTGCCTTGGGAGACATGAACGACCAAGGCAACGCGCCGGATGCCAGCGGGGACTTGGCGCCGGTGGATCCGTCACGGGGGTCGGGCGCCCCCATCGAAATCCATTTGGCGAAATCAGCCGCGATGGCATCGGGCAGCTTGCCCTTGGGGGGCATGCGAAGGTCGCCATCATGCCTCAGCGATGCCAGCAGCGTACCCTTGTTGGTGTCGCCGGGCACCACGGCGGGGCCTGTGTCGCCGCCCTTGCGCATGCCCTCGCGGGAATCGAGCTTCAGGCCCCCTTTGAGCTTGCCGGCCTTCGCGGCATCGGCCGAGTGGCAGGCGAGGCAATGTTCGGTAATGACGGGCCGTATTTTCGACTCAAAGAAGTCGGTTCCCTCGTCGGCGCGCATCAGGCCGGCAGTCAGCACAACGATGGTGATCACGCGAAGGTGAGGCATGACCATTGTTCCAATCAATTCGCTGGGATTCGAGGCGGGGAGGTCATTTCTTTGTGCCTTACCAAAGCCCCGGAGTCAAGGATATTGCGAAAGATATCAACGGCTTCCCACGCGAAACGACGGCCCACAGCGCGTCTTCGCCGGCCCCGGTTCCTCGTCTTCCGGGGAATCGAACAACCTGTCCTGCCGGTTTCCAGCCGGATCTTCCAGCGCGAGTTCCGCCGCCAGATGATACCGGCCGGGCTGCCAAGGGGCGCGGGGGGTGAATCGCAGGACGGTTTCTCCCGCCAGCATTTCCGCTTTTCCGGCCAAGGGCCGGTTTTCATCGTCCGACACGCGGATCAATCGCTCGGCCAAGGCCTTGTCGAGTGGCCGGGGAAAGCGGATTTCCACAGGCTGCGCCGCCGACATCGGCGGGCTTGGCACCCAATCGCCGGGGTCGATCCGCCGGCGCACGGGCGGCACCACCTGGTATTCACGCTGGTGGGCCTTGGACAATGGCTTGCCGTTGGCGTCCGGCCATGCGGCATCGACCTTGAGCGTGTAACGGCGGCCGGATTCGAAGACGGGGCCGATGTCCACAAGCGGCTTGACGCCCCTCTTGATGCGCCCCGGATCAATCAGCAGCGTCAGGCGGGTTCCCGTGGGATCCCACAATTCCTCATCAAGCTCCAAAAACGGCAGTTCCGCGATATGGCCATCGTCACGGACCAGCGTGACGCGCTTGTAAGCCTCGCCGGTTCGCATCGGCGCGCTGAACACCAGATAAAACCGCAGGATGTTTTCCGGAATCTCGCGCGAGGATGGATGCGACGAAACAACCACCGTGGCCGGGGTTTCCGGCACCGGCAGCGAGTGGACCAGTTCGATCGACAGGCCGCCCCCCAGGCGAACGGTGTGGCGCACACCGGGCGCCAAGGGAAAACGGGGCCTGAACCATGCCGTGTTTCCCTCGGAACCCCAGGTGCCCAGCAGGCCGGGACCGGCTTCAACGCCCACCGTCAGGAAGCGCCCGGGCTGCGCCAGCGGCGGCGAACCCTCGGGCAGTCCGCGGGCCTCGAACCTGCCAACCGACGGATCGGAACCGTCCGGTTTCCATGCCAATGAAGGCGACTGGGAACGCGCCGGCGCGGCCCCAAGAAAAATGGCCAGGACCGGAATGCCGATCCTGACCGTGTTGGCTGACAATCGGGCCATGCTCAGGGCAGTTCGATTGTCTTGAGGGAGACCCCGGCCGTTCCGCGCACCAGCATCACGGCGTGGGCGTCGCCCAGTTTCGCCAGGTGCTCAACGCCGACATGCTGCTTCAAGGTCTCGTATTTCAACCCAGCCGTGTCGGCGACCCGGGCGGAGATGGCGTCAACCGACTCGATGTTGTCGAGGCCCACCTTCATCACGCCGCGGGCGCTGTTGGCCATCAGCGCGAATGGCTTGCCTTCCTTGGAATAAACAAGGATGTCGAGTGGCCGGTTCCGGTTCCCCAGTTCCGCCACCGTCTTGCCCTTCACCTTGGCGCCATCCTGGAGTTCCGAGACCGGAATGCGGACAAGGGGCGTGCAGGTGTACGCGGCGAGGATCTCCTCCTTGCCGTTGATTTCCACCGTGGTGAAGGTGCGCACGGGAGCGGCGGTCTCATACTTGCCATGGGCGCCATGGTAGATCTGGATGCCCGCGGAGGCGGTCTTGCCGTCGAACGGCAGCGCGATCTTCCTCAGCGTTGAGGCGAACTCCTCATTGGAAAGGCCGGCGACGAACAGCTTGTCCTTCACCACCTTGAGGCCGGTGATCGCCTCCATCCGCTTCGCGCCTTCGGCGACCGGCTTGCTCAACTCGGCCTTGGCATGGGGCACCGAGGCGAGCGCCACTTCCTTGAGTTCGCCGCCGGTCCCGACGGACAGGATCACCGGGATGGCGCCGGGACCCTTGCCGCGGGAAACCGACAGGTACACCTTGTTCGATTCGGGATTCACCGCGATGTCGTTGACCTGGACATCGGCTTCCTTGGTTCCCAGGAGGGCGGCCAGCTTGCCGCCGAGGTTCTCGATGTTCACCGGAGCCGCCTTGGAGGCGGCGGCGTCGCCGGTGCCGATGGCGTAGACCGCCGCGGCCTTGGGATCGCCCACGAACAGCACGCCCTCGGGGCCGAAGGTGATCGGGCCGGTCGACTGAAGCTTCACCTCGCCAGACTTGAGGCTGTCGGTGAGCGGGCCGGCGCGCAAGGCGCCCGCCATGGAAACGGCGCCGGCCAAGGCGCCGGCAAACATCATGTTCCTCAACCAGTCGCGCAACATCGAAGACTCCGGGAATGGGGTGCTTGGGGGGCGCCGGAACCGCCGGCGTGTCCATCAAGACTTGGCGAAGCGGAGTTGTTTGTCAATGGCCTGGCGGCCCATCGGAGCCTTCATTGTCAGGAAACCATATCCTGAAGGAATCCTCATGAATTGATGGGAAATACGATGCTCGCCTGGCTGCTGACCGTTTCATGCGTGATGGCTTCCGATCGCCCCTCGGTGGTCCTGATCTTCTGCGACGACCTCGGGTACGCCGACATCGGCGCCTTCGGGGCCAAGGGCGTTCGCACGCCCCACCTCGACAAGCTGGCCTCCCAGGGGAGGGCCTTCACGAATTTCCATGTGGCCCAGCCGGTTTGTTCCGCCTCGCGCGCCGCCCTGCTCACCGGGTGCTACCCCAACCGCGTCGGCATCCATGGCGCGCTTGGGCCCGGCGCCAAGATCGGCATATCCGCGCAGGAAACCACGCTGGCGGAAACGCTCCGCGACAGGGGGTACGCCACGGCGTGCTTCGGCAAGTGGCATCTTGGTCATCACCCCGGGTTCCTGCCGGCCAACCATGGGTTCGACCGCTATTTCGGACTTCCCTACTCCAACGACATGTGGCCGTTTCATCCCGAGGCCAAAAAAGGCGCCTATCCTTCCCTGCCGCTCATCCGTGACCTGAAAATCATCGACCCCGCCGTCACCCCCGAAACCCAGGCCACCCTCACGGCGCGCTACACGGAGGAGGCCGTCCGCTTCATCGGCGACAGCCGGGGCAAGCCGTTCTTCCTTTACCTGGCCCACTCGATGCCGCATGTGCCGCTTTTCGCCGGCAAGGATTTTTCAGGCAAGTCAGGCAAGGGAGTTTTCGCGGATGTCATCGAGGAAATCGACGCCTCGACGGGAAGGATCCTCGACGCCCTCGAAGGCGACGGACGGGCCCGGGACACCATCGTGATCTTCACATCCGACAACGGCCCATGGCTGAGCTACGGAAACCATGCCGGCTCGGCGGGCCCCCTGCGGGAAGGCAAGGGCACGACATGGGAGGGAGGCGTGCGCGTTCCGTGCCTCATGAAGTGGCCGGGGAAGCTGCCCGCGGGAACCCGCTCGAACGCCATGGCGATGACGATCGACCTGCTGCCGACCATCGCCGCGTGGACGGGGGCGAAGGTTCCGGCCGGCGCGATCGACGGCAGGGACATCGGCCCGCTGCTTTCGGGCGCCCCGGGGGCCATCAACCCCCATGACGGATATGCTTACTACTATGAAAACAACCAGCTTCAGGCCGTTGTCACCGGTGACGGCCGTTGGAAGCTGGCGCTTCCGCACGCCTTCCGCACGCTAGATGGCGGGCCGGGCGGCACCGGCGGCGTTCCCGCCCGCTACAGCCAGAAGAAGATCGCCAAGCCCGAGCTTTACGACCTTGAAAACGACCTTGGCGAATCCCGTGATGTGGCCGATGCCAATCCCGCCATCGTGGCCCGTCTCCAGGCGTTTGCCGAGCGCATGCGCGCCGAGCTTGGCGACAGCCTGGCGGGACGAAAGGGAGCGGGAAACCGGCCGGCGGGCATGGCGCAGTGAAGCGGTTGCTCCTCACGGAAAGGAGACCTGCCTGTCCCTCACCCCTTCCAACAGTTTTAGGAACAGGGCCCGGGGCACATTGATGGCGCCGAGTGACTCCGTGTGGCTGTTGAGGATTTGGGCGTCGAGGATCACGAATCCGGATTCGCGCAACCGGCCCATCAGGAAGGCCAGGGCCGCCTTGCTCGCGTCGGAAACCGTTGAAAACATGCTTTCGCCGGCGAAGATCGCGCCGGTTTGAACACCGTATAGCCCGCCGACCAGTTCCCCGTCCCGCCATGCTTCCACGCTGTGGGCGTGCCCGGCCTTGTGCAGTTCGGTGTAGGCGCGGATCACCTCCGGGCCGATCCAGGATCCTTCCTCCCGATGCGAGCATCCCTCCATCACCCGCGTGAAGGCCGCGTCGATGGTGAAGGAAAAGGCGCCCGAGCGCATCGTGCGCGCCAGACGACGGGGCACATGGAAGTCTTCGACGATGAACACGGCGCGGGGATCGGGCGACCACCACTGGATGGTCTCGCCGGGATTGAACCAGGGAAAGATGCCGGTTCGGTAGGCCCTTAGGAGGGTCGCCACGGAAAGGTCGCCGCCGAAGGCCAGCGGTTCATGGGCGGGGCCGGAGGAAGGGTCGGGAAAAGCGGGCATGATTGTGGTTCCGCCCCGGGAAGGGGCGGAACCGGGGCCAATGCCTAGCGGGTGGAGATGACCGTTCCGCGTTCCTTGCCCTGCTTGACGAGGATGGCGCCGTCGTAGGCGTCCTTCTTGTTGCTGATGATCACATATCCGAGGCCGTTCTTCTGGAACATGCCGTCGAGGGCCTCGGCAAGCGTGACATCCTTGCCGGTGTAGCTGAGCTTGCCGTTCTGGCTGACGCCACCCTTGGTGTCGAGTTGGATGAACACGCCCTTGACCTGCTCCTTCAGTTCGACGACGGCTTCCTTGAGGATGGTGTCGCTGAACTCGACGGAAACCTTCGACTTGAGGGCGTCCTGGGTCTTCTTGGCCTTGTCGGTCAGCTTGTCGGTGCTCTTTTGGCCATGGACCTCGGAAACGCCGGCAAGGAAAACAAAGGCGGCGATCGCCAGGGAGAGGGCGGCCGCTCGGGGAAGCTGGAACACGAATAATCCTCCAGAATGCGTGGAATAAGGGGCATCCAGCCATTCGAACGCCCCTCGAGCCTTGATTTTATCCCTCGCCGGTGGCGTTGCAAATGCGTCGGCCGGCAACGGCAGTTGATTCCGCGCGCCGGGCCGGAATATAACCGGGCCACACCGGGGTCTGTGACAGCAGGGAGGCTGGGGGTCCCGTCGTGGCATTCGTGGGAAGGATCCCGTGGGCCCCGCGTCCGTCACCTTGGCCGCCAGCGCCCTTCCCGGCATCGACCGTTGGGAGGATGTGCTCTCAGGAGCCGCCAAGGGCCCCGTCGCCAGCCTCAAGCGCTGGGCATTGTGGGCCGCGAGCCTCGCCTATGGCATCGGCTGCCGCTGGCACCGGTTTTCCTACCAATTCGGCCTGAAACGCCCCTTCCAGCTACCGGTTCCCGTGGTCAGCATCGGCAACCTCACGGCGGGCGGCACCGGCAAGACGCCCATGGTGGCTTGGGTTGCCAGGCTCCTCCGCGAGGAGGGCCTCATGGTGACCATCCTGTCGCGGGGGTATGGTTCGGTGGATGGCGCCGCCAACGACGAGGCCCTCGTCCTGGCCGACCTGTGCCCCGATGTGCCACACCTCCAGGGGCCTGACAGGGCCGTGATGGGACTGACGGCGATTTCCGAACTGGGCGCCTCGATCCTGGTTCTGGACGACGGGTTCCAGCATCACAGGCTCAAGAAAGACCTTGAAATCGTTTTGGTGGACGCGACTTGCCCGTGGGGACACGGGCACCTCCTGCCCCGGGGTTTGCTTCGCGAACCCCGGTCGGTTTTGGCGCTTGCCGACGCCGTGGTGCTCACGCGCTGCGACCTGGCCGACGGCCGGTCGCTTGATGAACTCAGGCGGAAGGTCGGGAGGCTGGCGCCGGGCAAGCCCGTGCTCCTTTCCAACCACCGTCCCGCGTCGATCACGAGGGAATCGGGCGAGACGCGTCCGGCGGACTGGCTCAAGGAGCGGGATGTGGCGGCGTTTTGCGGGTTGGGGCGTCCCGCGGCGTTCCGGGCCACGCTCGAGGCCGCCGGGGCGCGGGTCATCGCGTGGCGCGAGTTCCCCGACCATCATCCCTACTCGCGCGACGACATCCGCTCGCTGCGGGAATGGGCCGCGGACCTTCCCGGGGAAACCGCCGTCGTCTGCACGCACAAGGACCTGGTGAAGGTCCGGCTGGACGACCTCGCCGGAAAGCCGCTGTGGCGCCTCGACATCGCGCTGAAAATATCGGATCCGGAACAGGCGCTTCCCAGGCTGATTGCCCCCCTGGCCCGAAGGGCGGACGAGATCGAGCGATGCCGCGACGGGGAAGAGGGCGGGGAGACCGAGCCATGAAGAGGGACCGGATACCCAAGCCGATGGACCTGGACGGCCTGCGAACCTACCCGCTGTCCGGCCGGCCGTCGAAGGTGTTCGCGGAGGAATTGGGCCGGCCGGTGGGAGCCGACGCCTCCATCGCCGACTTCATCGCCTCGCTTCCCTCGCAACTGGCGGGCAAGACCCTGCTGCGGGTCCGCGACGAGTTGTGCCGGGCCCGCGACGAGGGGAAAACCGTGGTGGCGGCCCTGGGCGGCCATGTCATCAAGACCGGTTGCGCGCCCTACCTCATCGACTGGATCAGGCAAGGCGTCGTGACCGCCGTGGCCATGAACGGCTCGGTGGCGATCCACGACTACGAACTCGCCGCCGTCGGAAAGACCAGCGAGGATGTGGGCGCGGTGCTCAATGCCGGCAACTTCGGCATGGCGCGTGAGACCGCCGACGCCATGGCGCTGGCGGCCCGCCGAGGCGCCACGGAGGGGTTCGGCCTGGCCCTGGGAGACCTGCTGGCCGAGGCCCGAGACCGCGGCGCCCTGGCGCACCCCGAGGCCAGCCTCGTGCTCGCCGCGCGCGACGCCGGCATCTCATGCACCGTTCATGTGGCCATGGGAACCGATGTGGTTCACATGCATCCGCAGGTCTCGGGTGCGGCGCTTGGCGAGGCGACACTCACCGATTTCCGCCGGCTATGCGCCGTGGTGTGCGGCCTGTCCGGGGGAGTCTGGCTCAACCTCGGCAGCGCCGTCGTGCTGCCCGAGGTCTTCCTCAAGGCGGTGAGCGTGGCCCGCAACTTCGGGCACGACCTCGCCGGGCTTGTCGCGGTGAACCTCGACAAGGAATCCAAGTACAGGACCTTCACGAATGTGATGAGCCGGCCGGCCTCGGTGGGCCTGGAACTCACCGGCCACCATGAGATCCTGCTGCCACTTTTGCACGCGGCGGTGGCTTGCAAGGCAGTTTCGGCCGGCACGGCCCGCAGGGCGGCCTGAGGGCGGGAGGCGCGTCATGAACGGCACGACTTCGGAATTGACCGACCTGGTGGCCAGGCTGGGGGAACCCGGCGTCCTGGTGCTCGGCGACCTCATGCTCGACCGGTATGTCTGGGGCGATGCCGAGCGCATCAGCCAGGAGGCGCCGGTGGTGCTGCTGCGGGCCGACCGCCGCGAGGAGCGCCTGGGCGGCGCCAGTAGCGTGGCCATGATGCTGGCGGCCCTGGGGGCCAAGGTCTCCATCGCGGGACTCGTGGGCGGCGACGCCGACGGCCTCCGCGTCCGCGCCATGCTCGACGGCCTCGGCATCGACCACGCCGCCGTGCTCACCGACGCGGCGAGGCCCACCACGGTGAAGGAACGGTACATCGGCCGGGCCCAGCAGAAGCACCCCCAGCAGATGATCCGCGTCGACTACGAGACGCGCGAGTGCGTCTCGGGCGAGCTGGAGGACAGGCTGGCGGACGCCGTGGTCGCCAAGGCGATGGCCGCCGACATCGTGCTGGTGAGCGATTACGACAAGGGCGTCTGCTCGCCCTCGCTACTGCCCCGGCTGACGGCGGCTTGCCGCGCCGCCGGCAAGCGCGTCGTTGTCGACCCTATCAGGGGTGGTGATTATTCCAAATACCGCGGCATGTCGTCGATGACGCCGAACCGGCTCGAGGCGGGCCTGGCCACCCGGTCGTCCATCGTCGACGGGCCCGGCGCCCTCGCCGCGGCGCGCGCGCTGCGGGAGTCGCTCGGCCTCGAGGCCGGAATCGTCACGCTCGACAAGGAGGGCATGGCGCTCTGGGACTCGTCCGGGGGCAGCCTGTATCCGGTGAGGCCCCGGCAGGTGTACGACATCACGGGCGCCGGGGACATGGTCCTCGCCGTCTTCGGCCTCGCCCTGGCCGCGGGGGCCGGATACCCCGCCGCCATCAGGCTCGCCAACATCGCCGGTGGGCTCGAGGTGGAAAAGATCGGCGTCGCGCCCGTCACCAGGGAGGAGATCCTCGCCGACATCGCCCGCGCCGACAGCGGCCCCCGGCGCGGCAAGGAGCGCTCCCTCGAGGCCCTCGTCCAGGAACTCCACCACCGCCGCGACGCCGGCCAGACGGTGGTGTTCACCAACGGCTGCTTCGATGTCCTCCATGCCGGCCATGTGCAGTACCTCGACGAGGCCCGCGCCCAGGGCGACATCCTCGTGGTGGGCCTCAACAGCGACTCTTCCGTCCGGCTGCTCAAGGGCCCGACCCGGCCGGTGAACAACCAGCAGGCGCGCTCGCTGGTGCTCGCGGCGCTGGAGGCCGTGGACCATGTCGTCGTGTTTTCGCAATCCACGCCGCTTGAACTCATCAAGGCGATCAGGCCCGATGTGCTGGTGAAGGGCGCCGACTACTCCCGCGAGGCCGTGGTGGGCGGCGACTTCGTCGAGTCGTACGGCGGCCGGATCCACCTGGCGGGCCTGCGCCCCGGCGAGTCGTCCACGCGCATCATCCAGCGTCTGGGGGCGGCTTGAGTCTTCCCCCGGGCCCGGTAGCCGTGTTCCTGCCCGGATGGGTGGGGGATGCCGTCATGGCCACTCCGGCGCTCAGGGCGCTGCGCGACTGGTCGGGCGGTGCCGGCATGGTCGCGATCGGAAAGCCGGCCCCGCTCGCCACGCTTGCCGGTTCGGACCTCTTCGATGAGTCGATCACCACGGGCGCCGGTGGCCTTTCCGGAATCTGGTCGGCGGCCGGGGCCCTGCGCGCCCTCCGGCCCCGGGTCGCCGCGCTTTTGAGCAATTCGTTCCGCGTGGCGCTCATCGCCTCCCTGGCGGGCTGCCGCCACCGCGTGGGCATGGACATGCACGGCCGGGGCTGGCTCCTCACGCGGTCGGTGCGGCCCGAGCAAGACGGGTCGGGAAGGCGGGCGATCGTTCCCGCGCTGGTGGATTACAACCGGATCGCCGTCGCCTGCGGCGCCCCTTGGCCCGGCGGGTCGCTGGAACTCGGCTTGGCGCCGGCCGACATCGCCTTGGCGGACGGCGTGTTCGGCCATTCGGCCCTGGCCGGCCGCGATGTTGTCATCCTCAATCCCGGGGCGGCGTTCGGGGCGGCGAAGTTCTGGCCGGCGGAATCGTTCACCGCGCTGGCGGCCAGCCTGGCGGAAACCGGCAGGGGTGTCCTTGTCCTGTGCGGGCCGGCCGAGGCGGCCCTGGCCCGCTCCATCGCGGCGGCGGCCGGCAGCCCGGCGGTGGCGGCATTGCCGGATCTTTCCGATGGCAAAATGTCGCTCGGCATCAGCAAGGCCTGCGTCGCCCGCGCGGCGCTCCTTGTCACCACCGACAGCGGCCCCAGGCACTTCGCCCACGCCTTCGGCAGGCCGGTCATCACCCTCTTCGGGCCCACCCACATCGGCTGGACGGAAACCTGGCACCGCGGCGCCCTCCATGTCCAGAAGCCCCAGCCCTGCGGCCCCTGCCAGAAGCGCGTTTGCCCCGAGGGCCACCACCGCTGCATGACCTCGATCCTGCCGGGCGAGGTGTTCGCCGCGGCGATGGGCCTGTTGCGCGGTGCCGGAAGGCGGGCCGGATGATCGCCCTGGCGCTCGTGTCGATGGGATTGGCCGCGGCGCTGGCGATCGCGCTTGTGGCCCTGGCCGCGCGGATCCGCGAATCCGCCGGGATGGAGGTTCATCCGGCCTGGAAATCCCGCCTCCTGGAAAGCGGCCTCGCCAGCGCCGGGGCGATCCTGTCGCTGCCGGGCCTTTCGGTTTCGGGACACGCCTTCAGGCATGTGCGCCGCGTGGTCCTCGACCCGGCCACGGGCCGGCGCGCCTACCTCAAGGTCGAGCAGCGCGTCCGCTGGAAAGACCGCGTCCGCTCCTGGCTCGACGGCCTCGGCCTGGCCTCCCTCAGCCTCCGGGAGGCCCGCATCCTCCGCATGCTCGAGAACGAGGGACTTCCCGGCCCGGGATGGATCGCCTTCGGGTCCGACGGCGCCGGCCGTTCATTCCTGCTCATTCCCGAGTCGCCCGCCGTGGAACTCGGCGTCTTCATCGCCGAGGACAGGATCCCGTGGAGGCGCAGGCGCGCGGCGATCCGACTCGGAAGGGCGCTCGCCCGCATGCACGCCTCGGGCGTCAACCATCCCGACCTCTACGCCAAGCATGTGCTGGTCGATCCCGAGACGGGTGAGCCGACCCTCCTCGACTGGCAGCGTTCCCGGCGGGCGCCCGTGGTGTCGTTCAACGCGCGCCTGCGCGACCTCGCCACCCTGCAGGCCACCATCAGCGGGCAACTGGTCTCCGACGACCTCCGCGGCGCCCTGCTGCGGTCGTACCTGCGCGAGTCGAGGCGCAAGGCCGGCTGCCTGTGGGGCGGATTCAGCAGGCCGTGCCGCGAACCGTACGACCCGGGCGACTTCACCCGCGAGGAGCGCCACTGGCTGCGTCACCCCGAACTCGAAAGGCTCGCGGCGTCGCGCATTGAAACGATCACCGGACAGATGCTGGCCAAGCGGCATGTGCGGGAAAAGAGGCAGGCGACCTCGCGCGCCCCGGGCCTCGACTGGACGGCTTCCCCCGACGGCGACCTGATCGTCAGCTCGGCGTGGCTGGAGGCTGGCCTCGATCCCGAATCGCCCGCTCGGCGCCGCCTCGCCGGCGCCCTCGAGGGACAATCCGCCGCCGCCGTTTCCGTGCTTCAGCCGCTCGACCTGGGCGGCAACCACCTCGCCCTGCTGTCGGCGCGCATCTCGTCGGGCCGCTCCGGGGTTTCACCTTGGCGCTCGGCGGAAAAGAGGGTCGCCAACCTCTGGAACCGGCTCCACAAGCATGCCGTGCCCGGGCCCAGGGTGCTCGCCGTGGGCAGGAAAACGCTCGCCGACGGCCGCGAGGCGAGCTACCTCGTGCTTGAGCCGCGGCCCGCGCTCGCCTCACTGGCGGATTGGCTCGCGACCTCGGCGGCGGGGCCCGCGGACAGGCAATCGGTGCTTTCCGGCGCCGGCGCCGTGCTGGCGAGGCTTCACGACGCCGGTTGCCGCTTGTCGCGCGACCCGCATCCGCTGGGCGTGGCGCTGGACGATGGATCGCCCGTGGTCGTGGTGCGGCCTTGGGGCGTGCGGCCCCCCTCGCGGTTGGCGAAATTCGCCATCCGGACCGACTTGGGCTTGCTGTCCCGGGAGCTGGCGGCGGCGGGGACCAATCCGGACGAACTGGACTGGATTCAAGCCGGATATTTTGACGAGATGGGCCATAACAGGGCGCTGCCGCGCCATGTCGGGCCGGATGACGCCCGGGGAGGGGTTTTCATGGGCTACCGGGACGACAGTCCTGGCCCGGCACCGGCGTTCCAGGCCATCGGAGATGGCCGCGCCTCGATCTGGCGCCGCTGGTTTCAGGGAATTTGGCATGGAGTGCAGGCCTCGTCCTGGACCCGCTTCGCCGGGCAGGATTGGCACCGCTCCATCATGGATCGCGACCTCCGCGACCGCTACCACACCAAGCAGGGCCGCAGCATCGCCCGCTGGTCGCTGCCCGATCCCCAAGGCGGCCCGAACCTCGTTGTTTATGTCAAGAGGCACCATGTGCTGCCATGGTGGCAGGGCTTGCTGGCCTGCCTGCTGCCGCGTGGCCGCTGGTCGCCGGCCCTCCAGGAATGGCAGCACCTCGACTGGGCCAGCCGGCAGGGCGTTCCGGTTCCCCGCCCCGTGGCCGCCTCCGAATACCTCGCCCCCGGCGGCAAGCTGTCCAGTTGCCTCATCATCGAGGAACTCAGCGGGATGCTGCCCACGCATGAGGCGATCCCCAAGGCGTCGCGATCGCTGGCGCCCCGGGCCTTCCGGCGGTTCAAGCGCGGGCTCGCCCGGGAAATGGCCCGGCTGACCAGGCTGCTTCATGACAGGTCGTGCTTCCACAAGGACCTGTACCTGTGCCACTTCTACATCCACGAGGCCGACATCGCGCGCCCGCCGGAGGATTGGCGGGGCAAGGTGTTCATGATCGACCTTCACCGCCTGGGCCGTCATCCGCTCACGGCGCCGCTGTGGCAGCTCAAGGATCTTGCCCAGCTAGCCTATTCATCCGAAGTTGAAGGCGTGGAGCCCATCGACCGGGTCGCCTTCTGGCGCGCCTACAGGCGACCGGGAACCAGTTCGTGGTGGACCCGCTGGCTGATGCGCGCCGTTTTGGTCAAGTGGCGCCGCTACCGCGCCCACAACCTCAAGCATCGCGGGAAGCGGCCGGGGGCCGACCGCAAGGCCGCCTGACTTGACCTTTTCCTGAAGTTTCATGGAGGGAGCGCAACGGTCCGATAATTCTGGAGCCAACCGGGAGGCGGACCGTTCGGGGTGATTGATGGACATCGCGTTCTGCTACGAGAGCGTGCTTCCCCAACGGGGCGGATGCGAAACTTACATCGCGTCGCTGGCCCACCGCCTCGTCGCCGACGGCCACACCGTTCACCTGTACGCCACCCGCTGGGACGCCTCCGCCCTGCCCGAATCGGTGGTCTACCATTCCGTCCAGGCGAGGTCATGGCCCCGGTTCCTCAGGCCGTGGAGCTTTGGCAACGCGGTGCTCAACGCGCTCAAGGGCCACCGCCACGACGCCACCATCGGCTTTGACAAGACCTGGGGCCTTGACATCCTCTACCCCCAGGGCGGCCTGTACGCCGCCAGCGCCGACCACAACATCCTCAAGGAACCTCCCGGCCCCGGCCGCTTGTTCATGCGCCTTGTCAAGAAGTTCGATCCCGCCCACCAGTCGTTCATGGCCCTGGAGAGGCGGCAGTACCTTGGCGAGAACAAGGCGCTGGTGATCGCCATCAGCGAGATGGTCCGCGGCCATTTCCAGAAGTATTATTCCATCCCTCCCGAGAACCTCCGCGTCGCGCGCATCGCCACCAACCCCGACAGGTTCGTGGAGAACGACAGGCCCCTCCGCCGCGACAAGGTGCGCACCGAGCTTGGCATCCGCCCCGACGAAATTGTCGGCCTGTTCTGCGGCATGAACTACCGGCTCAAGGGCCTGCCCTGCCTGCTGGCCGCCATCCGCCACCTTCCCGCGGGCAACCGCTTCCGCCTGCTGGCCACCGGGTCGGACAATTTCAAGGCCATGGAACAGCTCGCGCGGAAAATCGGCGTGCGCGACCGCGTCGTCTTCGCCGGCTACCGCAAGGACATGCGCGACGGCTACTTCGCCTCCGACATGTTCATCCATCCCACCTTCTACGACCCGTGCTCGCATGTCGTGCCCGAGGCGATGTCGTGCGGGCTGCCCGTCATCACGACCCGGCACAACGGCGCCTCGGAACTGATGACCCCGCCGCGCGAGGGCATCGTCATCGACGATCCCCACAACCACCGGGCGCTGGCCCGCGCCATCGAGCGCTTCTTCGACCCGCGGGAGCGCATTCGCTGCGGCCAGGCAGGCCGGCAATCCGCCGCGCGCTGGACCTTCGACCAGCACTACCGGCAGATGCTCGAGGTGTTCGCCGAGGCGGCGCGCCGCCGACGCGCCGCCTGAGACCGCCGCGGCTCCCCTAACATGGCATCGGAGACACCGCCGATGCCCGACACCAAGCTCCCGCTCGACAAGAAGTCGTCCAGCATCCGCGCCATGTTCGGCGACATCGCGCACTGCTACGACCGACTCAACCACCTCCTCAGCCTCAATGTCGACCGCTACTGGCGCTGGCGAACCACACGCCTGGTCCCGCCCGACCTGTCCGGGCCCCATCTCGATGTCTGCACCGGCACGGGCGACCTGGCCCTGGCCTACCACCGCGCCGCGGGCGGCAAACTCGAGGTGGTGGCCACCGACTTCTGCGCGCCGATGCTGGTGCGCGGCCATGCCAAGGCGGCGGGAAAAATCCCGTTCCTCGTCGCCGACACGATGCGACTGCCGTTTCCCGACGCCTCCTTCCGCGCGGTGACGGTCGCCTTCGGCCTCCGCAATGTCGCCGACACCCTCGCCGGACTGCGCGAGATGGCGCGCGTGTGCGCCCCCGGCGGCACGGTCGCCGTGCTCGAGTTCTCCACGCCGAGGCCTTGGCCGCTCAGGCCGCTTTACCTGTGGTATTTCCGCAACATCCTGCCGGTGATCGGCCGGTGGGTCTCGAGGTCGAGCGACTTCGCCTACTCCTACCTTCCCGCCAGCGTCGCGGCGTTTCCCGAGCGGGAGGCGCTCGCCGCCATCTTCGCCGAGGCCGGCATCCCCGGGGCCACCTGGCGTTCGCTCACCTTCGGCATCGCCACGCTGTACTGGGGGCGAAAACCGGCCGGAATTCCTTAGAACATCCGTCTTGGACACTGCGGGAGACGGATTTCGGATGAAGCCATCGCAACACTTGCTGGTTCGGGCGGCGCGCGGCGAGGAGATCGAGCGCGTCCCCGCGTGGGCCATGAGGCAGGCCGGCCGCTGGGATCCCGAGTATCACCGCGTCAGGCAGGGCCTCGGCTTCTACGAGTTCTCCGAGCGGGTCGACCTCGCCATCGAGGCCACGCTGCTGCCCCGCCGCTTCGGGGTGGACGGCATCATCCTCTTTTACGACATCACCACGCTGCCCGTGGCCATGGGATTGCCGTTCCAGTTGCTCAACGAGATCGGGCCGATGCCCGACCGCCCGGTGGCCTCCCTGGCCGATGTCGAGGCGCTCGACCCGAACCCCGCGCCCAACACCTACCAGCACATCCTCGACCTGCTCGAGGGGGTGCGCACACGCCTGGCGGGCGCCCTGCCCATCCTGGTGTTCGCGGGCGCGCCGTTCACCGTGGCCAGCTACTGCATCGGCACGGGCAAGGACATCGAGGCCACGCGACGCTTCGCCGCCCGGCAGCCGGAGGCTTGGAACGCCCTGCTGGCGAAGATCGGCAAGGCCACCGGCAACTTCGTCAACACCCTCGTCGCCGCGGGCGCCGACGCCTGGCAACTGTTCGACTCCTGGGCCGGCAAGCTCACGCCCGCGGAATACGACGACTGGGCCCAGCCCTGGCACCGCTCCATCATGGCCGATGTCACCGGCGCGCCGGGCATCCTGTTCGTGAAGGAATGCCCCTACCTCGACAAGGTCTGCTCGGCGGGGGCGCCGGTGGTGTCGCTGGGGGCCCAGCACGACCTGGCGCGGGCCCGCGCCGATTACCCCCACCTCGTGTTCCAGGGGAATGTGCCCGAGTCGGTGCTGCGCTCGGGCACCGTGGCCGAGGTGGAGGCCGCCACGCGCGCCTGCCTTCAGGCCGGGGGTGGCGGGCGCCACATCCTCAACCTCAGCCACGGGGTCGACCGCCGCACCCCGGTGGAAAATGTCCGGGCCTTCCTGCGCGCCGCGGGTGTGAAGGAACCGGGCTGAATGCCGATAAGTCCATCAATCAGTCTGGCACGGCCGCGTTTCGGGTGAAATAATCAAGTAATCTCCTCGGGAGCTTTCGCCATGCTGAACACGCGACGAACCTTCATGCGGGCCGCCGGGCTTTCCGCCGCCAGCCTGCCGTTCCTGCAAAACCTCGCGGCATGCGCGCCGGCCGCCTCCAAGCCCCGCCAGCGGCTGATCGTCATGTTCAGTCCCAACGGCGTGATCCCCAACGCCTTTTGGCCGGAGAAAGATGGCGAGCTGGTCCTCAAGGAAATTCTCCAGCCCCTCGAACCGTTTCGCGCCAAGACCCTCACGCTGCACGGCGTCTGCGACAAGGTGCGCGGCGACGGCGACAACCACATGCGCGGCATGGGCTGCCTGCTCACCGGCGTGGAACTGTTTCCCGGAAACATCCAGGGCGGATCGCATACCCCCGCCGGATGGGCCCGCGGCCACTCCATCGACCAGGAAATCAAGGAGTTCCTGCAGAAGAATCCCGCCACGCGCACCCGCTTCGGCTCCCTCGAGTTCGGCGTCATGGTGCCCGAGCGCGCCGACACCTGGACGCGCATGGTCTACTCCGGCCCCAACCGCCCCGTCGCGCCCATTGACGATCCGTACCAGATGTTCAACAAGCTCTACGGCCGCACCAAGGACAATGAGAACCTCGCCAGCGTCCTCGACGAGGTGGGCGAGGACCTCGCCAAGCTCAAGGGCAAGCTCGGCAAGGACGACCGCCGCCTCCTCGAGGAGCACGCCGGCTTCGTCCGCGACATGGAGAAGGAACTCGCCGCCTCCAAGGCCCAGGGCCTCGGCCACGCCGCCCCCGAGCTGCCCCGCGGCGTGCGCGAGGAGAACGACAACATCCCCAAGCTCGCCTCCATGCAGGCCGACCTCCTCGTCAACGCCCTCAAGGCCGACTTCGCCCGCGTCGCCACGCTGCAGTTCACCAACTCGGTGGGCATGGCGCGCATGCGCTGGCTCGGCGTCGATCAGGGCCACCACGAGCTTTCCCACGAGCCCGACACCAACGCCGAGGCCCGCGCCAAGCTCATCAAGATCAACATCTGGTTCTGCCAGCAGATGGCGGCGCTGGCCAAGAAGCTCGCCGACACCCCCGAGCCCAACGGCACCGGCTCGATGCTCGACCACACGACCATCGTCTGGACCAACGAGCTGGGCAAGGGCAACAGCCACACCCTCGACGACATCCCCTTCGTGGCGGTCGGCGGCGGCCTGGGCTTCAAGACCGGCCGGGCCCTCAAGTTCCCCAAGGTGCCGCACAACCGCTTCCTCGTGTCGCTGGCCAACGCCTTCGGGCACGACATCAAGTCGTTCGGCAACCCCGAGTTCTGCAAGGACGGCGCCCTCACGGGACTCTGATTCCCGAAGCGGGGCCGCCGCGGTGGCCCCGGCGCTCGTCAACCCAGGTGGGAGGATCCTTCCATGCGCGTGACCCTGCGCTACTGCAGCAAGTGAAACTACGAACCCCAGGCCGTCAGTTTGACGGGAAAAATCCTGGCCCGGTTCAAGGCCCGCGTCAGCTCCCTCGAGCTGGTTCCCTCCGACGGCGGATGCTTCGAGCTGTCGGTGGGCGATAAGCTGCTTTACAGCAAGCTGCGGGAAGGCAAGTTCCCCGACGAGGCCTGGGCCGTGGAGGCGGTGGGCGCGTCGCTCCCCTGAGAAAGGACACCCTCCCATGCCGCCACGCGTCGCGCCGCTGCTCGCCGCGTGGCTGACCGGCCTGCCGTTCGTCGCCGCCGCCGACATCGGCCTGTGCGATTCCCTTTCCTTCCTCCCGTTCCACGCCTGGCTGCTGGCTGGCGCGGCGTTGGCCTGCCTGCAGGCGGTGCTGGCCCGCCGGCCCCCCGTCCTCACCATCTTCGATGTCGCGCTGCTCATCATGGCCGGTGCTTGCGCCGCGCGTGGCATGTTCACCGGCGACAGGCTCGCCGGGCTCTCCGCCGGACTGGCGCTCGCGGCGCTGCTGCTGGCGCCTGTCTCCCTCGGCTGGTTCCGCGAATCCGCCGAGGGGCGCGTCTGGTTGTGGCGGCTGCTGTTAACCCAGGGGGTTGTGGCGGCGGCCGAATGGGGCGTTTCACGCGGCGTGGGGGTTCCCTCGGCCGGTGGATTGGCGCCCGCGGTGTTGCTGGGCGCGGTTGCCGTGGCCGCGGGATGGCGCCTGGGCTGGCCGTTGGGCCTGGCCGGGTTGGCGCTGGCGTTCGCCCTGTCGTCCCGGGCCCCGGGCTCCTTAGCGGATCTCGCGGGATCGATCGGCCCCTGGGGGTTGGGACCCGGGCAGGACCGCGACTTTTTCATCAACCATGGACTGCCGGCGGACCTTCCCGCTCCCGCGTGGTTCCAAGCCCTTTTGGCTGGTGGTTGGCCGGCGGCGGCACTGGTCGTGCTGGCCGTGGCGGCATGGCTGGCCTGCGGCCGCAAGGCCGGAAAGCCGCCGGAAACCGCCGTTGATGGCGCCGTGCCGCCACCCCCGTGGCTGGCATGGGCGGTCCAGTCGGGCCTGGCGTTCGCCCTGTTTGCCCGGCTGGTCACCGCGGATCCGGATTATCGCATTGCCGAGCTGGCGATGGGCGCGGCGCGTTCGCTGGCGGCGGCGTTGGCCCTGGCCATGGGGCGGGTCGGCTGTCCCGGGCCCTGGACGGGGCGGGGCGCCCTGTTCGCCGCGGGCGCGGCCATGCTGGCCTTGCCCCCGATGGCCCATCCCGGGGCCATGGCCATGGGCTTGGCCGCCGCCGCGGCGCTTCCCTCGGGTGGGCGCTTGCCGGGCGTGCCCGGCACGCTGGCGGGCGTGGTGGCGCTGGCCCTGCTGTCGGCGGGCCTGCTTTTGGGCGGCGCGGGCGTCACTGTTCCCGCGGCGCTGGCGTGGCGGGAATCGGCGGAGGCGCGCCGCCGGGCCGACATGCCCGCCAACCTCGATGGCAAAACACTCGATCAACGCCGGCCCCAGATCCTCGGCCCGCTTCGCCGCGCCGCCCGCCTCGACCCCGAGCGGGCGCTCTGGCGCGTCCAGCTCGCCAGCCGCGCCGAAACGCTGTTCTCGCTGGGGCTCGACTGGCAGCGTTCGGCGTGGCTCGACGAGGTGCGCAAGGAGGGGCTGAGGCACGCGATGGAGGCGCAGCGGCTCAGGCCGCGATGGCCCGAGGCGTGCCTGGCGGAGATCCGGCTGCGGATGGCGACGGGTCGGTGGCTTGCCGGCCGCGGCTTCGCCGACCAGGCGTCGGGCCAGTTCGACGCGGCGGCGCGCCGCGCCGAGGCGCTGGCGGAACTCGACCCGGCGGGCCAAACGGCGTCGGGGCCTTACCTGGTGTTCCAGGCGCGGCTGGAGGGTTTCGAGTCGCTGGGCACGGTCATCGCCGACCTGCGCCGCCTGCTGGCGGAGCAGAAAAGGCTCAGGGAAACCGCCGCCGCGGCGCTGGCGGCGGGGCACGACCTGTCCGCCGCGCAGCTCAGGGAACTGCGCGCCTGGGCGGAAGACTCGCACTAAACTGTTTTAATGTAAGCACTTGCGAAACCATTCGCCCGGGCCGACCCATGCCCTTGCCCACCCGGGCCACCCGGCATTATGCTGGTGTCCATGGCCGGGGCCTTGGCGCCCGGGTCGCCTTCGAGTCGGAGTGGCATGCGCCACTGGCTGTTCAAAGAAGAACCCTCCTCCTACGACTGGCAACGCCTCGTCGCCGACGGCCGTACTTGGTGGGACGGCGTGGAAAACGCCCTGGCGCGCAAGCACCTGAGGTCGGTTTCCCCCGGTGACAGCGTGTTCCTGTACCACACGGGCAAGGAAAAGGCGGTGGTGGGGACGATGACGGTGGTCGCCGGCCCCGCGCTTCCCCCCGGATCCACCGACGAGGACGAGGCGACGGTCGAGGTGAAGCCCGGCAAGGCCTTGCGCCGGCCGGTGACATTGGCCGAGATCAAGGCCGACGCGGAACTGGCGGGCTGGGACCTCGTGCGCCTGCCGAGGCTGTCCGTGGTTCCGGTGACCGAATCACAATGGCGCAGGGTGATCTCCCTGGCCGAGGCGGACGGGTGAGACCCGTTCCCCGGCAGGGGCCTGCCGCCATGGTGGCGGCAGGCGCCGGCGCCGGGCCTGGACTTCGCAGCCGATGGCCGCCCGACGATCCGACCGCTTCCTGGCATCGCTCAAGAACAGCGGCAGCGTCACCTTCGTCACCCATGTCCACGCCGACCCCGACGCCCTCGCCAGCATGATGGGCCTGGCGTTCCTCGTCGAGGAAAAGCTTGGGGTGCCCACGCGTCTCACGCGCGACGGCCCGATCTCGCGCGCGGAAAACCGCGCCATGGTCGAGCTGTTGGACATCGACCTCGTGCCGGTCGAGGAGGTCGAGTGGACCCAGGGCGAGGCCGTCGTCATGGTCGACAGCCAGCCCAACACCGGCCGGCACAACCTGGCCGGGGCGCCCCCCATCGCCGCGGTGGTCGACCACCACGACACCGGCGGCGACATCACGGGCATCCCGTTCGTGGATGTGCGCGACAGCCTCGGCGCCACCTGCTCGATCGTGGTGAGCTACCTGCGCGAGCAGGGGCTGGCGCCCTCGGGCCAGCTCGCCACGGGCATGATGTACGGCATCGAGACCGAACTGGCGGGCTATCCGCGCGAGGCCGGCCCCGCCGACGAGGCGGCGCTGATCCACATCTATCCCCTGGCCGACCGCGACATGCTGGCGCGCATCCGCAACGCGAGGCTGCCCCAAAGCTACTTCGGCGGCCTGCTGCAGGCGCTGCAGAACGCCTTCATCTACGACAAGCTCATCATCTCCTGGGTGGACGACCTGCCCCAGCCCGAGCTCGCCGCCGAGATCGTCGACGCGCTGATCCGCTTCGAGGAGGTCGACTGGGCGGTGTGCGCCGGCGTGCACGGCCGGAACCTGATCCTGTCGATGCGAACGACCGCGGCGGACGCCCGGGCGGGCGAACTGCTGCAGAAGGTGGTGGGGCGGATGGGCCGCGCCGGCGGGCACGACAGGCGCGCCGGCGGCAACATCCCCCTGCCCAACGACACCGCAGCCGCCATGGAAACCACCCGCGGCGAGCTGCGCAAGCGGCTGCTCAAGGCCCTCCACATCGAGGAGACACGCGGCCAGAGGCTCGTGAAAAAGAGCGAGATCCTCGAGAACCTCCAAACCTGAGGATCACCGGCGCCGGGGAACAGCCCCATGAAGTACTCCCTGCGCCAAGTCCAGGAGCCCCAACCCTGCGGCTACTTGCCCGACAGGCTCCAGAGCCTCGAGGTGATCCTCGCCACCTCCGTTTCCGCCGCGGAGTACCAGTCGCTCATGGAGCGGGGCTGGAGGCACTTCGGCCATGTGCTTTTCCAGCCCGCCTGCCAGGGATGCGTCCGCTGCCGCACCGTGCGCGTCGACGCGGCGCGGTTCGCCCCCAACCGCTCGCAGCGGCGCGTGGCCCGGCTCAACGCCGGAGCCATGGAACCCGAGTTCAACGATCCCCATTGCCGGCCCGAGGTGCTCGACCTCTACGACTCCTGGCACGCCGCGCAGTCCGACCGCAAGGGATGGCCCCTCCACGAACCCGGCGCCGAGGACGATTTCACCCGCAGCTTCATCCACCAGCCTTTCCGCGTCGAGCAGTGGGAGTACAGGCTCAACGGCGCCCTCGCCGCCGTCGGTTATGTCGATGTGCTGCCCGAGGCGCTCTCGGCGGTGTATTTCTTCTACGACTCGTCGCTTTTGGGACGCTCCCCGGGCATCTGGAACATCCTGCGCATGATCGACGAGGCCAACAGGCGCGGCCTGCCGCATGTCTACCTCGGCTACCTCGTGGAGGGGTGCCCGGGGATGGCCTACAAGGGAAGCTTCCACCCCGCCGAATACCGCGAGCGGGGGAAGGACTGGATGCCGTTGCCGGCGGACGGGGGAGCGCGGGAGTGGTGACCCTGACGGGATTCGAACCCGTGTTACAGCCTTGAAAGGGCCGTGTCCTAGGCCTCTAGACGACAGGGCCGCGCCTCACGACAGGCCTAAACATAAGGGCTGACGGGCCCTTTCGTCAAGGATGCCGCGCCCGCCGCGCGCCAATTCCGGGGTTCCCCGGCCCGGGCACTCGACACGCCCGGCCCGACCGGTAAACTCGCTAGGTGCCCGTTCCCGCCCCCCGCCACCCTTCCCACGGAGACTCCATGCGCCTCCCCCGACTCTTTTGCGCCGCCTCGCTAGCCCTGGCCATTGGCGCCGCCACCGCCGCCGAACCGTACAAGCACGGCCCCGACTCCGAGCGGCAGCCCGGCGTCCCCCAGGGCAAGGTCGTCAAGTTCACACACGCCTCCAAGGTTTTCCCCGACACCGTCCGCGACGGCTGGACCTACCTCCCGGCCCAAGCCGAGCCCGGCAAGCCTCTCCCCTTCATGGTGTTCCAGGACGGCGGCGGCTACATGAACGAGAAGGGCGACTTCCGCGTCCCCGTCGTCCTCGACAACCTCATCCACAAGAAGGAGGTCCCCGTCATGGCGGCGATCTTCCTCAACCCGGGGTCCGTGCCCGCCACGCTCCCCGGAGCCAAGGCCCGCAGCAACCGCAGCTTCGAGTACGACACCCTCTCCGACCAGTACGCCCGCTTCCTTGAGAGCGAGATCATCCCCGAGGTCTCCAAGTCCATGCCCCTGGCCAAGAACCCCGCCCTGCGCGGCATCGGCGGCATCTCCAGCGGCGGCATCTGCGCCTTCACCGTCGCCTGGGAACGACCCGACCTCTTCGGCAAGGTCCTTAGCCATGTTGGCAGCTTCACCAACATCCGCGGCGGCGACGCCTACCCCGGACTCATCCGCAAGACCGAGAAGAAGCCCATCCGCGTCTTCCTCCAGGAAGGCAGCAACGACCTCGACAACCTCCACGGCCACTGGCCACTCGCCAACCAGCAGATGGCCGCCGCGCTCAAGTTCATGAAGTACGACTACCGCTTCGACTACGGCGAGGGCGGCCACAACGGCAAGCATGGCGGCGCCATCCTGCCCGACTCCCTCCGCTGGCTCTGGCGCGACACCACCATCACCCCCTGAGACCCGAGCCAACCATGAACCCGATCATCACGCTGGCCTGCGCCTCCATCCTCGCCGGGCAGGACCTCTCCCTGGCCACCATCCTCATCGACGGACAAGGCTGGAAGCCCGCGCCCATGGCCCGGGTGGATTCCACGCTGGGGCCCGACCTCGTGGCCAAGGGACCGGCCAACGCCACCTACGCCATCGTCGGCAAGGCGCCCGCGCGAGCGCTCGAATACCGCCCCGCCTCGGGCCCCGCCAGGCCCGTCACCGTGGTCGGCCTGGTCGATCCGTCGTGCCTGGGCCTCAGCCCCGACAAGGGCACCCTGGTGGTGGGTGACGCCGGCGGCAAGCACCTCTGGCTGTTCCGCGTCAACGCCGACGGCACCCTCGACGCCGCCGACCGCTGCGCCACCATGCGCCTCAAGCCCGGCCAAAAGGCCAGCGGCGTCATCGCCGTTTCGTTCGATCCCGGCGGACGCATCTTCGCCTGCTCGCCGAACGAGATCCACGCGTTCGACCCCACGGCGCGCGAGTCGGGCGTCATTGCCGGGCCACCCGGCGGCGGTGTGGACGCGTTCTTCACGAACGGCGAGGGATTGTATGCGCGGCGGAAGGGCGAGGTTTGGGGGCGGATGATCCAGCCGTTTCCCAAGCCGGCGCTCAAGGTTCCCGCGAATCCGGCGCCGCAGCCGAAGAAGTGACGGCAAAGTTTCCCCAGAACTCCATTCCGGCGCAATCTTTGCCCCCTTGATCGTCCTCCGAATCGGCATATCCTGTCTAACAGGAAAACCCGGCCCCGTATCTCGGGGCTGGCTTTTTTGTTGGCACTCAGGAGGAGCCCCCCATGACGATTCGCACCCTTGCCGCCGCCGTTGCCGCCGCGGCGCTCGCCCTTCCCGCCTTGGCCGCCGGGCACAAGAAGCCCGCCTGCCCGCCCGAACCGTGCGCGATGGTGCCCGAGTACACCACCGCCACCCGCACCGTGATGAAGTGCCAGATGGTGGAGGAGAAGCGCGTGGTGACGGTGATGGAGCGGGTGCCCGAGGAGCGCCTCGTGCGCCGCGCGGTGTGCCGCATGGTGCCGGAAACCCGCGAGGTGGATGTGGTGCGTCATGTGCGCGTGCCGGTGATCGAGGAAAAGACGGTCACCCGCTGCGTGAAGGTTTCCACCCCGGTGGAAAAGACGGTCACCCGCTGCGTGGACATGGGGCATGTCGAGTGCCAGCCCGTGGGCTGCAAGGGGACGCTGAAGCCCGTGTGGGTTTCCAACCCGGTGATGCAAACGGACACGGTGGTGGTGAACGAGACGCACCGCGAGAAGGTGCAGCAGACGGTTCAGAAGGTGCGGATGCAGCGCGAGGCGGTGTGCGAGAAGGCGCGCGTGACCACCTGCCGGCCTGTGATGGAAATGGTCGAGGAGAAGTGCGTGGTGATGGTGTGCCGGCCGGTGACGAAGGAAGTGGTGGTGCGCGTGCCGCGCATGGTTCCGGTCACCGAGACCTACACGGTGTGCCGCATGGTCCCCGCGGGGAAGTAATCGCCACACGATTGCGCGGGACACGGGTTGTTGATTTCATCCGTTGTTTGGGTAACGGGTTGTTGAAAGCACCCGTTTTGGGACACGGATTGTTCAATTCACCCGGCGCCTTTGGTGTCGGATTGTTCATTTCACCCGGCGCCTTACGGCGCGCGGCTCATGTCGTTTGATTAAATCTTGAGCCGAGGGCCGTTAGGCCCCGGGTGCAATCAACAAACCAAACCCCAACCAAAACCCAACCAACGAACCCAACTCCCCCCTACCTCCTCGCGCGGGCGCTGCGGCCCTTGCCAGGCAGCCGGCTTTCCTCGAACGGCCGGCGCGTCTCCACCACCGGCCCGCGCGGCCGGCCGGTTCCCTTGTAGGGCAGCACCGGCACCCGCTTGCCCACGAGCCGTTCCACCGCCAAAAGCAGCTTGCGTTCCTCGGGCGCGCACAGCGACAGCGCCGCGCCCGAGGCGCCCGCCCGGCCGGTGCGCCCCACCCGGTGCACATAGGTTTCCGCGTCGAGCGGCATGTCGTGGTTCACGACATGGCTCACGCCGCTGACATCGATGCCGCGCGCCGCGATGTCGGTCGCCACCAGCACCCGCACGTACCCGCCCTTGAACGCCGCCAGAGCCCTATGCCGGATGTTCTGCCTCTTGTCGCCATGGATCGCCTCGGTGGCGAAACCCGCCCCCGCCAGGATCCGCGCCACGCGGTCGGCGCCGTGCTTGGTGCGCGTGAACACGATCGCCCGGTCGAGTTCCACCGACCTCAGGTACGCCACCAGCGCGTCGGCCTTCTCCTCGCGGGGCACCATCGACACCCGGTGGTCGATGATCTCCAGCGGCGTGCGCTCGGGCGCCGTGTCGATGCGCGCCGGATCCTTGAGGATCTTGCGCGCCAGTTGCTCGATGGGGCCGGGCATGGTGGCGGAAAACAGCAGGTTCTGCCGCTTTTCAGGCATGCGGTCCATGATGAAGTTCAAATTGGGCGCGAACCCCATGTCGAACATCATGTCCGCCTCGTCGAGCACGAGCGTTTCCACCTTCTCGAGGTTGATGAAACCCTGCTCCATGAGGTCGACCATGCGGCCGGGCGTGGCGACGAGGACATCCACCCCATGGCGCAGAGCCCGCACCTGGAGCGCCTGGTTCACCCCTCCGTAAACCGCGATAATTCGCAGCGTGGCGAATTTGGCATATTTGAGAAAGCTTTCGCACACCTGCACGGCGAGTTCGCGGGTGGGCACCATGACCACGGCGCGGATGCGCCTGCCGGCGCCCTTGGGCGGGTTTCCGCGGCCGGCGAGGCGGTGGATGATGGGCAGGGCGAACGCGGCGGTCTTGCCGGTGCCGGTTTGCGCCTGGGCGAGCACATCGCGGCCGTCGAGGACGGGAGGGATGGCCTGGGCTTGGACGGGGCTGGGGGTCTCGTAGCCGAGTTCGCCGATGGATCGGAGAACCAAGGGAGACAATGCGAAATCGCCGAAACCGCTCATGGAGGAGGTCCGTGGGTGAAAGTCGAGGAAAAAACCCAGGACCGAATGCGAAAGACCCGGGCCAAGACCCGAATTGAGGCGATTCAACCTGGCGAAAAGCCGAGTGCGCGCAGGGGCGACAAGACTACATTCCTAACTGTATCACTCTCGAGCCGTTCGGGCAAATCACCGGGCAAATCACCGTGCGAGCGCCATGAGCCGAGCGCCGGGCGACGCCAGGAGCCATGAGCCGAGCGCCGTTAGGCGCCGGGTCCTCCCGACCCGGTGGAAACTCACTGGCTCCAACCAAACCCGCCGACTCGCGTCGGCGGCTCGAATATCCATCAACACGCCGGGTCCTCCCAACCCTCCGAACCCCAGGAAACTAATTCGCTCCAACCAAACCCGCCGACTCGCGTCGGCGGCACTTCCAACATCAACGCCGGCGAGAGCGCGATCACCCTCACCGACTCCGACAACGACTTCTTGGACACCGTTAGCCTCACGGGTAACACTGCACAAATCACCGATAAGAACGACCTCACGCTCGGCACGCTGGCCATCGGGCAAGACCTCACGGTGAACTCCACCGGCATGCTCAACCTCGGGCAAGGCTCCGTCGGCGGCACTCTCACCGCCAACGGCAACAACATCACCCAGGACGGATCTCTCTCCATCACCGGCACCTCCTCCATCAACGCCGGCGCTGGAAACATCACCCTCGCCAACGGATCCAACAACTTCACGGGCACCGTTAGCCTCACGGGTGGAACCGTTCAGATCACTGGCACCAACGAGCTCACGCTCGGCATCCTTGCCGTCACGGGCAACCTCACCGCCACCTCCACCGGTGCCCTCAACCTTGGAGAAGGCTCCGTCGGCGGCACTCTCACCGCCAACAGCAACGGCGGGAACATCACCCAGGCCGGATCTCTCTCCATCACCGGCACCTCCGCCATCAACGCCAGCGCTGGAAACATCACCCTTACCGACTCCAACAACTTCACGGGTGCTGTGACGCTGACGGGCGGCGTGACGCAGGTCACCGACGCGAACGCGCTCACCGTGATCCTCGCGACCACAGGAGACGCCACCCTGATCGCCGGTGGCAACCTCACGGCCAGTGGATCGGTCTCAGGCGCCGGGGGCCTCCTCACCACAACCACCACCAACGGCGGTACCACAACCTTCGGCGCCACCACCGTCGCGGTCAATCTCTCCGTCACCAGCGCCGGTGCCGTCAGCCAAACGGGCGCGCTGACCGTCGGCGGCACCTCCTCCATCAACGCCGGCGCTGGAAACATCACCCTCGCCAACGGATCCAACAACTTCACGGGCACCGTTAGCCTCACGGGTGGAACCGTTCAGATCACTGACATCAACGACCTCGTGATGGCCTCGGGCAACATCAGCGGCACGCTCGGGGTGACCGCCGGCAACTCGATCACCGGAACTTCACCGCTGGTCGTGGCCGGCTCCGCGACCTTCGAATCGTTCGGATCGGACGATGTGTCGCTCACCGGAGCCAATGACTTCTCCTCCGTGGGTATCACCAACGCCGGGGATGTCACCATCAACGACATCAACAGTCTCATCCTCGCGGCAAGCACCCTGGCGGGTGACCTCGATGTCACCGCGTTCGGCGCCATCACCGATTCGGGCGCCATCTCGGCCCAGGGCAAGGCCGCGTTCAATTCCACAGGCATCGGCGAGATCAACCTCGACCAGCTCAATGTCATTGGCCTCATCACCGCCGACACCATCGTTGGCGACGCTACCCTGGTGAACGCCGTCGCGACCTCCTTCGGCGGATCGGTCGGCGGACTGTTCTCGGTGCGCGCCATCACCGGAGGTGTCACCGACGGCGGCCCGGTCATCACCACCAACGGCCTGGTGCTTCAGGCACCCGGCACCTCGCAAATCAGCCAGGCGCTCACCGGAACCGGCGGCCTCACCTTCAACGGCACCGGCACGCTCACGGTCGCCGGCACCAACACCTACACGGGCGACACCGTCATCACCTCGGGCGTGCTCACCCTCACCGGATCGCTGGCCACCAGCCATGTGCGCGCGCAGGGCGGCACGCTCCGGGGCAACGGCAACCTCGGCAACCTCAGCTCCTCCAGCGGCGGCACCGTCCGCCCGGGCAACAGCCCCGGAAGCTTCACCTCAAGCGGGCCCATCAGCATTGGCGCCAGCAGCACCTACACCGTGGAGATCAACGGCCTGAATCCGGTTTCCGGCTACAGCCAACTGGTGGCTCCGGGCGCCACCTTAGGAGGCATTCTCACGCTCACCACGGCGAATCCTGACTTCAATCCGCAAATTGGAACCCGCTTCACCATCATCGACAACAGCGGCCCCAACAAGGTTTCCGGCACCTTCGCCGGCCTGCCGGAGCGCGGGGTGGTGTTCAATGGCAATCAGGCATACACGATCACCTACAAGGGCGGCACCGGCAACAACGATGTCCAGCTCATCCGCACCCATGTCATACCAACGCCGACCGGCCCGGTCGTCACGCAACCTTTCAACCCCAATCCCGGGGTGACCGCCTCAGCCACCAATGGCACCCCGGCCCAGGTTCAGCTCAGCACCGTCAGCGGCGGCTTCAACGGCGGCGTCACCCGGCGCATCGTGCCGTTCCGCGGGTATACGGGCATGATCTCGGTGAACGCGCTCGACCGCACGGGCGACGGCGTCGCCGACTCGCTGCTGGTTTCCAAGGCCACGCCGGGCAACCTGTCCACCGTGATGGTGATCGACGCCGCCACGGGACGGGTCGCCATGCAGTTCAACGCCTTTGGTAACAAGTTCCTCGGCGGGGCCAGGGTGTCGTCGGGGCTCACCACGATCAACGGGGTGGCCCGCACCGTGATCACCGTCGCGGCCGGCCCAGGTTCGGCTCCCACCGTGAAAGTTTACGACGCCATCACAGGCTCCCTGGTGAAGTCGTTCAACGCCTTTGGAACCAACTACAGGTCCGGACTCGACATCGCCATGACCAGCCAGACGGCGACCCAGCCCGGGGTGCTCACCGTTGTTTCGCTGGTCAACTCCTTCGTGAGGGTGTTTGACCTGAACAACACGGCGGCGCCACTGGCCTCGTTCCAGGCGTTCACCCAGCAACCGATGCCCGCCACCAGCATTGCCGTGGGTGATGTCAACGGTGATGGCAATCGTGAGATCATCGTCGGCATTGGCAACCTCAACCGGCCCGCGGTGAGGGTCTTCAGCATGACCGGCCAGCGCCTGAGCCAGTTCACCCCCTACCCGCTGGAATACACGGGTGGCGTGACCATGGGTGTCAACGACTATGACCGCGACGGCGTGCTTGATATCGTCACCGTGGCCCAAAGCGTGGCTCGCGGCAGGGTGCGCATCTTCCGCGCCACGGGATCGCCCGTGCTTGGCAACTTCCGCCTGGCCTCGGTCCTTACCGTGGCCACGGCGGGTTCCAACGGCGCGATTGAAGATTAGCAACCCGCCTGACCTCCACCCTGATGAACCAGCTCGAGTGGCCGGGCGGCAACGCCCGGCCACTCGAGTTTCCGGCTCCCATTCCAATCAGGCTGGCGCCCCGTATCTTTCCCGAATTTTTTCCGACACGGTCCTGGCGGGTAGATAGCATCCCCGATGTGGAGCGCTCGATGGGCGCGCAGGGCGTCGGCCCGGCGGAGGCATGGTTGCGGTCGGCAACTTCGGGGGCCGGGGGGGCGATTACCGCCCGAGCGTGGCGGTCTGGGCGTGCAGCACATTCGCGCGGACATCGCCGCGGTATTCCGTGGTGCCCGTGAGCGTGACAGGCTGGTTCAGGAACGGGTCGAGGTTCAAGGGCGGCACCGGAACCACATAGCCAGCGATGCGGTTGTCCCGCTCCAGGATATAGGCCCGACGATTGTCGACGGTGCGCCCCGATTTGCGCAGCACCCCGCCGCTGTAGCCGCTCGTCGACATCAACTGGCCGGGCACCAGGGTTCCCGAAGGCATCACCGGCGGAGCCAGTTGCACCCCGGCACCCTGCCGAGGCGCGGGCAACACGCTCAGGCAGGGGCGCTCGGGCGGCGGCACGCGCATCCCCGGGTTCCTCAGCCCCTCGCGCAGCGCCATGGCCCGGTTGGCAGCTTGTGTCGCCATGTTCGGCTGGCTTTCGCCGAAATCCTGCGCGATGAGCGAATAGAGCCGAATCGCCTCAGTCCAGTTTCCCGAAAGCTCCGTGGAGACCGCCTCGTTCCAGCGGCCCAAAGGGTTCATGTTCGCGCTCGTGACCACCGCGGCGGCCGCGCCACCGGCGGTGACAGCGGCGGCGCCATCGATCGTGGCCCCACCGATCGCCTCGCGCCGCAGGTAGCGCCTTTCGGTTTCCGGAGGCTCGATCGGCAACCACTTCTGCTCGTCGTTGCCCACCACGGCGCCCACCGCCCTCACCTGGGTGCCGCGCTGCAGCGACGCGCTTTCCACCGAAGGCTTCACCCCCGAATCCGAGGAACTCCCCACCAGCACGCTCACCCGCGTTCCCTGCGGCGCCACCACCACCCAGTTGGGCAGCGTCGGCGTCACCTGCTGAAGATGGATGGCGTTCACCCAGCTGAACGACCCCGCCGGGGGACGAACCCCCAACCAACCATCGGTCCGCTCCTCCACCACCGTGACGGTCTCGCCACGGCGCAGCCTGTTGGTCGCATACAACTTGGCATCGGCGGAGGGCCCGGCGCGGAGTTCCGCCTCGGCGACCGCGATGGTGGCCGTGTAGCGAACCGCGTTCTGGGCGGGGCAAGTGCCCGCCATCAGGCAGGCGACCAGCATGGCTGTCATGCGAGGCTCCCCGATTCCGCTAATATCACCGTTCATTCATCGGCATCCAACCGTCGCCGGGTAACCGGGAAACGGGTTCGGACGCAAGCCGGAAGGAATAGGGAAGGGCCGCATGCAAGCGAAAGAACTGGCCAGGCTGATCGATCACGCCTTGCTCAAGCCGCTGCAAACCGAGTCGGAACTGCTGTCGGGATGCGCGCAAGCGGCAAAATGGGGCGTGTTTTCCGTGTGCGTGCGCCCCTGCGAGGTGGCCCGGGCCACGCGGGAACTCAACGGAACCGTCGTTTCAGTCGGAACGGTGATCGGTTTTCCCCAAGGCGGGCATCATCCGGGCATCAAGCGGGCGGAGGCGGTTCAGGCATTGGCCGATGGTGCTGTGGAACTAGATATGGTGGCTAATTTGGGAAAAATAAGGGAAAGGGCATGGAATAACCTTCTGGACGAAGTCGCACCCATCCTTGAACTCACCCGGGGTCGGGGCCGGTTGCTCAAGGTGATCCTGGAAACCGCCATGCTTTCAGACGAGGAAAAAATCGGGGCATGCGAGGCGCTGGGGCGTCTGGGCGTGGATTTTGTGAAAACTTCCACCGGATACGGGGACGGGGGGGCCACGGTGGCCGATGTCGGGCTGTTGAGGCGGGCGAGTCCGCCGAAGGTGGGTGTGAAGGCTTCGGGCGGGATCCGGACATTGGAACAGGCCATGGCCATGATCGAAGCGGGCGCCACACGCCTTGGAACCGCTTCAACCGGAACCTTGCTCGCTTCCGCTGGAGCCGGAACATCCTGATCTGTCTGGCGAACCGGTAATCCGTCAGTAGCATGAAGTGGATTCAGGCCGCGGTTGTGGCGACCGGGTGGTCTCCATCATTTTGTGCGCCCTTGAAACACCTTCAGCCGTGTTCATGCAGCCATCGTTCGCCCAAGCCCTGAACCAGTTGGCCCGCCCGCTGTGCGTGCTTCCGGGAGGCCATGCCTGGAGGTTTGATGACGAGGCCGGGCCGGAGGGTCGCGGCTCGTCCCTGAGTGTCCCGGCCATCCTGCCGGGCGACCTGGGAAATGCCGGTTTCCGTCGCGACCACGGCCTGAAAATGGCCTACGCGGCCGGATCGATGGCGCATGGCATCGCGTCAGAATCGCTGGTGGAGGCGGCCGCGCGCGCCGGTTGCCTCGGCTTTTACGGCGCCGCGGGCCAGTCTCCCGAGGCGGTTGACCGGGCGCTGGCGCGCCTCAAGGGCACGCTCGGCCAAGGCTCATGGGGATGCAACCTGCTGCACGCCCCCGCCGACCCCGCCACCGAAATGGCGCACGCCGACGCGATCCTCAGGCACGGCGTGGCCCGCGTCGAGGCTTCGGCGTACCTCGATGTGACCTTGCCCCTGGTGAAATACCGCCTCGCGGGGCTCAGGGCCGACGGACAGGGGCGGCCGGTCGCCGCCTGCCAGGTGATCGCGAAGGTTTCCCGCGTGGAGGTGGCCAGGAAGTTCCTGAGCCCGGCGCCGGCCCGCCTGGTTGGGGAACTGCAGAAAAGCGGATTCATCAACGAAGGGCAGGCGCAGTTGGCCGCCCGGCTGCCGCTTGCCGATGACATCACCGCCGAGGCCGATTCCGGCGGCCACACCGACAACCGCCCGGCGCTGACCCTGTTCCCCAGCATCGTGGCGCTCCGCGACCGGATGGTGGCGGAGCACCGTTACGAGAAATCCCCGCGGGTGGGCCTCGCCGGCGGCATCGCCACGCCGCAGGCGGTGGCCGCGGCGTTCTCCATGGGAGCCGCCTATGTGATGGCCGGCACCATCCACCAGGCCTGCGTGGAGTCGGGAACATCGGAGGCGGTTCGCGCGATGCTGGCGCAGGCCGAGCAGGCCGACTGCGCGATGGCCCCGGCGGCGGACATGTTCGAGATGGGCGTCAAGGTGCAGGTGCTCAAGCGCGGCACCATGTTCGCCATGCGGGCCCAGAAACTCTACGATTGGTATCGCCAATACGAAGGCATCGGCGCCATGCCCGCGCACGAGAGGCAGCAGCTTGAGGGCCAGATCCTCGGCAAGCCGTTCGACTCGGTTTGGGCCGACTGCGAGTCGTTCTTCTCGAGGCGCGACCCGGCGCAACTGGCGCGCGCCGCCGCCGACGCCCGCCACAAGATGGCGCTGGTGTTCCGGTGGTACCTGTCGCAGGCCTCGCGCTGGGCGACGGCCGGCCTGGAATCGCGCCGGACCGATTTCCAGGTGTGGTGCGGCCCGGGCATGGGCGCGTTCAACGAGTGGACGCGCGGCACCTTCCTCGCCGAGCCCTCGCGGCGGACGCTGTACGCCGTCTCCCTGAACCTGATGTACGGCGCCGCCGTGATCAAGCGGGCGGAAATCGCGTCGCTTTGCGGCGCCGGGCCCGACCTGTCGCCGCGCGTGGAACCACTCGAGACCCGCGAGATCGAAAGGCGCTGTTGTCCCCCCCTGGGCGCGAGGGCCACGGCGTGAGCCAGCGCGACCCGTTCACGCCCCTGGCGATCACCGGCCTGGGGTGCCTCTTCCCCGGCAAGCCGGGCACCCGCGGATTCTGGAACACGGTCCTGCAGGGCATCGACCAGATCCGCGACATTCCCGCCGACCGCTGGAAGCCGTCGGACCATTTCGATCCGGATCCGTCGCGCCGCGACATGGTGTACGCCGCGCGCGGCGCCTTCCTGTCCCCGGTGCCGTTCTCCCCCGCCGAGTACGGGGTGACACCCGCCAGCCTCGAGGCCACCGACACGGCCCAGCTTTTGGGCCTGCATGTGGCCAGGCAGGCGCTTCTCGACGCCGGATACGCCGCCCTTCCCCGCGACCCGGGCAAGCCCCTGCCGCGCGACCGCGCCTCGGTGATCGTGGGCGTCACGAGCGCGCTTGAGCTTCTCATCCCGCTGGGGGCCCGCCTCGACCATCCCCGTTGGCGCCGGGCCATGCGCGAGGCCGGCATTCCCGAGGACAGGATCAACGACGCCCTGGCCCGCATCGCCTCCACCTATCCGGAATGGACCGAGGACTCGTTCCCCGGCCTCCTGGGCAATGTCGTCGCCGGGCGCATCGCCAGCCGGTTCGACCTCCACGGAACCAACTGCGTCGTCGACGCCGCGTGCGCCAGCAGCCTCGCGGCGGTTCACCAGGCGGCGATGGAACTCCAGTCGGGCCGCGCCGACATCGTGGTGACCGGCGGCATCGACACCTTCACCGATGTGTTCATGTACGCCTGCTTCAGCAAGACGCCGGCGCTCTCCAGGCGGGGCGAGGCGAGGCCGTTCGCCGCCGACGCCGACGGCACCATCCTGGGCGAGGGGCTGGGCCTCGTGGTGCTCAAACGGTTGCCGGACGCCCTGCGCGACGGCGACGCCGTTCACGCGGTCATCAAGGGACTGGGAACATCAAGCGACGGACGGGGCCAGGCGATCTACGCCCCCGCGAAGGAAGGCCAGGCCCGCGCGATGAGGCGCGCCTGGGCCCAGGCGGGCGTGGGCGCCGGCGACATCGGCCTCGTGGAGGCGCACGGCACGGGCACCAAGGCGGGCGACGGCGTGGAGCTGTCGGCCCTGTTCGACCTCTTCGGCAAGTCGGGCCGCGATGGACCGTGGTGCGCCCTCGGATCCGTCAAGTCGCAGATCGGGCACGCCAAGGGCGCCGCGGGCGCCGCGGGCCTCGTCAAGGCCGCCTTGGCGCTGCGCCACCGGGTGCTGCCGCCCACCCTCAAGACGGAAAGCGAAAGGGCCGAGTTCGCCGCGGCCGACTCGCCATTCTTCCTGCCCCGCAAGGCCCGCCATTGGCCGGCGCCGGCGGGCGGGCGCCCGCGACGCGCCGCCGTCAGCGCCTTCGGCTTCGGCGGCAGCAACTTCCACGCGGTGCTCGAGGAGCACGGCTCGCCGGCTTCGCCCGCGTGGGACGGGTCGGTGGAGATCCTCGCATGGGGCGCCGCCGACTGGGCGGGCATCGAGTCGTCCATCGACGAAATCCCCGACCCGCGGGGTCCCCTGTTCCCGCCCTTCGCCAGGCGGTGCCGGGAATCGTTCGACCCGTCGTCGCCGGTCCGTCTGGCCGTGGCCTGGGCCGATGGCGACCGCGACGCCCTGCTGGCGGCCTGCCGCGACGCGATCGCCGCCGCCCGGGAAGGCCGGGCCGCCCAAGGGCCGGCGCGCGCCGGCATGGGACCGGCCCCGCGGCGCCCGGTTCTGCTGTTTCCAGGGCAAGGCTCGCAAAAGGCCGGAATGTTCCGTGAACTCGCGTGCGTCTTCCCGGAGGTGGCCGCGGAACTTGACGCCGCCGCCGCGGCCATGGCCGCCCGCTTCCCCGAAATGCCGGCACTCGACAGGATCGTCGATCCGGTGAGCGCCCCGGCCCCCGACACCCTGTCCACGGACACCCGTGCCTGCCAGGCCGCCCTCGCGGCGACCGGCCTCGGCGCGGCAAGGCTCCTCGAACGGTTCGGCATCGGGGCCTGGGCCGCCTGCGGCCACAGCCTCGGCGAACTCCCCGCCCTGGCCTGGGCGGGCAGGTTGCCCGCCGAGTCGATGCACCACCTGGTGGCGGTGCGCTCGGGCGCCATGCGCGACGCCGGCCAGTCGTTCGCCGGGGCCATGGCGGCGGTGCTGGCGCCCCGCGACCGCGTGGTCGCGCTGCTCGCCTCCGATCCGTCGCTCGCCGAGGTGGTGCCGGCCAACCACAACGGCCCCGAGCAGGTGGTGATTTCAGGCCCCGCCCCGGCGATCGACGCCGCGGCGCGGTTGATTGAGTCGTCGGGCCATCGCGTGGTGAGACTCGAGGTCGCCGGAGCCTTCCATCATCCGCGCCTGGCGCCGGCGAGCGACCTGCTGGCCCGGCACCTGGCCACCGAACCCCTCGGGCCCGCCGCGGGCCGCGTGGTGCTTTCCGGCTTCTCGGGCGCGCCGCATCCCGCCGACCCCGCCCTCGCCGCCAGCCAACTGGCGCGCCAACTCAGCAGCGAGATCCGGTTTGTCTCCTGCCTGCGATGGCTGCTGGACAACGGCGCCGACCTGTTCATCGAATCCGGTCCGGGCAAGGTCCTCTCGGGGCTTGCCGCCAGGCTGGGCGACAAGCCCGCCGTGCCCATCGACCCCGACCCCGACCAACCGGGAGGCCTGCCGCGCCTGGCCCGGGCGCTGGCCCACCTGGCCGCCCTGGGTGTTCCGGTGAGGCTGTCGGCATGGGAATCACCGCCGGAAGACCCGCCCGCGCCGACGCCCATGACGGTACCGCTGTCGGGGGCCAACCACATGAAGCCCCGGCCGGCGGTGGCGCCCCTGCCGCCCCTCGCGGCCAACCCGGCACCGATCGCCGCTCCGGCCCCGTCCGCCGCGACGCGACAACCGACCAAAGTCCGCTCCGAGGTACCAAGCGCGATGTCCGCTTCCCAACCCTCCCCCGGCAACGCGGGATTGGCCCGCGAGGCCATGGCCCTGCTGGCGCGCATGCATGAGGACAACGCCCGGCTTCACCGGCAGTTCCTCGAGACGCAGGAATCGGCGCAACGGGCGCTGATGGCCCTCGTCGAGGGCCGCCCGGCGGAATACCAACCGGCGGCCGCGCCTGCCCCCGTTGCCGCCGCGCCCGTCGCCTACGCGCCCCCTCCCGCCCCGTCGGCCCCCGTCGCGGCGGTGGCCCCCTCCCCCGCGCCGCGTGTTCCCTCGCCAGTTCCCGCCGCCGCCCCGGCGCGGGCGGCCTCGCCCGTCGCTCCGGCGCCCGAGCGCGCCCCGGGCGGCCGTGATGTCTTATCCATCTTGCGATCGGTGATATCTGAAAAAACGGGCTACCCCGTCGAGGCGCTCGGCGAGGACCTCGCGCTGGACGCCGACCTCGGCATCGACTCCATCAAGCGCGTTGAAATCCTCGCCGGGGTCTCCGAAAAACTTCCCGACGCTCCAGCCGTCACCCCCGACCTCATGGGAACCCTCCGGACCCTCAGGCAACTCGCCCGGCACCTCTCGGGTTCCGCTCCGGTCGCGGCGGCCTCGCCCCAAGTCTTTGCGCCGACGGTTTCCCCGGCGCCGGGCAGGTCGGCCGACTCCGCGCTCGCCACCCTGAGGTCCGTGGTCGCCGAGAAAACCGGCTACCCCGTCGAGGCGCTTGGCGAGGACCTCGCGCTGGACGCCGACCTCGGCATCGACTCCATTAAGCGCGTTGAAATCCTCGCCGGGGTCTCCGAAAAACTTCCCGACGCCCCGGCAGTCACCCCCGACCTCATGGGAACCCTCCGGACCCTCAGGCAACTCGCCCAGCACCTCTCGGGCCCGCAGGCCCCGCAAACTCCGGCCACCCCGGAAAAAAAAACGACATTGGAGCGCCACGAGCTGATTTTCGAGCCCTGGACGCCCGTCCCGGGGCCGCTCCTGCTCCCTCCGGGCTCGCGGGTTCTGCTGGCCGGTGACCAGTCCGAACTGGCCCGGGAACTGGAACTGACCTGCCGGTGGCGGGTCGACATGCTCACCGATCCCGGCCAGTTGACCGGATCGTTCGATGGACTGGTGCTGGCGCCGGGCCCGATGCCCGCCGCCGCGCTCGCCTGGGAAACCACCCGGTGGCTGCAGGCGGCGCGCGCCGGCCTTTCCGAAGCGGCCCGAAAGGGCATGGCCCTGCTTGCCGGAGTGGTGGAGATCGACGGGGCCTGGGGCGGCGCCGGCGGCAACATGGCCGAACGGGGACTGATCTCCGGCGCCCTGAAAACGGCGGCCCGCGAATGGCCCGGTGTGGCGGTGAGGCTGGTTGATCGCGGGCCCGGCGTCAACGCTTCGGTGGTCGCGGAGGTCCTTGGCCGAGCCGACGCCCCCGTTGAAATCGGACTCGGCGCCGGCGGCTTTGTCGCGGCCACGCTGAGAAACAATGGCGAGCCGCCAGCGGGGCGCTGGCCCTTGAATCCGGGCGACACGGTCGTGGTGACGGGCGGCGGACGCGGCGTGACCACCGAGGTGGCCGTCGGCATGGCGCGCGTGATGCCGCTCCGGTTCATCCTGCTGGGCCGCACGCCGATCGACACGGGGTCGGCGGAGTTGGCCCCGCTTACCGATGAGCCGTCGCTGGTGCGGGCGTTTCTGGCGATGGGGCTGGCCCTGCCGTCGGCGCGGACGCGCGCGGCGCGCCTGCTGGCCTCGCGCGAGGTGGAGCGCACGCTTGCCCGGCTGAGGGAAGCCGGATCATCCGCCGAATATGTCGCCGCCGATGTGACCGATCCCGCGTCGCTGTCGTCGGCCCTGGCGCCCCGGCTGGGGGCGGACAAGCCCGCCCGCGCCATCGTCCATGGCGCCGGCGTGCTCGCCGATGGCCGGATCGAATCGAAGACGGCCGCCGAGGTGGCCCGCGTCTGGAACACCAAGGTCGCCGGGCTTGAAAATCTCCTGCGGGTGATTCCCGTTTCCGGACTTTCAGCCATCGCGCTGTTCGGCTCGATCACGGGGCGGCTTGGCCGCGCCGGGCAACTCGACTACGCGATGGCGAACGCCGCCCTGGCCTGCGTGGGCCGGGCGCTGGCGCACCGGCATCCCGGATGCCGCGTGGTCACCATCGACTGGGGCCCGTGGCGCGGCGGCATGGTGGATTCGGCCCTGGCCCGCCTGTTCGACTCCGAGGGCGTGGGCCTTATCGAGCCCGGGGCCGGCGGGGCGTTCCTCGCCGCGGAGCTTGCCCTCGACGGCCCGCCCGAGGTGCTGGTGGTGGCCGCGGGTTCGCGGCTGCCCGATGTCCAGCCGGCCGGGCCCGCGCCGGCGCGCGCGAGGCCCGAATGGTCGCGGACATTGGCGATGTCCACCCACGCCTTCCTCGAGGGCCATGTGCTCGACGGCCGGGCGGTTCTTCCCTTTGCCGTCGCCCTGGAATGGATGGCGCACACGGCGCTGCTGGCCAGGCCGGGCCAGGCCGTCGCCACGGTCGCCGATGTCCAGGTGCTCAAGGGGATCGTGCTGGCCGGGGGTGAATCGGCGGCCATCGAGGCCGTCAGCCGGGGAAGTTCCGACGACCATGTCGATGTGGCCCTGCGCTGCCCTTCCGACCGCGCCGGGCTCGACCGCTACCGCGCCTCCTTCGCGATGGGCGAACCCGGAAGCGACCACCGCGGCCTGCTGGAATGGCCGGCGGGCCAGTCCCTCGCCGCTGAAGACCTGTATCCGTCGAGGCTGTTCCACGGCACGCAGTGGAGGGTGATCGAGTCCATCGAGGCCGCCGGCCCGGCCGGGATGGTGGCCAGGCTGCTGCCCGCGCCAAGTCCGGCCAGGATGATGGAGAATCCGCTCAGGGGACGATGGATCATCGACCCGTGGGCCCTGGACGGCCTGTTCCAGGCCGCGATCATCTGCGCGCAGGAGCGAGGCCACGCCGGATGCCTGCCTTCGCGGCTGGGAAGGCTCGAGCTTTTCGGCCGGTTTCCCGCCGAGGGCTGCCGCCTGGTGATGCGCGTGACCCGCTCGACCGACCACGCGCTCGTGGCCGATGCCGAATTCCTCGACGGTTCGGGGAACGCCTCGGCGCGCGTGAGCGGCCTGGAATGCACCATCGACGCGTCGCTGGCCCGGGCATTCCGCCACACCACACTCCGCGCCGCCGGCGCGACCTGAGATCCCCCCGATGGCCCCGGCACGGCAGGAACCCGTCGCGATCGTCGGCATGGGGGGATGGTTCCCCCCCGGCGTCGACGCCCACGGCCTGTGGCGGATGGTGCTGGCCCGGGAATCGGCCAGCGGCCCGGTTCCAGCGTCCCGATGGGGCGCCGATCCGGAATCGCTCCGCGACCCGTCCGGCGCCCGGGCCGACAGCGTGCTGTCGACGCGGGCCTGCCTGTTGGCCGAACTTCCCGAAGGGCCGGGTGATCCCGGCCGCGCCTTGGCCGCGCGCGCCGGCGCCATGGCGCTCAGTGGCCTGTCGCTGCCCGCTCCGGCCCGGATTGGCGTGGTGCTGGGCCACATCGCCCTGCCGACGAAAACCTCGATGGCGCGTGAAAGGCGCGAAGCCTCCGCGGGCTTGGAAGCCCTCGGGGCCGTTGTCCGCGACGCGGGCGACCCGCGCGACGACGCCGTGAACCCCGCGTTCGCCCCGGCGCGGGCCCTGGCAGCGTCGGTGGGGGCCCGGGGCGCCTGCCTCACCCTCGACGCGGCCTGCGCCAGCACCTACTACGCCCTGGCCCTGGGCATGGGCGAGCTGGCTCGTGGCCGCGCCGACCTCGTGCTGGCCGGTGGCGTCTCCTGCCCGGATCCGCTCTACACCCAAACAGGTTTCTCCCGGCTGAGGGCCCTCTCGCCCTCGGGACGCTGCTCGCCGTTCGACGGCCGCGCCGACGGCCTGGTGGTGGGCGAGGGGGCCGGGGTGTTCGCGCTGAGGCGCCTGTCCGACGCGGTGGCCCGGGGCGAGAAAATCCTCGGCGTCATCGTCGCGGCGGGCCTGTCGAACGATCCTGCGGGCCACCTGCTCACGCCCTCCTCCGCCGGACAAACCGACGCCATGCGCCGGGCCCACGCCCGGGCGGGCTGGTCGCCAGACATGATCGACTATGTGGAGTGCCACGCTCCCGGAACTCCGCTTGGCGACCGGGTCGAGTTCGCCAGCCTCAAGGAGGTGTGGTCCGGGGCGCCGGCCGGGGCCTGCGTCCTGGGCTCGGTGAAGGCGAATGTCGGCCACATGCTCACCGCCGCGGGAGCGCCGGCCCTGGCCAAGGTCCTCATGGCGGTTTCCGAGGGCGTCTTGCCCCCGGCCACGGGCTTCGAGTCGGCCGCCCCGGGAATCCCGCTTGAGGGAAGCGCATTCCGGCTGCCAACGGCGCCGGAGGAATGGCGCCGGAGGGGGCCGGGGGTTCCGAGGCGGGCGGCGCTGAGCGGCTTCGGGTTCGGGGGCGTCAACGCCCACCTGCTCGTGGAGGAGCATCTGTCAGGCGGCGTGGCCGTCGCCTTCGACCGTGTCTCGCCTCCTACGCTCGCCGTTTTGGGAAAGGAAAGGCTTGTCGCGGGTGATTCGCTTCCCGAGGCGTTCCACCAGTCGATTCCACCCACCGAGCTTGAGGGAATGCTTCCGCAGCAGGCCGTGGCCTGGCAAGCGGCGTCCCGCCTGCTGGCGCGCCTTGAAGCCTCGGGGCCGCTGCCCGAAAGGACCGGCGTGTACCTGGGCGCGGGCCTCGATCCAAGGGCCAGCCGTTTCCACCTTCGCCACCTCGTGCCGCCGCCCGCCGACCGCGACCACGCCCACCCGCCACTGGACGCCGAGCGTACGCTCGGGGCGCTGGTGAGCCTGGCGCCAAGCCGGATCTCGAGGGAGTTCCGCCTCACCGGGCCGTCGATCACCATCTCGGCGGGTCCGCTTTCGGGAGTCGCGGCGCTGCAGGCGGCTGTCGACGCGCTAGAAGGTGGCGAGGTCGACCTAGCGCTTGTCGGTGCCGTGGAGGCCGATGAATCCCACGGACCGCCGCGCGCCGTGGCGATGGCCGTGGCGGGGTTGCAGGCCGCGGCCAAGGCCGGCCGGTCGCTCGTCGCCATCCTCAAGGGGGTGGCGTGCGAGGGTGGCCCCGACCCTTCCGGCGCCCAGGTTTGCCAGGCGGTGGAATCGGCGCTGGCGCCCTGCGAGACGCATCCGGGCACGGTGCAGGCCTGGCTGGTCGCCGACGGTCCCGAGATCGAACAGGCCCTCGTGGAACTCCTGGCTCCGCGGACGCGGCGCGACGGGGTGGCGACGGCCCGCCGAAAAATCGCGACCGGGGTGCCCGACCACGCCGCCGGCCTCGAGTGCGTGGTGGAAATCATCGGCTGCCTCGAGTCGAACCGGCTTCCCGCGGGCGGCCCCCCCGGAATCCGCCCCTCGCCGCTGGCCGACCCCGGCGACGGCGACGCCTGGCTCAGGACCTCCCCGATGGAACCCCGCACCGGCGGCGCCTGCCTGATGGACAGGCACGCCGGTTGCGCGGCCGTGCTGGTGGAAGAATCGTCGGCGGCCCCGACACCCGCGGAAGCCCCCGGGTTGCCGTTGCGGGCTTTCGAGGCGGATGGCGCCGACGAACTGGCGGCCCTCTTGGAAGCCTCGGATGGATCGGGCCCGGGACGCGGCGCGGCAAACCCCGCGGCGAGACTGGGACTGGCCCTGGTGCCTCGGCCGGGGGAATCGGTTTCCGAACTGCGCCGCGCCGTCGCGGCTTATGTGAGGCAGGGTGGAGCCGAATCCCTCGCGACGCTTTCGGCCCGGTTCGAGGGCCGCGCCTTTTCCTCGCCCGAACCCCTCGGTGGGCGGATCGCCCTGGTTTTTCCCGGTTCGGGAAGCGCCTTCGCCGGCATGGGACGGGCCCTGGCCAGGGCTTTTCCCGCCATCGCCGCGGAGGACCTCGACCTGGAAATTGTCAGGCCCGACATCTTCTGGCGCGGTTCGCCCGACGCCGTCGCGGGGGCGACGCCATGCCAGAAAATCCTCGCCCAGGTCGGGCTTGGCAGGCTCACGGCCCGGGTGCTCGACCGGCTGGGCGTGCCGTGGTCGGCCACCCTGGGCTACAGCCTCGGCGAATCGACACAACTCGTGGCCGCCGACATCTGGCCCGACCTGGAGGGCCTCAGGCAGGACCTGCTCCTTTCCAGCCTGTTCACCCACGACCTCGTCGAGCCATGGCGCGCCGCGCGCATCCATTTCCGGCTGAGGCCCGATGACGATTTCCGCTGGGCCAACGCCCTGCTGCTCACCGACGCCTCGGAGGCGCTGCGATCGCTGGCCGGGCAGGACAGGGTTTTCCTGCTGGCCTCGCTCGCGCCGGGCGAGTGCGTCGTGGGAGGGGAGGTGCGGGCCCTGGCCGCCTGGCTGGCCCCCTTCATCGGGCGCTTCACGCCGCTGGCCGACTCGACGGCGGGTCATTGCTCCGCGGCGCGTCCGTGCGCCGACGCCTACCGCCAACTGCACCACCGTCACGGACAAAAACGCCCCGGAGTGGATGTCTATTTCACCGCCACGGGCCGCTCGGAACCCCATAATCCCGCGGGGCTGGCGGACGCCCTGACCCGGGGAATCCTCGAGCCGCTCGACCTGCCCAGGGTCGTCAACCGGATGCATGACGAGGGCGCCCGATTGTTCCTCGAGGCCGGGCCCGGCACCGGGATGTCGCGGTGGATCGGCAAGACCCTCGCCGGAAAACCCCACGCGACCGCGGCGATCCATCCGCCCGGACGCGACGACCTCGCTCCGCTGGCCCAGGCCCTGGCCCTGCTCGTGGCTCACCGGTGTGGCTGGACATGGCCGGGCACGCCCGAACCCGGGGCCGCTCCCCCGCCGCGCCGCCATGCCGCCGGCCCGAGGCCCGCTCCGTTGTTCGCGGGCCGAAGGCGCCAGGCGGCGCCCGCGCCGGAACCGGCCCGGCCCGTTTCAACACCGGCCCCTCGGCCCGTCCCGGTTTCAACACCGGCCACTCGGCCCGTCGCGGCGGAATCCGCACCCGCCGTCGCGCAAGGAGAGCCCGCGGCAGCATGGGACCGCTGGCCCGAGGCGATGGCCGCCACCCGGGAGGCCCATGGCGCCTGGCTCGAGGCCCACGCCGGCGCCCTCGACCGGCTTTCAAGGCTGGGCGCCCTCGCGGCCCGTCAGCCGGAACCGGATGCCCCCGGCGCGGTCATGGCGACCATGGAAGCCGGGGCCCTTCCCGATGTCCGCCGCTCGATGACCTGGGAGCAGTGCGTCAGCTTCGCCCGCGGAAGCGTGGCCCATGCCATGGGATCGCGGTTCGCGCCGGTGGACGGCTACCCTTCCCGCGTCCGCCTGCCCGATGAGCCGTTGCTGCTTGTTCACCGCGTGACCCGGATCGAGGGCGAGCCTTGCTCGATGAGCCATGGCCGGGTGGTCACCGAGCATGATGTGAGGGAAGGCGCCTGGTACCTCGACCAGGGGGCCATCCCGCTGGCCGTGTCGGTCGAGGCCGGGCAGGCCGACATGCTGCTGGCCGGATGGCTGGGCATCGACTTCAAGACGCGGGGCCTGGCCTATTACCGCCTTCTCGACGCTGAAATCACCTTTCATGACCGGCGGCCGGGGCCGGGATCCACCATCGTCTACGACATCAGCGTCGACAAGTTCTTCCGCCACGGCGAAACCCACCTGTTCCGCTTCCGGTACGACGCCACCGTGGACGGCAAGCCGCTCCTGTCGATGCGGGAAGGCTGCGCCGGCTTCTTCACGCCGGCGGAACTGGCCGGCGGCAAGGGCCTCGTGATGCCGGCGACCAAGTCCGTCGACGCCTCGCTGGCGCCACCGGTGCCGGCGCCGCCGGGCGCCGGTTCGCTCGACGCGCGGCAGGTCGCGGCGCTCCGCGCGGGCGACTTCGCCGGGGCCTTCGGCGCCGCCTTCGCGAACCTGCCCCCGCTCCGCGCCCCCCGCTTGCCCGGCGGACGCCTCGCCCTGCTCGACACGGTTCCGGCCATCGACCCGGCCGGCGGGGCCCACGGCCTCGGTTTCATCGCCGCGGAACTCGCCATCAGCGCCGACGATTGGCACATGGTCTGCCACTTCGTCGATGACAGGGTGATGCCCGGCACGCTCATGTACGAGGCGTGCGCCCAGACGCTCCGGCTGCTCATGTGGCGATGGGGCTGGCTCGGCGAGGAAGGCTCGTGGACGGCGGAACCGACTCCCGGGATCACCAGCCGGCTGCGCTGCCGGGGCCAGGTGGTGCCCGGCTGCCGCGTGCTCCGTTACGAGATCACCGTGACGGGCCGCTCCCTCGAGCCGGCCCCCTCCGCGCTGGCCGACGCCATCCTGCTGATTGACGGAAAGCCGATCGTCTCTGTGGAGAACCTCGCGGTCACATTCAACGGATTATCGGGGTCCGCGATAAGCGCCCTGTGGCGCGCCGGCGACGCCGCCCCGCCCGGCCCCGCCGCGACCTACTCCCGCGGGCGGATCCTCGCCTACTGCGTCGGCAAGCCTTCCGAGGCGTTCGGCGAACCTTACCGGATCTTCGATTCCGGCCGCGTCATCGCCAGGCTGCCCGGCCCGCCTTTCCTGTTCCTCGACCGCATCGAGGCGGTGAAGGCCGAACCGTGGAAGCTGCTCCCGGGCGCCAGGGCCCGCGGAGCCTACGATGTTCCCGCCGATCCCTGGTACATCGCCGAGTCGGGCCAGCCGGAGGTGCCGTTCGCCGTGCTGCTTGAGGCGGCGCTGCAGGTGTGCGGCTGGCTCGCGGCGCACGGCGGCGCCGCCCTGCTCTCACCGGTGGATGTGTCGTTCCGCAACCTCGGCGGCTCGGCGGTCCGCCACCGCCGCGTCGTTCCCGGCCGCGGCACCCTCGCCACCACCGTGACGCAGACCAAGGTCTCGCGCTCCGCCGGGATGATCATCCTTGAGTACGACCTCGACACCCGCCTCGATGGCGAACCGGTCTATTCGGGCCAGACCTCGTTCGGATTCTTCCCCAAGGAGGCGCTGGCGCGGCAGGTCGGCCTCTCCGACGCCAAGCCCTGGAAGCCCGCGCCGGCGGAGGCTCCCGTTTTCACCCCGGTTCCCGAGGGGCCGGGACTTCCCCGCGACCGCTGGCGCATGCTCGACACCTACGCCTGGCTTCCCGCCGGCGGGCCCGAAGGCCTCGGCTGGCTCGAGGGCAGGGTCGAGGTCGATCCAGAGGCGTGGTTCTTCAAGGCGCATTTCTACCAGGACCCGGTCTGGCCCGGTTCATTGGGGCTCGAGGCGTTCCTGCAGTTGGTGTGGTACGACTGCCTGCGCCGCTGGGGGCCCGGCACGGGCGACCTCGTCGACGGTTCCCCGCATCGGTGGGTCTACCGAGGGCAGGTGACCCCCGGAATCCGCCATGTGACGGTTTCCGCGGAAATCACCGGCCGCGATGAATCGGCCCGGGAAGTGGAGGCGCGTGGCTGGCTCGTGGTGGGCGACAAGGTGATCTACGGCATGGAAAGGTTCCGCCTCCGCTGGAAACCGATTGTGGCCGAACCCGCCGCCATGCGTTAAATTGTTTCTATGGTTGAATTTGGCGGCAAGATGATGGTTCCCCGCTACGACCGGGTGCGCCTTGAGTCGTTTTCATGCGCCCTGGCTCCCGTCGTGGTTTCCAGCGAGGAACTGGACGAGCGGCTGGAACCGGCGCTCAAGTCGCTGCGCGTGCCGCGCGGCCAGCTTGAGGCGATGACGGGCATCCGGGAGAGGCGCTGGTGGGAACCGGGCGCGCCCCTGGCGGAAAGCGCGGCCCGGGCGGCGCGCATGGCGCTCGAGCGCGCCGGCCGCGATCCCGCCGAGATCGACGCCGTCCTCTTCACTTCCGTCTGCCGCGAGCATTTCGAACCGGCCACCGCCTGCCGTGTCGCCGACCTGCTGGGCGCCCGCCATGCCGGCTGGGTTCACGACATCTCCAACGCCTGCCTGGGCGTCCTCACCGGCATCATCGACCTCGCCAACCGGATCGAACTGGGCCAGATCCGCTCGGGGGTGGTGGTCGCCTGCGAGTCGGCGCGCGAGATCACCGAGCGCGCCATCTCCCACCTGCTGGCCTGCCCCACGATGGAAAACTACCGGGAGACCCTGGCCACGCTCACCGGCGGGTCGGGCGCCGCGGCGGTCGTGGTGGGTGAGGGGCGGGGCCGCGGCATCGGCGCCAGGCTGCACGGCGGCGTGAGCCAGTCGGACACCCGGTTCCACTCCCTGTGCCGTTGGGGCCTGGCCGACACGCTCACCGGCTCGCCTCTGGTCCACCTCGCCTCGGGCCTGGGGCCCGTGGTGCAGACCATGGCCACCGACTCCGTCGCCGTCCTCCGCCACGGCCTCGAGCTGGGCAAGCGCACTTGGGAGGCGTTCCTGCAGGCCATGGGCATGATGCCGCGCGACTTCGACCAGGTGGTCTGCCACCAGGTGGGCGCGCCGCACCGCGACGCCATGCTGGCCTCGTTCGGGCTGTCGAGCCACCAAGTCTACTCAACCTATCCGTTTTTAGGCAACATGGGCACCGCGGCGCTCCCGGCCACCGTCGCCCTGGCCGACGAGAGGCGGCTGCTCGCCCCCGGCAGGCGCGTCGGCCTCCTGGGAATCGGCAGCGGCCTCAACTGCCTCATGCTTGGTGCGACATGGTGACGGCGCCGGTGCCGGCCCGCGCCGCGCGGGTCCTCTCCCGCCTGGCGCCCGGCTCGTTCCCCTTCCGCGGCAGGTGGCTCGCACTCGCCTCGGGCTCCCGGATGCACCATGTCGACGAGGGCTCCGGCCCGCCCGTCGTCCTCGTGCATGGCAACCCGTCCTGGTCGTTCCTCTTCCGGGGCGTCATTCCGGCGCTCGCCGGGGGGCACCGCGTCATCGCTCCCGACCACCTCGGCTGCGGCCTCTCCGACCTCCCGTCCCCCGGTTATCACCACCGCCTCGCCGAGCGCGTCGACGACCTCGCCGAACTCCTCGACATGACCGTGCCCGGCGAGCCTGTCGACCTGGTCGCCCACGACTGGGGCGGCATGATCGCCCTGGCCTGGGCCGTGAGGAACCCCGGCCGCGTGCGCAGGCTAGTCCTCATGAACACCGCCGGGTTCGGCCTGCCCCCCGGCGCCTCCATCCCCGCCTCCCTCCGCCTCGCCAGGACTCCCCTCCTCGGCTCATGGCTTGTCAGGGGGCTCAACCTGTTCGTCAAGGGCGCCATCAGGCACGGCGTCACCAGGCCGCTGGGCGAGGGGGCCGCCCGGGGTTTCCTCGCGCCATACGGTTCGTGGGACGAACGCGCGGCGATCCACGGCTTCGTCCTCGACATCCCCCTGTCCGAAGGACATCCTTCCTGGAATCTCGTCAGGCATGTCTCCGAGGCCCTGCCCTGCCTGGCGTCGAAGCCCATGCTGCTGCTCTGGGGCCTTCGTGACTTCGTCTTCACCCCGCCGTTCCTCGAGCACTGGCGCAAAGCCTGGCCGGGGGCCCAGGCGCATGTCCTTGACGGGGCGGGACACTGGCTCATGGAAGATGAGCCGCTAGAATGTTCTCGACGGATCGAGGCCTTCCTTACGCCCTGAGGATGGGACCATTTCCAAGCTGATCCCCCTCCTTCTCGAGGAGGCCGTGAGCGACCGCCCCCGGGCTGTTGCCATCATGGCCCCTTCCCGGCGCAAAGCCGGGCAGTCATGGACATTTGAGCGGCTCGCCGAGGCCTCCGACCGGCTCGCGGTGGCGATGCTGACGATGGGCATCGGGCCCGGCTGCCGCGTCGCCATGATGGCGCCCCCCTCGCCAACCCTCTTCGCCGCCCTTTTCGGGCTGTTCAGGATCGGGGCCGTGGCGGTGATGGTCGACCCGGGCATGGGACTGGCCGGGCTCAGGAAGTGCCTTGGCGAGGCCGACTGCCACGCGTTCATCGGGTCTCCCAAGGCCATCATCGCCCGCTGGGCCCTTGGACTCTGCCCAAGGGCGCGCGTCGTCGCCAGCCTCGGCGCCGGCTGGGTGCCCGGGTGCCAGGCGCTCCGCGAGGCCGCCGCGGGCGGGTCCCCTTCGCACCCGGCGGGCCCCGGCGACACGGCCGCCATCCTCTACACAAGCGGATCCACCGGCCCGGCCAAGGGAGCCGTCTACTCCGCCGGCAACCTCGCCGCGCAGGTTTCGGCGCTCGGATCGATGCTTGACATCGCCCCGGGGGAAACCGACCTCTCGACTTTCCCGCTTTTCGGCCTCTACGCCCCCGTCCTCAGGATGACCGCTGTCATTCCGCCCATGGACTTCACCCGCCCCGCCTCGGTCGATGCCGGCATGCTGCTCGATTTGGCGGCCCGCCACCGGGTGGACAACCTGTTCGCGTCGCCGGCGGTGCTGGCCCGCCTCGCCGCGGGCGCGGAATCACGCGGAGGACTGTCAGGACTCAAGCGCCTCGTTTCCGCCGGGGCGCCGGTGCCCTGGACGCTGGTGCGGCGCGTCAGGCCGCTTCTGCGGCCCGACGCCCGGTTGCACACCCCCTACGGCATGACCGAAGCGCTGCCGGTGGCATGCGCATCCGACCGGGAAATCCTTGGCGAAGCCTTGGAAGTCACGCGCGCAGGCCGCGGCATCTGCCTGGGTCGGCCCGCCCCCGGCACGCGGGTGATGATCCTTCCGGAAGGGGGAGCCACGGGCATGGATTCTCAACAAGCGCTGGCCCATGGCGGCCGGGGCGAAATCGCGGTGGCCGGCCCCCAGGTCACCCGGGCTTACTGGAACCGCCCCGAGGCCGATGAGCGTCACAAGATCATCCTCAATGGAGAGGTGGTGCACCGGACCGGCGACCTCGGTTGGCTCGATGAGCGCGGAATGCTTTGGTATCTCGGCAGGCAGGCCCATGTGGTGAGCGTGGCGGGATGGGCGATTCCAGCGGATGCCACGGAGGCGATGTTCCTTGACTTGCCGGGAGTGGCCCGCGCGGCTTTCGTGGCCTGCGGGAAGGGTCGCGCGGCGCTCGTGTTGGAACCAGCGCCCGGGGCGCCCGACACGATGGTCGCCATGGCGCTGGAACGCGCCACCAAGGTGGGGTTGCCCATCTCCAGCGTCATGGTTCACCCGCGATTTCCTGTGGACCGCAGGCACAACAGCAAGATCGAGCGGGAAACCCTCGCGGCCTGGGCGGCAGCGAAACTCTGATGCTTCAGCCCTCTTCCACAGCCAATCCATGAGTTGACGCCCGACACCTGCCTCGTGCCAGGGCGGCTCCATTGTTTGATTTGGTTAGAAACACAATTTCTTCAAATCACTTCCGAATCATGCAAGTTCGCCGTCAACCCAATCGTCGATTTGCTGATTGCGAAAAATCAAGAAACATTTCTGAAAATCAAAAGAGCCCCGAACGGAGGTGCGAAGCACCGGAGTGAGCGGGTGAACTTCATTACACCCCACTCACTCCGCCTCCGGCTCCGCTGGGGGCTTTTCCAGTTTTTGGATTTGGATCCTTTTTTGCAACTTATCGAAATGAAGCCCGCTCAAGGCAATCCAGGTCGACCGCAAAATCGGCACGATTGACGAAATCAGCATGAAGGCCACGACCATGATTGCCGATAAACCCGGTAACGGAAGGTGGAGCCGCACTGTCGGCACAACAAGCCGATTCCCACCGCTTCCTACCCGGAGAACTCCACATGTACCGCTCGATCCGCGCCATCTGGTTGAGCGCCGCCCTGGCCGCTCTCGGCGGTGGGCAGGTGCTCATGGCCCAGTCTGTGATCCCGGCCGCCTCCGCCGAGCGCTTTGTTTCACTTGAACTCGACGGTGGCAAGCCAACCAGGTGCCGGGTTTTGAAAACCTGGAACGATGCCGATGGGCATCGCTGCCTGCAAGTTCAGGCGATTTTCACCGGTCAACGCATGACGGTGGTGCAGAAATACCAACAAGGCAACCTTTCAGAAGTTCAGGTTTACCAGTGGGGCTCTTCAAGGGTTTCTCCTCCCGGCGCCCCAGTTCCCACCCCGGCGTCCGAAATCCAGCAAACTTCGAATTCCGCACCCCCCGCCCAACTTCCCCCTGTGGACGATCAGGCTTCCTCCGCCAAGGGTTCTGATGGGAATGGCACCAAGGGCGCGACTTCCAAGGGAGCAGGTGATCCCGGCACAAAGGGCGCAGGCAATTCAGGCAAGGGCGCGACCTCCAAGGGCGCCGGTGATCCCGGCACCAAGGGCGCGGGCGATGCCAGCAAGGGCGCGACCTCCAAGGGCGCAGGTGATCCCGGCACCAAGGGCGCGACCTCCAAGGGCGCCGGAGACCCAGGCACCAAGGGCGCAGGCGATGCCGGCAAGGGCGCGACTTCCAAGGGCGCCGGAGACCCAGGCACCAAGGGCGCGGGCGATCCAGGCAAGGGCGCGACTTCCAAGGGCGCCGGCGATCCCGGCACCAAGGGCGCGGGCGATCCCGGCAAGGGCGCAACCTCCAAAGGCGCCGGTGATCCCGGCACCAAGGGCGCGGGCGATGCCGGCAAGGGCGCGACCTCAAAAGGCGCCGGAGACCCTGGCACCAAAGGCGCAACTTCCAAGGGCGCCGGCGATCCCGGCACCAAGGGCGCCGGCGATGCCGGCAAGGGCGCGACCTACAAGGGCGCCGGTGATCCCGGCACCAAGGGCGCGGGCGATGCCGGCAAGGGCGCGACCTCCAAGGGCGCCGGTGATCCCGGCAAGGGTGCGACCTCCAAAGGCGCCGGTGATCCCGGCACCAAGGGCGCGGGCGATCCCGGCAAGGGCGCAACTTCCAAGGGCGCCGGCGATCCCGGCACCAAGGGCGCGGGCGATGCCGGCAAGGGTGCAACCTCCAAGGGCGCCGGTGATCCCGGCACCAAGGGCGCGGGCGATGCCGGCAAGGGCGCGACCTCCAAGGGCGCCGGTGATCCCGGTACCAAGGGCGCGGGCGATGCCGGCAAGGGCGCGACCTCCAAAGGCGCCGGTGATCCCGGCACCAAGGGAAATGGTGGAAAAGGAAACGGCGTCGCTGTGGTTCCCAGTTCCTCCCAGCCTGCCGCCAACCCCGGCAACTGGCGCCAATCATGGGGCCAATCGGAACCTGTTCCGTCCGACCAGGCCGCCATGTCAGTGAAACCATTGCCTCGAGCGGATAAATCCAAAGCGGATCCGCTTCCCACGATCATCGAGGCCGCGCAGGAGCGCGTCGCCAGGCAGGAAGCGGCGGCGGAAAGGGTCACCAAGCCTTCCAGCAACTCATTCTTCAGCCGGCTTGGCACCCTGTCCCTCACGCCGTCAAGCCGGCCAGTCACGGATCGGGCCAGTTCCGACAGGGGCGTGGCGCGGCGCGCGCCAGCCGAGGCATCCCCACTCGATCGCGCCACCACGGAACGCCCCGCATCCGAACGAGTCGTGACGGAACGACCATCTTCCGAACGGGTCGTGATGGAACGCCCCACGGTGGAACGGCGGGAACGAACGGTTCGTACTGTCAAGGATGGCGCCGACACCGCTGGCCAACGGGCCGTCGACGGTCGCCAACGCCCCACGCTTGGCCTTCAGATACCAGGTTGGGGTTTCCTGGGGCGTCGTGTTGGCCAACCCGGAACAGCCTCCATCCGCGCCGCCGGAGTGGATGATGAAACCGTCGCCAATTTCCGCATGCCGGAACCTTCTCGGGTACCCGAGGGACTGCCTTCGGTTCCCCCCGGCGTGATGGTGCCTCCCGCGTATGCCTACACGCCCGGCCCCCGGCCCATGGTGCCCGGCGCCGCCGTCCCCGGCGGCTTGGCCAACGCCTTTAGTCCATCGGGCAACCAAAGGCCGATTCCGGCGGATGTGCCGGTCGGACAACCGGCTGACGCGAACGCCTTCGTCGCCGCGGGCCGTTTCCCGGTTCCCGCCGGCTATCCCCGCCCGCTGCCTCCCGGTTACCCGCAAGCCATGGCGATGCCCTATCCCCAGCAAGCGGCCATGCCCCAGCAGCAGGTGGCCATGCCTCAGCAGCAGGCCACGGCCTACCAGCAAGCGGTGGCTTACCAGCAAGCGGCGGCCTATCAGCAAGCAGCGGCCTATCAGCAAGCGGCGGCCTATCAGCAAGCGGCCATGAGGTCGATGCCCAACCCGAGCCCCGTTTTCGACCATCGCCAGGCGATCACCACGCTGAAGAACGCCCTGCTCCCCTCGGAGCGCGAGATGGCGGCCATGGACCTCGCGAACCGCGCCTACGCCAACAATCCCGAGGTGGCTGGAGCGCTTGTCCTGGCCCTGCAAACCGACCCCGCTCCCGCCGTGCGGGGAAGCGCCGCCAGGTCGCTGGCCCGGTTGGGCGCCCAACGGCAGGAGGTTGTGGAGGCGCTCAAGTTGCAGCGCCAGGACACCGACGCCCGCGTGCGCCTCGAGGTCGACAACGCGATCCTGCAACTGACATCGGCGACAAAACGCTGACGAGTGGTCCCCAAGCTGAATTGGCAAGGCCCCGGTCCCTGACCGGGGCCTTGTCATTGAAATCGGGCCGACCTGTGCGCCGGGCACCAAAATTGGTATTCACAACCATGGTTGATTAGTCCGCCGGAAGGAGTCCGGCGCCGCACGGATGAGGTTTTTCGCATGATTCCCTTGGATCTTTCCGGCAAGGTGGCCTTGGTGACCGGCGTGGGCGACAATGTCGGGTTCGCCTGGCACATCGCCAAGTACCTCCAGGCGGCGGGCGCCCGGCTGATCTTCGCGGTGCATCCGCGCCTGGTGAGCATCGTCGAGAGCATCCTCACCCGCGACGCGGATGCCGAAAGCCGCCTGCTGCCCTACGGGACCGGTTCCATCCAAGTGGAAAAGGTGTTCGCCTGCGATGTCAGCTTCGATTCGATGGCCGATGTCGACGCCAAGACCCGCGAGGACAAGCGGTTCAACAAGCACGGCGACTTCTCGATCGCCGGCCTCGCCGCCAATGTGAAGGCCCACACCCCGCATGTGGACATCGTGATCCACGCCGTGGCCTTCAGCCCCGAAATCAAGAACCGCATGGTGGAGACATCCCGGTCGGCCTACCTGACGGCGCTCAGCATCAGCAGTTATTCGCTGACGGCGCTGCTGCGGACCTTCGCGCCGCTGATGGAGGGCCGGCCCGATCCCAACGCCGTCGCGCTCACCTACCTCGGCGGCGACCGCGTGGTGCCGCACTACGGCGGCGGCATGTCCACGGCCAAGGCCGCGCTCCAGATCGACGCCCAGCAACTCGCCAGCAACCTGGGCGGCAAGAAGATCCGCGTCAACCTGGTCTCCGCCGGCCCGTACGCCTCCCGCGCCGCGCGCGCCATCGGCGACATCAACGACATGATCAACCACGCGGCGGCGAAGTCCCCGCTGCCCAGGGCCATCGAGGTGGAGGAGGTCGCCAACGCCACGGCGTTCCTGTGCAGCCCCCTGGCCTCGGCGATCACCGCCCAGATCCTTTATGTGGACTGCGGGTACAATGCCATGGGGGTCTGAACCCCCGCCATTTCATACCGGGGTTATCCCATGTCATTCCAACCGCCCGCGGGCTGGTCGTTCGGCGACTCGGCCTGCGGGATCCGTGGCGATGACGGCGCCAGGCGCGACATCGCCCTGGCCGTCTCCGACAGGCCCTGCACCGCCGCCGGCATGTTCACCACCAACCAAGTGCAGGCGGCGCCCGTGCGCCTCTGCCGCGACCGGATCCGCGCCCGGGCCGGGACGGGCTTCAGGGGCGTGGTGGCCTGTTCGGGCAACGCCAACGCCTGCACGGGCACGCGGGGCGAGGCCGACGCCCTGGCCATGGCCGCCGAGGCCGCCGGCGCCTGCCGGGTCGCCGATCCCGAATCGTTCCTCGTCGCCTCGACGGGCGTCATCGGACGCCTTCTTCCGATGGAAGTTGTCGGGCGGGGAATCCGCGCGGCGGCCGGCGCCCTCTCCCCGGGACATGGCGCGCTCGACGGGGCGGCCCGCGCCATCATGACCACCGACACGAGGCCCAAGTTGGCCCACCGGTCGGTCAAGACCTCGACGGGAGCGCTCACGGTCGCCGGAATCGCCAAGGGTGCCGCGATGATCGGCCCCAACATGGCCACCATGCTGGCCTTCGCCTTCACCGACGCGGCGGTGGCGCCGCGCGACCTCGCCTCCGCCCTCGGGCCGGCCATCGACCAAAGTTTCCACTGCGTCTCGGTTGACGGGCACACCAGCACCAACGACACGGTTCTGGTTCTGGCCAACGGGGCGGCGATGCCCGCGGGTGCCGCGCCGCTGGCGGGAGCCGACCTCGGCTTGTGGGGTGAGGCGCTCGGGGAGGTGTGCGCCGATTTGGCGCGCGCCATCGCCGCCGACGCCGAAGGGGCCTCCCACCTTCTCGTCGTCAAGGTGGAGGGGGCGCGCACCGGGGCCGAGGCGCGGGCGATGGCCAAGGCGGTCGCTGACAGCCCCCTCGTGAAAACCGCCGTGTTCGGCGCCGACCCCAATTGGGGACGGGTGGTTTCCGCGGCGGGCTACGCCGGCGTGCCGTTCGAGGAACGCGACCTTTCGCTGTGGCTGGACGGTTTCTGCCTCTACTTGAAGGGAGAACCCCAGCCGTTCGACTCCGCCGAGGTGAGCGCCCACATGCGGAACAACCGCGAACTCACCTTCCGCCTGGTCTTCACGCTTGGCCGGGCCGGCTGCGTGTTCAACACCTGCGACCTCACGCACGAGTATGTCAGCCTGAACGCCGACTACACGACCTGACGGGCAGTCGCCTCCTCTCCTCCAGGCATCCATGGGGACGGCATGATCCATTCAGGCCATAAGAGGATTTTTACGATGTTATTATTCTTGTTGGCCAATCGAAGCCCGATCTAGATCGGGCTTCAAATAGATGAGTTGGATTGAAAATACCGATAAAAATGCAAATCGAGTCTATTTTAATATGCCCCCTTAATTCGGCTCCACTGGGGCTCTTTTGTTTCTGCTATGACTCCTGGTGTTGTTCCTTGATCGACTCGCCCCTCACTTCGTTCAGGGCTCCAAAGCGATGAACGGATCTCAATATGAAGGCCGGACAAAGGCTGACGATGCTCAGGAGCCCTGAACGAAGTGAGGGGCCCTCGCGGACATTCAACAATCTGGCGCCAGTTCAGAGGTCACTCGCGCCGTTCGACGCTTTAGCGACATGAAAGAGCTAACAGAATGATGGCGGGTGCCGGGGTTTTGAGCAGGTCATTTATTTGAAGTTTGGTCTAGTGGCGCAGCAGAAACTCATTGAGGTTGAGCAGGGCGTGCTGCAGGTCCTGCAGGCCACCCTCGGCATCACCGCTGGCACGGATATGCTCCAAAACCAGGGTTTTCTCCTTAGCCGTGGGTCGCCGCGTGAGCGTCGCCAGGTACATTTGATCGACGATCCACGCTGGTTCCCGGCCACTCTTGAGCCATCGGGCCACCCGGCTTTCCGGTGAGCGGATCCGGCTTACCACCTGGGCGTTGTTGAGCATGTGGAGAACCTGGGGCAGGCCCGGATCGTCCTCCCGGGCGCATTCACATGTGACATCCCGCACCGGCTTGGAGAATGCCTGCAGGAACGGATGGATCACGCCGCCCTCGGGAAGCTCAAGGGCCCGGGTGCCCGCCGGATAACCCTTGAATCGTTCGTGGACGCCGGTGGCCGAGGAAATGGCATCCAGCACCTGCTCCGCCGTGAGCATCCGGACCGCGGCATGCGTGAAGTAAGCCTCCGGGTCGGCTGAGTTCGGGTCCTGCCGGGGTGCCTGGGCCGCAAGCTGGTAGGTACGCGAGGTGATGATCGTCCGGATCAACGGCTTCATCCGGTATCCGTGCCTCGCGAAATCGTCCGCCAGGGCCTTGAGCAGTTGCGGGTTGCTCGGCGGATTGGTGTCGCGGAAATCATCGACCGGATCGACGATGCCCTTGCCGAGCAGGTGGAACCAGACGCGGTTGGCCACGGCGGGGGCGAAGAACCGGTTCTGGGGGGAGGTCAGCCAATCGGCGAACTTGACCCGGCGGTCGTCATCGGGGCCAAGCCCTTCGGCGGGAGTCGAGAACGCCACGGGTGGCTGCGGTTTTTTCGTCAGAGGATTGTTCAATTCCCGGCGCGCGTCGAGGTACACGATCTCGTCGTCCAACCCGAACTGGGCGCCCTTGAACTGCACCCGCGCGAAGAAGGCCGCGAGGCCGTAATAGTCGGCCTGGGTGATGTTTTCGAAGGGATGGTTGTGGCAGCGCGAACATTGGACCCGCACCCCCATGAACAACTGGGCCACGGATTCCGCGGCGTCCTCGGGCGTGCGCGCGATGCGGAAGAAATTCGCCGCCGGTTTGTTCAATGTGTTCCCGAGTCCGGTGAGGAGTTCACGCGCCAGGGCGGTGACCGGCCGATCCTCCGCCATCGCGCGGACGAGATACCGGTGAAAGCTGTGCACGCCGCGCTCGCTGATCGTGACCGGGCTGCCGCGCAGCACATCGGCCCACTTCAGGGCCCAGTGGTAGGCATACTCATCCCGGGCGAGAAGTTGGTCGGCGAGCTTCGCGCGCTTCTCCGGATCCTTCGAGTCCAAAAATGCCGCGGCCTCCCCGGGGGTCGGCATCACTCCGATCACATCGAGATAGGCGCGCCTCAGGAAGACCTCGTCGGACGCCACGGCCGCAGGAATCAGCCGCAAGTCGCGCTGCTTGGCGAAGACGAACTCATCGACGAAATTGGCGGGGCCGGGCCCCCGGAAGACAAACCCGGCATCCGACTTCACATGGCTCAGCCGCACGCTCGCGATGGACTGCAGGTATCTCACCAGGATGGAGGCCTCGCCCGTGCGGCGAAATTCAACCTTGCCCGTCGGCGTGACGGGGGCGAGGTCGGGGTGGCTCGAGGAGAAGACGGCCAGTTCCGTGACATCCCGGGACGACCCGTCGGCGAAGCGGGCCTGGACGGTGAGGGCGAGGCCCGGGGCGTTGGGGGGCAGGCGGGTGTCACCCGGGAGCACTTCCAGGCGGGTGACGGCCGGGGCATCCTTGATTTCGCACCCATGGCCGATCCAGCCGGCGATCGCGCGGTACGCGGGATGGTGCGGGCTGAAGATCACCCCGCCCTGATGGGGAACGCCGCCCGTCGCCTTCAAGAGGACCAGGCTTTGCGCCGGCGACTGGCGATTGACACGGCGGCCGCCCTGTTCCCTGACGAGGGTCGCGAAATCCGCGTCGGGGTCGGCGCCGCGCAGGCTGAGGCGGAAGCCATTCTTCCCCTGCGGAGATCCGTGGCAGGCACCCTGGTTGCAGCCGCCGCGCGACAGGGCGGCGATCACATCGGTCCGAAAATCGATCCGCGGCGAATCATCCGCCCGGGCGGCGCCGGCGATGAACACCGGCAGTAGCGACACGATCACGCGAAGCATGGCCCACCTACTTCTTGTTCTTCGTCTCGGCGTTTTTCGGGGCTTCCGTCTTTTTCGGCGCTTCGGGCTTCCGCACATCGATTTCCAGAAGCAATCCGCGAACCTCTTCCTCGTAGCCGTTCACATATCCGGTGGAAACCCCCTGGATGCCGATCTTCCGGGGATTGGTGTCGGCGGGGACCGGCACCTGGAAATCGACTCCCGATTGCCCTTTGCCGATCATGAGCGTTTCGGGCAGGTCGAGACCGGAGTTGGCGTTGAAGCGGATCGTCACGGGCGTGTCGAGAGGGCCGACACGGTTGACAACGAGTCGGGCGCGGACCGTCTCGCCCGGAAGCGCGGAAACCTTCGCCGGTTCCCCTTCGACCTTGAATCCGGCCACAAGGTCGAGGTCGAAGCATCGCGTCAAAGCCACCCTGCGCCCCTGGTGCGTGCCGACGGCGCTGACCTTGATCCGCGCCTTGGCCAGGTTCGAGAGAATCAGCGACTGGATGAAGCCCGAGACCTTGGGCGTCTGTTGCCCCGCCGGCGGGAATTCCGCGTAGACGCGGGTGCGGCCCTCCTCCTTCGGGGCCAGTTGTCCCCCCTCGGCGCTGAAGGTGATCGGCCCGTCGAATTCCTTGAGCCGGGTTGTCACGATCGGCACCGGCACCCGCTGGTAGCGAACCAAGGTCAGTCGGGCTTCAGGCAGTTCGAACTGGAACGGCGAGGGCGGAGTCACCTGGAGCGCGAAGCGGTCCGTCACCGACGGAGGCAACCGCCGCTGGTCTTCACGCAACGCCAGCGGAATGAGGTCGATGTTCACCAGCTTCCGGTCCACGAGGGGTTGCGTGCGAACCAAGGATCGCCATTGTCCGCCTAAATCTCCAGGCTCGGCCATGATTTGCAAGGTGTGCAACCCGAGCGGCGCGTCGGGGGAGGCCTCCAGCCTGCACACGATCGATGCCTCGTCCTCCGGAATTGAGCTCGGGGAAAGCGAGATCCCCCGCGGAGCGCCCAAAAGCCTGAGCCTGATGGCCCCCTTCGCGCCCGGACTGCGCGTCACGGTGATCGGCAGGATTTGGTGGTCTCCACGGGGCACCGCGAGCCCCTCCGCCTCGGCGAGAAGCTGGGGAGGAAAAGGATCGTTGCGGGCCAACAGCCTGTAGACGGCGTCGTCCCCCCCTTCGCGGAGGGCATCCCGAACCGCAAGTTGGTATTCGCCGGCGGCCCCGGCAACAAATTCCAGCGTCACCTCGTCGGTGCCCCTCGCCTCGCTGCCGCGGCGCACTTCCTTTCCCGACTTATCCAGCAGGGCCACTTCCAGGTCCACGGGCGAGTTGAGGGATTTCGCCTCCCCGCACAGGAACAGTTTCTGCCCCTTCTCGAACTTGAGATCGAAGACATGCCTCGCGCCGGGTTGACGCAGCACGCCGCAAAGCGCGCCGGGGAAAGTCGCGGGGGTCGGTTCACCGCTCTCGTTCGCCACGGTGACCGGACCTTCCGAGTTGGTCATCGGCACCCATGCCGAGCCATCGTCGCCGGAACGCTTCAGTGAGGCGAGGAACGGCCCGGGCAACGCCAGGGGGGAATGATCAAGGGAGATTCGCGGAGCCCCCGCCGCCCCGAGCGCGATCTCGTTTTTTCCAGGATTGACGGCCGAGGGTACGGCCGCGCGCCCCACGGCGAAACGGCCCACCCGCAACACATAATGCCGATGCTCATTTCCCTTGAACCGGGCATCACGAACCTCCACGACATAGGTTCCGGCCTTCTCGAAGGTGTGTTCGAAGCGGCAATCGAAATAAAGCCCGGCGTCGTTGTCCCGCTCGGCGATGAAGCGGCCCGAGGCATCGCGGATCGTCACCAGGGGATCGGCGTCCTTGCCAAAGCGATTGGCCACGACCTCGAACCCAACCCGCTCTCCCGCCTTCGCCTCAATCTGGTAGCGGTCGCTCGCCCCTTCGCGAAGGACGCCCCATACGGCCGCCGGCTTGGCCAGCGTCGCCTCCTTTTCGTTCATTCCCCCCCAATGAACCGGCAGGTCATCGACAAGGAACAAATGCAGGTTGCTAAGCCCGTCGGGGGTGGCCACGCGCATCCCGCCCATGCCAACGGGGGCGTTATCCGCGGCGGTGATCTCGAAAACCGCGCGCTCCGAACCGGCCTCGACGGGCTTGGCCCTGAGGGTTCCCGAGGGCAGGGAGTTCCAGATGTCGAAGGCATTGGCGAGGTTTTTCCCCACAAATGTCACCCGCGTCGTCTTGCCTCGTTCCACCACGGGAGGGCTGACATGTTCGACGAACGACTGGGCCGCCACACCGGCGGGAAACGCCAAGGCCAGGGCCAGAACCGCCATCAGATTCCGCGAAGCTGTGGAAACCATGTTCGGTGTGGGGCTTGGGGTGGGAAAAACATGCGCCTTTTCGCTGGCATTTCGCTCAATGTTATACTGGTATCTTGTTTAATGCACGAATGATTGTTCATTATGCCGATGATTGAAGAAAAAGACCCGCTTCGCTGATACGATCGAAAGCCATAGTCATCGACAGGGATCATCACCATGCTCCATTTCTGGAATCATCGCTCCCTGGATCGCCGCGAACTTATCCGCGCCGGCGGCTTGTCGGTTGGCGGCTTGTCCCTGTCAGGCTTGATCTCACGGACGGCCGGCGCCTCATCGGCGTCCCGCTCATTCGGCAAGGCGAAAAACTGCATTCTCCTCTACCTTTCGGGTGGCCCGGCCCAACTCGACACTTTCGACCCCAAGCCGGATGCCCCCGCCGACATCCGGGGAGAATTTTCCACCATCCCCACCTCGCTGCCGGGTGTCAGGTTTTCCGAACTCCTTCCCAATGCCTCGAAGTGGATGCACAAATCCGCCCTGGTCCGCACGATGTGCCACGACCATAACGACCATGGCCGCGGTTCATACTGGATGTTCACCGGCTACCAGTATCCCGGCTCGGTGCCTGATGTTGAGAAAATGTCCCGGTCGGACATGCCCCACATGGGCTCGTGCGTTGCCAAGCTCGCGCCGGGGACAGGCCCCCTGCCTCCATTTGCGCTCGTTCCCCACCGCATGGATGTTTCATCGGGCCGCAGGGCCGGTCAGTTTGCCGGGGCCCTGGGGCCGCGCTTCGATCCGCTGCTGACGGGCGGCAACCCCAACGATGATGATTTCAAGCTCGATCACATTCCCCTGATCGCCAACCAGCCGACGGATGTGGTGAAGCGGCGATTGTCGCTCGTCGACCAACTCAACTCGCAGGCCGATTCCCTCAACGAACTGGCCATGAGCCGCACGATTCGCGAGGGCCAGGCCAAGGCCGTCAGCGTCATTTCATCCGAGGCGGTTCGCAAGGCGATCGACCTCTCCGCGGTGTCGAAGGGCGACCGCGAACGATATGGTCGCAACCTTTTCGGCCAGTCGGTGCTTCTTGGCAGCCGCCTCCTCGACGCGGGCGTTCGCCTGGTGCAATGCAACTGGCAGCGCCGCCAAGGAAAGAACGGCTTCGCCTGGGACACGCACTGGAACAACTTCTCCGCGCACAAGGAGGACTTGGTGCCCCCGTTCGACCAGGCCTTCCACGCCCTGATGACCGACCTTGAGAAGACTGGAAAGCTCGAGGAAACGCTGGTCGTTGTCGCGGCGGAGTTTGGCCGTTCGCCAAAGATCACCCGTTCCAACGGCGGCCGCGAACACTGGCCCGACTGCTACACGGTTCTTTTCGCCGGCGGAGGCATCAAGGGCGGCCAGGTCCATGGCCAATCCGACAAGATCGCCGCGCTGCCCGCGACGCTGCCGACCTCTCCGGCTGACTTCACGGCCACCATTTATCATTGCCTGGGAATCGACCCGCACGCCGAGTCGCATGATCAGGGCGGTCGCCCGTTCGCGCTTTCCAAGGGCAATCCGATCGCTTCACTGATCGGTTGATTGGCCACGGCCGAAAGCTTCCGTGAAGACCCCGAAGATAGTGCGATAATAGATTCGCTTTGTTCTGCCAGCCAACGCCTTTGAAAAATCGGCGGAAACCGCCAATGCGCGCCGGTGGCGCCTTGGCGAGGGGATTGGTATGGAATCCGCCACGATCAGTCCGTTTTGACCCTCACGGGAACGGTGAAAACGATGGGTACAAATGGTTCGGGCCAATTCTCGAAAAGGATGGTTACGGTGGCCTTGGCCTCCCGCGCATCACCCGGCACGGGCACCTCGACCGAGGCGCCGTACGGGTCGGTGCCGCCCTTTCAGCAATCGTCCTTGAACGGTTTCTCGAATGGAACGCCCACGGGCAGTCCGCGTTCATCGGCCCAATCGACGCGAACCGCGGCGGTGGCGCGCCCGGAACCCTCGGTGAAGCGAAGCCAGAACTCATCGGGCAGGCCGGGGCCCGAAACGGTGAACTTGAGGCCGACCGTTCCGGTGGTGCCGGCGACCCAATCATCCACGGGATAGGGCTTGGGATGAAGCGTGTCGCCATCCCGGGGCAGCGCGCCCGCTGGTATCTCGGATCTCCATAACCCGATTTGGCGGCCGATGATTCCGGGGACACGCTCATCGATTGCCAGCACAAGAACAGAAAGCAGGGCCAGGGTGCCGATCAAGACCGGTACCCTTGGAAAGGTTTTTTCGGGGGCTTGATGATGCGGCCTATGCATGGCTGGGATACCCGAGGTCATGGGGCCTGGGGATCGTCAGGGATATCACCCTCGTTGGGGCTGGCGATGAAGTACCAGTTCTTGTCGCTGATGGCCGAACTGAGGCTCACCACGCTGCCGTCGGCCATGCCGATGTTGATGGAACCGACGCTGAAGGCCTGTTCCTTGTAGGGGTGGACATTGTCGACGGGAGGCGCGAATTCAGGCGCCTTGTGGCAGCGGAACTCCCAAGGCTTGGTGCCGGTCCATTGCGTGGGAGATGGCCCGGCGCTGTTGACGAAGAGTGACCTGGCCCAGTAAGGGGCGTTGTAAAGCGAATTGTTCACAATGGTCGGCGTGGCCAGTTGCGAGGGCTGGCGAACCCATTGGTGGGAAGGTTGGGGAACCTGCCAGCCGTACGCCCACAGCATGGCGCCGGATCTGGGGGTTCCACTGGGTCGCTTGCACACGGCATAGTGCTCGGAAACGATCATCGTGTGCGACAGGCCGTCGGTCACGCTGGGGGCGAGTTGGACTCCCATGTCGCCAAACACCATCCAGTTGGCGGCATAGCTGGTGAGGCCCCATGTCGTGTTGCCGTTGGTCGACCACGCCGGAATGGGACTACCGGGAGCGGCGTTGTAAGTGGAAGTCGTGAGCTGGAAGGTGCCCTGGCCGAGGGTGACATCGAGGGGAGCCTGCAGCGTCTTGATGACGGCGCTCTTGGCGGCGTCGGGCCCCTGCTTGAACAGGGCTTCCTGCTCAAGATATGGTAGCAGGCTGTGCCAGAACGAGGAACCGGTGCTGCTGCCGTAAACGCCGAACATCGGGGGAGCCTTGCCCATGGCGTCGGCGGCGTTGTGCACGGCCAGGCCGATCTGCTTGAGGTTGTTCTTGGATTGGGCGTTGGCCGCGGCGGCGCGCACCTTTTGCACCGCCGGCACCAGAAGGCCGATGAGAACCGCGATGATGGCGATCACCACCAGCAGTTCGATGAGCGTGAAACCGTTGCGAACTCTGCGAAACATGAGGAACTCCTTGGTTGTGCGAATCAGGGGGTACGGGCACCGCGCCTTGTCGGCGCGCAAAACCCGCTGGGGGGTTGGCTTGTCAGCATTCGGAGAAGTCGAGGCGGGCACGCCGGCTCAGCGGCAACCCACTCAGGAAAATCCGGGGCAATCTCGCCCCGGGCGACGGCATGCGGAGGAATTGGCGGAAGCCGGTCGCATGTGGTCAAAGTCCCAATTCAGTCCGAACTTCAGCGGCGCATCGAACCAAGAGGCGCATACGCTCCATCGAGGCTTCGCGGCCGGCAAGCGGGCAGGTCGCGAAGGTGGCGAATCCGCAGTCAGGATTGAGCAGAATCCTGCCCGGACCAAACAGTTCAGCGGCCCGCCTAATGCGAATCATTAAGATATCCGTTGATTCCGCCCGGTCAAGCTTTTGGTTGACAAGCCCGATTCCAAGCCGGTGCGAAGCGGCCAGGGGAAGCAAATCCTCAAGACGGCCGGCACGGGCGGTCGCCATCTCCAAAAACAAGGTTGCAAACGGGCTCGCGCCAAGGGTTTCCAGCAGGGGTTCGTACGGCCCCGAAAGCGCCACCGACTCGTCCGGAGACCAGTTCCCCCTGCAAATATGCAGCGCGAGCGATTCGCGGGGCAGCCCGCGTGAGGTTTCGCGCCAAAGTTCCAGCGCGAACGCCAGTTCCCTTGTTGGCTCGCGCCGCTCCGAAAGCGCCCCGCACATGAAGCTGCGCCGGGCCGCGGGGGCGCCATGCACCACCTCCGTGAGGACCGGTTCGTCGAACTGCACCATCGCTGCGCCCTCGGCGAGCAGGTGCGCCGCCTCGTCCCGCAACACCTGGCACACATCCGACGCGAGGGTTTCCCGGTCGCGGTAATGGCGTTCCAGCAGGCAGTCGAGCCAGAGGGTTCGGGCCAAAAGGTAGGGCCCGGGAAGGGCCACCTTGACAGGCAGTTTCGTCGCGGCGCGCGCCGCCCGGAAGTCGGGAAGCACCAGTTCGCGGTCGCGCACCAGAGGGCCAAGCGCGACGGGATGGTGGGCGCCGGGCGGCACATCGAGAGCCTTCAGCTCCCGGCGGAAATCATCGGGATGCTCCACATGAGCCGCCAGATCGGCAAGCGGGATGAGCCGGCAGGCGCCAAGCCTCGAACCCACGAAGCCGGCATAGGTGTCGCGCGACTGCTCCCCCTCGGTGACAAGGTCGACGCCGCAAGCCTCCTGGTCGAGAACGGCAAGCCGGGTGGCATCGGCCGCCGCGGCGGCGAACACCCCCTCGGCCAGGCGGTCCTCCAGGTGGGCCGAAAGCAGGTGGAGCATCCAGGCCGGCCGGGGCCAGCTTCCGATTCCCGTGACCGCCAGGGGCGGAGGCGTCCATGGCGGGGGAAAGCCTTCGGGCACGGCGAGCCTGGGCCCCGGGGTCCGCGGGGCCACGGCCTTGCGGGAATGGGCTTTCCGCGGAGCGCCGGTGAACCGGCCCTTGCAGATCAGGTAGCTGGCCGAATCCGGGCGCCCGACACGGGAAACCAGTTCGTTACCCGTCAATCTCGACCATGAGGGAAGGTCGCCGGCCACCGAGGGCTCGATGGAACGAACTTCCAACAACCCCCCTGAATCCAGGGCGTTGAGATGCCGGCGGATCTCCAAGAGCAGGCCGTTGCCGCAATCCATCGCGCCCCCGTCGAACCCTGAATCGGGCTCATGGGCATGCGCGGCCAGCCAATCGGGTTCAGCCATGGAGGTGCTCTCAGTACGAGATCGATGGCGCGCCGTCGGCCATGAATTCCACAAGCCGGGCCCCGCCCACAACCTGCGCGCCGGCGACCAGCGCCGACTCATCGAGGCCCCGTTTCTTGAAGCAGGGCGAGCACACCAATATTTTCCCGCCCCCGGCGGCGAATTGCGCCATCAAGTCCTTGAGGGGGGCGAAACCCGACTCGTGAACCCCATCCGCGGCGCCCGCCTGCGACAACCGCACGCCCTCGACGCTCAGGAACACCACCGTGTCCCGGTCCGATCCCAGCGCCGCGTTGGCCACCACGAAGGCCACGGTCGCCCGGTCGGTGTCATCCAGCCCACGGGTCAGCGACACAACAAACTTTTTCGACATCGCCCTGGCTCCTCATCGACAGAATCATCAGTCCCCGGATCGTCGTTGTATCAGGTAATCGGGGGGCGCGGCGGCCACGAGCAGGTGGCCCGTGAGGCGGCACCAGGCTGGAAGATCGACCGGCGCTGCGGGATCAAGGGCCCTCAACCTGAGGCGCTGTCCCGGCGATAAGGCCTTCATGCGGGCCCTCAGGGGCAGAACGAGGTCGCCGCAGCCAAGGTCGCCGGCATCCCACGAATGGCTTGCCGAGGACCAGTCGGCCTCGCGGGTTACCGGATCCGGTGGACACTCCCCGGCGTCATTCATGTCGTGCGAACAGCCTGAGGCAGGAATGCCGGCCCAAGCCGAGGCAAAGCAGGCGCGCCTGCGGATGTAGGCGTTGATGCTGCGAGCCAACTCGCCGGGGTCGCGGCCGAGTCCGCTGGACAGGCAGGACAGGCACCGCGGTGGATGAACCCCGGCTATGGCCCGCGACCTGAGCCGTTCGTGACCACACAGGGCGGCACCGCAGGAGGAGCAGCCGCATCCATCCATGGCGGCCAGCCATGCTTGGAGAACGGCCGGTTCCTCGAGCGGAACATCATTTTCGTCTGGATCGGTCATCGTCTGGATTTTAACGCCATCAAGTTGACATGATACACCTGACGATTCCAATAACCTTTCCCAAGCCCAAGGGAACCGATTTGCATGAAGTCCGACAAGCGCTCACCCGGGCGGCGACCGCTCGAGGTCATCAACATCGAGTCCGCGAGGTTTGAATGCACCTTCGGGCGCGGATGCGAAGGGATCTGCTGCCAGCAGGGCCGCCCACCCGTCGATCAAAGCCAGCAGGCGGTGATCGACGGACTTAGGCCCAGGTGGTTGCCGCTTCTGAGGCCCGAGGCTCGCGCGGTCATCGAGAAGGACGGATGGCTCAGTCGCCGCGTGAAGGCCGGCGACAAAATGGTGCGGGTCGCGGGCGGGTGGTGCGTTTTTTTTCATAAGGGATGCGTGTTACATACCCTTGGGGCAGAGGATGGAGACTCCATGGGCTACAAACCGGAAGCCTGCGCGCTTTTCCCGCTGGAAAAGGATGACCACGACCATTGGTTCGTCCGCCAGCATGGTTATAAGAAGGAGAAATGGTCGGAACTCTATTGCCTGGCGGGAAAAAAGGAAACACCGCTGGCGTCCATGTCATTGGCCGCCGAGATGGATTTGGCTTCAAGGTTGGAAACTCGAGACGCTATTAGGGGCGGCGCTTGACTTTCCGCCGACCGGATCTCTTGATTTTCCTTGACTTTACCATATCCCCTTTTAGCATCAACATATCGAATTGACTCAGTTAAGGGCGACCGTTCCTGCGTTCCTGACTGAAACGGGAGACTGAATATGTCCGGCGCACCCAAGAAACGGTTGGAAGTTGAAGAACTCGGCGACATTGCCGTTGTCAGTTTTATTGACAAGAAAATTTTGGATGAGCAGAACATCCAGTTGATCGGTGAACAATTGTTCTCCTTGGTCGACAATGACAAGAAGAAGAAGATCGTCCTCGACTTCAGCAATGTCGATTACCTGTCTTCCGCTGCGCTCGGCAAGATCATCGCCCTCAACAACAAGGTCAAGAAGGAGGGCGGCAAGCTCGTCCTCTGCAAGATCAAGGATGACATCAAGGAAGTCTTCACGATCACCCGTCTCGACAAGCTCATCAAGATCGTGGACGACCAGCAAACCGCGCTTCAGGCGGCAAGCTGACTAGAACATTTTCATGGGGGGATTTCCCCCCCATGAGTTTGAATCGAATCAGTGTCGCGATTTACCTGACCGGAAAGCACATCGACGGCGGCCCAAGGAATATGACAGATTCCGCTCAGAATCCCAGCGCTTTCGAGCCGGTGGATGTCGTGATCGCCAGCGACCCCGCCTTGGCCCGCGAGGTTCAGGACCGAATCGAGGAATTGCTTTCGAAAACCGACGCCTCCGAACGCGACATCTTCTGCATCAAGCTCGCCCTGGAAGAAGGCCTCGTCAACGCCATCAAGCATGGCAACCAGATGGATCCCGAAAAGTCAGTTACCATCCGTTATCATGTCCAAAAGTTGTCATTTGAAATCCGTATCACCGATCAAGGTCCGGGCTTCGATCCGGATGACCTGCCCGACCCGACGGCCATTGAAAACCTCGAGCGACCCTGCGGACGCGGCGTCATGCTCATGAGGCATTACATGTCCGATATCGAGTATTATCCCCCGGGCAACTCCATGCGGATGCGCCGCGACTTCAAGCCCAAGCAAGCCTGACACCGGGCCGACTCCATCATGACGACGCCGATGATGCGGCAGTACCGGGAGGCCAAGGAACGGTATCCCGGAATGGTTGTTTTGTTCCGCATGGGCGACTTTTACGAACTGTTCGACGACGACGCCCGCGAAATCGCCCCCGTCCTCAACATCACCCTCACAACCCGCGACGGCGCCATGCCGATGGCCGGCTTTCCCCACCACGCCCTGGAAAGCCACCTCCGCAAGCTCCTGGTGGCCGGCAAGCGGGTGGCCGTGTGCGACCAGGTCGAGGATGCGGCCCAAGCCAAGGGCCTGGTGAGGCGGGAAGTCACCCGGGTTGTCACGCCCGGCACGCTGACGGAGGACGACCTTCTCGATCCGCGTCGTCCCAGCCACCTGGTCGCGATCACCAAGGGGCCCAAGGACACTTTCGGCGTCGCCTGGGTCGACTTGGGGCGCGGCCGGGTCTTCGCCGCCGATGCGGCCCGGGAGGCCGCGCGCGACCTGGTGGGCGGCCTGGAACCCGCCGAGTTGCTGCATCCCGACTCCCGTTCCGGCCGGATGGAAACCCTGGCCCTTTTGGGCGACCAGCCCTGGCTGACGCCGCGCCCCGACTGGCACTTTGAGGATGCGGAATCCTCCAAGCTGCTGCAGGGACAGTTCGGCGTCTCCACCATGGCCGGCTTCGGGTTCGACGACAGGCAACCCTGCCTTCGGGCCGCGGGCGCGTTGCTCGCCTACCTCAAGGAAACCGTCAGGACCGGCCTTCCCCACCTCGATATCCGGCCCCACCTCGGCGAAAGCGCCCTTCGCCTCGATGAGACCACGCGCCGCAACCTGGAGATTACCGGGAACCAGCGCGACAACGGCCGCGAGGGGTCGCTCCTCGCCGCGGTCGACCGGGCCCGCACGGCGATGGGATCGAGGCTGCTGCGGGAATGGCTCCTGGAACCGGCGGCGGACGCGGCGCTGATCGGCGGACGGCACGACTCCGTGGGATCGCTTGTGGAGGCCGACGCGCTTCGCGGAGCCTTGAGGGAACAGTTGGGAGCCATTGGCGACCTTCAGCGGGTGGTGGCGCGCGCCGCGACACTGCGCGCCTCACCCCGCGACCTGGCCCAGCTTTCCAAGGCCCTGTCGAAGGTCCCCGTCATGCGGGAAGCCGCCTTTCAGGCCGCCTCGAACCGCTCGGCCCACCTCCGGGCCCTGGCGGAGCGGATCGACCCATGCGGCGAACTTGCCGACCTGCTCGCCCGCGCGCTGGCCGATGAGCCTTCGCTGGTGGTGGGGGAGGGGCATGTCATCAGGGAGGGATTCGACGCGTCGCTCGATGAATGGCGGCACGCCAGGCAACGCGGGGCCTCATGGCTGGCCGAATATCAGGCCGCCCAGATCGCCCGCACCGGCATCAACAGCCTCAAGGTCGGGTTCAACCAGGTTTTCGGGTATTACATCGAGGTCACCCAGGCGAACATTTCCCGGGTTCCCGCGGATTACCAGCGCAAGCAGACACTCAAGAACGCCGAGCGGTTCATCACTCCCGAACTGCTCGCCTTCCAGGAAAAGGCGCTTGGCGCCGACGAGGGGATCGCCAAGCGGGAGCTTGAACTTTTCACGGCGCTCAGGGAGGCGGTGTCCCGGGAGTCGGCCCGCCTGCGCTCGCTCGGCGACGCGCTTGCCGAACTCGACACGCTCGCCTCGTTCGCGGAACTGGCCCGCGACCGCGGACATTGCCGGCCTTCGATCGTCACCGGCCCGATCCTCGAGATCGACCAGGGGAGGCATCCCGTCCTCGATGTGACCCTGCCCACAGGCACGGTGGTTCCCAACGATTTGGCTTTGGGAGGGAGCGGAGGCGGCACGCTTCACCTGGTCACCGGGCCCAACATGGGTGGCAAAAGCGTCTTCATCAGGCAGTCGGCGTTGCTGGTGGTCATGGCGCAGTCCGGCGCCTTCGTCCCGGCCCGGGCGATGAGGTTCGGACTGGCGGACCGCCTGTTCGCCCGCGTGGGCGCGGGAGACAACCTCGCGAGGGCCCAGAGCACCTTCATGGTGGAAATGGTGGAAACCGCCACCATCCTCAACAACGCCACCGGGAACAGCCTCGTGATCCTCGACGAGATCGGCCGGGGAACCAGCACCTACGACGGGGTCTCCCTGGCCTGGGCGATCGCCGAGGACCTCCACGACCGGATCCGCTGCCGCTGCCTCTTCGCGACGCACTACCACGAACTGGCGCAACTGGCCGAAAGGCTTTCCGGGGTCAGGGCGTGCCGGGCGGAGGTGCTGGAAACCGACCGGGACATCACGCTGCTGCACCGGGTTGTTCCCGGCACGAGCGACCGGAGCTACGGCATCCATGTGGCGGCGCGGGCGGGCATTCCGTCGGGCGTCCTGGAAAGGGCCAGGGCGCTGCTGGCGGAACTCGAGGCGAGGCACGCGCGCGCGCCCGCCGCCGATGGCGGCACCATCCGCAACCCGAGGCTCGTGCAGTCGAGCCTGTTCGCCGGTTCGGATGACCCGGTGCTGGCTGAAATCGCGGGGATCGACCCGCGATCGCTCACCGGCGAGGCGGCGATCGCCTTGCTGGCGCGCTGGAAACGGGAGTTGGCAGGCTGACGCCGGACCCGGGGGCTTGGGTTTTCTGTTGATGGTTTCATCGAGGCTTCCTGATCATTCCCGGTGACCGGACCCGTGCCGGCCTGGGTCACCCCGACGGTTTACCCCCGGGTCCGGCGCTTGCGGCGCCCACACCACGGGCAACGGTTATTCGCGCGTCCCGCCCGAGGATTCACCGGCCGGAATGTTGTGCGCGCCGGGGCGGCGGGTAGGATGATGTCCATGCCGGCGAGGGTCGCCGGCCCTTCCTCCCCCGGAGTCGTGACCGTGCCGCGTGGCAACATTTCCCGCCGTGGTTTCCTGCAACACACCACCCTCGGCCTTGCGGCCGCCGGATTGCCCCTGTGGAACGCCCGCGAGATCGCCGGGGCGGCCCTCCAGGACGCCAAGCCCCTCGACATCACCATGGGCGCCATCGGCATCGGGTCGCCCCAAAGCCGCGGGCGCGCGATCCATGGCGACGCCAAGCGCGTCAAGGGCGTGCGCTATGTGGCCGCCTGCGATGTCGATGCCAGGCACCTCAAGACCGCCGTCGAGAAGGACCTCCCCGGCAAGGGCGACATGGGCGCCAAGGGATTCAAGGACTTCCGCGAACTGCTCGACCACAAGGACATCCAGGCGGTCACCATCGCCACCCCCGACCAGTGGCACGCCCTGGTGGCCATCGACGCGCTGAAGAAAGGCAAGGATGTCTATCTCGAAAAGCCGCTCACGCTCACCATCGGCGAGGCCGTGGCGCTGGAAGCCGTCGTGAACAAGACGGGTCGCGTGCTGGCCACCGGCAGCCAGCAGCGCAGCGACGCGCGCTTCCGGCTGGCCTGCGAGCTTGTCCGCAACGGGCGGATCGGCAAGGTTTCCACCGTGGAATGCCGCATCGGCGCCAACCCCAAGGGCAGCTTCAAGCCTTCGCCCGCGCCCGAGGGGCTCGACTGGGACTTCTGGCTCGGGCCATGCCCCAAGGTCGACTATGTCACCGAAAGGTGCCACTACCAGTACCGCTGGTGGTACGAGTACTCGGGCGGCAAGCTCACCGACTGGGGAGCCCACCACCTCGACATCGCCCAGTGGGGCCTCGGCCGCGACGGCGACGGCCCCGTTGAGGTGGACGCCGAGGGCGAGAAGCCTTCCAGCGACGCGCACGCCTACAACTGCCATCCCACCTTCAAGGTGACCTACACCTACGCCGACGGCGTCAAGGTGATCGCCTCGGACACCACCCTGCCCGGCACCAAGGGGGAAAAGGATACCAACGGCATCCTTTTCAATGGCGAGGGCGGCAAGTGGATCTTCGTCAGCCGCGGCAAGATCTCCGCCAGCGATCCCAAGCTGCTCTCCGAGCCGCTCGGAGCCGACGCGACCCGCCTCGAGGTGTCGACCAACCACATGGCGAACTTCCTGGGCTGCACGCAATCGCGCAAGAAGCCGATCTGCCATGTGGGCGTCGGCGCCGGCTCGGTGATCGTTTGCCACCTCGGCGTGATCGCCCTGCAGCTCGGCAAGAAGCTGAAGTGGTCGCCCAAGGATCGCAAGTTCGACGACGCCGCGGCGAACGCGCTGGTCTCGCGGCAGATGCGCGCCCCGTGGAAGATCGAGGTCTGACCGGCAGGGCCGCCTGGACCTCCCTGGACGACGACGCGCTGGTTTGCCAGTGCGAGGTCGACCTGTACAGGGCCAGCGGCCCCGGCGGCCAGAAGCGGAACAAGACCAGCTCGGCGGTGCGCCTGAGGCATCCGCCGAGCGGCCTGATCGTAATCGCCGAGGAAAGCAGGTCGCAGCATGACAACAGGGCCCGGGCGCTCAAGCGGCTGAAAAGGGCCCTGTGGCTCTCGTACAGGCAACCTCCTCCCCCGGACGCCGCGAGGATGCTTTCAGGAGGCTGGCCTACCCCGAAATCCGCGGCGTTCCTTCCTACGGCGGCCATGGTTCTCGATATGCTTGATGCCATGGAAGGCCGGGTGGCCGATGCCGCGCGCGAACTCGAAACCGGTTCGGCCGCCCTGGCGGATTTCCTGCGGCAGGATGAGGATTCCTGGCGCGAGGCCGCCCAGATCCGGCAGCGCCACGGCCTGCCCGTGCTCAGGTAACCGGGAGTCGCAGCATGCCCCCGCAGAACTTCTCCTGGATCGATCCCGACCGCTTGGCCGGATTGGCCCGCCCCAGCCATGTCGACGACCTGCACTGGCTTCGCACCCAGGGCATCGACCTCGTCGTGACGCTCACCGAGGATCCCCTTCCCCGGGCCTGGATCAACCAGTCCGGCCTGCTCTCGGTGCATGAACCGATCGCCGATTTCGAGGCGCCTCCGCCTGAACAGCTTGACCGGTGCGTCGAGGCGATACGCAAGGCGCTCGATTCGAGGCTGCGTGTGGCGGTTCATTGCAGGGCCGGGATTGGCAGGACGGGAACCATTTTGGCGGCCTATCTGGTGGCCTCGGGAATGCCCGCCCGCGACGCGATCCAGAAGGTTCGATCCCAGCGCCGGGGATCGGTGGAAACACCCGAGCAGGCCCGCTGCGTCGAGCAATTCGAGCTACGGCTGAGGCCCGCCCCGCCGGGCTGAAGTCACAGGGCCGGCAATGCCATCGGCCGCGGCGAAACCACCGCGGCCGACACCGGGACCGCCTGTACCGACGGGGCTCAATCCGATCCCTTGACCACCACCAGAAGGTTGGCGCCGTCCGGCGTGGACGCCTGAACCAGGACATCGGCCTTGGGATCGAGGCCCGAAACCACTTTTTCAAACGCGGCGGTGTCCGGCACCGGCTTGCGCTCCACCCGGCTGATCAGCATCCCGGGCCTGAGGCCGGCCTCCGCCGCGGGGGAGCGGGATTCGACCTCGGTGATGATGACACCGGCCGCCTTGGACTTGAAGCCGTACTTGCGGCCGACCTCGGGCGACATGTCGGCGACGGAGAGGCCGAGTCCCTTGCGGGGGGAGGGAAGAACCCCGCCCGGCTCATCCCCGGCGCCCGCCAAGCCGTAGGCCTTGGGCTGCTCCTCGAGCTTCACCTTGAGGCTCTGGCTCTTGCCGTCGCGGACGACATCGAGCGAAACCTCGCGCCCGGGTTGCTGGCTGGCGATCATGGCCTGGAGCGCCCTGCTGTCCTTCACGGGCTTGCCGTCCACGCCGACGATGACATCGCCCGGTTGCAGGCCCGCCTTCTCCGCAGGAGCGCCCCCGACCACATCGTTGACCACGGCGCCGCGGACCTCGGCCAGTCCCAGTTTCCTCGCCAGCGCCGGATCCTGCACCGATTGCATGGCGACGCCAATGTAGGATCGCTTGACTCCGCCGTTGGCCAGCAGTTGGTCCTTGACGGATCTCGCCAGGTTGCTCGGGATCGCCAGCCCGATGCCCTGGAACCCGCCGGTGCGGCTCTTGATGGCGCTGTTGATGCCGATCACCTGGCCCTCGATGTTGAGGAGCGGACCGCCGCTGTTGCCCGGATTGATGGCCGCGTCGGTCTGGATGAAGTCCTCGTACATGTTGACATTCAGGTTCCGGTTCTTGGCCGAGACGATTCCATGGGTGACGGTGCCCGCCAGGCCGAAGGGCGCGCCGACGGCAATCACGCGGTCGCCAATTTCCATGGAATCGCTGTCTCCCATCTCCAAAGCGGCGTAAGGCCCCTTGGAGGCGTCAAGCCGCACGATCGCCAGGTCGGTCTTCGGGTCGGAGACGATGCTCTTGGAGACGACCTTGCGGCCGTCCTGGAAGAGCACGGTGACTTCGCTGGCGCCATCAACCACATGGTGGTTCGTGAGCACGACGCCGGAAGCTTCGACCACGACTCCGGAACCGGATCCCAGCCTTCCGTCCGGTGCTTCGGGTCCCCCTTCGGGCATCATTTCCTCAAGCCGTCGCCTGAATTCCTCGGGAAGGCCGGGGGGCAGGTCGAATCCGCCCCGGCGCTGCCTGTTGCCCCTCACCTCCTGCCGGGCCTGCCTCGACTCGATGCTCACGACCGCGGGCAACGCCTTCTTCACGATGTCGCGGTAGGAAAGTAGGTCCCTCACCGGGGCGGGGGACGATTGCGCCTGCGGCGCCGCGGGGGCCACTGTCATGCCGATCCATGCAAGGGCCGCCACCCCGGCGACCGCAACGATCCATCTTTTCATGGTTTGCGTTCCTCCAAGAGCCGGTTGCCTGAGCAAGACCATTCTCGCTCCGGCCTCAACCAAGCCGCTATCCTCAGATTCCTAGGCATACGGACAGACATCACGGCAGGTTCGCGCCCGGGAGCCCGTGTTCGTTGACAAAAACAGGGCATCCGCTAGTGTGGAGGAGGCCGTGGGCAAAGTCCCAAAGATGACAGGCCCCGGTGTGAACGCCATGAAAACGGGGATAATGGAATCTCAGCCTTCCTCACCTCCGACCGAAGGGGTGTCAGACCCCCTCGAAAATTGCCAAATTGCCGCAGATTACCGGTTTTCAAATCCTGAACTCCTGCGTGGCGCCCTCACTCACGCCTCGGGAGCCAACACGCGCCTTTCATCAAACGAAAGGCTCGAATTTTTGGGCGACAGCATCCTCGGATTTGTCGCTTGCGAGGAACTCTTCCGCAGGTTTCCGGAGTATCAGGAGGGCGACCTCACCAAGATGAAATCCGTCCTTGTCAGCAGGCGCACCTGCGCCCGCTTCGCCGAGGAACTGGGCCTTGAGAGGTGGCTGATCACGGGCAAGGGAATCAACGGCCGCGGCACTTCCCTGCCAAGCAACATGCTCGCCGATGTGTATGAGTCGATCGTCGCGGCGATCTACCTCGACGGGGGAATCGAGCAGGCCCGCCGCTTCATTCTCCGCCAACTCGGACCTGAGATTGAGACCGTGCTCGAAAACGGCGAGTTCGGCAACTCGAAGTCGCTGCTTCAGCAGGTGGGCCAGCGCGACTTCGGCCAAACCCCCATGTATGTCCTTCTCGACGAGAAGGGGCCCGACCACAGCAAGTGCTTCAAGATCGCCGCTGTGATCGGCGGGCAGACCTATCCCGGCGCCTGGGGCCGCAACAAGAAGGAAGCGGAGCAACGGGCCGCGATGAACGCGCTGGCGCTCGTGCAGGGCGCTCCCCCGCCTTTCGACCACGACTGACATGCGCCCCTTGCGCTATCTGGTCAAGTGCCAACGATGCGGCCTGCCCGCCAGGCTCAAGGTCGCCTCCCGGTGGACCGACGGCCACATCATCGAGTGGAAGACCTACGCCCTGGCATGCCAGGACTGCGCCGAAGCCGCCCTGGCTGACGCCCGGGCCCGCAGGGATGCCTGCCGCACCGATCCCGGGGAAACGATCGACCCGCCGGTGATCCTCGAGCCGCCCAATTTCTCCCCGAATGGGTCGGCGGATGCCAAGGGGGCGGCCCGGCATGGCGGCCGGCCCTCAAAATGAAGTCACCCGGCCGATGGGCCGGGTGATGTTCGCGATGATGGCCCGGAAAGGCTAGTTCTTGCCCTTCTTGGCCTTGAACTCCTTCACATACTTCTCCGGGTTCTCATTGAAGGCGTCGCGGCAGCCGCTGCAGCAGACATAAAAGGTTTCGCCCTTGAAGGAAACCGTCGAGGTGCCGGCTCCGCCGGAAACCACGCACACATTCTTGGATTCCTTGGCGGCGGCGAGGCTTTCGCCATCCTTGTTGGCCTGCACGGAGTAGACGGGGCTGAACAGCTTGCCGCCCCCGGAAGCCTTCTTGTAGTTGATGTTGAACCTGATGCCCTCGGCGGCGGTGTTCATGGTGAACTGCTGGCGTTCGTTGGTCTTGGGGTCGAGCCGCTCGAGGGTGAGGTTTTCCTTCTTGTAGGTTCCCTCGAATAGCTGCTTTTCACCCTCCTTGGTGACGGCGGTGAACTTGAAGAGCTTCTTGGCGTCGTCCCAGCGAAGCTCGCCCGACTTGAAGTACTTGCCGCCTTCCACCTCGAGGGTGAGCCAGGCGTCATCTCCCTTGAAGCGCCAGCCCCACGAGAAGGTTTCCTTCCAGCCAACAACGGTCTTCTTTCCGGCCGGATTGCCGTTCCCATTCCACTTCCCGATGAATTCGTGAAGCTGGGCCAGCGCCTCCTTCGAGGCGTTGTCGGACCGGGCCGACACGGCGAGGCCCGCCAGCAGGAGGGCGCAGAGGACGGGGCGCAGCAGGGTTTTCATGGCGAATCGACTCCGGATGGGTTGGGGCGGGGCAAGCCGCCCATTGAGGATTCCGATCGGTCACTTTCCCTTGGCGGGCAGGTCGGCCAGTTCTTCCTTCACTTCCTGGTAATGGCTGGGCTCCATCGTGAAGGAGGCCGTGCCGCTGGTGCTGCCTCTCAGGTCGGTAGTGTAGCCGAACAGTTCGGCGAGCGGTACCTGCGCCATGATCGTGACGCGGTTGTTCGCGGTGACCGTTTCCTGGATCACGCCGCGGCGGCGGGAAACATCGCCGGTGAGCGAGCCCATGTATTTCTCGGGCGCCACGACGGCCACCTTCATGATGGGCTCCAGCAGAACAATGCCGGCCCTCTCCTGGGCATCCCGGAAGTTTTCCCAGCCGGCAAGCTTGAACGCGTCCTGCGAGCTGTCCACCGGGTGGGTCTTTCCATCGGTGAGCGTCGCCTGGATGTCGACGCAGGGGAAGCCGTACTTGGCGCCCTTGACGGTGCCCTGGCGGATGCCCTGCTCGACGGACGGGATGTACTCCTTGGGCACCACGCCGCCGAAAATCTTGTCGGTGAAGTAGATGTTGTTGATGTCGGCCGGTTCGCCTTCCTCCTCCATCTTCTTCTGCCACGCCTCGGACTCATCCTTGGTGAGCGGCTTGTACTGCACGGTGATCACGGCGAACTTTCCGCGGCCGCCCGACTGCTTGATGTAGCGAGTTTCCATCTCGATCGGCCTGGCCAGCGTCTGGCGGTAGGCCACCATCGGCTTGCCCGTGGCGACCTTGACGCCCGGGAACCGGTGGAGCTTTTCCACCGAAACTTCCAAGTGAAGCTCGCCCATGCCGGAGATGATGAGCTGGTTGGTCTCGGGGTCGGTGTGCGCCTTGAGGGTCGGGTCGTCGCGAAGCAACCGGCCCAGGGCATCTCCCAGCTTCGACTCGTCGTTCGTCTTGTCCGGGATCAACGCCACGCTGATGACGGGCTTGGGGAAGTTGATCGACTCAAGGGCCACGGGATCGTCCGTCGAGCAAAGCGTGTTGCCCGTGTAGGTGGTCTTGAGGCCGACGACGGCGATGATGGTGCCGGGGCCGGCGACCTCGAGTTCCTCGCGCTTGTTGCCCATCATGCGGTACATCCGCCCGATGCGCTCCTGCCGGCCGTTGCTGGTGTTGAGCACCGTGTCGCCCGGACGAAGCTCGCCCGAGTAAACGCGCACATAAACGAGGTCGCCCGTGGGCTCGGCCACGGTCTTGAAAGCCAGCCCGGAAAAGTGATCCTTGGGATCCGGCTTGCGGATCACCTTTTCCTTTTCCTTGCTCTTGGGAACCAGTCCCTCGACCGGAGGCCGGTCGACAGGCGCGGGCAGCAGGTCGATCACATGGTCGAGCAACTGCTGCACGCCATGGAAGTTCTTGCTCGAGCCGCACACCACGGGGGTGAACAGGGCCTTGAGCGTTCCCTCGCGGAGCGCCTTCTTGAGCAATTCCTCGGAAACCGGCTTCTCCTCGAGGAGGGTCTCGGCGAGCTCATCATTGGCGAGCGAGGCCATCTCAAGAAGCTCGGCGCGGCGAAGCTCGGCCTCGGCCCTGTGGCTCTCGGGAATGTCGACCAATTCGAAGTTGATGTTGCGCTTGTCGTTGGGGTCGCGCTGGACGAACTTCATCCGAATCAGGTCGATGATGCCCTTGAAGTCGGTGTAGGCGCCGACGGGGATCGAGCAGATCGCCGTCTTGGCCAAAAGCTTTTCCTTCATCTGGGCGACGCAGCCGTAGAAGTCGGCGCCCGTACGGTCGAGCTTGTTCACGTAGGCGATGCGGGGGACCCGATACTTGTTGGCCTGGAACCACACGGTTTCGGACTGCACTTCCACGCCGCCTACCGCGCAGAAAACACCCACCGCTCCGTCAAGCACGCGGAGCGAGCGCTCCACCTCGGCGGTGAAGTCCACGTGGCCGGGAGTGTCGATGATGTTGATTTGGTTGGTACCCCAGTCCACCGAGACGGCGGCCGAGTTGATGGTGATGCCCTTGGCTCGCTCAAGCGGGTCGAAGTCGGTCGTCGTGTCACCGGAGTCGACATCGCCCACCTTGTGCTTCGTGCCGCTGAAATACAGGATTCGCTCGGTTGTCGTGGTCTTTCCGGCATCCACATGCGCGATAATGCCGATATTGCGTATATTGCTAAGCGAGTTGACGGCCATGGTCGTTTCAGGTGCCGGAAACCGGCATCTCCGGTGTGATGACAAAAACGCCCCGAAACAGCTCTCGCCGCCCCGGAACGAAGGAAGGGTGAAGGGTCACCCGATACAATACGATTACTCTAATTGAAGAAAGCCGGGACAGGCGAGGCCAATTCCCGGCTTTCCTGCGGATATGAAGGCTTAGCGAAGGGCCAGGCGAATCGGTTCGGGAGAACCGGTCGCCGCCACGGTGCTGACAAACTTGGCTCCGCCATCGCGCCCGGCCATGTACACATTCCAGGTACCCGCGGGTATCTGGGTGCTGAAACGGCCTTGGCTGTCCGTGTTGGCGGGAATCCGCTCATTGGCCGTTCCCACGAACCACAAATTGGCGTTGCGAACCGGCGTGTTGAGAAGGCCGCCCGTCAGTTGGCCGTTTACCGGCACCAGCGAGTTGGCCGAGGCGATCCGTTCCGGGCGAACAGCCACGGGAGGAACCGTCGGCCTGCTGTAGGAGGTGCCCGGAGTGCGCGACTCGTTGACGCTTGGCGTCATGGGGGGAATCGAGCGTTGTTCGCTGATCGCGGGGGCCGGATTCGCCAAGGGAGGCGGCGCGGTCGAGGGTGCCGCGGGAGGAGCGGGCGACAGGGAAGGCGCCGCGGGAACCGTAACCGGGGGCACCGACTGGACCGGCGCGCCGGTGGTTGTGGTGCAGCAGGTGGTCACGGGTTGGTAGTAGTACGAGAGCCTGTAGCTGGTCACAGGCTGCTGGTAGCAGCGTTCCACATAGGTCGTGACCGGGCACTGCTGGGCCTTCAGCGCGTAGGTGGTTTCCTGACTCGTCACCGGCTTGTAGCTGCATGAGCAGGGGTCGTAGTAGTAGCTGGTGCGGCACTGGGTGACCGGTTCGTAGTAGTAGCTGGTGCGATAGCTGGTCACGGGCTCGTAGTAGCTTTTGCGCTCATACGAGGTGACGGGCTCGTAGTAGCTGCGCTGCATATAGCTGGTGTTGCACTGCTGGCAGTTGCCATCGGCAGCCACAGGTGCCGACGCGGCCATCGGGGGCTGATAGTACGAAGTGCGGGCCTGCTGCGACCGGCAATTCCAACAGGTGACTTGAAACACATTGTTCCAAGCGGCGCTGGCATCGCCCGCGGCCGCCAAGGCCAGCGCGCACGCCAGGATCGGGGTGAAGGCGCGGAAAGTCATGGTGATGCTCCGTTTCAGGGCCGAAACCACAATGCCGCCGTGTCAACCGGGCATGGGGGTTTCGGAACTCTCCCTCCACGGTAAAACCGGACTTCCCATTCGGACAATCGCTGGTGGCGCAAAAAATCGGGGGATTTCAGCGGCAGGCCGGCATAACCGGACCATTTCGCCGCCCAAACCCCCTCGTCAAACCCAAATTGTAAAGTTTACCTCAAGCCCCAGAGGCTTTTTTCAAGGCGCTGATCGCCGCTTCATAGTTCGGGTGGTTTGTCACTTCCGAAACATATTCGGCATGCACGATCTTTCCATCAGATCCCACAACGAACACGGCGCGGGTCAGGAGCGGCAGGGGAAGCCCCTCGATCAACACACCGAAAGCCTTGCCAAACGAATGGTTATGCGCATCCGACAGGGTTGTCGTGTTGGTGATGTTCTCGGCGGTGCAGAAGCGCCCCATGGCAAAGGGCAGGTCGAGCGACACGGTGTAGCTGGCCACCTTGTCGCCAAGGGCCTTGAGTTCCTCGGAAAACTTTATGGTTTGGGCGCTGCAAACACCGGTGTCCAGCGAAGGCACGACGCTGAAAATACGGGCCTTGGCGGGGGTGTCGGCCAAGGTCACCTTGTCAAGTCCCTTGAGGCAGGCGAAGTCGGGTGCCGTGGCGCCGACGGCAAGCCTTGGGCCGACCAATTGGATGGGATTTCCCTTGAAAGTGACTTCGCCTGAACGAACCTGAGCCATGACGGGGTCTCTTGGGTGGATTGAATCGATTGTTGTTCTAGTGAAACAACCGGGGATCCACATCCCCGTGTTCTGGAAATGGGCGCGCCTTTCAGGCGCTGGCGCATTCTTCGTCGTATTCCGGACTGCGGAAAACCGGGTGCGTCGTGATCATCCGGCGCAAGAGTTGTCCCAAGGTCATTCCGTGCCTGCGGGCCTTGCGTTCAAGCATCTCCGCTTGGGCCTGAGGCACCAGAAGCGACAATTCCGTCACTTCGGCGCCGCATTCGAGGTGAAAACTTTCAGCTTTCTTCAACATGTCCGGCTCCCCCTGCGAGAGGAACATGCCGCCTTGATACAGAGGAAAAAACCCGACCGTAAAGAAGTGAACACGGCTGTTCCAAGGAAAGGTTATTTCAGGAATACGGAATACGCAAGAGAATCCGCTGGTAACGGTCGCAACGACCCTCAGCCGCCAAAACCCCGGCGCGAATAACCCTGCGCGTCGATCACCGCGCCCCAGCGCCGGCTGATCTCACCGCCCAAGCTCTCTCCCAACTCCTTAAACCTGTTGGTTTTATAGCTCGACCTCCTGGCCACCACATCCCGCACGCGAGGCTCGGCCGCCTCAAAAGATCCCAGGTTGAAATGCGCGTACAACCGCCGCAAGGTTTCAACCGGGTCGGCCACGAGACTCTCGTATCGGCACTCGGCCCATTGTTCCTTCGGGACCAGCCCGCGGGTGGCGTCCAAACGCCGGTGCATGTGAAGGAACACCTCGAACACCCTCTCCTCCAAAAGATCCTGCCGGTATTTTTGCAGCCCATGGGCGCGAGACAGCGCCCTCCACAGGTGAACGGTCGAGGGGTAAAGGTCGAAGGGATCGCGCACCACATGAATGAAGCGGGCCTTGGGAAACAGTCGCAGCAACGCGGGAATCCGCCAGGTGTGAGTGGGTGATTTGAGCACCATCCGGCCCGGTTTGGCAGTGTGGGCCCGGGTCAAAAACCTTAGGAAATGCCGCTCCCAACGCCGGCGCAGGCGGTGAGGCAGGGAATCGATCTCCAGTTCCGCGGCATCCCAGGACGGTTCGTTGGGAAAAGCGATGGTGCGGTAGGGGGAGGGCGCACCGAGCATGAGCAGGGCGAACTCATCCTCCTGCGGTTTCTCCCAGCCGGTTTCCATGCCGTCCATCGGCCTTTTTTCCGGCAGCATCCAACCGAGGTAAGGCTTGAACCACTTCTCCGTCAGCAAAAAGTGGTTGGGATCCATGCAGCGATAAGTGGTGGGGTAGGAGTGGGCCGGGTCCTCGATCAGCAGTTCATGCAGAAGCGTGGTTCCCGTGCGCCAGTGGCCGATGATGAAGAGGGGGTCGGCGGGCAATTCCGAATCCGATGGTCGCTCCCAGGCATCCTGAAGGTGTCCGAGGATGGAATGCAAGCAGCTGACGGTGCTCGCGACGAGGCAGATCCCCAGGTACTTCGGATGAACCCGAAAGCCCGCCCGGGCCAGCATCCCCCACCAAGCGGGCGCGCTGCACCCATGCCACATCCTCGGCGCGTACGGCCTGGAATCGTTTTCAGGCGGAGGAACTCGCGCGATGCTGGACGACATGGATGGCCAAAAACCGCCTTGGATTCATGGATCAAGCAATGATTCCCACCGGAGTCCTTGTCCGTGGCGGGAGATTGGGTTAGCATAGGAAAGTCAAGGACGCGGCGTGGAGCAGTGGCAGCTCGCCAGGCTCATAACCTGGAGGTCGTAGGTTCGAATCCTGCCGCCGCAACTTCAAGGGAGTGCCGTTTGGCGCTCCCTTTTTTTTCAATTCCTTGTTGAAGACGCAATTTCCAACGCCTCCAAGCCATTCGCGCTTTTCTTTTCACCGGCCACGGGAAGCCGGCAAGCATTGTGTGGTCCCATTGAATCTTGGGAGTCATGATGACGACCTTCCCCACTTGGCCGGCCATGCCCGGCCCGCTGCAATTAAGGAAGCTCGCATGCCCATTGCGTTGGCCGTTGCCGGATTTCTCCTGGCCCTGCCCGATCCCCTTTCCGTTCGCAGCGATTTCGAGGGCGGATCGGCCAAGGTGGTGGAGATCGACCAGCAGGCCAGGCGGATCACCTTCATGCCCGGCGGCGCCCCCGCGCGCGGATGGCCGTGCTGGTGGTACTTCCGGATCGACGGGGTGAAGCCGGGAGAAACGATCACCCTCAAGCTCATCGCCTCGACGGCCGTGGCCGACAAGCCGGGCTCCAAGCCGCTGGCGGCTTCCTGGTCGAGGCCAAGCCACGCGGCTTGCTCCGCCGACGGCACCGACTGGCGGCAAACCGGGCCGGGAACTCCCGATGGCGACGCCATGCTTTACAAGGTGGAACCTTCGGGAAACAGCGTTTTTGTGGCCTGGGGCCCGCCCTGCACTCCCTCGACCGTTTCAACCTGGATGCGGGAATGGTCGAAACGGTGTCCCCATGCGAAGGTCGAGCGGCTGTGCGTGTCGCGGGAGGGGCGCCCCGTGCCCATGCTCAGGGTGATGTCGGGAGACACTCCTGGCGGAAAAAGGCTCGGCGTGTGGGTGCAGGCCCGGCAGCACGCCTGGGAAAGCGGATCCAGTTGGGTCACCAAGGGTTTCGGCGACTGGCTCACCGGGGGAAGCGCCGGGGCGGCATGGCTTCGCGAGAACGCCGAGGTCGTGCTAGTGCCGGTCATGGACATCGACAACGCGGCCACGGGCAACGGCGGCAAGGACGCCCTGCCCCAGGACCACAACCGCGACTGGTCCGACCAGCCCCACTGGAACGAGGTGAAAGCGGCCAAGGCCCGGATCTCGGAATGGATCGCCAAGGGACGGATGGATGTCTTCCTCGACCTGCACAATCCCGCCCCGGGCGACCCGAGCTTCTTCTATGTGCTCGACGACGACCTGATGACGGAAAAGGCGAGGCTGAACCGCGACCGCTTCGTGGAGATGGCCTACGGCCGGATCAGCAAGATCAAGCCGCTCATCCCGATGAGCAACCGCCCGAAATACACCGGCCCCAAGTACCATCCCCTATGGAAGCAGATCAGCGCCGCGTGGGTCGCCATGAACGGCAACCCGGAGACGGTCTCGGTATGCCTGGAGACGATCTGGAACTACAAGAACAGCAACACCGCCGGTTACATGGCCGTGGGATCAAACCTGGCCGAAGCCACCCGTGCCTACCTCGCCGAACGCAAGGACAAGCCCTAGGGCAAAATTCAAATAACTGACCTGCTCAAGACACCGGCACCCGCCATCATTCTGTTAGCCCTTTCATGTCGCTAAAGCGTCGAACGGCGCGAGTGACCTTTGAACTGGCGCTAGATTGTTAAATGTCCGCGAGGGCCCCTCACTTCGCTGGGGGCTCCTAAGCACGTCAGCCTTTGTCTGGCCCTCATATTGAGATCCGTTCATCGCTTAGGAGCCCCCAGCGGAGTGAGGGGCAAGTCGATCAAGGAACAACACCAGGAGCCATAGCGGAAACAAAAGAGCCCCAGTGGAGCCGAATTAAGGGGGGCATATTAAAATAGACACGATTTGCATTTTTATCGGTATTATCAATTTAACTCATCTATTTGAAGCTCGCTCTAAGCATCGTCAGCCTTTGTGTGGCCTTCATAATGAGATCCGTTCATCGTTTAGGAGCCCCCAGCGGAGTGAGGGGCGAGTCGATCAAGGAACAACCAAAGGAGCCATAACAGAAACGAAAGAGCCCCGAACGCAGGCGCGTGGCGCCGGAGTGAGCGGGTCGATTCCGGATCCAAACCCGCTCATTCCGCCTTCGACTGTGTTCGGGGCTCTATTGGTTTTGCTCAACGCACATTTGTGTTTGTTCTGTTAGCTTCAACAATTCAACTCACCCATTTGAAGCCTGCCCTAGGGTCGGCTCAGGGCTTGGGCTTCAGGCCGCGGCACCACTCCTCCATCAGTTCCACCGCGGCGCGGTCGGGCACCGCCGAGGACAACGGCGGCATCTGGCCGCTGCCGGGGCCGCGGGCCCCGATCCGGCGGATCAGCACGCTGCGCGCCGGATCTCCCGGCGCCATCAGCCGGGCATCGGGGATGCCGAAGGCCTGATGCAGCGGCCGGGCGTCGATGATGCCCATCTTTTCCAAGGGCGTGGCGAAGTCGAGCTTCATTTGCGCGTTGCCTCCCCCCGCCTCCACATGGCAGGTGGCGCAGTTGGTGTGAAGCCAGGCCCGCGCCCGGGCCTCAAGAGGCTGGGCCTTGTCGTACGGGTCGGCGAAACGGGCCAATCCCTCGGGGGCCCGCGGCAACATCGTCGCCGGCTTCGCCGTCCGCTGGTTGGGCTGCTGCCGCTGGGCGGCGTCCTTGGGTGCGGCGACATGGCCGGCCCAGTTCACCGAAAGCAGGCCGATGTGCTCGAGCGCCCGCAACTGGTTGTCCTTCGCGCCGCCGGGGTATTCCTGGTCGCGGTTGAGCTGGCCGTCGCACAGGCCGAGCACGAAATTGGCGGCCCGGCTATGGCAAACCATGCACTCGGCGCGGCTGGGATAGTGCCATGACACGCTCCGGCCCCCCTCGACGCGGTACTCGGCGTCGGCGCCCGCCGCCGGCAGCAGCGTGGCGTCGGTTCCCTCGTCGTTCCACCGGTAGGAGTAGCCGTACCATTCGCCGCCCTGGCGCGTCATGAAGCGCGTCTCGATCCACTTCCGGCTGGCGGGGTCGCCCGCCCTCGTCTCCAGCGCGAAGCTCTTCACCAGCACCGTCTTTTCGGGAAAGTCCCACGACTTCGACGGGTTCCAGCCCACCGTGCCCTCCGGCACCGCCATGAACCGGGCCTTGTGCAGGCCGTCGGACCAGAACGGCGCGTTCACCGAATAGGGGATCACGCCCGGGGCCATGCGGTGCTCCTTCACGGAGTCGAATAAGCCACTTTCGGAAAGCCGCCTCGGGAACGAGGCGTCGGCCTTGGCCGTGTTGGGCTCCAGGCGGAAGAAACCGCCCTCCCCTTCCGCCGCGTGGTGCAGCACCAGCAACTCACCGTCCGGATCCGTGGCGAAACCGGTGATCCTGAGGGTGGTGATCGCGATTTTTTTGTGCCAGGCGATTTTCCCGCCCGTGTGCCTGACGGCCCAGATGTGCCCGGTGCTGTGGTCGCCATAGATGTAGGCGCCCGCGAGTTCGGGCAGCGCCTTGCCCCGGTAGACCAATCCGCCGGTGAGCGAGCGCGCCTCGGAATGGGGATGCTCGACGGTGGGCTTGGTGAACGGCGTGGGGCCCGCCTTGCGATCGGGATAAAACGGATGGCTCCCCTCCATCACGCTCCAGCCGAAGTTCTCGCCTCCCTTCACCAGGAACGCCTGCTCCCAGAGGTCCTGCCCGTTCTGGCAGACCCACAACTGGTCGTCCGCGGCGTCGTAGGAGACGCGCCAGGGCGCCCGCAGGCCATAGGCCCAGGTCTCGGGAACGAAGTTCTTGTCGCCGGCGAACGGGTTGTCCTTGGGCACCGAGTAGGCCTTGCCCGGGGCGGGGTGGTCGACATCGAGGCGCAGCACCTTGGCCAGCAGGGTGTCGGTGCGCTGGCCCATCAGGTTGCCGTCGGAATCGGAGGTGCCGTCGCCGGAGGTGACGAACATGAGGCCGTCCTTGCCAAAGCAGACCGCGGCGCCGTTGTGGCCGTCGGAAGGCCAGGAAATGATCGTGGTTTCCGAGGCCGGGTCGATGGTGAACGGCGGCTTGGTCGACATGGTGTAGCGGGAGATGGCGCTGTGCTTGTCGGCCTTGCCGGGTAGCTTGCCGTTCCAGCCGAAGTAGACGAAGCCGTTCTCCTTCCAGCGGGGATGAAAGGCGATGTCGTAGGCGGTGCCCTCTCCCGGGGTGTCGATGAGTTTCACGGGAGCGGGCGTCGGCCCCTCCGAGGAGACCGCGACGCGGTAGACGGCGCTGGGGCCGTAGGCGCGCGGCTGGCCAACCATGAGCATTTCGCCGGAGCCGGGAATGGTTCGGACGGAAATGGGAAAGGCCGGCTTGGGGAAGCCGGCGGCG